>DLDA01000009.1 GCA_002480925.1 Lachnospiraceae bacterium UBA7784 | reverse complement strand
GGATATAGCGGCCACTGGGAGATAGGAAGGGAAGGTAATGACTGACGCGGAACAGAGTTAAGTGTCTGATAGTCGTGGAAGCGATGCATGTCAACGGTTTCCATGAAATGGAGCAAAGCTCCCTTGACATACGTCGTGCCACGACTAGAATCCAGGAAAGGAATCAATGAGCTTAAAAGATTTAAAGCTTTTAGACAGAGTATTTGATGTATCTGTTTAAGAACAATATTTTAGCCATATTTGTTAGAAAAATGCTTGACCACAACATTATTAAACGAAAAGTCATAGCAATCATTATTTTTATTACCCTGGCTTTTATCTGGGGTCATTCAATGGTACCCAGACATACCTCGGCCGATGAGAGCAGTTTTTTTCTGAAGGTCCTCTATCCGCTATTGTCATTGATCTTTGGGAAGAATGGTGTGACAGACCATCTGGTAAGAAAATTGGCGCATTTTAGCGAGTATTTCATACTAGGGATAGAGCTGCTGCTGTATCAGTACATCAGATACTCTGATTCAACCGCTGGTACTATGAAGACTTGTGGCAGAGTTGCAGGGCCTTTGATGACCTCGGATGCTGCGTCAGAATGTACGACAGCATCATCTGCACAAAATGATAGTACCATATGGAGGATTTCTCGCCTGTTGCACTGCAGGGCGCTGACTTCTGTGAGATTCGCATTTTATGTCGCCTTCATCGATGAGACCATCCAGATCTTCAGCGGAAGAGGCCCTCAGATAGCAGATGTCTGGCTTGACGTGTTCGGGGCATTCTGCGGGACGACGATAGTAAACCTGTAACATTGCAAACAGCCCCTGATTAGTGTATAATATTAACACTATTTTTACGGGGCTCTGGGACAAGGGTTTTAAAGGCAGTTTGGTTAAGGAACCTTTCCGTGGCACTCGGTGTGGCACTCGGTCAAAATGGCACACCGCGCAAAGCCCGTAAATATAAGGATTTTTAAGGAGATATAAGAAGAAATGAAACTAGGCATAGTCGGACTTCCCAATGTCGGGAAAAGTACTCTTTTCAACTCGCTGACCAAGGCCGGCGCACTCGCAGCTAACTATCCATTTGCTACGATCGACCCGAATGTAGGAGTCGTAAATGTCCCGGATGAGCGTATTGAAAGGCTTACCGAGATGAACCACAGCAAGAAGACAATCCCGGCTGTGATAGAATTCGTAGATATTGCCGGACTCGTAAAGGGAGCCAGCAAGGGTGAGGGACTGGGGAATCAGTTTCTTGCCAATATAAGGGAATGCGACGCCATAATCCATGTTGTGAGATGCTTTGATGATTCAAATATAGTCCATGTAGATGGTAATATAGATCCTAAAAGGGATATAGAGACTATTAACCTGGAGCTGCTGTTTTCGGATATGGAGGTCTTAGACCGCCGCTATGCCAAGATAAAGAAGCAGTCAGCAATGGATAAGAGCCTGCGTCCTGAGGTCGCTCTTATCGAGAGACTTAAGCCTTTCCTTGAGGAAGGAAGGATGGCCAAGGCATTTGCCTGTGATAATGAGGATGAGGAGGCCCTGCTTAAGGGCTATAATCTGCTGACCGCAAAGCCTGTGATCTATGCGGCCAATGTCGCAGAGGATGATCTGTCAGACGACGGGGCATCGAATCAGTATGTAGGGGCTGTAAGGGAGTCTGCAAAGGAGGACGGCTCGGAGGTATTCGTAGTAAGTGCCGAGATAGAGCAGGAGATCTCGGAGCTTGATGATCCGGAGGAGAAAAAGGAGTTTCTTGCAGACCTGGGACTTAAGGAATCAGGACTTGATAAGCTTATAAAGGCCTCATATTCACTTCTAGGTCTCATATCCTTCCTTACTACAGGAGAGGATGAGACCAGGGCCTGGACCATCACTAAGGGGACCAAGGCTCCTCAGGCAGCAGGCAAGATCCATTCAGACTTCGAGAGAGGATTTATCTGTGCGGAGACGGTATCCTATGATGATCTGATGAGCTGCGGATCCATGCAGCAGGCAAGAGAAAAGGGACTAATCCGTACAGAAGGGAAAGAGTATGTGGTACAAGATGGCGATGTGATCCTGTTCAGATTCAATGTCTGATACTATGAAAGGAAAGACGAAATGAAATGTCCGTACTGCGGCTCTGACAATACCAGAGTCATTGATTCAAGACCGGCTGATGACAATACATCCATAAGGCGCCGGAGACACTGTGACGACTGTAATAAGCGTTTCACGACATATGAGAAGGTGGAGACCATTCCTCTTATAGTGATAAAGAGGGACATGGGGCGCGAACAGTATGACAGGAGAAAGATCGAGAAGGGTATACTTGTAGCCTGTCATAAGAGACCTGTTTCTGCAATGGAGATCACTAAGATAGTAAACGAGGTCGAGAAGGATATCTTTGCAAGAGAAGAGCACGAGATACCTAGCTCAGTGATCGGGGAGATAGTCATGGACAAGCTTGTGAATGTAGATCCTGTGGCCTATGTCAGGTTCGCTTCAGTCTACAGACAGTTCAAGGATGTGAACTCATTTATGGACGAGCTGAAGAAAATGATGAAAGAGAAATAACAAGCGCTTGCATTTAGAGGTGCAATCGTGTAAAATATTTTAGTAAATTTTGAAAAGAATCAAGGAGGTTCAGATATGGTAACAGCCGGCGATTTCAAAAACGGCATCACGATCGAGTATGATAACGGAGTTTATCAGATACTCGAGTTCCAGCATGTTAAGCCAGGAAAGGGCGCAGCATTCGTCCGCACCAAGCTTAAGGATATTAAGAACGGAGGAGTAGTAGAGACCACTTTCCGTCCGACAGAGAAATTTCCGCAGGCACATATCGATAGAAGAGATATGCAGTATCTGTATAATGATGGCGATCTTTACTATTTCATGGATACTGAGTCATATGATCAGATCTCTCTTCCTAAGGAGGAGATCGGAGATTCTTTAAAGTTCGTAAAAGAAAACGAAATGGTAAAGATCTGCTCACATAATGGAGATGTATTCGCAGTTGAGCCTCCTCTTTTTGTTGAGCTTGAGGTTACTGATACTGAGCCAGGCCTTAAGGGCAATACTGCAACCGGAGCTACAAAGCCGGCTACATTAGAGACAGGCGCTGAGATCCAGGTTCCTCTTTTTGTAAATACAGGGGATAAGCTTCAGATCGATACCCGTACAGGAGAGTATCTGAAGAGAGTCTGATGGGAGATCGATTAGATGCAGTATGATGATATTCCTCTGAAGAAGCTTCTGTCTGACAGACAGGTTTTTGGAGTATTTGATGAGGAATTCCGTAACGGTGGATGGCTTGATGTGACAGCACTGATGGATTCAGAGAGCTGTTTTTCGGACCTGTACCGTGATGATACAGTTCCGGCTAAGGTCCTTGACCGGATAAAGCAGAGACTGACAGAATTATAAGAGTATTTATGGGACGCCCATGCGTCCCTGTTTTTTTATAAAGGAAGTTTAGATGAGTCGAACACCACTTGAGTGGAAGGAATTCTATACAAGCAGTTCCTTCTCTTCAAAATATGATTATTCCGGCCGGCTCGGAGCCTGGGTAGATGAGGAGGGAACTCATTTCGCCCTCTGGAGTCCAATGGCCCAGGAAGTGCATTTGAGGCTGTTTGAGCATGGCTCTAAGGAGGAGGACGGTACAGAGGATGATTGCCCTTCATCCGATTATAATATGATCTATGGAAAGAACGGAGTCTTTTCCATAAACAGCAAGAAGAATCTATCAGGAAAATACTATGATTATCTGATAAAGCATGAAGACGGAACAGTAGTCACTGTCGATCCTTATGCTGTTTCCTGCGGAGTAAATGGACAGAGGGGCCAGATACTTGACCTTTCTACAACGGATCCTGACGGCTGGACAGAGGACAGACCTCCGGCTAAGACTCCTGAGACAGTGATCTGCGAGACCCATGTAAAGGACTTCTCCTGGGATAAGTCAGGAGGCTTCCCTGAGGAGCAGAGAGGAAGGTTCCTTGCCTTTACAAGCCAGCATACATCTCTTGGAGATAAGCCGACAGGACTTACATATCTTAAGGAGCTTGGAGTTACACACATTCAGCTTCTGCCAATCTATGACTATGCCAGCGTTGATGAGGCGGCTGCCTTTGCCAACCATCTGAAGGGAAGCGAAAATGGTGAGCCGTACAACTGGGGCTATGATCCGAGAAACTATTTCTCTCCGGAGGGAGGCTTATCAAGCGATCCTTACAGGGGCGAGGTAAGGGTAAGAGAGCTCAAGGAAGCCGTGATGGCCCTTCACAAGGCCGGATTCAGAGTCATAATGGATGTCGTTTTCAACCATACCTATGGTATCGATACACCTCTGCAGAGGACGGCTCCATGGTACCATTACAGGCTTAAGGATGACGGAAGCCTCTCCGAGGGATCCTTCTGCGGCAACGATGTGGCCACAGAGATGCCTATGACTCATAAGTTCATTACAGACTGTGTCACCTACTGGGCCAGGGAGTATCATCTGGATGGCTTCCGCTTCGATATAATGAGCCTTCTCGACACAGGCCTTATGAACGATATCAAGAGAAATCTCGACGAGGAATTCGGCAAGGATGAAAAGATAGTCTATGGCGAGGCTTGGAATATGAAAACATATCCGTCAGGCGATGTCGTGATGTCTGATAAAGATCATTTCACAAGGCTTGATACATCGATAGGATATTTCAACGATAATCTTCGCGATGCCATAACAGGCAAGGCATTCGAGCCTGATGATCCTGGCTTTGTCGAGGGTACCAGGGACCATCAGGCCCTAAAGAAGGGAATCCTTTCATGCCTGGGTGGAGACGGTATAATCTCGAATCCTTCTCAGAGCATAACCTTCGTATCCTGTCATGACAATCTGACCCTGTGGGACAAGCTCTCACGGGTAAATGGCCTTCATCCGGTCGGAGATTCCGAGGAGAAGAGACTTTCTGAGAACAGGCTTGCAGCTGCCATATATCTTATGACACCAGGCCGTCCGTTCTTCTTCCTCGGTGAGGAGGGAGCAAGGACCAAGAATGGCGATGAGAATTCCTATAATGCCGCTATAGAGGAAAATGCCATACACTGGGATCAGCTATATGCCCACAAGGATCTGATAGATTACTATAAGGGGCTTATAGCTCTAAGGAAAAGACTTCCTATCCTTTGCAGAAAGGACAGTGGGGTAAAGGATGATTTCATGATCTGGGCAGGAGATGAGGATGGCCTTCCTGAGGGACTTGTCTTCGTACAGGCAAAGGATTCGTCGGGACATCTGCTCTTTGTATACAACGGATCTGAATACAACAGAAAGCTCTCTCTTCCTTCGGGGAAATGGAAGCTGCTTGCCGATACAGATTGCTCCAGCTACTGGCAGGATGAGACTCCTCATATAGAGAGTGAAAGGATAGTATCTAAGCCTATGTCAGCCCTGATACTTAAGAAGGTTTGATTGGAGGATTTGGTTTTGGAAAAGAAAGAAAATATCATCTTAACAGGCGACAGGCCTACTGGAAAGCTCCATCTCGGACATTTCACAGGCTCACTGAGAAGAAGAGTGGAGCTTCAGAACAGCGGCAGGTTTGATGGGATAAATATCCTTATAGCCGATGACCAGGCTCTTACAGACAATGCTAAGAACCCTCAGAAGATAAGAGACAATATGATAGAGGTCGCTCTTGACTATCTCTCAGTCGGTATAGATCCTGATATATCGACCATCTGTGTCCAGTCACAGATTCCGGCTCTCCATGCAATGACATTCTATTTCATGAACATGGTGACCACAGAGAGATTATCAAGGAACCCTACCATAAAGAATGAGATCACCTTAAGAGGCTTCGACAAGCCGGGCAGTGAGGGAATACCTGCCGGATTCTTCACCTATCCTGTATCACAGACAGCGGATATCACGGCCTTCAAGGCAAACTGTGTGCCGGTAGGAGAGGATCAGGAACCGATGATAGAGCAGGCCAGGGAGATAGTCAGGAGATTCAATATGACCTATGGCGAGGTATTAGTCGAGCCGGAGATCATGCTTCCTGACAACAGGGCTGCCATGAGGCTTCCGGGAATAGATGGAAAGGCAAAGATGAGCAAGTCACTTGGCAATGCCATCTATCTCGCTGATGATAAAGAGACTCTTGAGAAAAAGGTAAAGAGCATGTACACTGATCCAAAGCATCTGAGAAAGGATGATCCTGGACATCTCGAGGGCAACTGCGTATTCACCTATCTTGATGCCTTTGCGACAGACGATGATTTCATGGACTTCTGGCCGGACTATCAGAATCTCGATGAGCTTAAGGACCACTATACGAGAGGCGGTCTGGGCGATATGGACTGCAAGAAGTTTCTTATAAAGGTACTAAACAGGGTGCTTGATCCCGTAAGAGAAAGAAGACATGAATGGGAGAAGAGGATACCTGATGTCTACGATATCCTAAAGGAGGGTACACAAAAGGCGGTCTCGATCACTAATGATACACTGCATCAGATGCAGGAGAAGATGAGGATCAATTACTTCGATGATGATTCTATAATAAATGACTGGGAGAGCTTTATAGCAAGATAAAGAAAAGCCGCGGCTAAGCCGCGGCTTTTTTATTTATTCTTCTTTTTCTTTTTCTTATCCTTCTTTTCAGCTTTCTTTTGATCAGTAGCTTTCTTTGGCTGAGGCACATATTCAGGAAGCTCGTATTTGGCCTGATATCCGTCCTCTATAAGCCTGAAGCTTTCATTTCTCGCTTCTCTTTCCCTCTGTGAGAATTCGTGCACATCAAATGTATTGTCAGAGGCGGAGATAATGTAGGCTGCTATATTGGAGCAGTGATCAGCGACTCTTTCTAAGTCGGTAGTGATATCCGAGAGGAAGATTCCCTGCTCGACAGTACATTCTCCCGACTGGAGACGCTTCACATGATGCTCCTTTATCTCCATGTCTATAGAATCTATAGTATCCTCGAGCGGATCGATACGCTTTGCCATCTCTATATCATCGCCAGCAAGCGCACCTCTTGTGATACCAAGTATCTCCTCGACGGCATCTGTAAAGATATGAAGCTCCTTTATGGCTCCCTCGGAGAATACAGTATTGTCCTCGTTCATGATCTGAACTGACTGCATGATATTAAGGGCATGGTCGCTTATCCTCTCGAAGTCATTAGTCGAATGGAGCAGGGAGGCTAAGGTGTGGCCGTCTGTATCTGAAAGTGAACCGGAGGCAACCCTGGACAGATAGGTGTTCAGATGATCCTCATATTCATCAACCAGCTTCTCGAGACGCTCGACCTCAAGGGCCTTCTTCTCGTCGTAGTCATAGATCAGGTCTATGGCATATTTCATTGCATCGTTGCTGTGGTTCATCATCTCGATAAGAACTGTCTTCGACTGGTTTAAGGCAAAGGCAGGCGAGGAAAGGAAACGGTCATCAAGAATAGTAAAGGTATGCATCGTTTCAGCTTCCTTCTTCTCTGCTTCTGTGATAGGGAAGACTCTCTTTACTATCTTTACCAGGATCTCACAGAATGGAAGCATAAGCATGACCGCGGCAATATTGAATACCGAATGGAAGACGGCTATAGTCACAGGTGAGGCCAGCTTTGTCATGAAATCAAAATGAATCAGCGCATTTAGTATATAGAAGATGGTCATGAAGGTCGTGGTCTTTATAATACAGTAGAACATCTGCATCCATGCTGCGCGCTTGGCATTCCTTCCTGCACCGACGGATGAGATGATTCCTGTGATGGCAGATCCTATATTCTCACCCATTATAATAGGAATGGCTGTCGCAAAGGTGACGGTTCCTGATGTGGAAAGAGCCTGCAGGATACCGATCGAGGCTGATGATGACTGAAGGATAGCTGTCATGCCCAGTCCTACGAGAAGTCCCAGGAATGGATTAGAGAACATTGTAAGGACGCTTGTAAAGGCTTTGTCCTCTGCGAGAGGAGAAACCGCGCTTGACATTGAGCTCATTCCTATAAGAAGGATCGCGAATGAAAGAAGGATGGCTCCTACATTTTTCTTCTTTTCCTTTTTGGAGCCCATTACCATTATAAGTCCTATAAGACCGATAACAGGTGCGAAGTTTTCGGGCTTGAAGAGCTGGAGCAGAAGCATATCGCTCTTGATGCCTGAAAGCGACAGGAGCCAGGCTGTGATTGTGGTTCCTATATTTGCTCCAAGGATCACTCCGACAGACTGCTCAAGGCTCATGATGCCTGAATTTACGAATCCGACACACATCACGATAGTAGCACCGGAGGACTGGATCACTGCGGTCACCAGAGCTCCAAGGAGAGCTGCCTTCCATTTGTTGTTGGTCAGGCTTTCCAAGATCTTCTCAAGTTTCCCGCCCGAGACCTTCTTTAGCGATACGCCCAGGTAATCGATTCCATAAAGGAAAAGCACAAGACCGCCGATCAGTTTCAGTAAGATAATGATGTTCATGTTTCCTCTCTTTACATAGATTTCACACAAAAATTACATTAAGAGTTTATATTATTTGGGAATTGCTTGCAACTGTTTTATATTGATTTTACATAAAGTTAACATAAGTGCCCCCTTCTTGCATAGCCCCTGATTTTTTATTATTATAGTAGCAGATGAAAGGAGATATACATGATAAAAGAAGGAATCACAGGTCAGGCAGAGGCCCTTGTAACTGATGAAAATACTGCTGCATGTGTCGGGAGCGGGACGCTTCCTGTCTTTGCGACGCCGGCTATGGTTTCACTGGTCGAAAAGGCAGCATGGACCTCTGTTGCGCCGGAGCTTTCAAATGGAGAGTCTACTGTAGGGACGGCTATGACACTTTCTCATGTTAGTGCCACACCGCTTGGTATGAAGGTGACTGCAAGGACAAGGCTTACTGCAATCGATCGGAGGAAGCTTACCTTTTCCTGGGAGGCCTATGACGAGACAGGCCTTATAGGAGAGGGGACTCACGAGAGATTTATAGTAAATGACCAGAAATTCATAGAGAAAGCAGAGGGTAAGAAGAAATGAAGATAGCCATTGCTCAGATGGAGATGGATATTGATAAAAGGGTAAATGAGGATATGGCCATAAGGTTAGCCGGACAGGCTGCAAGAGCAGGAGCGGATCTGCTTCTGTATCCTGAGCTTACCCTGACTCCTTTTTTTCCCAGGTATCCGGCTAAGATGCTTCTTGGTATGGGGATTTCTCCTGAGGCCTTTTCTGTCGGGACAGACGATCCTGTGATCGGGAGATTTGCAGGGGCTGCCGGAGATAATAATATATATCTCTGCCCTAATTTCTATGTAAAGGAAGAGGATGGCAGGCTTTTTGACAGATCCTATCTGTTTACAAAGACAGGCAGACTTCAGGGCAGCTGCGATATGCATCATATCTTTACTGCAGAGAATTTCTATGAGGGCGACTACTATCATCCGGCAAGGGAGCCATACAGGGTTTTCCCTACGCCATTTGGCAATATAGGGATAGTTATCTGCTTTGACAGGCATATTCCTGAGAGCATAAGAGCATGTGCCTTAGCCGGTGCATCTCTTATCCTGATACCGGCAGCAAATCTTTCAGATGAGCCTCTTTCTGTTTTCAGGTCAGAGATCATAGCAGAGGCATATCAGAACAATGTCTTTATAGCCATGGCGAACAGGACCGGGGATGAGGACGGCCTGGTATTTGCAGGAGACAGTATTATAGTAGGGCCTGATGGAAATGTGATAAAGGAGGCCGGACCTGGCGAGGAGCTTCTGCTATGTGATATAGATACAGGAGAGGCAAACCGGTCGAGAAGACAGAGACCTTATATAGCTTATTGTGTCCCGGACAGCGGAGTCTATGATTATTTGTCCGAGGAAGGTGACGAGGTCAGGACCCGTCCTGCTATCGAGGATGTATATATGGCTATGGCCGACTTTGATGCCGGAGATCCGAAGAGGCTTACGCATTTTACAAAGGTCTATTATTACGCCCATATGATGGCTGTAAAGGAGCATCTGCCACTAAGGCTAAGAGAGATAACTGAGATAGCTGCAATAGTCCATGATATAGGAATACATAAGGCAGAGCAAAGCTTTCATACGACAGCCGGATCTGTCCAGGAAAAGCTGGGAGCGCCACTTGCCGCAAAGCTACTTAGCGATATGGGGTTTGAGAGTGAGCTTGTGAACAGGGTCTCATATCTTGTAGGACATCATCATACATATAATAATATAGACGGGATTGATTACCAGATCCTTGTTGAGGCTGATTTCCTCGTGAATATGTATGAGGATGACACAGATCAGAGGGCAAGGGAGAATGTTTTCGAGAAGATATTCAGGACCGAAACCGGAAAGCGGCTGTTCAGACAGCTGTGGCCTTTGGAATAGGTTTATTTTTACAAGTTTAAGAAAAATGGAGTATACAAGAGTATACTTCTGATCTTCAGAGGAAAATCGAGAATAATATGCGATTTTTCGATTTGATAACATACAGACAAAAAACTATTATATAGACAGTTGGTTAGCACTCCTCCAAAATGAGTGCTAACAGATTAAGAAAAATATCATCGAACAAGGAGGTATTTCATCATGAAACTTAATCCGTTATCAGACCGGGTAGTTTTGAAGCAGTTAGAGGCTGAGGAGAAGACCAAGTCAGGTATTATCCTTGCAGACAGTGCCAAGGAGAAGCCACAGGAGGCCGAGGTTATCGCAGTAGGCCCTGGAACCAAGGACGTTACCATGCAGGTCAAGGCCGGACAGAAGGTTGTCTACAGCAAGTATGCCGGGACAAATGTCAAGCTTGATGATGAAGAGTATATTATTGTAAAGCAGGATGACATCCTTGCTATTGTTGAGTAATCTAACGAAAGGAAGTATTTAAGTCATGGCAAAAGATATTAAATTCGGCGCTGACGCAAGACAGGCGCTTCAGGCTGGTGTTGACAAGCTTGCTGATACAGTTCGTGTGACCCTTGGACCTAAGGGAAGAAATGTAGTCCTTGATAAGAGCTACGGAGCTCCTACTATCACAAACGATGGTGTTACTATCGCAAAGGACATAGAGCTCGAGGATGAGTTCGAGAACATGGGCGCCCAGCTTGTAAAGGAGGTCGCTACAAAGACCAATGATGTCGCCGGTGATGGCACTACTACAGCTACAGTACTTGCTCAGGCAATGATCAAGGAAGGCATGAAGAACCTTGCAGCAGGTGCCAATCCTATCGTTCTCCGTAAGGGAATGAAGAAGGCCTGCGACTGCGCTGTTGAATCTCTTAAGAAGATGTCTGACAAGGTATCAGGCAAGGAGCAGATCGCAAAGGTTGCAGCTATCTCAGCTGGTAACGAGGAGGTAGGACAGCTCGTTGCTGATGCAATGGAGAAGGTTTCAAACGATGGCGTAATCACTATCGAGGAATCAAAGACCATGCAGACAGAGCTTGACCTCGTTGAAGGAATGCAGTTCGATAAGGGTTATATTTCCTCATACATGGTTACAGATACAGAGAAGATGGAAGCTACTCTTGATGATCCATATATCCTTATCACAGACAAGAAGATCTCGAATATCCAGGATATCCTTCCTCTTCTCGAGCAGATCGTACAGAACGGCGCAAAGCTTCTGATTATTGCAGAGGATGTAGAGGGTGAGGCTCTTACGACCCTTATCCTTAACAAGCTTCGTGGAACCTTCAATGTAGTAGCAGTAAAGGCTCCTGGATATGGCGACAGAAGAAAGGAAATGCTTCAGGATATAGCTATCCTTACAGGCGGTCAGGTCATCACCTCTGATGTAGGCCTCGAGCTTAAGGACGCTACTATCGAACAGCTCGGTCGTGCAAAGAGCGCCAAGATCACCAAGGAGAACACAACTATCGTTGATGGCTGTGGCGACAAGCAGGCCATAGATGCCCGTGTAGCACAGATCAAGCAGCAGATAGAGGAGACTACATCTGACTTTGATAAGGAAAAGCTTCAGGAGCGTCTCGCAAAGCTCGCTGGTGGAGTAGCTGTCATCCGTGTCGGCGCTGCTTCTGAGACAGAGATGAAGGAAGCCAAGTACAGGATGGAAGACGCTGTAAACGCTACAAGAGCAGCAGTCGAAGAAGGAATCATTGCAGGAGGCGGAAGCGCTTATATCCATGCTGAGAAGGATGTCGAGAATCTTGCTGAGAGCCTCAGCGGTGATGAGAAGACAGGAGCAAATGTCGTATTAAAGGCTCTTGATGCACCTCTCTTCTATATAGCTGACAATGCTGGACTTGAGGGCTCAGTCATCATCAACAATGTCAAGAACTCAAAGGACGGCGAGGGCTTCGATGCTTACAATGAGAAGTATGTAAAGATGGTCGAGAACGGAATCATCGATCCTGTAAAGGTTACACGTACTGCTCTTGAGCAGGCATGCTCAGTTGCAAGCACACTCCTTACAACAGAGTCTGCAGTTGCTGATATTAAAGAACCGGCTCCGGCTCAGCCAGGACCTCAGCAGCCAATGATGTAAAAGGCCAATCTATCGCGGCGCCCCTCCCTGTGCAGACAGGGAAGGGGTGCTTTTTTTATTCTTTTTCTTTATTTTTGCCCTTCTTTGATGTAAAATATATGCTATTGAAACATATGGCTCCTTTTTAATGTTTGGAGAATATAAATGGAAGATTCGATCAGAATGACAGTTTCTTCGGTCTGCACAGACATGTCAGGACGCAATAAATATGCCTATGTGACATTTTCTGACAAGGACCGTTATGCAGAGGGAGTGATACCTGACTGCAGGATCACAAAAAACCGCGGTTTCAGCGATGAGGAGCTTGCAGCCCTTAAGTTCTATATGAAATCGAATCTCGATCAGCTAAAGAAAATTGCGGCCCAGATAAATGTATTTGAGGCCCTGAAGAAATAATATTTATAAAAGGTGAGAAAATGGCAGAAGAAAAGAAAAGACCTGTGATAGAGACCAGACTCAGGCACAATATAGTATCCGTTCCGGAGGAGGCAAGGAAGGCATCGGGAATAGTGATCTTTGGCAGAAGGATAAAGACACTGGTATTTACGACGGATCTGGCTATAATCAGGAACTGCAATGCTGACGCTGTCTTTGCAGTATATCCCTTTACTCCTCAGACGGCTATAGGAGATGCAGTGATCAAGTATTCATATATACCTGTCTTCGCCGGAGTCGGAGGCGGAACGACTCACGGAATAAGGACCATAGGACTTGCAAAGGACATGGAATCAAGCGGAGCCATGGGGATAGTGCTTAATTCCCCTGTAAAGAATGTAAACCTTCTTGCTGTCTCAAAGGCTGTTGATATACCTGTAGTGATCACTGTTACAAGCATAAATACAGATATAAAGGCAAGGCTTGAGGCCGGGGCGTCTATCCTTAATGTGGCCTGTGCTGCAGACACGCCCGAGGTTGTAGCAAGGATCCGCAGTGATTTCCCTGACGTGCCTATAATAGCAAGCGGAGGGAATACTCCAGAGAATATCAAAAAGACAGTAGACGCCGGAGCAAACGCCATAACTTATACGCCGCCGGGGACAGCAGTGCTCTTTAACTCCATGATGGACAAATACAGGGAGCAGAGCTGATATAAGAGGATTTGTTATGAATATATATGACAGACGTAATATTTCCATGATGATGGATCTCTACGAGCTTACAATGGCTAATGGATATTTCCTTTCGGAAAATCAGGACACGAGGGTTGCCTTTGATGTGTTTTTCCGGAGAAATCCTGATGGAGGGGGCTTCTCCATCTTTGCCGGCCTTGAGCAGATAGCAGAGTATCTGCTGGGAATGCATTTCGAGAAGGAGGATATAGAATATCTGAGGAGCCTTGGACAGTTTGATCCGTCCTTTCTTGACTATCTTTCAGATTTTTGCTTCAGCGGAGATCTCTATGCCTTTCCTGAGGGGACCATCATGTATCCGGGAGAGCCTGTGATTACTGTTGTAGCTCCGCTTGTAGAGGCACAGCTTGTCGAAACTGAGATCCTGGCCCAGGTCAATCATCAGAGTCTTATAGCGACAAAGGCACAGAGGATAGTGCGTTCAGCCAGGGGCAGGGATGTCTCTGATTTCGGAGCCAGAAGAGCCCATAATAATGACGCTGCGATCTATGGAGCAAGAGCAGCTTTTATCGGAGGAGTAAAGGGGACGGCCACAGTTTCTGCCGGAGAGTATTTCGGTGTTCCGGTGGGCGGGACAATGGCCCACAGCTTCATCATGTTCTATCAGGATGAGTTTACAGCCTTCAGGAAGTTTGCTTCTATCTATCCTGATAACTGTATCCTGCTTGTTGATACCTATGATGTTCTAAAGCAGGGAGTTCCTGACGCGATAAGGGTTTTTGCAGAAATGAGGGATAAGGGGATAAAAAGCAGAAATTACGGTATCAGGATCGATTCCGGAGATCTGGCATATCTTACCCGCAGATCAAGAGAGATGCTTGATCAGGCAGGCTTTACCGATGCTAAGATAGTGATAAGCAACAGTCTTGATGAATATACGATCAAGTCGATCCTTGACCAGGGCGGAGCAGTGGATTCGTTCGGCGTAGGAGAAAGACTTATAACAAGCCGGTCAGAGCCTGTCTTCGGGGCGGTATTCAAGCTCTGCGCAGTAGATGAGAATGGAAGCTTTTCACCCAGGATCAAGATTTCTGACTCTGTTGAGAAGATTACCAATCCTGGGCTCAAGGACGTCTACCGTATCTATGACAGGCAAGGACACGCAATTGCAGATCTTATTACAGAATCAGGCGAGGAGGTCGATCTTACCAAGCCTTACAGGTTTGTCGATCCTCTTGAGCCGTGGAAGGTCAGGGAATTTAGTGACTGCAGCGGTAAGCTTCTCCAGAAGCCTGTAATAAAGGGAGGAGAGCTTGTACAAAAGCTTCCTTCGGTCAGGAATATACAAAAGCTTGTAAGAGACCAGCTCGATGGCGAGATATGGCCTGAGGAGCAGAGATTCGAGAACCCTCACAGACATTATGTGGATATGAGCCCGAGGTATTATGAAATGAAAATGGATCTTCTTGCCAATGGAGGAAGATCAAAGTAAAAGTAAACAGGGAGTTGATGTTTATGGGCAGGAGAAGATTTGTAAGCACAAGGACTGTTCACCCTGGAGACAAGATCGATCAGACTATCATTGACCGTACGGGAAGGGCAATGATAAAGAAAGGAGCCTATCTTGATGATATCCAGATAGAATATCTCCAGCAGAGGGGGATAATGGGTATCTATATTTATGAGGGCGTCCCTGATGAGATAGAAGAGCAGATCAATATTCCAGAGGCCACAAAGAAGGTCATCGAAAAATATCATAAGGATGATCCGGCAAAGGTAAGCATATCAAATGATGTAAAGCAAAGAGTCGGGCAGGGCGTTGCATATCTGTTCAACGACAATAAGAGCAAGGATTTCACAAGGACCACGAACAGTATTGCCGATGATCTTTCAAGATGTATCTTATCAAACAGCTCGATCGCTATAGATGTGCGCACTATAAAGACAAATGATGAGTATACATTCAGACATTCTGTCGATGTGGCTACCATCTCCGCCATAATCGGACAGAAATACGGGCTTGACCGCAAACAGCTCCATGAGCTTCTTGTGGCAGGGCTCTTACATGATATGGGAAAGTCAGAGATCCCGAACGAGATCCTTAACAAGCCGGCCAGGCTTACCGATCAGGAGTTTGAGATAATGAAGTCGCATTCTCTTCTTGGATACAATATCTTAAAGGAAAAGCATGAATTCTCTCCTGATGTCCTCTTAGGAGTGCTGCAGCATCATGAAAAGATATCCGGGAAGGGCTATCCTATGGGAGTACACGGGGATAAGATAGGCCTTTATCCAAAGATAATCGCTGTGGCGGATATCTATGATGCACTTGTGACAAAGCGGCCATACAAGGAACCCTTCAGTCAGCGTGAGGCAATGGAGATGATACTTGCCATGGGAGATGATCTGGATTTCAAAGCCTTGGAATGCTTCTCCAAAAGCGTGATACTCTATCCGGTGGACAGTGTGGTAAAGCTTTCAAACGGTCTTCTGGCCAAGGTCGTGGCAAATAATCCGGATTATCCTATGCGTCCAAAGGTCGTAGAGATAGAGACAGGAAGGGTACTTGACCTTGCCAATGATTTCCAATATAATAATATAGTTTTGGAATCATAGACTATTTACTGGAGGATCAAGTGGGAACATATAAGGATGAGATCACAAAGAGACGGACATTTGCAATAATCTCTCACCCTGACGCAGGAAAAACAACGCTTACAGAGAAATTTCTCCTGTATGGCGGACAGATAAATGAGGCTGGATCTGTAAAGGGAAAGGCGACAGCCAGACATGCAGTTTCAGACTGGATGGAAATAGAAAAGCAGCGTGGTATCTCTGTTACAAGCTCTGTGCTGCAGTTTGAATATCAGGGTATGTGTATCAATATCCTTGATACACCTGGACATCAGGACTTCTCAGAGGATACATACAGGACCCTCATGGCTGCGGATTCGGCAGTCATGGTAATAGACGGCGCAAAGGGAGTTGAGCCTCAGACAAGGAAGCTCTTCAAGGTCTGTGTGATGCGTCATATACCTATCTTTACATTCATCAATAAGATGGACCGTGACGCAATGGATACCTTTGAGCTGATGGATGACATAGAAAGCGAGCTGGGTATAGCTACCTGCCCTGTGAACTGGCCGATAGGAAGCGGAAAGGAATTCAAGGGTGTCTATGACAGGAATACCAGAAAGGTCCTTACCTTTTCAGATACCATGAAAGGGACTAAGGAGGGAGAGGAGAAGGACTATCCGATCGATGATGAGAAGCTTGTAGCTGCGATCGGTGAGGACAGACGGGATGCCCTTATGGATGAGATGGAGCTTCTTGACGGAGCCGGGGCAGCCTTTGATCAGGAAAAGGTGAGCCGGGGAGAGCTTACTCCGGTCTTCTTCGGATCGGCTCTTACCAATTTCGGAGTTGAGACCTTCCTTTCACATTTCCTTCAGATGACGACGCCACCGCTTCCTAGAAAGAGCGATCACGGTATCATAGATCCCTACAGCCCAGAGTTTTCTGCCTTTGTATTCAAGATTCAGGCAAATATGAACAAGGCTCACCGTGACAGGATAGCCTTCATGAGGATCTGCTCCGGGAAATTTACAGCAGGTATGACTGCCTTCCATGTACAGGAGGGCAAGGACGTCCGCCTGTCGCAGCCCCAGCAGATGATGGCTTCATCAAGAAAGATGATAGAGGAGGCCTATGCCGGAGATATAATCGGTATATTCGATCCGGGTATATATTCTATAGGTGATACCATTACGACCTCTAAGGACCATTTCAGATTTGATGGTATACCGACCTTTGCACCGGAGCATTTCTGCCGTGTCCGTCAGGTGGATACGATGAAGCGAAAGCAGTTTACAAAGGGCATAATGCAGATAGCTCAGGAGGGTGCCATCCAGATATTCCAGGAGTACGATAGCGGAATGGAGGAGATAATAGTCGGAGTAGTGGGAATGCTGCAGTTCGATGTGCTGAAGTTCCGTCTGGAGAATGAATACAAGGTAGATATCATTATGGAGAATCTCCCATATGAGTATGTCCGCTGGGTAGAGAACAAGGATTACGATATGGATTCTATAAACGGAACCTCCGATATGAAAAAGGTTAAGGACTTAAAGGGCAGACCTTTGCTTCTGTTCGTAAATGAATGGAGCATTGGCATGGTCGAGGAGAGAAACAAGGGACTTGAACTGGCCGAGTTTGGAGCGGAGGATATCGAATACTGATCTGTTAATATCTGTTTATAGAGATAAACAGGCCATGAATTTTATTAAATGATCATTAAAACCGCGGCGGATTGATTGCCGTGGTTTTTTCATCAATGATATAATGACATTGACACTTGACATAAGCGACAATATGTTCTATTATTAAATCACAAACATTTTTTCGAAACGGAGTACAGACATGGCAAAGGATGACAAGAAGGATGAGAAGCTGAAGGCACTTGATGCCGCAATATCACAGATCGAGAAGCAGTACGGCAGAGGTTCTATCATGAGACTTGGCGACAGCTCCTCACAGATGAAGGTGGAGACCATACCGACAGGCTCTATAAGTCTTGATATAGCACTAGGACAGGGTGGTCTTCCTAAGGGAAGGATCATAGAGATCTACGGACCTGAGTCCTCAGGTAAGACGACGCTTGCCCTGCATTGCGTCGCAGAGACACAGAAGCGGGGAGGTATAGCCGGATTTGTCGATGCAGAGCATGCGCTAGATCCGGTCTATGCCAGAAGCATTGGAGTAGATATAGACAATCTGTATATTTCCCAGCCGGACAGCGGAGAGCAGGCTCTTGAGATCACAGAGACCATGGTCAGGAGCGGAGCGGTTGATATCATAGTAGTAGACTCTGTTGCAGCCCTGGTTCCTAAGGCAGAGATAGAGGGCGATATGGGAGATTCTCATGTGGGTCTGCAGGCCAGACTTATGTCCCAGGCACTCCGCAAGCTGACCTCAGCCATAAGCCGGAGCAACTGCATAGTGATCTTTATTAATCAGCTTCGTGAGAAGATAGGTGTGATGTTCGGGAACCCTGAGACTACGACAGGAGGAAGAGCTCTTAAGTTCTATGCATCAGTCAGGCTCGATGTACGTCGTATAGAGGCACTCAAGCAGCAGGGAGAGGTGATCGGAAACAGGACCAGAGTCAAGGTAGTAAAGAACAAGGTCGCTCCTCCGTTCAAGGAAGCAGAGTTTGACATCATGTTCGGAAAGGGCATATCAAAGGAGGGAGATATACTCGATCTGGCCTCTGATCTCGATATCATAAATAAGTCCGGCGCCTGGTACTCCTACAAGGGAGAGAAGATAGGTCAGGGAAGAGAGAATGCCAAGGCTTTTCTTTCAGATCATCCTGATATAGAAAGCACTGTCGAGCATCAGATCAGAGCGCATTACGGCCTTGATGACGAAGGAGCACAGTCGGCGGCCACTTCCCCGGAGGATACAGATAAGGGCGCGGGGGCAGACTCGTAATGGAAAGGGCATAGGAGAATGCAGATAATAAGCATCGAGCCCCTTCCTTCCTCGAAGAGCAGGAGAAGGATCACCCTTGATACAAGGGAATCGTTTGTACTTTATGCAGGTGAGCTTGTGAAGCATCCAGAGCTAAGGACTTCTGCCTTCATAGATGAGGATTACTATCAGCAGATAAAGGATACTATCCTGCTCCCCAGAGCAAAGAAAAGGGTCCTGCATCTTCTCGAGAAGCAGGACCGTACAATGGCTGATGTCACTGACAGGCTGATATCTGGCGGATACCCGCCGGATGTAGCTGCTCTGGCAGCAGAATATGCTGCTTCATATGGATATATTGATGACCGCCGTTATACTGAGAATTATATATATTTCAATCAGGAGAAGAAGAGCAGGAGACGTCTTTTTAATGATCTTCTGAGGAAGGGAGTAGCAAGAGAGCTTATAGAGGAATGTCTGTCCGAGGCGGAGCTTATTCCAGAGGAGGATAAGATAAAGCTATTGCTTTTGAAGAAGCACTACGACAAGGATACTGCCAGTCAGCAGGACAAGGCCAGGATAATAAGGTTTCTTATGGGCAGGGGATATGATTACCAGACTATTAAAGCGCTGATATGATCATATCAGCGTTTTTTAAGACCCAGGATCATGTTTTTTTCTTCTATTATTTCACGCAGTATGATCCCGCTTTCATCTCTGCCGGTTTCATCAGGATGATACTGCTTTATCAGTATATGGTATTCCTTCCTCAGTATATTCCTGTCATATATGGCATCCTTTGAGAAGAAGCGTATCCTGATATCGTTTTCCCTGTTATCAGTACTCTTTTCGGATGTATTTTCCTTTTTGTTTTCCTTTTTTTCGGATGAGCTTTCAAGCCAGGGGTTTTTATATAGCTTGTCAGATCCGGAGAAAATACGGAAGCGTTCTCTTTTCTCACCATCAGCTATTTCCCTGAAGCTTATGCAGGAGAGAGACCTGTCGCATATATACTCACCAAGGAAGCTGAGATGCCTGTAGCTTATAAGATATGAATCCTCCGCAGGCCTTGCATGATATGAGAGGAAATCATCAGGGCTTCCTAAGATCCTGAAAAGGAAGGGAGCTAATGGATGTCTGCCGGATTTTAAGGCACTGGCCTCTCTTTTTGCATCGGCAAGGGAGGCAGAGAAGATATCATTGATGTCTCTGTAGTTCTGTTTTTTCCATCTGTCCAGATACTCAGACTCAAGGATCAGGTCATGCTTTTCCTCAAGCAGATCATCCAGACAGGCCTCAAGCCGTAGGAATTCCTCTGTATCCCCCTTATGAAAGGCCGCTTCCTTAAGGTCCGTATTCATAGAGATCCGGCTGTTGACATGTATTAGCCGGGACGAAGCTATATCAGTAAGACTCCTTATACGTCTGGATACCGCTACGCAGGCACTCGCACTTCTTGATGTCTCAAGAAATACCTGCTTTAGGAATATAGTATCGGTAAAATGTATCGAAGCCAGAAAGAAATAGCTGTAAAAGGCATTGCAGGCACCTACAGACGAGACCGGTCCGCCCTCTCCCCAGTATTTCATCGACATAAGGGTCGTGGCCAGTTCCTTTTCCTCGAGGATTATGGCATAGTGCAGACAGTCAAGTCCCAGATCATCCTTAAGGCCGAGATAGAGCTCGGAGGGCAGAAGACCCTTTGAGATCCGGCAGAGAGCCTCATCCATTCTCTCCCTTGCGCTTCGGCATTCTATGAATCTGGCAAGCTCTATCTGGGGGTCAGACAACTGATCCCTTATACGACTGATAAGCTTTATGGCTCTCATATCCTGAAGCCTGTTTGCCAGGCAGATAAGGAGATAGCTTTCCCACAGAGTTAGCATAGGCTTGCTCGAGAGAGCAGAATAGAGCCTTATTTCCTCGCGTAGGAAATTCATTGAGAAATCCGATCTGATCCTGTCGATCAGCATTGAATATTTCAGATCTGTATCTGCTTCTGGGTCTTTAGCCATTCGCTTATCACCATGCCTCTTTGTTTGCGTAAATATACATGAATGCTTCATATTCTAACCTATTTTTTTAACTTATTCAAGCTGTCAACAAAAAAGCTTGACACCGTAGACAATAGATAGTATAATACTTTCCGTTATGGAAGAAAAGGTTCGGGATGGATTGCTCTTTGATTTCTACGGCGATCTCCTTTCAGAAAAGCAAAAGGATATTTACAGGGCCTATGCCTATGAGGACCTGTCACTTTCTGAGATGTCAGAGGAGTTTGATATGACAAGGCAGGGAATCAGTGAGACTATCCACAGAGCTACAAGAAATCTGCTGGATTATGAGAAAAGGCTCGGGCTTCTTTCTCTTCACAGAAGAGTCAGGACACTTGCAGATGATATAGTTTCATCAACTGATATTGACACCTGCCACAGCAAGGCGGGAGAGATACTAAAGCTTTTGCAATGACGCTATTTGAGGATTATTTATGGCTTTTGACAGTCTTAGCGAGAAACTTCAGAATGTATTCAGAGGCTTAAGAGGCAAGGGTCGTCTTTCTGAGAAGGACGTCACCAATGCCTTGAGGGAGGTGAAGCTTGCTCTACTTGAGGCCGATGTAAACTTCAAGGTAGTAAAGGGATTCATCAATAAGGTCAAGGAACGCTGTGTCGGAGATGAGGTCTTAGGAGGCCTTAATCCTGCCCAGACCGTTATCAAGATAGTGGATGAGGAGCTCACATCCCTGATGGGATCTGAGATAACAGAGATAAGCTATCAGCCGGGACAGGCCATAACAGTCATTATGATGTGCGGACTTCAGGGAGCTGGTAAGACTACGACGACAGCCAAGCTTGCAGGAAAGATGAAGCTGAAGGGCAAGCGTCCCCTGCTGGTTGCCTGTGATGTATACAGGCCTGCAGCCATAGATCAGCTGAAGGTAAACGGAGAGAAGCAGGACGTGCCTGTGTTCTCAATGGGAAGTGATAATTCACCTGTAGATATAGCAAAGGCGGCCATTTCCCATGCCCGGTCCAATAATCAGAATGTCGTGATACTTGATACAGCAGGACGTCTTCATGTGGATGATGATATGATGAAGGAACTGTGCGATATCAAGGAAGCGGTTGAGGTTCACCAGACTATCCTGGTAGTCGATGCGATGACAGGACAGGATGCTGTCAATGTCGCCAGTTCGTTTAATGATCAGATAGGTATCGACGGAGTCATACTGACAAAGCTCGATGGAGATACCAGAGGAGGTGCTGCTCTTTCTATCAGGGCAGTCACTGGAAAGCCTATCCTGTATGTCGGAATGGGTGAGAAGCTATCTGATCTTGAGGCATTCCATCCTGACAGGATGGCAAGCCGTATCCTTGGTATGGGAGATATGCTTACCCTTATCGAGAAGGCTCAGGATTCCTTCGATCAGGAGGAAGCAAAGAAGCTGAGCCAGAAGGCCTTCAAGAAGGGAAGCTTCGATTTCAACGACTATCTCGCATCCATGTCACAGATGAAAAAGATGGGTGGTATAGGAAGCCTGCTTGGTATGATCCCTGGCATGGGACTTTCATCAAGTCAGATGGATCAGGTGAAAGATGCTATAGATGACAAGAAGCTTGCTCATACAGAGGCCATCATCATGTCGATGACACCTGAGGAGAGAGAAAATCCCAAGCTCATTACTGTTCAGAGAAAGAACAGGATAGCAAGGGGAGCAGGACTTGATATAGCTGAGGTGAATCGTTTCATAAAGCAGTTCAATGAATCGGCAAAGCTTATGAAAAAGATGCCGGGGCTTATGAAGGGCAGACGTCATTTAGGATTAGGAAAGATGCCTTTCAAGATCTGATACGGGTTATAGACGCATGATCACGCGCCTTAAACTATATATTTAACCAGAAAATGGAGGAACAAAATGGTAAAGTTAAGACTCACAAGAATTGGTAAGAAGAAGACCCCTTTCTACAGAATCATTGCTGCAGAATCATCTTCTCCAAGAGATGGACGCTTCATCGAGCAGATCGGAACCTATGATCCGAATCAGGAGCCGGCAGCAGTAAATATCGATGCTGATCTTGCCAAGAAGTGGCTTGCTAACGGTGCTCAGCCAACAGCAACAGTTTCAAGACTTTTCAAGAACGCCGGAATCGAGAAATAATACCTGCTTCATGGGAGGTCGTATATGAAGGAATTAGTTGAGGTAATAGCAAAAGCCCTTGTTGATGATCCCGGTTCTGTCTGTGTAAAGGAGACAGATGAGGATAATGTGGTAAGGCTTGTGCTTTCTGTAGCGCCTTCCGATATGGGTAAAGTCATTGGGAAGCAGGGAAGGATAGCTAAAGCCATAAGAACAGTAGTAAAGGCAGCTGCAACAGAGACTGATAAAAAGGTCTATGTGGATATAGAGGACAAGTGAAGGATAATTATCTGAGGATCGGCGTGATATCATCCACCCATGGAGTCCATGGAGAGGTCAAGGTCCGTCCGACAACTGATGACATAAGAAGGTTTGACGATACAGAGGAGGTTATCCTTTCTTATCCTGACGGCAGGCGTGAGAAGCATTCTGTAAGCTCAGTGAAGTATTTCAAGAACCAGGTAATCCTTGGTTTTTCAGATGTTACTGATATGGACAGGGCCTATACGCTCCGTAATGCAGAGATTCTCATAGACAGAGAACACGCCATACCTCTTGACAAGGGTGAATACTTCATAGGAGATATAATAGGACTAAGCGTCTATGATGAGTATGACAGATTCTTAGGCAAATGTACGGATGTCATTTCTACAGGCGCCAACGATGTCTATCAGGTAACCGGTCAGGATGGGAAGAGCCTGCTGATACCGGCCATAAAGTCCTGTATCCTTATGGTCCTTCCTGCGGAGGGAAGAATGAAGGTCCATCTGCTTCCGGGACTGGAGGATCTGTGATGAGAGTTTATGTGATGACTCTTTTTCCTGAGATGGTAGAGAGTACTCTTCATAACAGCATCACAGGACGGGCTATGGATGATGGCCGTCTTGAGCTCTGTTGTGTCAATATCCGCGATTTCTCAAAGGATAAGAATGGCAGGGTCGATGATTATCCATTCGGCGGTGGAGCCGGTATGGTCATAGAGGCAGATCCGGTATATGACTGCTATAGGTACATCCTTGATAAGACCGGTCCGGACTGTCCGGTCATAGCGCTTTCACCAAAGGGTCAGACATTTTCACAGACTAAGGCCAAGGAACTATCGACTGAGGATCAGATGATCCTTCTATGCGGGCATTACGAGGGGATCGACCAGAGAGTGCTCGACAGGATAGTTACAGACTATATCTCGATCGGAGACTATGTGCTTACAGGCGGAGAGCTTGCGGCCTGTGTTCTTGTGGACTGTATTTCAAGGCTTATTCCCGGAGTCCTTGGGAATCAGGAATCGGCCGGGAGCGAGAGCTTTGAGAATGATCTTCTCGAATATCCCCAGTACACAAGACCACAGGAATGGAATGGCGAAAGAGTACCTGAGATTCTTCTTTCAGGAAATCACAGACTGATAGAGGAATGGAGGCTTGAAAAGAGCATAGAAAGGACCAGAAATTTACGGCCTGATATGTTCAGAAGAGCTCTGCCGGGACTTAAGCGATCCCTTTCAAACAGGCTCAAGAGGAAGCTATTGAAACCAGAAGAAAATTGTGATAAACTATCATAGTTGCTGCTAAAACAGCAGGAGGAAAAATAATGAACGCAAAAGAGATCATTGGAAAGATCGAAGACGAACAGAAGAAGACAGAGATCCCTGAGTTTAATGTTGGAGATACTGTTCGTGTCTCAAACAAGATAAAGGAAGGTAATAAGGAGCGTATCCAGATCTTCGAGGGAACAGTTCTTAAGAAGCAGGGTGGCTCAAACCGTGAGACCTTTACAGTAAGAAAGATTTCAAGCGGAGTAGGCGTTGAGAAGACCTTCCCTATCCACAGCCCTAACGTTGAGAAGGTTGAGGTAGTAAGAAGAGGTAAGGTTCGCAGAGCAAAGCTTAATTATCTTCGCGACAGAGTTGGTAAGAGAGCCAAGGTTAAGGAGACTATCTGAGTCCTTATTCTATGATATCTTCCGATATCAATATGCATTTGTTAAAGGTGGCCGTCTGACCACCTTTTTTTAGAATAGGTCATTTATAATGAAAGTCATTCCAAATAAAAAAGCGTTTGCAGGCAAGCTTCCTACCAGCAGGTCTCTCGATTTCAGGAGACGTAGAAAGCGGCCGGACGTAAAGAACATCAGAAAAATAATCATCCTTATGCTTGAAACAGGAGCAGTGGTCCTTTTAGCCTATCTCATAGTCAGGGCATTCTGTATGCAGGTAGTAATGACAGAGGAATCTATGGAGCCCCAGATCAAGGTTTCAGACAGGCTTCTCATAGACAAGGTGATCTATAGGATAAAGGACCCCAAGCAGGGCGATGTGGTAGCCTTTTCTTCTCCGGGAGATCTCTCAGGGAGATACTCTGTAAAAAGGGTGATAGCAGTGCCCGGGCAGAAGGTCCTTATCAAAAATGGCGTAGTCTATGTTAATGACAAGGTATATCAGGCCCCGGCCCAGACTACTACCATAAAGGATTCAGGACTTGCTTCCTCTGAGTTCACTCTTGGAGGGGATGAATATTTCCTTCTAGGAGACAACAGGGATGTAAGTGAAGACAGCAGATATACCAGTGTAGGCAATATCCTGAAGAGCCAGATCAGAGGCAAGATATGGCTTGATGCCTCCTTCAGGGATTTCGGAGTGGTGGACTGATGAACATTCAGTGGTATCCGGGGCATATGACAAGGGCCATCCGGCAGATAAAAGAAGATATAAAGCTGATAGATCTTGTTATAGAGATCCTTGACGCCCGAATCGCAGCATCGAGCAGGAATCCGGAGATAAAAGAGCTTACAAATGGGAAGTCTCATCTTATCATCCTAAACAAGGCTGACCTTGCTGATGATGCTCTGACAAGGGACTGGATAAGCTTTTTTGAAAAAAAAGGTCTTTCGGCCCTGGCTGTTGACAGCAGGGACAGAAAGAACATAAAAAAGATCACGGATAAGGTAGCAGAGGTAACTGCTGAAAAAAGGCAAAGAGACCTAAGACGTGGTATAAAGAATCGTCCGGTAAGAGCGCTTGTGGCAGGTATACCTAACGTGGGTAAGTCTACTCTTACCAATTCCCTTTCCGGAAGAAAGAGTGCAAAGACCGGGGATAAGCCCGGAGTGACCAAGGGCAAGCAGTGGATCCATGTGAATAAGGGACTTGATCTATTGGATACACCAGGTATACTCTGGCCGAAGTTCTCAGATCATAGAACTGGTGAGCATCTTGCTCTTTTCGGCGCTATAGCCGATAATGTATTTGAGAGAGAGGAGCTTGCTCTTGTCCTCTATCATATACTTACCGAGGAATATCCGGGCAGGCTCTCATCTGTATACCATATCTCAGAGGAGCTTGATGACAAGGATCTTCTCGATGCTATAGCAGAGGAGAAGAACCTTCTTCTTGCTGAGGGAAGACTCGATAGAAGAAGGGCAGCCGGACTATTTCTCGATGATTTAAGGAGCGGAAGGCTTGGTAAATTATCTCTGGAGAGACCGGAATGAAAAGAAATGGTGCTATAAGGTTATTCAAATATCTGCTTATTGTGATCGCCATTCTGTCAGCCGGCTTTATGATCACGCATTTCCTTGTACAGAGGACAGTGGTAAGAGGAAGCTCCATGGAGCCGGCCTTATCTGACAGAGATAATCTGCTGATATATAGAGCTGCCTATTTAAACAGTCCGCCCAAGCGTTTTGATATAGTAGTATTCACAGACAAAAGGGTCAGCGGGTCCTACTATATCAAAAGAGTGATAGGGCTGCCGGGGGAGACTGTAGAGATAAGCGATCAGGGATATATATTTATCAACGGAAAGAGGCTTTCAGATAAATATGGCAGAGGAAGGATAACAGATCCAGGACAGGCTGCATATGGAGTAAGACTTAAGAGCGGTCAGTATTTCGTGCTGGGAGACAACAGAAATCATAGTGAGGACAGCAGATTTGCTGATATAGGTATGGTAGGGGCCGGTCAGATAATAGGGAAAGGAGTATTCAGGTTCTTTCCCTTTGACAGGTTCGGGAAGGTAAGATGACTGAAGAAAAAGAGGCAGAAGAGAGAAAAAGGGTTTTTGAACTTCTTACAAGAGAAAGACAGCTGCATGATAAGGGAATCCTTCTTGTAGGCGGAGTAGATGAAGCAGGCAGAGGTCCTCTTGCAGGCCCAGTCGTGGCCTCATGTGTGATTCTTCCGGATGATTTCTTTGTTCCTTATCTGAATGATTCCAAGAAGGTCACAGCAAGACGAAGAGAGGAGATATTCCCGCTTATAATAAGCGGGGCCATAAGTGCAGGAGTAGGACTTGCGACTCCAGAGGAGATAGACAGTATAAATATACTGAATGCGACCTATCTTGCCATGAAGCGCTCAATTAGTTCAATGAGCCGGAAGCCGGATTATCTGATAAATGATGCAGTCCATATACCTGGACTTGATATAGAGCAGGAATCCATAGTAAAGGGAGACGCCAAGGTAGCCTGTATTGCAGCCGCATCGATCCTTGCCAAGGTGACAAGGGATCATATTATGGAGCATTATGACAGGCTTATCCCGGAGTACAGGTTCATAAAGCACAAGGGATATCCGACAAGGGAGCATTATGAGCTGGTTGAAAAATATGGCATACTTCCTATATACAGGAGAAGCTTTCTTTCAAAGAGAATCGAAGAAGGGAGGCTTATGGCAGAGGAGAGGAGGATGGATCTGCCTGATCCATTCGACCTGGCGGATGATTTCCTTGGCAAGTATGGAATTACTGTTGTGAGGTGATCCTATGGAAATAAAGAATCTCATTAACCAGTATTACAGCAGTGTGAATAATAACAGCAGTCAGGCTACAAAGCCTCAGGGCGTCGAGCAGCTGACAGGTGCACTTAGTGCTATTAAGGCAGGGACTGTTTTTGAAGGTACAGTAAACAGCATCAAGGGGTCTACTGTGCTTCTTGGGCTCTCAAGCGGCCAGAATATCACGGCAAGACTTCTTGCAGATTTAGATCTCTCGATAGGGGAATCCGTATTCTTTCAGGTAATGAAAAATGACGGTCAGGAGATATCGATAAAGCCTGTCTCAGTTGGAGCCTCATTGGGAAACCCAATAATAAGCGATGCACTTAAGAGCGCCTCCCTTCCGGTAACGGATCAGACTATCGCTATGGTTGATGAGATGATAAAGAATCATCTCCCTATAGACTCAAAAAGCATACAGGAGATGAGCCATCTGGTCTTTTCAGTCCCATCGGCAGATCCAAGGACTGCAGTAGTCCTTAAAAGTCTGGGACTGCCGGCTGATAAGACCATGCTTTCAATGGTAAAAAATGTCCGCGAGGGAGGAGAGCTAATAAGTGATTCTATTTCAGCTCTCTCCGACAGTGCCTGCCAGATAATAGCAGAGGAGCCAGGACAGTTTGATGGAATAGCAGATATCATTACAGATATCTATCTGGATGGTGACAGGTCGCTTTCAGAAGGAATCCTTGCTAAAGAGCCCGTGGTAAATAATGAGCCGCTTACAGATGAAGGCTTTAATGAGCCGGTATCGGTAGCCGATCTAAAGGGAGAGGAAAAGGCGCCTGCTGCGGTAGAGAGCCATATTGATATGAACAGGTCTGACTATCCGGAGGGGGCAGTAGGAAATACTATGACTCCATCTGATTTCAAGAGACTTTCGGACTTTCTGGCATCTGATCGGACTATGAGAGAGACCTTTCCTGGTCTCTTTGACAGTAAGGGGGGACTTGATCCAAAGGCATTGACAAAGGATGTATTTCTTGCTGTTAAATGGCTCTTTGATTCAAGGGGCAGCAGTTTTACTGCAGCTCACCTAAGGTCAGGAGGTGTCAGCGAGCTGATAAAAGGGATCATTTCTGACAGATATGCGCTAAGCCCTGACAGGGTGGCTGACAAGGCAGAAGTCAGCAGGCTTTTTGACAGGATAGAAAAGGATATGGAGGAGGTGGCCAGAGCGGCCCAGACAAGGCTGCCTGAGGAAGCAGGGCAGAGACTGACTCAGGCATCTGAGGGGGCAAGGGGAAATGCTGCCTTTGTAAAAGAAGTGAATACGGTATATAATTATATACAGATACCGTTAAAGCTTTCAGGAGCAAATGCTACAGGAGAGCTGTATATATATTCGGACAAGCGAAAGAAAAAGTGGGATCCGGATGAGCCGGTAAGCGCCTTTCTCCATTTCGATCTGGAGAATCTGGGTTCTACGGATATCTCGGTCAGGCTTCTTGGGAAAAAGCTGGATACGAAATTTACTCTGTCTGACCGTATCTCATACAGCCTGATCGAGAATAATATAGACCTGCTTAAGGAAAGGCTTGAATCGATGGGATACAGCTGTAGCCTGTCGGTGAGCGGATCAGAGCCTAAAAGAGACTTTCTGGATGATTTCCTTAAGCAGGGAGTCAGATCCTCAAGGATAAATGGAAAGCAGATACTCAGATATTCGTTTGACGTGAGGGCATGATAATGGAAGAGAAGGATCAGGACAAAAAAACAGCGGTAGCGCTTTCATACGAGGCAGGAGACGAGGCCCCTAAGATAATAGCGACAGGGAAGGGAGAGGTAGCCGAAAGGATAATAGAAGAGGCAAAGGCGGCAGATGTGCCCTTCTATAAGGATTCTGCCCTGGCTAAGACCTTATCCTCCCTCCAGATAGGGGATGCTATACCGCCACAGCTCTATGAGGTGGTTGCAGAGATCCTTGTCTTTGTCGACAAGATGGACAGACTCAGATCAAAGCTCAGATAGACCTAAGAAAAGGGGAGGACATTTATGAACAGGAGAAAGGTAGGGGAGTATACGGAAGCACAGGCAAGGAGTTTTCTTGAAAAGGAAGGCTACAGGGTCATGGAAAGCAATTTCAGATGCAGACAGGGAGAGATCGATATAATAGCAGAGGAATTGGATACGATCTGCTTTATAGAGGTCAAGTACAGGAGCTCCCTGCGATGCGGCTATCCGGAGGAGAGTGTGACGGCTGACAAGCAGAGAAAGATAATAAGGAGTGCTCTTTTCTATCTCGGACTCCATCAGATAAGTGCAAATGTGCGTTTTGATGTGGTAAGTATACTGCCGGGTGAGATCAGACTGATAAGAAATGCCTTTGAATACAGAAACACATAAGATATCATACGTAAGACCGGGATCGGCTGCGGATAAGGCCGGTATAAGCAAGGGTGACATGCTGCTTGAGATAGGCGACGGATCCCTGCAGGATATATTTGACTATTATTATTACGAGGAAAGCCTAAGCCTTGATCTCCTTATCCGCCATCCTGATGGGACTGAGGAAAAGTACCATATAGAAAAGGGTGAGGAGGATACGGATATAGGACTGTCCTTTGAGAATGGCCTTTTAGACGATTACAGATCCTGCCAGAACCACTGTATGTTCTGCTTTATCGACCAGATGCCTCCGGGAATGAGAGAGACGCTGTATTTCAAGGATGATGATACAAGACTTTCCTTTCTTCAGGGCAATTATGTGACGCTTACAAATATGGGCGAAAAGGAGCTTGATCGGGTAATAGACTACAGGCTTTCTCCAATAAATATTTCGGTCCATACTACAAACCCCAGCTTAAGAGTCAGGATGCTTGCCAACAAAAACGCTGCAAATATAATGCCTGACATAAAAAGGATAGCGGATGCAGGCCTTACAATGAATACACAGATAGTCCTCTGCAAGGGGATAAATGACGGGGCTGAGCTTGATCGTACAATAAATGATCTGGCAGGCTTTTATCCATATGTAAGGTCGCTTTCTGTGGTGCCGGTAGGTCTTACCAGATTTCGTCAGGGACTTTATCATCTGGATCCGTTTACAGGAGATGATGCAGGATCAGTCATAGATCAGATAGAGGCGGCGTCAGACCTCATGTATGAGAAATACAATGAACATTTTGTATATCCGTCAGATGAGTGGTATCTTCTGGCCGGAAGAAAGCTGCCTGACTCGGACAGATACGATGGCTTCGGCCAGCTGGAAAACGGAGTCGGAATGCTGAGGCTTCTTATAGATGAGTTTAACGAGGCTCTCTCAAATGAAGGAAGACATCCCTTAAGGCATAAAAGCGTAACGATTGCGACTGGAGCACTGGCCGCACCGTTTCTAAAGGAGCTTTCTTATGGCTTTATGAGAAAATATCCGAGAATAAAAGTGGATGTGGTAACCATAATAAACCACTTCTTCGGAGAGCAGATAACGGTTTCCGGACTTATAACCGGAAAGGATCTTCTTGAGCAGCTAAAGGAGCACGGAGTAAACGAGAGACTCCTTATCCCTGTCAATATGCTAAGGAGCAATGAGGAAGTCTTTTTGGATGATATGACCGTTTCGGAGCTTTCACAAGCTTTACAAGTACCGGTCACTGTTGTAAAATCAAGCGGGCAGGATCTGCTTTTTGCCCTTCTTGATAAATAAAGTGAGGAAATATGGCAAAACCAATAGTAGCTATAGTCGGGCGGCCGAATGTCGGCAAGTCCACTCTGTTTAATGCAATAGCAGGCGAGAGGATCTCAATAGTAAAGGACACACCTGGAGTCACACGGGACAGGATATATGCTGATGCCTCCTGGCTGGATCACGATTTCACGCTGGTGGATACAGGAGGCATAGAGCCTGATTCTAACGATATAATTCTTTCAAGGATGCTCGATCAGGCAAGGATAGCAATAGATACGGCGGATGTTATCATCTTTGTTGTAGATGCAAAGACCGGTCTTACCGATTCAGACGGAAAGGTGTGCGATATACTGCGTCGGTCGGGTAAGCCTGTTGTTCTTTGTGTGAACAAGATAGATGATTTCAAGAAGCAGGGAAACGATATATATGAGTTCTATAATCTGGGTATAGGTGATCCTTATCCGGTATCCGCAGCAGGAAATCTGGGCTTTGGTGATCTGCTTGATGCTGTATGTGCAGACTTCCCAAAGGGAAGCGATAAGGATGACGGGTCTGATATACCTCGAATAGCGATAATAGGGAAGCCTAACGTCGGCAAGTCATCGCTAATCAACCGTCTGACAGGTGAGGAAAGAGCAATAGTCTCTGATATTGCTGGAACTACAAGGGATACACTTGATTCTCTGGTAAGGTTCCATGGACAGGAATATCTCTTTGTCGATACTGCGGGTCTACGAAGAAAGAGCAAGGTAAAGGAGGATCTGGAGAGATACTCGATCATCCGGGCTGTAGCAGCAGTTGAAAAGGCTGATGTCGTGATCCTTGTTATAGATGCCTCAGAGGGCGTCACAGAGCAGGATGCAAAGATAGCAGGCATAGCTCATGACAGAGGAAAGGGTATTATAATAGCTGTAAATAAATGGGACGCGATCGAAAAGGATGACCATACCGTAAAGGAGCATAGGCAAAAGATCAGACAGGTCCTCTCATTTATTCCATATGCCAGGATTGAATTCATTTCCGCAAGGACAGGACAGAGGGTAAGCAGGCTTTATCAGCTTATAGATCAGGTGATACAGAACCAGAACCTGAGGATCCAGACCGGAGTCTTAAACGAGATCATAGCCGAGGCCACTGCCATGCAGCAGCCGCCTACTGACAAGGGAAGAAGGCTTAAGATCTTTTATACAACCCAGGTATCGGTCAAGCCGCCGACATTTGTTATATTTGTAAATGATAAGAAGCTTATGCATTTTACCTATCTCAGATATCTGGAAAACAGGATCAGGGATGCATTCGGCTTTGAAGGAACAGCAATACACTTTATAGTAAGACAACGAAAAGAGGGCGAGTGATGTACAGACTTCTTGCTTTTGTTATCGGATACGCTTTTGGTAATATTCCATCCGGATACCTTATGGGAAAGGCAAAAAAGGTGGATATCACCAGACAGGGAAGCGGGAATATAGGAACGACAAATACTCTGCGTGTCCTTGGAAATCTTCCTGGAGCTCTCTGCCTTGTATTCGACTGCCTGAAGGGAGTGATACCGGCTCTTATAATAGGACAGCTGACAAAGGGATCGGATCTTAGTGCGGTATATGCCTTCTATGCTGCATTTGGCGCAGTTATAGGACATGATTTTCCACTGACAATGAAGCTTCATGGAGGAAAGGGCATAGCTACATCGCTGGGGCTTTTTATTGTAAGCTATCCGGTGATAGTGCTCCCTCAGCTTCTCGTATTTATAATGGCGGTTTCCATTACCCGGTATGTATCACTCGGATCCATACTCTGTGCAGCGACCTTTCCATTTATGGCTTCTATCGCCATAATGACAGGACACAGTATCTTTTCTGTATCTGATGCGCCGGAGATAGTGATCCTGTCATTTGCGGTCGGGATCCTTGCAATAGTCCGTCACAGAAGCAATATAAAAAGGCTTCTGGATCATTCAGAGAATAAATTTTCTTTTCATCACCGGAATAAGGAGGACAGGTAAATGGCTCAGATAACTATACTGGGAGCAGGAAGCTGGGGAAGTGCTCTTTCCCATGTGCTGACCGAAAACGGACACAGGGTCCGGATCTGGTCATATTCAGAGGATGAGGTAAAAAGGATACTTGCTTCCGAAAGAAGGATAGAAAAGATTCCGGGCTATTATTACGATAAGAGCATAGAATTCTCAAGCGATATGCAGCAGGCTGTTCTGGGATCTGATCTTATAGTCTTTGCAGTACCCTCTGTTGCAACAAGATCGACAGCAGAAAAGCTTGCTCCATTTTATACTAAGGAGACAGGGATAGTTTCTGTATCAAAGGGAATAGAGGAGGATACGCTTTTTACACAGACCCAGATAATAGAGGATCAGATACCGGGTGCTGTGACATCGGTTCTTTCTGGTCCTTCCCATGCTGAGGAGGTAATAAAGGATCTTCCTACAGTGCTTGTTGCAGGCTCGACCGACCAGAGGCTTGCAGAGAAGGTTCAGGACATTTTCATGAATGAAAACTTCAGGGTATATACAAGTACTGATGTAGTAGGCATAGAGGTCGGAGCATCTCTAAAGAATGTCATAGCACTGGCAGCAGGAATGTCCGATGGAGTAGGAAACGGAGACAATGCCAGAGCAGCCCTTATCACAAGAGGTATCCGGGAGATAACGGCGATCGCAGTAGCCATGGGAGGACACAGGGATACGCTTAACGGACTTGCCGGTATAGGAGACCTGATAGTGACCTGCTCATCGGTGCATTCTAGAAATCACCAGGCCGGAGTGCTTATTGGACAGGGGGCTTCATATCAGGAGGCTATGGAAAGGGTCCATATGGTTGTCGAGGGAGTCTATTCTGCAAAGGCTGCTCTGGCACTCGGCAAGAAGTACAAGGTCTCCATGCCTATCATAACAGAGGTCAATAAGGTCCTGTTCGGAGGCAAGGATGTGGCCTGCGGAGTCCGCGATCTGATGTGCAGGGATAAGAAAGCAGAGTGAATATGAAGATCAGGATAAAATATCATACCGACAAGATAGAAAAGCTTAGATATATAGACGGAGTAAGCGACTGGATCGATCTAAGGGCAGCTAAGGACTACGATCTTAAGAAGGGTGATTTCGCCCTTATAGATCTGGGAGTTTCAGTCATGCTTCCTGACGGATATGAAATGCTTATAGCGCCAAGGTCATCCACCTACAAGAATTTCGGCCTGATCCAGACCAACAGCGTGGGCGTTGTGGACGAGAGCTACTGCGGGGATGACGACGTGCTGATGCTTCCGGTGCTTGCCATGAGGGATACCCATGTATCTGTAAATGACAGGGTCTGTCAGTTCAGGATCATAAAGCACCAGCCACAGATAGAATTTATGGAATGCGACCATCTGTCAGAGACATCAAGAGGCGGATTCGGATCCACCGGGAGAGCATGATGGAAGCAGGACTTGATGTTAAGCTCCCTGTATTTTCAGGGCCTCTTGAGCTTCTTCTCCATTTGATCGACAAGAACAAGGTAAGCATCTATGATATCCCTATAGCAGAGATCACAGACCAGTACATGGAATATCTGGATTCGATCGACTATGAGGATCTCGATAACATAAGCGAGTTTCTGGTAATGGCTTCAACACTTCTTTCGATTAAGGCAAAGATGCTTCTTCCAGAGGAAAGAAGCGAAGAAGAGGACGAGGAGGATGAGGATCCCAGGGAAGAGCTTGTAAGACAGCTTGTTGAGTACAAGACCTATCATGAGCTTGCGCTCAGGCTCGCTGAGCAGGCCGGATCGGCCGGACTTGTCTTATATAAGGAGCCTACCATACCGGATGAGGTAAAGGAATATGAGCCTGAAACTGATCCGGAAGAGCTGCTTTCAGGTGTTACGCTGGAGAAGCTGAACCAGGTCTTCAACGATGTGCTTAAGAGACAGAAGAACCGGGTAGATCCTATAAGGAGCCGCTTTGGCTCGATAAAGAAGGAAAAGGTGTCTCTGGATCAGAAGATAGGAGAGGTTATCTCTTTTGCAAGGGTACACAGGAGATTTTCTTTTAGGAATATCCTTAAGGCATCAGAGACCAAGACAGAGGTCATAGTAACCTTTCTTGCAATGCTTGAGCTTATGAAGACCGGAAAGATAAAGGCAAGGCAGGAGGAGATATTCGGAGACATTGAGATGGAGTCACAGATAGCATAATGGATGTCAGAGAGTTAAAAAAGGAGCTTGAGGGTATATACTTCGCACTTGGGAAAAGTCTTAATGTCGATACGGCAGCAAAGGCCTTAGATGTCGGAAGAGAGGAAATAATCCTTGCATCCGAGGAGCTTTCAAGGGATTACGAGGATGATGACAGAGGGATAAGGCTTGTAAGGCTTGAGGATTCATTCCAGATGTGTACGGCAAGGGATATCTACCCATCTCTTATCAGGATTGCAAAGCAGCCCAAGAAGGCTGTCCTTACCAATACCCTTCTTGAGACCCTGTCTATAATCGCATACAGACAGCCTGTAACAAGGTCTGCCATAACCAGGATCCGCGGAGTAAATTCAGACAGAGCCATAAACAAGCTCATAGAATATGATCTGATCGAGGAGGTCGGAAGGATGGAGGCACCGGGACGTCCTATTCTTTTCGGCACGACAGAGGAGTTTTTACGTGTCTTTGGTATTGATTCGCTTTCATCGCTTCCGGAGCTCACAGGAGAGCAGATTGAGGAATTCAAGAAAGAGGCGGATCAGGAAGCATTATCACATGATGTGGATGTGTAAGCTAAAACTGATTTTTTAGCATTTAATCCTTGATAATATGTTGAAATTGGGTTAAGATATGAGAAGTTGCGATTTTTTCGCAGAGGTAATATAAACAGACGTTGGAGGAATTAAGACATGAGTGAGGAAAAAGCACTTACTGCTGCCTCGAGAATCCAGGGATTAGTCGATGAAAACAGCTTTGTAGAAATTGGCGCATCGGTTACAGCCCGCAGTACGGATTTCAATACAGGAGCAGAGGAGACACCTTCCGATGGTGTTGTGACAGGACACGGAACGATAGACGGAAATCTCGTCTTCGTATTCGCTCAGGAACCATCAGTTCTTGGCGGATCTATCGGAGAGATGCATGCAAAGAAGATCCTTCGCATCTATGAACAGGCTATAGCTGTAGGAGCTCCGGTGATAGGGCTCTTAGACAGCACAGGAATAAGGCTTTTAGAGTCATTTGATGCGATCGAGGCATTAGGAAGCGTTCTTACTAAGGCTTCTGAGGCGAGCGGTGTTATCCCGCAGATCATGGCAGTATTCGGTAACTGCGGCGGAGGGCTTTCAGCTCTGCTTTCGCTGGCGGATTTCACCTATATGACAGATGATGCTAAGGTTTACTTCAATTCACCATCTACCATCTCTGATGGTAAGGATACTGATGTATCGACCTATGCCTTCAGAAGCACAAGAGGCGGCGGGATCGACGGTACCGGAAGTGAGGACGATGTATTAGCAGCCATAAGGACCCTTGTTCCAGTTCTTCCTGGAAGCAATATCGAGGAAGGCTGTATCGATGAATGCACAGATGATCTAAACAGAGCAAGCGAGATCGTCGGAGCAGCATATAAGAATGCAGCAGAGGTATTTACAGAGATCTCTGACAACAAGCAGTTCATCGAGGTCAGGGCAGCATATGCACCGGGGATTTCATGTGGCTTCATAAAGCTTGATGGAATGACTGTAGGTGCCTTTGGTAATAATGCCAGGACATGTGATGACAAGGAAGTATACAGACTCTGCCCTATGTGCTTAAAGAAGGCAGCAGATTTTGTAAAGTTCTGTGATGCATTTGACATCCCTGTTCTTTCTCTTGTAAAGACAGAAGGGTTTATGACAACTCTTCATGCAGAGGCAGCTCTTTCATCTGCAGCAGCTGAGTTTATCAATGCATATTCACTTGCAACTGTTCCAAAGGTTTCAGTCATAGCAAAGGCATATACATCAGCAGCTCTTCTCATGGGCACACATGCAAGTGGCGCAGATGTGGTTTATGCTTTCACCGATGCAGATATGGGATCCCTTCCGGCTTCAGAGGCCTCAAAGATTGCTGGAATCTCAACAGAAGAATTCCAGACTAAGCTTTCAGGAGCAGATAATGCAGCCAGAAGAGGATATGTTGACAGATTTGTGAATGCAGCAGACATAAGGAAGTATCTGATCGATGCATATGAGGTCCTTTTCACAAAGAGGGTTGACGAAGTATACAGAAAGCATGTAACCAGATAACAGAGCAGGAAAGGCATTAACCGATGAAGAAAAAAACAGGTATAATACTTGCGCTTGTTCTTAGCGTATGTCTCCTGGCTTCCTGTGGAAAGGCGGCTACAAGCTACGGCGGTCATTCCGTAAAGGAGCTTGAGTCCAGCCAGCAGGGTATGGCAAAGCAGCTCCTTTCCATGTCCAGCTCTGACTTAAAGCAGGCTTATTCATACTATAAGCAGCAGTCGCAGGCAAATGAGGAAGACAAGAGCTCGAAGATGTACATGGAGCTTGTCTCCAATTGGCAGGAGAATAAAAAGGGCCTCGGAGAATTCAAGAACTTCGGAAAGTTCACAGTTGCAAAGTCAGGAAAGACTATAACGACGACACAGGTCCTCAAGTTTCAGAACAGGGATGCAAGACTTATCTTTGTATATCAGACCTACAATATGAAGGTTTCCTCGATGAACTTCGAGAAGATCTATAGCTTAGGTGAGACCATGGGTAAGGCGGCGCTTAATGTGGTAATGGGAATGGTTACCGTATTCTGCGTTCTGATACTTATTAGTCTGGTAATCTATGCATTCAACATAATTCCTTATCTTCAGAATAAGCACAAGAATAAGGAAGAGGCAGCCGGACAGCAGCCGGAGGCAGCCAGGACAGTGGCAGAAGTGGTTCCAGAGGAGGATGACGGAGAGCTTATTGCAGTGATCAGCGCAGCAATAGCAGCATCAACGGGAGCTTCTACTGATTCATTCGTAGTCAGGAACATCAAGAGAAGATATTGATCGGAGGATTAAACCATGAAAAATTATACCATTACAGTAAATGGCAAGGCATATGACGTAACCGTAGAAGAGACCGGCTCAACTGCCAGTGCTCCGGCAGCTGCTAAAGCAGCCGCTCCGGCTCCAAAGGCACGTCCTGTATCAAACGGAGCTGCAGGTAGCATCCGTATCGAGGCAGGGGCTCAGGGTAAGGTATTCAAGATCGCAGCAGGGCCTGGCACAAAGGTAAAGGCTGGAGACCCTGTAGTAGTACTTGAGGTAATGAAGATGGAGACACCGGTTGTTGCTCCAAAGGCAGGAACCGTTGCAACGATCGACTGTAAGGAAGGAGACTCAGTAGATACAGGAGCTCTTCTTGCGACAATGAATGAGGACTGATTCTAAGGAGGATTCATAAATGAGTTATATTGCACAGACGATGGGCAATCTTTTCCATCAGACTGCATTTGCGAATCTTACTGTAGGAAACTTCATAATGATACTGGTGGCCTGTGTATTCCTTTATCTGGCTATCGCAAAGGGTTTCGAGCCTCTGCTTCTGGTGCCTATCGCATTCGGAATGCTTCTGGTAAATATTTATCCTGATATCATTGCAAGTCCGCAGGAGACCAGCAACGGCACCGGTGGATTGCTCTGGTATTTCTTCCAGCTCGATGAGTGGTCGATCCTTCCATCACTTATCTTCATGGGAGTCGGAGCGATGACGGACTTCTCTCCGCTGATCGCAAACCCTATTTCATTCCTTTTAGGAGCTGCAGCACAGTTCGGTATCTATATGGCATATCTTCTTGCCATTCTTTTCGGATTCTCCGATAAGGCAGCAGCAGCTATAGCTATTATCGGAGGAGCAGATGGCCCTACATCTATCTTCCTTGCAGGAAAGCTCGGACAGTCAGCTCTGATGGGACCTATAGCAGTAGCAGCATATTCGTATATGTCTCTCGTGCCTATCATACAGCCTCCTATAATGAAGGCTCTTACGACAGAGGAAGAGAGAAAGATCCATATGAAGACTCTGCGTCCGGTAAGTAAGCTTGAGAAGATTCTCTTCCCTATAGTTGTTACCGTTATAGTATGTCTTATCCTTCCTACAACAGCTCCGCTTGTCGGAATGCTGATGCTTGGAAATCTCTTCAAGGAGTGTGGTGTGGTAAGACAGCTGACAGATACAGCAAGCAACGCGCTTATGTATATAGTCGTTATCCTTCTCGGAACTTCGGTTGGAGCCTCAACTTCTGCAGAAGCTTTCCTTAACGCTTCAACCCTTAAGATCGTCGTACTTGGACTCGTAGCATTCGCAGTAGCTACTGCTTCAGGTATCATCGTCGGAAAGATCATGTGCAAGGCTACACACGGCAGGATAAATCCTCTGATCGGTTCTGCGGGAGTTTCCGCGGTGCCTATGGCGGCCCGTGTATCCCAGAAGGTCGGCGCTGAGGCAGATCCTACGAACTTCCTTCTGATGCACGCTATGGGACCTAACGTAGCAGGTGTTATCGGAACGGCAGTCGCAGCCGGTGTATTCATGGCTATCTTTGGTGTATAAGGAGGATTACTAACTATGGCTAAGAAACCATTAAAGATAACAGAGACAGTGCTCCGTGACGCACATCAGTCTCTTATCGCTACAAGAATGACAACAGAGGAGATGCTTCCGATCGTTCCTGTCATGGATAAGGTCGGATACAACGCCGTAGAGTGCTGGGGCGGAGCTACATTCGATGCCTGCCTGCGTTTCCTTCATGAGGATCCATGGGAGAGACTCAGAAAGCTTCGTGCAGGATTTAAGAACACAAAGCTTCAGATGCTTTTCCGTGGCCAGAATATCTTAGGATATAAGCCGTACGCAGATGACGTGGTAGAGTATTTCGTACAGAAGTCTATCGCAAACGGAATCGACATCATCCGTATATTTGACTGCTTAAACGATATGAGAAACCTCGAGACAGCAGTCAGGGCCGCAAAGAAGGAGGGCGGACACGCTCAGATCGCTCTTTCATTTACCCTTGGTGAGCCTTATACCACAGATTACTGGGTAAAGAAGGCCAAGGAGGCAGAGTCTCTTGGAGCTGATTCCATCTGCATCAAGGATATGTCTGGTCTTCTCGTGCCGAAGCAGGCAGCAGAGCTTATCCCTGCATTAAAGAAAGCAGTCTCAATCCCTATCGAGCTTCATAACCACTACACCTCAGGTGTGGCATCCATGACATGCATGAAGGCGGTTGAAGCTGGATGTGATATCATCGATACAGCTATCTCTCCATTTGCTCTTGGTACATCACAGCCAGCTACAGAGGTTATGGTTCAGGCATTTAAGGATACAGACTATGATACAGGTCTTGACCTTAACCTTCTCTCAGAGATTTCTGATTACTTCGCGCCGATCAGACAGAAGTATTTGGACAATGGCCGCATGAGCACAAAGGTACTCGGAGTAAATATCAAGACTCTTCTGTACCAGGTTCCAGGCGGAATGCTGTCAAACCTTATCGGCCAGCTCAAGGATCAGAAGAAGGAAGACAAGCTTCAGGAGGTTCTTGAGGAAGTACCTAGAGTTCGTAAGGACTTCGGTGAGCCGCCTCTCGTTACACCTTCTTCACAGATCGTCGGAACCCAGGCTGTATTTAACGTCCTTATGGGCGAGAGATACAAGGTCGTTACCCAGCAGTCAAAGGATCTTCTTCTTGGCAAGTATGGTAAGACTGAGATGCCATTCAATCCTGATGTCGTAAAGAAGTGCCTTGGAGACGAGGCTAAGGATACTATCACCTGCAGACCGGCTGATCTTTTAAAGCCGCAGCTTAAGGATATCGAGAATGAGATGTCTGAGTACAAGCAGCAGGATGAGGATGTTCTTACATATGCTCTTTTCCCTCAGGTTGCTACAGAGTACTTCAAGTATCGTGAGGCTCAGCAGACCAAGGTTGATCCTGCAAAGGCTGACAAGAAAAACAAGGCATATCCTCTGTAATCGTTCAGAAGGATTTCTATAACATTTATTTAAAACAGGCTTCTTTCCTTTAACAGATTAAGGGAAAGAGCCTGTTCTTTTTTAAATAAGCCTTGTAAAAAGACACGGGAATTGATATGATAGTTTCTGATGTATAATGAAGGAGAAGGATGATGTCAGAGGATAAGGAAAAGCTTAAGGCTGCAGGTTTTATCTTTTCAAATGAAGTCATTTCCGAGAAGGCCAGAAAAGAGATGAACGCCGTTTCATATCTGAAGGGTGAGCTGGCGAAGCTGGATGGTCCCCATCTTCTGATCGCATATAAGGGACTTATTGATAAGGATGTATTCGATACAGCAGAGGGATATTCATTTCTGAAATTTGTCCAGCAGAAGCTTATCGCAGATGATTCTGTAGATAATTCAGAGATACCTCCGATTCCGGTATATGATTCCTCGGAGGTGGTAAAGGCGAATATAGAGCAAATGGAGCCGGTCTGGAAGAGAAGGTTCTTTACTCTTATTACAGTTACGATCGCCCTTCTGGCCTGCCTTGTTTTTATGTTTGTGCTTACAGCGACAAGGGACAGTCCTGATATCCTGAATTACAAGCAGAAGCTTGTAGACCACTATGCAAGATGGGACGAGAGTCTTACCAAAAGAGAGGAGCAGGTCAGAAAGAGGGAAGAGGAGCTTATGGAAAAGGAAGATGGCGCTAAAGATTCTAAGGAGGGAACAGAGAATGGCAGCGAATAAGATACTTATAGCAGACGATGAATCAAGGATGAGGAAGCTGATAAAGGATTACCTGAAACGTGATGGTTTTGAGGTCCTTGAAGCAGCAGACGGTATGGAGGCTCTTGCGCAGTTTGAGCTGAATCCGGATATTTCACTTATCATACTTGATGTTATGATGCCAAAGCTCGATGGATACGGAGCCCTTAAAAAGATCAGGGAATCATCCCAGGTTCCGGTCATAGTGCTTACAGCCAAGTCCGAGGAGGAGGATGCTCTGGAGGGATTTACAGCTGGAGCGGATGAGTTTGTCAGCAAGCCATTTTCTCCAAAGGTCCTTGTAGCAAGGGTAAAGGCTCTAATCAATCGCGATACAGGTGAGAGGAGCAGGGACACAGGCTCGAAGCCACTGGTGGCCGGAGGCATAGTCCTTGATGAGAACGCCCATACTGTTACGGCAAACGGAAAGAAGGTCGTCCTGTCAGTCAAGGAATTTGAGCTGCTTGCCTATTTCATCAGGAATAAGGGCATAGCACTTTCGAGAGAGAAGATACTTAACAGTGTCTGGGATTATGACTATTTTGGAGACGCAAGAACAATCGATACCCATGTCAAAAAGTTAAGGAGCAAGCTTGGTGAATGTGGAAGCTACATTCATACTATCTGGGGAATGGGATACAAGTTTGAAGCAGAGGAGTAACAGATGAGATTATTTATAAGGAAAGTATTGTCGGCAGCACTTGCCTCTACGATGATTCTTACCGGATCGTTGTTTATTAACACGAACGCTTCGGCCGCTGAAAGAAAGACTGCAAGAGCGGCTGAAGACTCAAAAAGCGCCGTAGCAGTCTCGGGAAGCGCTATAGCAGATACCGGTTCTGCAATATCAGGCACTAAGGCGGATACAGGCTCTGCAATAGTTGTCCACCACAAGAAGATCCATGTTAAAGACGTTAGGATAAAGTCCGTAATGCCTTCAAGAAAGTCTGTGCTGCTTTCTCTTTCTTCAAAGGGAAAGGGCAGTATTTCAGGCATTATAGTCTACAAGAAAAAGAAAAGTACCGGCAAATGGGTCATAAAGGCCGTTATCAGGAAAAAAAGCGGTTCCCTTGAGGATACCAGGGTATCATTCAACAAAAGCTATTCTTACAGGGCAAGGGCCTTCTATAAGGATTCAAAGGGCAGGAATCATTATGGTAAGTATTGCCCGCAAGTCAAGGTAAGGGTAAGCATACATAAGGATATCTATAAGGTTACAGACAAGAATTCACCTGTGTACGGCAAGACTCTTATACTTTACAGATACGGCAACGGAGAGCTTGTGACCGATCCGGAAAAGCATGTAAAAATAAAGGCAGACAGCTATGTCCTCTATGTCAATAAGGCAAAGGATTATGTGACGGCCTACGCTGTAGCAGGAAAGAAACTTATACCTGTGAAGTCCTTTATTTGCTCTCCGGGGAATGCGACTCCTCTTGGAACCCACAAGACTCTGGCTAAGTTCAGGTGGCATGAGCTTATGGGACCATGCTGGGGACAGTGGTGCACAAGGATCACTAATAATGGAATCTATTTCCACTCTATCTTTTCGAGCAAGCCAAACAGCAATTCCACTATCTCGGTAAGAGCCTACAATAATCTGGGCACTACCTGTTCACATGGCTGTGTAAGGCTTACGGCAGCCTCAGCCAAGTGGATCTACGATAACTGTAAGGTTGGTACTACTGTAGTTATCCATAGCAAGACAGGATATGAGCCCTTCAAGAAACCAGTAATCGGAAAGCTTCCGGCATGGCATACCTGGGATCCGACCGATCCTACTGCCCAGAAGCTCTGTAAGAAGCATAAATGTCACAGTTACGCAACGAAGAAAATAAAAAAGTAAAATACTCACTTAGCACCCAGATCTGCACCTACATGGTGATAGTAGCACTGGGTGCTATACTTATAAGCTTTATCCTTAATTCAGTCTTTACACTGGGGCTTTCTGTGGGCAGGAGAGAGAATGTTTTAGCAGATGCATTCAGGACCCTGTCGCAGAAGGTTTCAAGGAATGCCCTTTATGATGATAAATACAGGGATTATTTCGAGACCCTGTGTGCCAATAATAACCTCCAGGTCATGATAGTGTCTCCGTCAGGAGAGGTTGTGATGTCATCCCAGGGCTCCAACAGACTGATGATGGCTCAGCTCTACAGCGCCATGCTGTCAAGGGATAAGGACAACAGGGAAATAATACGTACAGGACCTGATTATTCCATACTCCGGCTTAAAAACCCCGAGGTGGAGTCTGAGTTTCTTGTCCTCTGGGGCACTTTGCCTGACAGTAACCTTATAATGATAAGGTCAGGGCTTGGCTCCATCCGTACATCGGCTATTTTTGCAAGCAGGGTCCTGCTTCTTGCCGGACTTATTTCGATAGGTCTTGCCATAATAGCATCCCTTTTCTTCAGCCGCCGAATCACAGATCCGGTCAGGAGGCTTACAAGGATAGCAAGCCAGATGGCATCTCTTGACTTCAACGCCAAGTATGAGCCCGAGAAGAAGCCAAATGAGATAGATGAGCTTGGAGACTGTATGAATGAGCTCTCTAAGACTCTTGAAGGTACTATACTTAAGCTCAAGCAGGCCAATGCCGATCTGCTCCAGGACCTAAAGGCCAGAGAGGAAAATGAGAAAATGAGAAGGGAGTTTTCCTCAAGCGTTTCTCATGAGCTGAAGACTCCGCTTGCGCTTATCATAGGCTATGCAGAGGGCCTTAATGATGCGGTGGCTTCCGATGATGAGGAGGACAGGAGATTCTACTGCAATGTGATAATAGATGAAGCGAACAAGATGAATCATATAGTAAAGGAGCTTCTCGATCTGAGCCATCTGGAATACGGAGAACAGATAATGAACCTGGAAAGGTTCGATGTCACAGAGGTGATCTCAGGTGTGATCAGATCTAACCGCATTCTTACAGACCGGGAGGGGATCAGTGTATCCTTTATCCATAATGGTAGTGCCTATGTATGGTCAGATCCCTTCTTTACCGAGCAGGTGATAACCAATTATTTTTCTAACGCTATTCATTACTGCGAAAATGAAAAAAAGATAGAGGTAAAGATAACTGAACGGGAGAAGGATTACAGGATAAGCGTATTCAATTCGGGAGCCCCTATTCCTGAGGAGGCGATACCACATCTCTGGGAGAAGTTCTATAAGGTCGATAAGGCCAGGACCAGGGAATACGGCGGAAGCGGTATAGGATTGTCTGTGGTAAAGGCAATAGTCGATGACCTTGGCAAGGAATGCGGTGTTGTAAACCATCAGAATGGTGTGGAGTTTTATTTCGACCTTGATAAGTGAAAAATAGTTTGAAATTTACACTTGATAATGATACTATATAAAAGAAGAAAGATGATTTATTAGAGGCGTTTATCTGAATGGAAAAGAAACTTTTTCTGCCCGCTCTTCTTGCCGCGGCAGCTGTGACTCTGAGCGGATGCGGTATGCAGCTTACAAGGCTTTCTGACGATGATCAGAGCCGATTCATAAGCTACTGTGCTCAGGTTGTTGCAAAGCATAACGCAAATAATGAGACCGGTCTTATTAGTCTTCCGAAGAAGGAGGAGACCGGTAAGAAGGATGACACGGATTCCTCTGAAGATAAGCCTGACTTGTCAGAGAATACAGAAAGCCAGTCCTCTTCAGAAACTGCTTCATCCAATGAAGTGAAGAAAGCTTCGTTTACAGAGGCCATAGGAATAGGCGGTATGAGGTTTGATTACCGCGATGCCAGAGTGGCGGGCGGATACAGTCAGGGTGATGTTTACAGTCTGAAAGCGGATTCCGGCAAGGAGCTTCTTTTTGTCCGTATAAAGGCTGTCAATACTACAAAGAAGAGCATAAATATCGATATGCCTTCGCAGAATATCATCTTTACCGCTAGCTATAAGGATCAGTCGGTGAACTCGGATATGACCCTTCTTATGAATGACCTTACGACCTTTCAGGGAAAGTTTGCTGCAGGGAAAAGAAGAAATATGATCCTTCTCTTCCAGTTCCCCAAGGGAAGCATAAAGGATCCTAAAAAGGTCTCATTTTCAGTTAAGAAGGGCAATGAGACAGTAACCATAGATAAGTGAAATCAGGAGATCATGCAGGGAGGTTAGATCTGATGGATACAAATATCTTACTTGAATCAGGAACAAATGAGCTTGAGATTCTCGAGTTCAAGGTCGCAGACAATTATTATGGTATCAATGTGGCAAAGATCATAGAGATCCTTAATTACCAGCATGTTACTCCGGTGCCTAATTCGCATCCGTTTGTTGAAGGAATCTTCATGCCGCGTGATACGATCATTTCTGTGATCAATTTGAGAAAGTGTCTGGGTTACCCGGATGATCCGGATAATGAGGGCCTCTTCTTTATTACGAATTTCAATAATCTGAATACTGCTTTCCATGTAGACCAGGTGCTTGGTATCCACAGAGTCTCATGGGAGGATATAAACACACCGGATTCTACTATTTCCTCGGAGGCTACAGGTGTTTCTACAGGAGTCATAAAGCTCGATGATCACCTGGTAGTTATACTCGATTTCGAGAAGATAGTTTCAAAGATCAATCCGGCAACAGCTCTTACAGTTTCAGACATAGATGACAGGGATAATACTGGAAGGGACAGGTCACATTCACCTATCCTTATAGCAGAGGATTCTCCTCTCCTGTCAAAGCTTATAGTTGAGTGTCTGAAGAAGTCAGGCTATACGAATCTCAATGTCAATAATAACGGTCAGGAGGCCTGGAACAAGCTTACTGAGATGAAGGAGAAGGGAACCCTTCTCGATGATGTACACTGCATAGTTACTGATATAGAGATGCCTAAGATGGACGGACACAGGCTCTGCAAGCTTATAAAGAGCGATGACAAGATGAAGCATATTCCTGTTATCATTTTCTCCTCTCTGATAAATGACGATATCAGAAGAAAGGGAGAGAGTGTAGGAGCGGATGCACAGCTCACCAAGCCGGAGATTGGAAAGCTGGTTAATGCTATCGATGATCTTGTGGATAAGTATGAGGATGCACGTAAAGCAAAGCAGTTCTGAGGTTTTTTAGTTTGTCAAGGGAAGAAGAACACTTAGAAAGCCTTCTGGATTCTATCTCTAAGGCAAGAGATGATGTGGACGAGACTTACAGGAAGGATTCGCAGGAGGCAGAAAAGAAAGCAAAGGAAAGAGCAGAGATCAGACCGGAAGACAGCTTTATCGAAAAAAGCGGTCTTTCTTCTGCTGCTCCAAAAAAGAGCAGGAGAAAAAACTTAAGGAAGGCTCTGTCAGAGGATGAATTTCTGTCTGAATTTGAAAATATGCTCGATTCTGATGACGATGAGCAAGAGCAGGAGAAAGGGACTGAGAAAACAGAGGATAGAAGGGATTTCGATTCGCTCCCGGATGGAGAGGATGTAAGCCCTTATTTTTCTAAGATAGGAGTTCCTGAGAAAAAGCAGGTGGAAAGTCCTAAGGATGACCTTATGGACGATATTTCTTCGATAGTTTCAAATGCCAAGGAAAAGGCAGGAGAAAGTATCCTGTCTCATGCCAGGGAGGATCAGGATACTAAAGAGACAGATGACGGAGAAAGCGTCTCTGACAGTATTCCTTCTGATATCTCGGATACATCTGCAAAGGATGTAGACCTTATGGATGAATCCGGAAGTGATACAGATCTGTCCGATATCATATCCCAGGATGCCGATCTGTCTGATATAGATGATATGCTTGCCAAGGATGCGAACGGAGAGGAGCTTTCCGAGAGCCGTGAGGCATTCGAGGACAGTGCTACTGATAATTCCTTCGATGATATTTCGATAGATGATCTGGGTCAGGCCGGAGATGATCCTGATACAGTTTTGGAGGATCCTTCCCCAGAGGATACTGGAAATGAGAAAAAGGGTTTCCTTGCCGGCCTTATCGAAAAGATAAAGAACATTTTTTCAGCGGATGAGGATGATGACGAGAAACTGAGCAAGGAGGAGCTCATAGGAGATCATCAGGAATCTCCAAAGGATCTTTCAGAGGAGAACAAGGATATTATGTCTGACTTCTCCGACGATCAGAAGGCTGAGAAGGGAAAGGCCCCGAAGCAGGCAAAGCCCAAGAAAGAAAAGAAGCCTAAGGCTGTAAAGCCAAAAAGGGAAAAGAAGCCGAAGCCAGTTGATAATTCGCCTCTTATACCCGGGAAGGTGATAGGAGTATTTGTTTTTCTTGCTGTCTCTATCTTTGCCTTAGCCTACATAGGAGCAGTAAATCTCCCTAAGGATCAGCAGATGAGGACTGCGCTTAAGCAGTACAATGAGCAGGATTACCTTGATGCATATCTCTATTATGCATCTCTTAAGAATCCAGACAAGGTTGAAAGGGAGCGGCTTGCTTCGTCGAAATATGCGGCTTCTTTGTCCCTTAAATATGATTCATATAGCAATGCCTATGATAGAAAGGCTTATGACTTTGCCCTCGATTCTCTCATAAGAGGATATGCTGAATACGAGAAAAACAAAAGCAAGGTATCAAAGCTTGATATAAAGAGTTACTATGATGATTACGGCACCAGGATCCTTGATGCTCTTCGTGACCAGTTCGGACTGTCTCCTTCCGATGCAGCTTCGATCTATGCTGAAAAGACAAGACTCGGTTACTCGAGGTGTATAGAGAAGGTGCTTGCAGAGAAAGGGCTTAGTGTTGCTTCATGATAGCAATAATTGATTACGATGCAGGAAATATCAGGAGCGTATGGAAGGCCTGTGAGGCATTAGGAAAGGAAACCATTGTCACAGATCAGCCGGAAAAGATCCTTGATGCGGATCATGTGATCCTTCCGGGAGTCGGAGCATTCGGTGACTGTATAAGCCATCTTGAGCAGAGAAAGCTTATACCGGTCATAGATCAGATAAAGGAAAGGGGCATACCGTTTCTTGGTATATGTCTGGGACTCCAGCTTCTTTTTGATGACAGTCAGGAGAGCCCCGGAGCCAGAGGACTTGGACTTCTGAATGGACATATTGTCAGATTTCCGGAGTCAGACCAGATCAAGGTACCTCATATGGGATGGAATCAGATCAGCTTCCCAAGGGAGGGGAGGCTGTTTAAGGGGATTTCTGACGGAAGCTATGTATATTTCGTACATTCCTATTATCTGAAGGCCGATGATCCTTCGATAGTCACAGCAAGGTGCAGCTACGGACTGGATTTCGATGCTTCAGTGGAATCCGGCAATATATTCGCCTGTCAGTTCCATCCTGAGAAGAGCGGAAGTAACGGCCTTAGGATACTTAATAACTTTCTGGAGATATAATGCTTACTAAAAGAATCATTCCCTGTCTGGACGTAAAGGACGGACGGGTCGTAAAGGGTATCAATTTCGTACATCTGACCGATGCGGGAGATCCTGTGGAGGCGGCAAGAGCCTATGACAGGGCAGGCGCTGATGAGCTGGTATTTCTTGACATCACAGCCTCAAGCGATCACAGGGACACAGTAGTCGATATGGTGGAAAGAGTAGCCTCAGAGGTCTTCATTCCCTTTACAGTCGGCGGCGGGATCAGGACAGTCGATGATTTCCGTGATATATTAAGGGCCGGAGCCGATAAGATATCGATCAATTCATCAGCGATAGAGAATCCGTCACTTATTAGCCAGGCCGCCGAGAAGTTCGGTAATCAGTGTGTTGTAGTGGCTATCGATGCAAAGAGGACAGAAAAGGGCAAATGGCATGCCTATAAGTATGGCGGAAGGGTAGATACAGGACTTGATGCAGTCGAATGGGCAAAGAAGGCTTATGAGCTGGGGGCAGGAGAGATACTGCTTACTAGCATGGACTGCGATGGGACAAAGGCCGGGTATGATATCCCTCTTACAAAGACTATAGCAGACAGCCTGCCAATACCGGTAATAGCCTCAGGAGGTGCAGGTGGCAAGGAGGATTTCTATAAGGCTTTCGCAGAGGGCCATGCCTCGGCTGCCCTTGCTGCATCGCTTTTCCATTATCATGAGCTCGATATATCGGATCTTAAGAGCTATCTCAGTGAAAAAGGAGTACCGGTAAGAAATGTCAGCTGTTGAGGGAGACTGGAAGGAAGCTCTGTCAGAAGAGTTTAAAAAGCCATATTACAGAAGACTCTACGAAACCGTCAAAGAGGAATATCATAAGCATATAGTCTATCCGCCATCGGGACAGATATTAAACGCACTGAATTTCACACCGCTTCATAAGGTAAAGGTCGTTATTATCGGTCAGGATCCATATCATGAAAAGGGCCAGGCAAACGGACTGGCCTTTTCCGTGGGACCAGATGTAGCTATACCTCCTTCTCTTTTAAATATCTATAAGGAGCTGCATGATGATCTGGGCTTATATATACCAGATAATGGCTGTCTGGAGAAATGGGCCAGGCAGGGAGTTCTTTTACTGAATAATGTCCTTACGGTAAGGGCGCATAAGGCATACAGCCATCAGAATATAGGCTGGGAACAGTTTACAGATGCTGTATTTCACGCAGTTGAGGCAGAAAAGCGGCCTCTTGTGTATATGCTCTGGGGATCACATGCAGCTAAGAAGGCTTCGTTAGTAAAAAATCCTTCCCATCTGGTGCTTACAGCTCCCCATCCTAGCCCACTGTCAGCATACAGAGGCTTTTTTGGCTGCAGGCATTTCTCGAAGTGCAACAGTTTTCTGGAGGAAAACAAAATAGCCCCTATTGACTGGCAGATAGAGAACCGATATAATAATAAAGAAGAAGTTTGATATTTTTTATCACGTTTCTATTATTAGTGCTTTTGGCCAGGGATGGCCGGAAAGGAGCAAGGAATGGGAAGCAGTATACTATCATCATTGTTTGGTAACGCCTCCTCTTCATGGATGAGCGGTCTTTACTCCAGCCTTTCTGAGTACAGGAGTGTTACGAGCGGCAGCTATTATAAGCTGGCAAAAAGGTATTACAGTCAGATCAGCTCTGCTTCATCAAATGCCGGATCATCGAGATCGGTAGAAGGATATGACGTTTTAGCCCATGTATCAGGACATGATGTAAAGAAGAGCGATAGTAATACAGATTCAGCTGATACGAGCAAGGCTTCATATACTGGAATAGCTTCTACACAAAAAGCCAATACCAGGACAGCTGCAGTCGCAGCATCGACGCTTTCATCATCTATTAATAGTCTGATGAGCTCGAGAACCTATGATGTTACAGCGACAAATACCGCCGATAAGGTAAAGCAGACGGTTGAATCAGACCTTACTAAGTTTGCTGCCGATTACAACAGCTATATTGATGCAGCAAAGAAGTCTACCTCACAGAGTCTTGGTACAGCATCAAAGTATCTTATGAATACGACCTCTAAGTACAGCGATGATCTGAAGAGCATAGGCCTTTCGGTCGGCAAGGATGGCAAGCTGTCAGTAGACACTGATACCCTTAAGAATGCTGATACAGATGCTGTAAAGAAGCTATTCAGCGGCGGGAATAATTACGGCAGCGCTGCCGGTACATATATTTCACTCGCTCAGTACTATGCTTCGCAGGCCCTGTCTGACGGCACCTATACCTCATCGGGTTCATTTGCCGCAGCTACCTTCTCAGGGTATTCAGCAAAGGCCTGAATCAGAGTAGTTTGATATGTTTAAGTGACACTGGGTGCTCCCTCTGTCACTTTTTTAGTATAGAAAGTATGTGAAATGGCAAACAGGATAAAGAGCTGGGAGAAGCTTGACAATTCCGCAATCCTTTTCCCAGCAATAGCGACCAAGAGAATGACAAATACCTACAGGCTGTCTGTTGTTCTGAAGGAAAAGATAGTAGGAGATCTCCTCCAGGAGGCCCTTCAGTTCGTGCTTGAAAGGTTCAAGGGCTTCAGGCAGAGGCTTAGAAAGGGCTTCTTCTGGTACTATCTGGAGGAAAATGATTATCCGATTCCAAGGGTGGTTGAGGAGGATGATTATCCATGCCGCTCTACAAGGGAGAATGAGAACAACAGATACCTTTTCAGGGTTACCTATTATGGCAGAAGGATAAATCTCGAGGTCTTTCATGTGCTTGCTGACGGTACAGGCGGATTCGAGTTTCTTAAGGAGCTGACCTTTGCATATCTTAGGCTTTCCCATGATGCGCTGATGGAGGCGCACAGGGGGAGTCTTTCTTCTGATACATCTGTGAACAGGGATGACAGCTTTGTAAGAAATTACAGAAAGCCATCCAAATCCTCATATGCCGTAAGGAGAGCCTTTCTTATAAAGGGAGAGAAGCTTTCCTACAAGGGCTTCGGAGTCGTAAATGCATATCTGCGCGTTTCTGATATGAAAAGGATAGCTCATGGTCTTGATGTGACTATAAATGAGCTTTGTGTTGCCTTATATATATTCAGTGCGTACAGGTCCTACCGATACCAGATATCTGACAGGAGACCAGTAAGAGTAGCGGTCCCTGTAAACCTAAGGCCATATTTTGATTCCAATACCACAAAGAACTTCTTTGCAATGGTTTCGGCTGAATTCATACCGGTAAAGGATGATTACAGCTTCGAGGAGATAGTGGCTATAACAAGGGAGAGTCTGAGAAAGCAGATTACAAGGGAAAATCTTGAATCGATCTTTTCCTATAATGTCTCAGGACAGCAGGTCCTTCTGGCCAGGGCAGTGCCGCTTTTTTTGAAAAATGCCGGCATCAGGGCTATATATTCAAGAAGCACCCTGGCCAATACAGCAACAGTCACGAATATGGGACAGATCAGGGTGCCTGATGATTATGCAGAGTATATAGAAAGCTTCCAGTGCTTCCTGTCATTTTCAAAGGGCCAGGGACTAAAGCTAGGAATAGCCTCCTTTAAGGAAATAATGACACTTTCCTTTTCAACTGCCTACAGCGACACGACGCTTATCATGGAATACTTAAGGAAGCTTTCACAGCTGGGAGCAGCTGCATCAATAGAGACGAACGGAGTTTTTTATGAGTAAAAAATGCATGCACTGCGGGATCACGGTTCTCGACCGTGATTCTGATATCTGTCCCCTTTGCAAGGGATCACTTACAGACCAGAAGCTGGATGGGATAGTAAGATATAACGGATATCCTGATATAGTGGCCAAGCGCAGAAAGACTATATTTTTCCTGCGGCTTCTTCTTTCCATATGTACAGGAGTAAGCATTGTATCAGCTGCCATAAATATAATAAACGCTGGCTTTCCATGGGCTGTTATAGTGGCAGCCTCTCTTTTTTATATATTTATAGAGTTCTATATCTTCTTCAATCCTGACATAGGCATGATAGGCAGGATAACTGTTACTATCCTTCTTGCGGCTCTTTTTGTAGTCGTGATCGATGCGACCTGTGGATTTAGGAAATGGTCATTGAATTACTGCCTTCCATCTGCACTTATTGTATTTAATGTTTTTATAATAGTGCTTATGTTTGTAAACCGGAGAAAGTGGCAAAGCTATATGATCCTTATGGTACTGCCTATATTACTCGGAATACTTCCGCTGGTCTTTATCCGTTATGGTCTGGTGACTGATCCTGTGCTTTCGGAAACGGCTTTTATTTCCTCAAGCGTACTCTTTATCATTGCTCTTATAATGGGAGGAGCCAATGCCAGGATAGAGCTCAAGCGGAGATTCCATGTCTGAGCAGGTTTGACAATAAGGGGGTATTCTCTTATACTTTATAGGAACAGATGAAAGGGATTTATATGAAGATTTTTTTGAAAAAAAGACACATCCTTCTTTTAGGGATCATATGCATGATGCTGACCTTTGCCATGCCAGAGCAGGCACAGGCCAGTCCTGTTGTGCTGTCATTTTCCACCAATGATGTAAGTGTGGGAGACAGCTTCAGTGTCACTGTCGCAGGCGCCTCCAGCTCGAACCTGTCCCTGCATTATGACGGGACTATGGTTACACTGAAAAGTCAGGGAAGGGCCACGCTTGATGGCAATACACTAAGCATAAGCGGAAGAAGCGCCACATTTACATTTGAGGCAAAGCAGCAGGGTAATGCCGGATTTGTAGCTTCTTCCAATATGTATCCGAGAAGCTCTGCAGTGATCGGCATAAAGGAGGCCGTATCAAAGGATACAGACGAGAAGGTTTCAAATGATACAGAGCAGACAGAGAATGAAGAAAAGGAGGATAAGAAGGAGGATGCCGCTGTAAAGGAGACAAGCTCTGAAAAGGATACCGAAAACAACTCTAAGAAGGCTAAGGCGGAAGCTGATCATTCGGGATCATCAGTGGAAAAGCATGATATCTCATCCTCCGATCTGTCCTTTAAGCAGCTTATACTTGACAGGAGAATGCTTATCCTTACAGGCCTTCTGTTAGCCATCATCATTGTTCTTATAATAAGGCTTACATTGCTACATTTCGCAGCCTACGGTGATTATGAGGGTGATGATATAGATTTTGATGATGAAGAAACAAAGAGATCTGATACAGATCAGATAGCCTCAGCGGAAAAGACTGATCAGAAGAAATTTTCGGGTGATCTGGACCTTGGAGAGATAGACGAGGAAAAGCTTACTATGCCTAAGGCACCTAAGAGGCCGAATAAAAAGCTGGAGCTTTCTGATCTGAACAAGCTGTGATATGACGAAAGAAGAATTATGAAATATACAGACAGCCTGCAGAAGGCTTATGATTACGCGATAAAATTTTCAAAGAAGCTTGGACGATATACAGGGACACATTTTCTTATGCTGGGGATACTGCATTGTGCTCCCAACCTGGCAAGTGAGATACTTGTTGATGCCGGTCTTGATGAGGATCTTACGGCACGGATAATCGATGAGCTTTTAACCTTTACTAAGGACAGGAATCTGAAGAATCAGGACACAGAGACTCCAAGGCTTAAGGCGCTGATGGAAAATGCGACTTCTATAGCTTCCATGTGCGGCATGGAGGCCGTAGGGACAGAGCATGCTCTTCTGGCAATACTTAAGATGCCTGAGTGCGGAGCAGCAAGGATATTATCTACTGCTGATCTCGATCTTGGCACGGTTTTTAATAATCTGCTGGCAGCAATGGGCGATGAGGGAGATACATACAGAAGGATATTAATAGCTAACAGGCAGAATGGTGACGAGGGCGAGTATGCGGCTCTTGAGGAGTTTACTACCGATCTTACAACCATGGCTGAGGATGGGGCCCTTGATCCTGTGATCGGCAGGGACAGAGAGATCCAGAGAGTTATCGAGATACTGAGCCGCCGCACAAAGAATAATCCGTGCCTCATAGGTGAGCCGGGAGTTGGCAAGACAGCCATAGTAGAGGGGCTTGCAGAGCGTATCGTTTCAGGGATGGTTCCGCCTTCTCTTGCAGGAAAGAGGATACTTACACTTGATCTTTCAGGGATGGTCGCAGGGACCAAGTACAGAGGAGAGTTCGAGGAACGTATCAAGAATGTAATAGATGAGTCGGTAAGCGCAGGAAATGTCCTGCTATTTATTGATGAACTGCATATGATAATAGGAGCCGGAGGCTCAGAGGGGGCAATGGATGCTGCAAACATCTTAAAGCCTGCCCTTGCAAGAGGGGAGCTTCAGATAATTGGTGCTACTACTATCAAGGAGTACAGGAAGAAGATAGAAAAGGACGCTGCGCTTGAGAGGAGATTCCTTTCGGTTATGGTAGAGGAGCCGTCGGAGGAGGATACAGTAAGGATCCTTGAGGGCCTTCGGGATGTATATCAGAAGCATCATGGTGTAAGGATAACAGATGAGGCCATAGCTGCCTGTGTATCTCTTTCAAGGCGATATGTACATGACAGGTTCCTTCCTGATAAGGCTATAGATCTTCTTGATGAAAGCTGCGCCAGGGTAAATCTTTTTAATTCCAAAGGCAGCAGCAAGGGCTACGAGTTGCGTCAGAAAAAGAATGAGCTTTCAGACGGAATAGAGGAGGCCCTTAAGAATGGAGACTACAGCAGGGCAGGGGAGCTCCACAGTGAATTCCTGGAGGATGAGAAGAAGCTCTTCAGACAGGAAAAAAGAGAAAATAAGAAAAAGGGGGCTCCAGTACTTACAGAGCAGGATATTGCTCTTACAGTATCCGGCTGGACCCATATTCCTGTAGGTAATCTGGGTTCAAAGGAAAAGAAGCGTCTTCTGAATCTGGAAAATACCCTGAAGAAAAAGGTGATAGGTCAGGATCAGGCCATAGAGGCAGTTTCTCGCGCTGTAAGGCGAGGAAGGGCAGGTCTTAAGTCACCTGAGAGGCCGGTCGGATCCTTCCTTTTCGTGGGACCTACAGGAGTAGGTAAGACTCTTGTCGCAAAGACTCTTGCCAGCGAGGTTTATGGTGATGACAAGGCCCTGATCAGGGTAGATATGTCAGAATATATGGAGAAGGACGCAGTCTCTAAGTTCATAGGCTCTCCTCCGGGATATGTGGGCTATGAGGAGGGTGGACAGCTGTCTGAAAAGATAAGGAGAAATCCATATAGTGTTATCCTCTTTGATGAGATAGAAAAGGCACATCCGGATGTATTCAATATCCTTCTCCAGGTGCTTGACGATGGAAGACTTACCGATTCACAGGGAAGGACTGTTGATTTCAAGAACGCCATTATAATAATGACATCAAATGCCGGCGCCAGAGATATACAAAACCATAAGAGCCTTGGATTTGCCTCTGGTCAGGATAAAAAGAGCGATTACGAGGCCGTGAAGGAGCAGGTCAGTCAGGAGCTTAAGAGGACCATGCGTCCTGAGTTCTTAAACCGTATAGATGATATCATCTGCTTTAAGATGCTTGATAAGGAGGATTTGACAGAGATCACAGGTCTTCTGCTTTCAGACCTCTTTAAGCGGCTTTCTGATAATACGGATATATCAGCCCATGCTACTCCTTCAGTAAAGCAGTATATAGTTGATAAGGCCTATGATCCAAAGTTCGGAGCCAGACCACTTCGCAGAAGGATTCAGTCTGATATAGAGGATCCTATCTCTGACAAGATCATTTCCGGAGAAATAAAATCTGGGGATAAGGTGACTATTTCGGTAAAAAATGATACAATCAGTATCAGTAGGAAAAACAATACAAAGGCTATTGTAAAAGGAGAAAAAAATGGCAGAACAGTTGATTCGAAGTGAAAAGGATGGCAGTCTCTCCTTCGGAGATTATACTCTTGATGAGAAGACCAAGGTTAAGGATTTCAAGTATAAGGGGGACCTGCTCTATGTGAAGAGCTACAAGACCACTACCAAGCTCGAGAAGAATGACCTTTTCGTATATGAGTCTGAGCCTGGTACAAGGGTTTCCAATATGAAGTATGATGACAGCTCTGTCAGCTTCAAGGTGGAGGGCAATGCTAATACCGATATCACAGTAGGACTTGCTCCTGAGACCAATTATCAGGTATCTGCGGCAGGAGAGGATTATGGCGTGATGAAAACTGGTCTTGGCGGTAAGATCACCCTTAGTATAGACTTATCCGACGGCAAGACAAAGGAAGTGTCTATAAAAAAGGATTGATATATGGCAAAGAAAGAGACAAGTGTATTTTTCTGCTCTAACTGCGGATATGAATCTCCGAGGTGGGTGGGGGTCTGCCCTGCCTGCCATGAATGGAATACCATGACAGAGGTCGTATCAGGTGGAAAAGACAGGTCTCGTAGAAAAGAGATTTCCGAGGCGCGTCCTATCGCGCTCTCGGAGATCTCTTCTTTTTCTGAAAAAAGAATCTCTACAGACATGGCTGAACTTAATCGTGTTCTTGGAGGAGGGATAGTAGAGGGATCGCTGATACTGATTGGAGGAGATCCGGGAATAGGAAAATCCACTCTACTTCTGCAGACTGCAAGAAATATATCATCTGACGGCAAGCAGGTGATATATGTGTCAGGTGAGGAATCGGCGCATCAGATCAGCCTCAGGGCAAAAAGGATAGGCGATTTTTCTGACAATATGCGGATCCTTACAGAGACAGATCTCGACGCAATCGTTGAGATTCTTAGAAGAGAAAAACCAGCTGTCGCTGTTATAGATTCTATTCAGACAATGGTAAACGAGGACGGAAGCGGAGCGGCTGGAAGCATTTCCCAGGTAAGGGCATCGACGGCCAAGCTTATGCAGCTTGCAAAGAGTGAGAATATAGCTGTATTTATAGTAGGTCATGTGACCAAGGAGGGTACCGTAGCAGGTCCCAGAGTCCTTGAGCATATGGTAGATTGCGTACTTTATTTCGAGGGTGACAGACATGCCTCCTACAGGATTATCCGTGCCGTCAAGAACAGATTCGGTAGTACGGATGAGATAGGTGTCTTTGAAATGAAGAGCCAGGGCCTTAATGAGGTTTCAAACCCCTCGGAATTCATGCTCGAGGGAAGACCAAAGGGCAGCTCGGGCTCTGTCATAGCGTGTACCATAGAAGGAAGCCGTCCTATCCTTTTTGAGATACAGGCACTTACGACAAGAAGCAGCTTCGGTATGCCAAGACGTACAGCGGTCGGAATGGATTATAACAGAGTTAATCTGATAATGGCTGTTATAGAAAAGAGAATGGGACTTTCTATGGCTGACTTCGACGCTTATGTAAATATTGCCGGCGGACTTAGGATAAGTGAGCCATCATGTGACCTGGGTCTTGTCATAGCTTTGGTCTCAAGCTTCAAGAACCGTCCTGTTGCAGATGATCTGATGGCCTTTGGTGAAGTCGGTCTGTCAGGAGAAGTCCGCTCTGTTTCAATGCCGGGCAAGAGGGTATATGAGGCAGCAAAGATGGGCGTAAGGACTATAGTACTGCCTGAATCGGCTGTTGGATCCATAGAGAATGTCCCTGATGGAGTAGAGCTAGTGGGAGTAAGAGGTATAAGGGAAGCCTGTGATAAAGTCGTATGAATTGTCTGTTAGTTGTATACTATTGCTACAGTTTTACAACTTCGAACAATTTCGAAAAAAGCCCTTGACTTATCTGGGCCCAGGTGATAATATACCAGATGTCGCTTGAGAGAGCGACAGAGAAAATCTTCCGAGAAGCGAAAGTCTTCCAAGAAGAAAATAAAAAAAGTCCTTGACAAGGAGCTCACAAAGTGATATACTAAATGAGTTGTCGCGAAAAGGACAGCAGGAC
>DLDA01000007.1 GCA_002480925.1 Lachnospiraceae bacterium UBA7784 | reverse complement strand
CCTCAGACCTCGCACCTCAGACCTCGGACCTCGCACCTCAGACCTCGGACCTCGCACCTCACACCTCACACCTCACACCCCCCTTGACACCCCTTGACTGTTTGTGGTAAACTATACGTTGCTGTATTATCAGAAACTATATAGAAGGGATTTTTGTGCCCTTTTTTATGATAATAGGCTTGAAACCAGGTTAACTTTTTTTGAAAGGGAATGCCAAATGGAGAAAAACAGAATACGTCCGGTCAAGGCAGGCAAGGGAATCCGAATGAGCTATGCCCAGCAGCAGGAAGTACTGGAGATGCCGAACTTCATAGAGGTTCAGAAAAAGTCATTCCAGTGGTTCCTTGATGAAGGTCTGCAGGAGGCTTTTGATGATATCTCTCCTATTGAGGACTACAGCGGACGCATGAGTCTCAGATTTATGGGATTTGAGCTGCTTCGTGACAAGGCAAAGTACACGATCGCCGAGTGCAAGGAAAGGGACGCTACATATGCGGCTCCTCTGCAGGTCACGGTACAGCTTCTCGTTAATGACGAGATTGACGAGCAGAAGATATTCATGGGAGAGCTTCCTATGATGACTGACACCGGCACCTTTGTGATCAATGGCGCTGAGAGAGTCATAGTCAGCCAGCTTGTCCGTTCTCCTGGCATTTATTATGGAATAGATCACGATAAGACAGGTAAGAAGCTGTATTCATGCACAGTCATCCCTAACAGAGGAGCATGGCTTGAGTATGAGACAGATTCAAGCGATGTCTTCTATGTAAGAGTAGACCGTACCAGGAAGGTTCCTGTAACGGTTCTTCTTCGTGCGCTCGGACTCGGAACCAATCAGGAGATACTCGATGTATTCGGAGAGGAGCCAAAGATCATTGCTTCATTCGAGAAGGATCCGTGCCTTGAGGGTGAGAATGCGATAGGAAGCCATGACAGAGGACTTATAGAGCTCTATAAGAAGATCCGTCCGGGCGAGCCTATGACACCGGAGAACGCAGAGTCTCTTCTTGATACTATGTTCTTTGACCCGAAGAGATATGATCTAGCAAAGGTAGGAAGATACAAGTTCAATAAGAAGCTTTCATTCAGGCAGAGACTTTTCAATCAGGTCCTTGCAGAGGATGTGGTGGATACCGAGACTGGTGAGGTTCTCGCAGAGGCCGGTACCAAGCTTTCAAGAGAAAAGGCTGACGAAATCCAGAATGCTGGAATTCCGTTTGTATATATCCAGACAGACGAGAGGAATGAAAAGGTCCTCTCCAATATGATGGTAGACCTTGACTGCTATGTCGATGAGGAGATAGCAAAGAAGAGCGGGATAAAGGAAAAGGTATATTTCCCTAAGCTGAAGGAGATCCTCGAGAAGGAATTAGATGACGAGGATCTGCTTGATGTACTTATTCGCAGCAAGTCAGAGCTTGTTCCCAAGCATATCACCAGGGAGGATATTTTTGCTTCGATCAATTACAATATGCACCTTGAGTGGGGCATCGGAAACGATGATGATATCGATCACCTGGGAAATCGTCGAGTAAGAGCCGTTGGTGAGCTGCTTCAGAATCAGTACAGGATCGGACTTTCAAGGCTTGAGAGAGTGATCAGGGAGAGGATGCAGACTCAGGATCCTAACAGCATCAAGGTATCAAGTCTGATCAACAGTACCAGACCTGTCACAGCAGCAGTAAAGGAGTTCTTCGGTTCATCCCAGCTGTCACAGTTCATGGATCAGAACAACCCTCTTTCAGAGCTTACACATAAGAGGCGTCTTTCAGCCCTTGGACCTGGAGGACTGTCACGAGACCGTGCAGGATTCGAGGTGCGTGATGTCCATTACACACATTATGGACGTATGTGCCCTATCGAGACACCAGAAGGACCGAACATCGGACTTATCAACTCTCTCGCAAGCTATGCGCGTATCAATGAGTATGGCTTCATAGAGGCTCCATACAGAAAGATCGATAAGACAGATCCAGCTAATCCTCGTGTTACAAATGAAGTAGTCTACATGACTGCCGATGAAGAGGATAATTATCATGTGGCTCAGGCTAATGAGAAGCTTGATGGAGAAGGACATTTCGTAAGGAATTCCGTTTCAGGACGATTCAGGGAGGAGACACAGGAGTACGATAAGACCCTGTTTGACTTCATGGATGTGTCCCCTAGAATGGTATTCTCAGTAGCTACGGCTCTTGTCCCGTTCCTGCAGAACGATGACGCTAACCGTGCCCTGATGGGATCCAACATGCAGCGTCAGGCAGTGCCTCTTCTTACTACAGAGGCGCCTGTTATTGGAACTGCGATGGAGGGCAGGGCAGCGAGAGACTCAGGAGACTGTATACTTGCAAGGAATGCCGGAACAGTAGTTGATTCAGAGGCTACAAGGATAGTAGTAAAGACAGACGATGGATCACGTGACGAATACGATCTGATCAAGTTCCAGAGATCCAACCAGTCCAACTGCTATAATCAGAGGCCGATCGTATTCAAGGGCGATCATGTGGACAAGGGCGAGGTCATTGCAGATGGACCTTCTACAAAGGATGGAGAGCTTTCACTCGGAAAGAACCCTCTGATCGGATTCATGACCTGGGAAGGTTATAACTACGAGGATGCTGTCCTTCTGTCAGAAAGACTTGTACGTGACGATGTATTCACTTCTATCCATATGGAGGAGTTTGATACAGACGCAAGAGACACCAAGCTCGGACCAGAGGAGATCACAAGAGATGTACCGGGAATCGGTGCAGATGCAGTGAGCAACCTTGATGAATCAGGAGTGATAAGAGTCGGAGCAGAGGTAAGAGCCGGAGATATCCTTGTAGGAAAGGTTACTCCTAAGGGAGAAACAGAGCTTACAGCAGAGGAGAAGCTCCTTAGAGCTATCTTTGGCGAGAAAGCCAGAGAGGTCCGCGATACATCCCTTAAGGTACCTCATGGATATTACGGAATAGTAGTCGAGGCTACTACCTTCATCAGAGAGGGTACTCCTATTCCAAAGGATGCAAAGAATGTAAAGACGGCTGAGCTTCCTGCCGGCGTCAACAAGAGAGTCCATGTGACTATAGCTCAGAAGAGAAAGATTTCCGTAGGAGATAAGATGGCAGGACGTCACGGAAATAAGGGTGTAGTTTCAAGAGTTCTTCCGGTAGAGGACATGCCATTCCTTCCAAACGGCCGTCCACTTGATATCTGCCTGAATCCGATGGGTGTGCCTTCACGAATGAATATAGGACAGGTGCTCGAGATCCATCTTTCTCTTGCGGCAAAGGCACTTGGATTCAATATCGAGACACCGGTATTCGACGGTGCGACAGAGAAGGACATCGGGGACGCTCTGGAGATGGCCAATGACTATGTGAATAGTGACTGGGATGATTTCAAGAGTAAGTATGAGGGCTCTGTAAATGCTGACGTCATGCAGTATCTCTGGGATCACAGGGATCATCGCGAGGTATGGAAGGGAGTTCCTTTAAGCCGTGATGGAAAGGTCATGCTCCGTGACGGACGTACAGGCGAAGACTTCGCTTCTCCGGTTACGATCGGACACATGCATTATCTGAAGCTGCATCATCTGGTAGATGATAAGATCCATGCCCGTTCAACCGGTCCGTACTCTCTGGTAACTCAGCAGCCACTCGGTGGTAAGGCCCAGTTCGGCGGACAGCGTTTCGGAGAAATGGAGGTATGGGCACTTGAGGCCTACGGTGCAGCATATACACTGCAGGAGATCCTCACAATGAAGTCTGATGATGTAGTCGGACGTGTGAAGACCTATGAGGCAATAATCAAGGGCAACAACATTCCATCCCCTGGAATCCCTGAGTCATTCAAGGTAATGCTTAAGGAGCTCCAGTCACTCTGCCTTGATGTCAAGGTGCTTGACGAGGATGGAAATGAAGTCCATCTTATGGAGTCTCAGGACTACGGTAATACGAATATCAATAGTATCATCAATAAGGATGATTCTAACAATAATAACAGCAATTATGCCTTTGAGAGCGCTGAGGATTTCGGAAAGCTTGGTTTCTCGAAGCAGGAGTTCAACGATGAAACAGGCGAGCTCCAGGAGATCACTGAGGACAACGGAGATGATGAGTCGGATATGCCGCTCGATGCTGAGTCTGCCGCATCAGATCTGATCAACCTTGACAACAATGACTAACGGAAGGAGAATTTGATGGCGGATAATAGAGAAATAAAAACCAATCAGTCAACATCGTTTGATGCTATAAAGATCGGCCTTGCTTCTCCTGATCAGATAAGAGAGTGGTCACACGGAGAGGTCAAGAAGCCTGAGACCATTAATTACCGTACTCTTAAGCCTGAGAAGGACGGACTTTTCTGTGAAAAGATCTTCGGACCTACGAAGGACTGGGAATGTCATTGCGGTAAGTACAAGAAGATCCGTTACAAGGGTGTTGTCTGCGACCGATGTGGCGTCGAGGTCACAAAGGCCTCGGTAAGACGTGAGAGAATGGGACATATAGAGCTGGCTGCTCCTGTTTCCCATATCTGGTACTTCAAGGGCATCCCTTCAAGGATGGGTCTTATCCTTGATCTTTCTCCAAGGATGCTGGAGAGAGTACTTTATTTCGCATCATATATAGTTCTTGATCCTAAGGATACTCCGCTTCATAAGAAGGATGTCCTTTCCGAGCAGGAATACCAGCAGTATGTCGAGCAGTACGGAGAGGGCTCATTCAGAGCCGGAATGGGAGCTGAGGCCATTCAGGAGCTCCTTAAGGAGATAGATCTCGACAAGGATGCAAAGGAGCTTACTGAGGAGTTAAAGAATGCCTCAGGACAGAAGCAGGCACGAATCATTAAGAGACTCGAGGTCGTGGAGGCCTTCTGTGAATCAGGTAATAAGCCTGAATGGATGATACTCAATGTTCTTCCAGTCATACCTCCGGATCTTCGTCCTATGGTCCAGCTCGATGGAGGAAGATTTGCGACCTCAGATCTGAATGATCTCTACAGAAGGATAATAAACAGAAACAACCGTTTAAGAAAGCTTTTAGAGCTTGCTGCACCTGATATCATCATCAGGAACGAGAAGCGTATGCTCCAGGAGGCTGTCGATGCGCTTATAGATAATGGACGCCGTGGAAGAGCAGTTACAGGAGCCGGGAACAGGGCTTTAAAGTCTCTTTCAGACATGCTAAAGGGTAAGAACGGAAGATTCCGTCAGAACCTCCTTGGTAAGCGAGTTGACTACTCAGGACGTTCTGTTATCGTTATCGGACCTGATCTAAAGATGTATCAGTGCGGACTTCCTAAGGAAATGGCTATCGAGCTTTTCAAGCCTTTCGTTATGAGAGAGCTTCAGGCAAGAAAGATAGTCGCAAACATAAAGAGCGCCAAGAAGCTCGTCGAGAAGCAGGATGATCCGGCAGTATGGGATGTACTCGAGGATGTGATAAAGGAACACCCGGTAATGCTTAACCGTGCTCCGACACTTCACAGACTTGGTATCCAGGCATTTGAGCCTATTCTTGTAGAAGGAAAGGCCATAAGGCTTCATCCAATGGTATGTGCGGCCTTCAATGCCGACTTCGATGGAGACCAGATGGCTGTTCATCTGCCGCTGACACAGGAGGCTCAGGCAGAGTGCCGCTTCATGCTTCTTTCTCCAAACAACCTGCTCAAGCCATCAGATGGTGGAGTAGTAGCAGTTCCTGGACAGGATATAGTACTCGGGATCTATTACATGACTCAGGAGCGTCCTGGTACAGTCGGAGAGGGCAAGGTATTCAAAAATTATAACGAGGCTCTTCTTGCTCATGAGAACGGAGGTCTTGATTATCATGCAAGGATCCGTATCAGAATGTCAAGGACAATGCCTGACGGCAGAAAGGTAACAGGTCTTGTTGAGTCTACATTAGGAAGATTCATGTTCAACGAGATCATCCCTCAGGACCTTGGCTTTGTCGACAGGAGCATTCCGGGCAATGAGCTGAAGCTCGAATATGACAAGCTGATAAAGAAGGGTGACCAGAAGGCTATCCTCGAGAAGGTCATGAACGTTCATGGCGCTACAAAGACCGCAGAGGTTCTTGATGATATCAAGGCCATGGGTTATAAGTACTGCACTCTTTCTGCAATGTCAGTTTCTATTTCTGATATGAAGGTACCGGAGGAGAAGCAGGGACTTATCGATGATGCGGAGAATAAGGTAGAGTATATAAGGAAGCAGTACAGAAAGGGTAAGCTCACAAACGAGGAGCGTTACAAGTCTGTTATCACGATCTGGGAAGACATGGATAAGGAGCTTACAAAGGATCTTCTTGATGGACTCGATGATTATAACGAGATCCATATGATGGCGGATTCAGGAGCCCGTGGTTCTGATAAGCAGATCAAGCAGCTTGCAGGTATGAAGGGACTGATGGCAGATACGACCGGTCATACGATCGAAATGCCTATCAAGAGTAACTACCGTGAGGGTCTTGACGTACTCGAGTACTTCATGTCAGCACATGGAGCAAGAAAGGGAATGTCAGATACTGCTCTGCGTACAGCCGATTCAGGATATCTTACAAGACGAATGGTCGACGTATCACAGGAGCTCATCATCAAGGAGCAGGATTGTAACGAGGGCAGTGACAGAGAGATCCCTGGCAAGTATGTATATGTATTTGAGAGAGACGCAGAGAACGGCGGAAAGCCTGAGCTTATCGAGTCTCTTCAGGACAGACTTACAGGAAGGTTCTCCTGCGAGACTATATGCGATGCTGATGGCAACGTGATAGTCAAGGCTAACCATATGATCACACCTAAGCGAGCTGAGGATATAGTGACAAAGGGTGTTGACAAGGATGGAAATCCAGTCACCAGGGTCAAGATCCGTACCATACTCACCTGCCGCTGCAAGAACGGTATTTGTGCAAAGTGCTACGGTGCTAACATGGCTACCGGACAGCCAGTGCAGGTCGGTGAGGCAGTCGGTATCATTGCAGCCCAGTCTATCGGTGAGCCTGGTACACAGCTTACCATGCGTACATTCCATACAGGTGGTGTCGCAGGTAACGATATCACTCAGGGTCTTCCTCGAGTTGAGGAGCTCTTCGAGGCCAGAAGGCCTAAGGGTATGGCTACCATTACTGCTATCTCTGGTAAGATCCGTTTCAGAAACGAGGAGAAGAGAGGCCAGGAGATCGATGTCATAAGCGATGCAGCCACTGATGGTGAGGCAGTCGTAAAGACATACCCTATCAACTATGGAAGCCATATAACAGTAGTTGAAGAACAGCATGTAAATGCAGGTGATCCTCTTACAGCTGGATCTATAAATCCGCATGATCTTCTCGATGTCAAGGGAGTAGACGCTGTACAGGATTATATCCTTAAGGAAGTACAGACAGTCTACAGAAGACAGGGTGTTGATATCTCTGATAAGCATATCGAGGTCATCGTCCGTCAGATGATGAAGAAGGTCCGTGTCACTGCGTCAGGCGACAGTAAGTTCCTTCCTGGAAGTCAGGTTGATTTCCTTGATTTCGAGGAAGAGAATGAAAGAGTCGCAAAGGAAGGCGGAGAGATAGCCAGTGGAGAAAGAGTACTTCTTGGAATCACCAAGGCTGCTCTTGCTACAGACTCCTTCTTATCAGCAGCATCATTCCAGGAGACCACAAAGGTTCTTACTGATGCCGCTATAAAGGGTAAGGTAGATACTCTTCAGGGTCTCAAGGAGAATGTCATTATCGGTAAGCTTATTCCTGCCGGAACAGGAATGAAGAGATACAGAGATATCAAGCTGAATACTGATTATACAACCAATATTGAGGACCTGATAAAGGATGAGCCTCTTCTTTGTGAGGATGAAACAGAGGATTCTGAGGATAAGGTAGAAATCTGAACTTGTGCCTGCCAGTAAGTCTGGCAGGCTTTTTTGCTATGAATGAAAAGGTATCGATTATAACTCCGTGCTACAACGGAGCAAAATATATAGGTGAGACGATAGAAAGCGTTCTCGCACAGGATTATAAGGACTGGGAGATGATAATAGTCAATGACGGTTCTTCTGACAATTCTCATGAGGTAGTTCATGAATATGAAATGAAGGATCAGAGGATCATTCTGATCGATCAGGAGAACGGAGGCTCTGCTAATGCAAGAAATCATGGTATCAGGCTTGCGAAGGGCAGATACATCTGTCTTCTTGATGCAGATGATCTATGGTATCCGTCATTCCTTTCCCAGCAGATCGCTTTTATAAAGGAGAAGAGATGCTCTGTGGTCTGCTCCAGCTATGAGCACATAGATGAGAATTCCAGGATAATAGGAAGGGTGGACAGATGCCTTCCTGTTATCAGGCTTAAGGATATGTATGTTATGAACCGGATAGGCTGCCTGAGCGGACTTTATGATGCAGGGACATACGGAAAGGTATATCTGAATGAGGGGCTGAAAAGCTTAAGGGATGACTATGCCTACTGGATCACCTGTGTAGAGAAGAGCGGAACTGCCTATGGAAACCCAAAGGTCCTTGCCAAGTATCGTGTGATTTCGACGTCTACTACAGGTGACAAGAAAAAGCTTGTAGCCGTCCAGTGGAGGTTTTACAGGAGCTATCTGCACCTTAATCCTGTCAGATCATTTATCAATCTGATCAGATGGGGACTTTCTGGTCTGCGCAAATTCTCATGATCTAAAGGAGATTTATGCTTAAGCTTTGTGAATATAATGATTTAAAGATAGTCTCGTTCAAGGAGTTCGGAGCACTTCTTGCCGAGAGAGTGGATGACAAAAAAAGGGTCCTTCTGCCATCAAAGGAACTGACTGAAGGGCTTTCAACAGGAGATAGTATAAGGGTATTTATCTATCTGGATTCAAGTGACAGACCCATAGCAACGACTGCTGATCCTCTGATCACTAAGGACAGACCTGCTCTGCTTACTGTAAAGGATGTAACCGGGATAGGCCTCTTTCTTGACTGGGGACTGCCAAAGGATCTGCTCCTTCCCTTCCATGAGATTACAGGAAGACGGGACAGAGAGCATATGCCTGATACAGGTGATCAGGTCCTTGTCAGGCTCTATATAGACAAGAGTGGCAGGCCTGCGGCATCGATGAAGCATATCTACGATGTTTTAAGGACAGACAGTCCATATAAGGCAGGAGATATGGTCAGCGGAAGGATATATGAATTCGGACATGATTTCGGGACCTTTGTCGCAGTAGATGATATCTATTCAGGCATGATACCACGGCATGAGGATATGAGGGGGCATAATATAGGTGATCAGGTCGAGCTTCGTGTTACAGAGGTAAAGCCTGATGGCAAGCTTTCACTATCTGGCAGAAGAGATGCCTATAAGGAGCTTGACAGTGATGGAGAGAGGATAATGGAGATTATCGATTCATATGCAGGAGTACTGCCCTTTACCGAAAAGGCCTCGCCAGAGGTAATACTTCGTGAGACAGGACTTTCAAAGGCGGCATTCAAGAGGGCGGTCGGACATTTATATAAGGAGCGAAGGATAAGTCTCGATGGCGGAAAAATACGAAGAGCTGATCGATAAGCTGACAGAGGAGGGAGACTTAAGTGATGATGAGCTGCTTGCTCTTATCACTATGCCGACAGGAAGCGGAGAGGGTCTTTTTCCAAATACACCGCAGGCAGCATCTGATCCATGTGAGCGGCTGCCTTTGAGTCCTTCCTTTACCGAGGCTGAAAAGGCGCTTTTTGATGCTGCTGACAGAGTAAGAAGGAGAGAATACAAAACAGCTGTCTATGTCAGGGGACTTATAGAATTTTCAAGCTTCTGCAGAAACGACTGCTATTATTGCGGTATCAGAAGAGACAACAGAAACTTAAAAAGGTACAGGCTGTCTTGTGATCAGATACTATCGTGTACGGATCAGGGCTATGATCTGGGCTACAGGACCTTTGTACTGCAGGGAGGAGAGGATCCGTATTATACTGATCAGATGATCTGTGATATAGTTTCATCAATAAAGGAAAGGCATCCCGACTGCGCGATCACTCTTTCTATAGGAGAAAAGGAAAGGGAGTCATACCAGAGGTATTTTGATGCAGGAGCGGAACGCTATCTGCTAAGACATGAGACAGCGGATACCAGACATTACAGCCTCCTCCATCCGGCTGAGCTTTCACTAGAGCATAGAAAGAAATGTCTTTTTGACTTAAAGGAGATAGGCTATCAGGTAGGGTCAGGCTTTATGGTAGGCTCTCTAGGACAGACTGCCGGATGTCTTCTGGAGGATATCAGGTTTCTACAGATGCTTATGCCTGATATGATAGGGATAGGACCTTATCTGACCCACCACGATACACCGCTTAGGGACTGCTGCAATGGATCACTGACTATGACCCTTAGACTTACGTCGATCCTCAGGCTTATTTTTCCTTATGCCCTTATTCCGGCGACAACGGCTCTTGGAACGATCCATCCTCTTGGAAGGGAGATGGGGATGAAGGCAGGGGCAAATGTAGTGATGCCAAATCTCTCTCCGGTCAAGGTCAGAAAGCAGTACCAGCTCTATGACAACAAGATATGTACCGGCGAGCTGTCCTCAGAGTGCAGAGGCTGCATGGAGAGAAGGACCAGCTCAAGCGGATATCAGCTGGTCATAGACAGAGGAGATGTGAAGGCACATTAAAAAAATTGGACCAGACCAGGCCTATATCAGCGTGTAATGGACAGGGGAGACATGAAGGTATAAGTTTGAAACAAAGTAGCGC
>DLDA01000030.1:27155-30546 GCA_002480925.1 Lachnospiraceae bacterium UBA7784 | reverse complement strand
GAGAATCCGAAATTCGCGCACCTTATCCGCCTGCTTGCCCTCTATAAGGATGAGACCATGCTTGGCGGCATAAGAGCCGCAAATCAGAATTATACATTTCTGCGGTCCCTCCTGATGGGCCAGGCCAGGTTTCATCCCGAAGATGCTGCGACGGCCATAGACCTGGCGCAAAAGCTTTCGGATCTGAAAGCACCTCCGGTCTCTGCAGATACCGATGCAATAAGGACGGTCTTTATGCAGATCGTCGCGGATATAAAGGCAAGTGCTGCCTCTGAAAGCAAAATGTACCAGACTGCTACTTCAGAAATACTGGAAGATTTCCGCAAAACGCTCACAAGGGGCGAGGAAGGATTTGATTTAAAATCTCTTACCGTGGATGATATGGTACAGGCCATCATGCATTATGCGAGACAAGGGGATTTCCCGCCAGAGACTTTATCAAATCTGGAAGAGACTCTGACAGAATTGTTTGAATCCGCAAAGGTGCCCGGCAATGACGAATGAGCAGCTTTGTTCTCTTGCCCGGGAAGGCAATAAGGCTGCCGAAGAAGCCCTGATTGAAAATGTCATGCCGTCCATCCGGATCACTGCCTCAAATATCCAAAAGCGTTATTCCGGCATCCTGCTTGAAACAGATGACCTGGTGCAGGAAGCCCTGATCGGATTACTCCGGGCCATTAAGACTTATGACCCGGAAACCAGAAGTCTGTTCCTGACCTATGTGCAGACAATTGCAGAAAATGCCATGCTTGATTATGTGCGGAAATGCGCATCTGTGATTCCGGCATCCGGCAGCATTCTCAGCCTTGATGCTCCGCCGCCGGGATTTGATTCCGAAGCAAATGTCACTTACGCAGATATCCTCCCGGACGATTACAACAAAAATCCTGAGCATCTATTTATTAGGAAGGAGACAATTACAGAAGTCCGAAATGCTCTTAGTGAAATCTCTGATCGTGAACGGGCCTATCTCCATTACCGATTCGGTTTTCTCGATTGTATGCTTCATGATCAAAGCGAAACCGCCGCGCACTTTCATCTCAGTCTGAGCCGGGCAAGACATACGGAAAAAGCCGCATTAAATAATGTCCGCCGCGCGCTCCCCGGACAATAATCGTTCCTTTTGTGTTTTTGATATACCTCTATTCCGCAGTCCGTGCCGGTACAGGTTCCGTGACAGACGTCACTTCGCCTGTACCTTTTTCTTTACTCAAGCTTCTCCCTCTACGGGGGCAACCTTTCGCACAGAAAAAACGGAAATGGATCGTTCGTCAGACGGGAACTCACCATTTCCGTATTCGGTCTGCTTCATAAAGGTATAACACACTAGACTTTGCAAGCAAAGTCGTGTGCCAAAAGGGACGCTGTCCCCTTTGGAATCCTCTGCCACGAAACCTAAGATTTCTTTGGATTTTTCCTTTTCTTCTCCGGCAGTTCTTCCCACATATTCCGAACCAGCTTACACAAGAACTCCCGATTATCCACATCATCAACCAGAATCATCTCCTTCGCCCCGTCATAAGGCAATTCCAACTCTGCATCCGGAATCAGCTGCACCGCCACCGAAACCGGCTTTACCAAAAGCCGGTTATCGTATATTCCGCCAAACACCTTTCCGCGATAATAGAGAATATATTCCCCCATCATCGCCCGGCTGCTGACTTCATCCAATTCTGATAATTGCTCCAGAACAAAGTCCAGATACTCTTTTGTTGATGCCATCTGAGCCTCCTATGAATTCACAAGCTTCAGGAACTTCTTATCGTTCATCTGCTCATTCGTAATATATTCTCCGTCATAAAACAGCGCGTAGTTTGTGATCGGAGTCGGCGCGTTCTGTGCTTCCTCTCTGCTTTCAATATGAATCGCATGGAAGGGTATGTTATTTTCTTTAGCGGTCTGCTCCAGAACCGGAACATACTTTGCATTGAACGGGCACTGACTGGTGTAATACAGAACATATCCTTTTTCTTCTATGTGAGAATGCTTTGCACATTCCCTGAACTCAGGCTTGTCTGCTTCCTTCCCAAAGGGCAAGTACCACAACTGAATCCCATTATCTGCCTCATCACATACGGTAAACCCTTTATATTTCAGGAACTTAGGATCGGCAAGGAACGGCTTCTTCTTAGCCGCTGCCAGTATACACAGTCCTTTCTTCCCCTTTTCTTTACTGTCTTCGATACAGGCGTTCAGTAAGTCTGTAGAGTATCCATGCCCCTTGAATGAACCGGATACCCACAGACAGTCGATATACATATATCCGTCAGCATTGATCGGAACCCATGCATTCTCTGCCGGAATATACTCAATAAAGCACTTTCCGCGCTCCACGCTCTTCAGGAAAACAAGTCCTTCATCAAACCTGTCAGCCAGCCAAGCCTTCTTAGAAGAAACCTGTACATCCTTATTATTGGAAATAGCACAGCAGATATGCTCTTTTTCCAGATTATCCATTGTAACTCTGATATACTCCATATGTTCAGCCTCCCTCTTTACAGGTCAAATATACTCATCTGCGGGTATTTCTCCGGCAGGTCATTCATAAACCGGAAACAATCCTCCGGACTTGACAGAATCCCGTTTGCCTTACAGATCCTTTGAAATATCTTAGTCAGTTCCCCGGCTTGGGGACTTGGCAGTTCATACGCGTTTCCATATCGTTTGATGTAGCGTTCCTTCATCCCCGGAAAATGCTTGTCCAGCGCAGCATAATAATATTCCCGGTCACCTTCCCTGAGTGTCAGTCCCATTCCAAAATCTATAATCCCTTTGACGCCGACCTGAACACACGCATGCAGGATAGATGTAATATTTTCTTCCGTATCATTGATGAACGGCAGGATCGGAGTCAGCCAAACTACAGTAGGAATTCCCCTTTTCTGCATTTCTTCCAGAACTTCTACCCGCCGCTTTGTATTACAGACATTCGGTTCCAGTACCTGGCACAAGTCATCATCCCATGTCGTGAGCGTCATCTGCACCACACATTTCGCGGAACGGTTTATCTCCTCCAGCAAATCGATATCCTGAAGGATACGATCCGATTTCGTCTGTATCGCGGCACCGAAACCATATTGCAGTATGATTTCAAGACACTTCCTTGTCAGCCGCAACTTTTCTTCACAATGCATATACGGATCTGACATTGCACCGGTTCCGATCATACCCTTTTTTCTTTTTGAGCGAAGAGCCAACTCTAAAAGTTCCGGCGCATTCTGCTTGACTTCTATATCTTCAAAAGGATGCGTAAATTGATAACACCGGCTGCGACTGTCACAATAAATACAGCCGTGGGAACATCCTCTGTATATATTCATTCCATAGTGACCACCGCTCCCGGTAAGCAGTCCTTTCGCATCCACAAAATGCATATTACATTTGATCTCCT
>DLDA01000030.1:0-27118 GCA_002480925.1 Lachnospiraceae bacterium UBA7784 | reverse complement strand
TTATAATCAAACGCCATGCTTTTTTAACTCTCCGTCAAATCCTTCTCTTCATAAGGTTTATTCCAGGAACCGATCTCAATCAGATTTCCTTCCGGGTCAGCGATATAACAGGTTCTCTGTCCCCAGGGCTCAAGCTCCGGCTCCAACACAGATGTCGCACCATTTTCAACGGCTTTCTTGTAAGCCTCATCCACCTCTTCGAATGTATCCACATACAGCGCCATTTCAAAATGACCGTTCAGCCCCTTGATATACTCATATCGCCGGCTTGTCATCTTCTCAAAATCCTTTCTGCCGTAAAGCAGAAAAAGTGTTCCGTCCTTTACAAGATAAACATTAGAAGTATTCTCTTCTTCCTTGATTTCAAATCCGAGAACATCTCTGTAAAAGCGAATCATCTTTGCCATGTCCTCAACAAACAATCCAAAGCCATCTAATCTCATTAAGCTAATCCTCCATAGATTTTTAATGTTTCTTCGGCATTCCTGCGGATAATATTCCGCGCTTCTACAGGCTCTAACACCTCTGCCTTTGCTCCAAATGTCATAAGCCATGTCACAAGGTTTTCCATATCTGTATAATCTGCCGAAAAGAGCAGCCTTCCGTCATCGGCTTCCGTAAAGCAGTGCGGTCCGAATTCTTCAACTAGCCGCCACTTCATATCCGGTGTAAAAAAAGCCTTTACTTTTATACCACCTGGAAAGATCTTTTCATTCGACAGATCCGGCATAGGTACATTTCGGCAAGCAAATTCCTTATCCGTTTCTCCAACACGATCCATGCGATTCAACTTGAACAGCCTGTAATCTTTGCGGTCTAAGCACCATCCCCATACATACCAATTTGACCATTGGAAAACCAGATAATACGGCTCTATCCTTCTGTTACTCTCTCCGGATGGTGCGTAATACTTAAATTCTATAAGGTGCCTGTTTTCTATTGCGCCCTGGATTACTTCAATCTTCGGAGCGAGAGAGCCCTTATACCATGAGGAAAGATCTATTAGCATGGAATCCCTGCCACTGATGAACTTAGATGATCCGGTTTGAATCTTTTCCATCAGCTGACTATAGTACTGGTTTCCGCTCACACTGTCCAGGCTCCGCAGTCCTGCAAGGATCACTTGCATATCCTTGGAAGTCAGAATCGTCCTGTCCATACGGTATCCATCCATAATGCTGATACCGCCGCCGGTTCCCTGAGCAGTTCTTATAGGAATTCCCGCTTTACAAAGATCTTCAATATCCCGGTTTATTGTCCTGCGTGATACCTCAAACCTTTCCGCCAGTTCAGGAGCCGTTGTCTTTTCTTCCTGCAGTAAGATTGACAATATCCCGATCAGCCTGTCTATCTTCATAATCTCTCACACCCCATACATATTGTAGCAAGTTAAACACGACATCTATATGTCATGTTTATTATATCAGTTTTGATATACATGTAAATAAAAAGCAACCGATGAAATGATTTTCTTCCACCGATTGCTATTTCTATGATATTTCGATATTGCTTTATATTATCATCTGGAAATGTTTCAAGGCTTCCTCTATGGCTTGCTCCTTCTCTTCCGGACATCCGGGCTGTCTGCTATCTTCAGACTTAGGTTTGTTATAATTCTCCCGTTCAATAATCCCATGCTTTCGTTTCACCTGCGCGATATTCAGATGTGTCACATGGAACCTGTACTTCTCCTGCACCCATTCCTGGATTTCCTGGTATGTCGCCTTACTCTCCGCCGCCGTCAGATCCATTTCATCCATATCGACCTTCACACTGATGTGATTCTTGGCTTCAGAAAGTTTGGACAATAAACATACCGTCTCCACGTGCATACTCTCCGGAAACTGGTCAACCGGAGTGTAGTTTACCAGCTGGTAGGCGCCATCCTCGCAGAGGAGGGCGAGATCTCTGGCGAGTGTTGCGGGATCGCAGGAAACGTAGACTATCCGTGATGGTGCGCTCTTTTTTATCGTATCTATTACCTCTGGCTCTGCACCCTTTCTCGGTGGATCTAAAACGATCACATCAGCCTTTCTGCCCTGAGAGATAAGCTTGGGAAGCACGTCCTCGGTCCGGCCGGTATAGAATGAGGTATTGGTAAAGCCGTTCAGACGGGCGTTTCTTACCGCATCCTTTATAGCATCAGGCACTACCTCGACACCTGTTACATATCCGGCCGACCTTGCAAGAAAGAGGGAGATCGTACCGATCCCGCAGTAGAGGTCATATACATTTTCAGAGCCCTCAAGAGAAGCATAGTCAAGAGCCCTCGTGTAAAGCCTTTCCATCTGGTCAGGATTTACCTGGAAGAAGGAATTAGCGGAGATATCAAACGAGATCCCTCCAACCCGGTCGGTTATGGCGGGCTCTCCCCAGATGCACTCGCTATGCTCTCCAAGCACAGTATTACCCTTCTGCCTGTTGATATTTATACAGATACTTTTGATATCAGGGCAGGCAGACAGAAGTCTCTTAACCAGATTATCAGAAGCCGGAATCCTCCTTCCGTTTATGATAAGACAGACCATTACCTGTCCTGTGCTCTTCCCGTGACGGATCAGTATATGCCTTACCAGGCCCTTTTCTGACCTCTCATCATAGGCGTGGACCTTATTCTCATACATCCAGGATCTGATCGCATGGCATATCTCGCCGTTATCCGGTGAGCCAATAAGGCAGCCCTTTCTGACATCAGGCTCCACTATCCTGTGAGAATGCCTGGCATAGAATCCTGTGACGATCCTGCCATCTTCAAGCTCTCCAACCGGGATCAGTGCCTTGTTACGGTAGTGAAGCGGGTCTGTCATTCCGATGATCGGTTCCTTTATACCTTCAATGAATGCTCTGTCAAAGCCACCTATCCTTACCAGATCATCCTCGACTATGGTCTCCTTCACAGCCAGCTGAGCCTTGTAGGAAAGCTCCATCAGAGCGCAGCCTCCGCACCGTCCGGAAACAGGGCATGGCGACTCCACTCTGTCAGCAGACCCCTTTATCAGCTTTTCAACCCTTGCGTAGCCATAGGTCTTCTTCAGCTTGGTGGCATGGGCTAAGACCCTGTCTCCAGGCAGAGCTCCACTTACAAAAAAGGTCATTCCATTGAAATGACCAATTCCCTCTCCGCCCTTACCAAGGCCAGTTATATCCAGTTCAAAAACATCATTTTTATTCATAGGTAGATTATATTTCATCTGCAGCGCGTTGTAAACATGACACTTTTACGTTATAATATAGAAATGTTTTGCATACAGACCGATACCCGATATACAGAGAAGCTAAAAACCATAATAAGCGAGAAGATACTGACAGACCATGAGGATATCTTCATGCCTGTCACTGAAAGGATGAAGAAAATAAACGGAAGCTGGCAGAAGGTCCTTGTCCCTATGTTTCCAGGATACCTCTTTGCCAGCTCCGATGATCCTGATGAGCTTTTCCAGAGACTTAGAACGAATCTTGGGAAAACCATCTTCAGGTATGTTAAGCTTATTCGAGACGATGATTATATCATACCCCTTTCCTCAAAGGACGAGCAGCTGATTACTGAGCTCTCAGATGAAAACCATGTACTCAAAGCATCCCTTGGATATATAAAGGGCGATAAGCTCTGCGTCACAGATGGACCTCTTAAGGGCCGTGAGGGGCAGGTTGTAAGGATAAACCGCCACAAGCGCACCGCTGTCCTATCAATCGATTTCCTTGGTGAGAAAAGGAATATCACGGTCTCGCTTGAGGTGGTAAGAAAGGAGCCTTGAGGTCAGCTCTCCCACGGGAACCTGTAGCACCTTACATTTGTCCACATCCTGGAAATTCTCCTGTTTGCCGGATCCGAAAAGCATTTCATGACTGCACATCGGGCAAGCACATCCTCTGTCGGATAGGCAGCATACAGCTGTCTGTCGAGCTGGTCCTTATCTGTCCTGATAATATGTGAGCCTTTCTTATCATCAAAAAGATAACTTATATCATATTCGACAGCATTTTTCTTATCTGAGCCATACATATATTTTATATAGTCAAGGATCGTCGCATCTCTTCCACCTGTTATCACCGAGGTATACCCTATATAATACATATTTCTGACTACAGAATCAGGTCTTGATATAAAGTTTAAGAAGGCCTCGGCAGCCTGCTTCCTGTCACTGCTTCCTGAGATACCGTCCTTTAGCATCACCCAGCCGTCAAACCACAGATTGCTGCCCTCCTCTGGTACAGCGTAGCAGAGTCTCCTCCCTGCCTCCCAAGCCTGGTCGATCGAATATACACCGTCTCCTGACCACTGCAGTGATGCATCAACCTTCCTTGTCACCAGATCCTGCTTGGCAGTATCGGTCTCCATTGAATATGCATTTTCCCGCATATCTGTGATAATATCCTCTACCATAGAAACGGTCCTGGCTGAGGTATCATTTAGGAGCCTGCTGTAATCAGGTGAGGGCATGGCAAGCTCCTTTTCCTTATCTATTGCAAGCCCTGCGAAATAGGTATCTCTTACCGAATCCTTTATAGTGATCCTCTTTTTATATTTCGGATCCAGATAGATCTCAAATGATGAGGCATCCGCCTTGTCCACCTTTTTCGGATCATAGACAGTCCCCAGAGTCCCCCACATATATCCGGCTGCATAATCTGTAAGTGGTCTTCCTCCCTCAGTCAGAGAATGCATCCTTTTATACAGATATGGCGATATTCCCTTTGCATAGTAATTGTATAGCTCATTTCTTTTATAGAAATTCCGAGACAAAGGCTCCAGACGCTTCTCCCTCATCAGCTTCATGATCATATATTCAGAGGGGCAAACCAGATCAAATGTATTTCCCAGTGTCATCTGATTGTAAAGATCCTCATTTGTGCCGTAGGTTGAATACAGAACCTTTACCCGTTTTCCATATTTCTCACGATACCATTTTTCATAGTCGCTTATAAGGGAATCCACTCCGCGGATCCTTTGCCCGTCAGAAAGCTTTATCGTCTCATCGGCGTCCCATCCGCCCTCGTCTATATACTCCTCGCAGTTCGCTATCCTTAGGGTGACGATATCATCCGAAACAGGAGTGGCGCTTTTTGTTCCCTGACAGCCCGTCAGTAAAAGTGCAATGACCGTCGTTATAAGGATCAGTTTCTTCATTCGCCTTCCTCCTTATTCCTGATGTTTGCGATAACAACTGCTGCTATTGCTATAAAAAATATCAGTGCCGACAAAGCCCAGAGAGCTGTCTTGATCTGGGTACGGGCACCTTTTGTCGCATTTACCGTATATGTCGAGATCGTATCAAACACCGCCGGCTTCGTATAGGTGGTGACAAAATAATCATCCATAGAAAGAGTTACCGCGGTAAAAAAACCTGACACTATAGAAGGAGACAGCTTGCGAAGAACCACCTTTATGATCGCATCTCCTGGTCTGCAGTAGAGATCCAGGGCAGCCTCGTACATATTCGGATCCATCTGGGACAGTGCCGGCATTACCTGCAGATATACGAACGGTGTGCAGAGCGCCATCTGACCGGCCACAAGTGGTATATATGTGTCCTTGCTTACCCCGAGCACCACTACCAGAAGTATGCATACTGAGAATCCGGTTACGACATCTGCATTTACGACCGGCACCTGATTCATCAGCTCTATCGCCCTTCTTCCTTTTCTCCTGCTGTAAAAGGTTCCTATTGCCCCGAATGTACCAAGTATTGTAGACAGGACACCTACTACAAGCGCTAGTATAAGAGTGCCCGCTATCATCGACCTCAGATCAGGTGTAAGGAAAAGCGTGCGATAGTTTTTCAATGAAAAATGTCCTGCTTTCCCTATCATAGTCGCATCTGTAAAGCTGTATACTGCAAGCAGCACTATTGGCAGATATAGAAAGCAGTATACTATGGCAAGCCATATGGCAGGGATCCTGCTTATTTTCTTCATCGTCCTTCTCCCTTCCTCTCGATCCCACTGAACAATGCGATCAGAAGTAATAAAATTGCCGATATCATCGACCCGTTATGCCAGTCATAGGCATTGAAGTAGCTGCCGATAAGACTTCCCATTATAAAGGTCGAGTTGTAAAGCATATCAAGTACTACATAGTTTGTCATTGCCGGCAGAAAGACCATTGTTATCCCGCTCATTATGCCAGGCTTTGAAAGCGGCAGCATGACTGAAAAGAAAAGACCGGCCTTACCAGCCCCAAGATCCCTTCCAGCCTCGAGCAGTGATGGATCTATCTCATCAAGCACATTATAGAGCGGAAGTATCATGAAGGGCAGGAAATCATAGACCTGTCCGATTATCGTATTAAGAAATGGATAAAAAGCAAGATTACCCTCTATCGCATCGAGGACCTCCTTTAAGGCTGTGATACGCAGGGTGAAATTTATCCACATAGGAACTACTGCCAACAGAAGAAGGATATGCTTTCTCCTAAAGCCACTTCCTGCCAGCGCAAGCGCTGTTGGATAGGCTATAAGCAGGCAGACGAGAGTCGTGATAAATGCCACAAAAAGACTATATACCAGGGTCGCTATAGTCCTTGAGCTTCTAAAGAAGCCGATAAAGTTCGAAAGCGTCGGCCTACCGCTTCCGTTCGTGAATGCAAAGACCAGGACCACTGCCAGCGGCGCCATTACAAAGATCAGAAGAAAGATCACATATGGTATTGAAAGAAAGCTTCTTTTAAACCTCATACTGTTTCCTCACTCTATTATCTTCCATCTGAATTTCATTGGATCGATCTCTATGCTAACCCTGTCACCCATATTCCAGAGCCAGTCATCATCCACGTAATATTCCTCATCATTGTCTCCCCTTACTATATAGGTATAATGATCACCTATATAAATGATAGTATCTATATTACCTCTTGCAAAGCCTGCCTCCTGGTCGTCACTCAGGTCTGCATCTGATGGCTCGAAGGAAACTGCCACCTTCATGCCGGGTTTTGCATATGGAAGACTTCCCTGAGTCGGAGCAAGAGAAAAATATGAGAAATCTACGCTTCCGTCATCATTCATTATTCCCTCGAATACATTCATATCCATATCATGCGGCATAAGATGTATCGATTCCCTAGGAAAATCTATACCGATCTGGCTTCCAGGCATAAGCTTTTTCCTGTAGTGGGCGCAGACCTCGTAGTTTCCTGACTCAGCGGTTATCTCATGATAGGCACCCTTGTAAATATCGTTCGTAACCGTAGCCTTAAGGGCTGCCTGATCCGGGCCTGTGATAGATACATTTTCCGGACGGATCATTGCCTCGACCCTGGTTCCTGGCGGTAATTCTGTATCTGTCTTGAAAACCGATCCGGCAAACCTTGCTCTTCTCTTCTCGGTAACCACACCCGCGAAGATGTTACTGGTCCCTATGAAATCCGCGACAAATATATTTGCCGGACGGTCATATATGTCCTCTGGCGCACCCTCCTGCTGTATGACTCCGTTTGCCATTACGACTATACGGTCAGAAAGGTTCATTGCCTCCTCCTGATCATGTGTCACATAGATAAAGGTCATACCAAGATTATCATGCATATCACGGATCTCCGCCTGCATCTCCAGTCTCATCTTATGATCAAGTGCTGAAAGAGGTTCGTCTAAGAGCAGGATCTCCGGCTCATTCACTATAGCCCTTGCTACTGCTACTCTCTGCTGCTGGCCTCCTGATAATGAATCTACACTTCTTTTTTCAAAGCCCTCCAGATCTACGACAGAAAGGGCATGACGGACCTTCTGTCTGATCAGCTCCTTATCCATCCTCCTCTGCTTAAGTCCGAAGGCTATATTATCATATATATTAAGGAATGGAAAAAGCGCGTACTTCTGGAAGACTGTATTTATCGGACGCTTATCCGGGGGAAGCTGACCTATATCCTGGCCATGCAGAAGGATCTCACCTGAATCCGGCAGATCAAAGCCTCCTATCATTCGAAGCGTTGTTGTCTTTCCACAGCCTGATGGTCCGAGAAAGGTCACAAGCTCTCCCTTTCTGATAGACAGGTTCATATCCTCGATCACATTGATGCCAGGAACATAGCTTTTAGTAACTGATCTGAGCTCAAGAATGTTTTCATTCATAACCGCTTCTCCATATTAGCATAATAGGCTGCAAGTGCAAGCACCTGCAGCCTATCTGTATCAATATATCTATTGTATTTATTATACAAGCTCCAGAACAACCTCAAGAGCGCCATCACCCTTACGCTGTCCGATCTTGATGATACGAGTATATCCGCCGTTCTTTCCGGCATACTTAGGAGCATACTCATCGAAAAGCTTAGCGACAAGGTCAATCTTCTTTGTCTGAGACTTCTTCTCGCCCTTCTCGGTTACATCATAGAGAACCTTGAGCATCTGACGACGTGCATGAAGACGTGAAGGGTTATCCTTCTTGATCTTCTTCTCCTCGGTAACGTACTCTGTTACCTTCTTTCCGTCCTTAACAGTCTTTACTCTGTGGCCCTCGGCATCCTTCTTAGGAACCTTAGCCTGTACTGTAACCTCTTCGAAGTTATCCTTTTCCTTGACTGCAAGAGCGATAAGTCCCTCGGCGATCTTTGCTACTTCCTTGGCCTTTGCCTCAGTAGTAACGATCTTTCCGCGCCAGATAAGCTGTGTTACCTGGTTACGGAGAAGAGCCTTTCTCTGTGAACTGGTTCTGCTTAATTTACGATATCTTGTTGCCATCTTCTAACCTCCTGTGGCTTGCAAATCCCTGCCCTTGTGGTCTTATGGGATCCGTAACGAAAGGGAAGCGTCCCGCTGCCATTATGGAATTATGCAGGACACCATTTATTATACTTCTTCAGACTGACGAAGAGTAAGATGAAGCTCATTGAGCTTTGCTGTAATCTCATCCAGAGACTTGCGTCCGAGATTCCTTACCTTCTGAAGCTGATCCGGAGTCATATCCTGAAGCTGCTTGACAGTGGAGATGTTCGCTCTCTTAAGACAATTGAACGAACGAACTGTAAGCTCAAGATCCTCTATCGGCATATCCGGTCCTATTGTAGGGCCTACAGTTGTCTTATCCTCGCCCATTACACTGACTTCTTTTCCTTTCTCTGAGAGATTGATGAAAAGAGCCAGATGCTCGGATAATACCTTTGCTGCAAGAGATACTGCATCATCCGGTCTTATCGTACCGTTTGTCCAGACCTCAAGAGTAAGCTTATCAAAGTCTGTAACCTGTCCTACACGGGTATTCTCCACCTTCATATTCACTCGCTCAATCGGAGTATAGATGGAGTCGACTGCGATAACACCAATAGGAGTATCATCTCTCTTATTCTTATCAGCGCTTACCCATCCTCTTCCGGAGGTAACCGTAAGTGTCATTCCAAGTCTGCACCCAGGTCCTCCATTCAGATGTGCTATCTCAAGATCAGGATTTACAACCTCGATATCATTATCTCCGAAATTGATATCCGATGCATGAACTGTTCCTTCGCCCTCAAACTCAAGTGTAGCCATACGAGGCTCATCTGTAAGCTCCTCTGCCTTTAACGCTATCTGCTTGATATTCAGGATGATCTCTGTGACATCCTCCTTGACTCCAGGTAGAACTGAGAATTCATGGAGCACATCATCGATCTTGACCTGACTGAATGCGGTTCCAGGAAGGGATGAAAGCATAATCCTTCTTAATGAATTGCCAAGAGTGATCCCATATCCACGCTCAAGAGGCTCCGCAACGAATCTGCCATACTTATTGTCTTCACTGATCTCTTCAACCCTGATATTAGGTGTTTCAAATTCGAACAATTTTATTCCTCCGTATTATTTAGGGGTCAGGTAACTGGGCCTAGGGCTCAGGGATCCCGCCCCTAAAGACTGATCCCTGATCCCTTAGACCTTATTACTTAGAATACAGCTCGACGATAAGCATCTCGTTTACAGGAACATCAATCTGATCCCTGTTTGGAAGCTCCTTTATCGTGCCTGTGCTCTTATCAGCATCGAAATCGATCCATTCTGGAACTGCGATCCCGCCTGTAGCATCAGCGATATCCTTGAATCTCTGCATGGAAGCTGCACCCTCGCGAAGAGAGATGACATCTCCTGCCTTAACCTGGTATGAAGGGATATTTACCTTCTTGCCATTTACAAGGATGAACTTATGGCCAACCACCTGACGGGCCTCACGACGGGTACGTGCAAGTCCCATTCTAAAAACGACATTGTCAAGACGGCTCTCGAGCATACGCATAAGGTTGTCACCTGTCATGCCCTTCATGTTGGCTGCCTTCTCGTAGTAATTTCTGAACGGCTTCTCAAGTACGCCGTAGATAAACTTTGCCTTCTGCTTCTCTCTAAGCTGCAGCTTGTACTCGGTCGGCTTACGTCCCTGATGAAGAGGCTTACGATTGCTCTTCTTATGAACGCCAAGATTCTCCGGCTCTAATCCTAATGATCTGCATCTCTTCAGAACTGGTGTCTTATTAACTGCCATCTGTACTGTACCTTCCTTTCAATCAGACTCTTCTGCGCTTTGGTGGACGGCATCCATTATGAGGAACCGGTGTAACGTCACGAATTGATACCACATCAATACCACATGCTGCGATAGCACGGATAGCTGCTTCTCTGCCTGATCCTGGTCCTTTTACGAACACATCTACATTCTTAAGGCCATGAGGAAGGGCTGCCTTTGCTGCAGTCTCAGCTGCAACCTGAGCTGCGTATGGAGTAGACTTTCTTGAGCCCCTGAAGCCAAGTCCGCCTGCTGAAGCCCAGCTTAATGCATTGCCCTGAGCATCTGTTATTGTAACAATAGTGTTATTGAATGATGCCTGAATATGTACCTGGCCATGCTCAACGTTTTTTCTCTCACGTCTCTTTGGAGACTTCTTTACTGCTTTAGCCATTATATTTACCTTTCTATCATTACTTCTTCTTATTTGCTACAGTTCTCTTAGGTCCCTTGCGTGTGCGCGCATTGGTCTTTGTCTTCTGTCCTCTCACAGGAAGTCCCTTTCTGTGACGGATACCTCTGTAGCAGCCAATCTCCTGAAGACGCTTGATATTAAGCGCTGTATCACGGCGAAGATCTCCTTCGACAAGAAGTCCCTCCTGGTCGATAACGTCAGAAATCTTCTTCACGTCATCATCTGTAAGGTCCTTTACTCTGATGTCAGGATCAACTCCTGCCTTAGTAAGAAGATCCGTAGCTGTGACTCTGCCAATACCATAGATATAGGTAAGTCCGATCTCTATTCTCTTTTCTCTCGGTAAATCTACACCTGCGATTCGAGCCATGTGTATTTACTCCTTATCTGTATAATCCCTCCGGACATCTCCAGAGCCTGTTTCTAATGATATAAAGCTGACAGCTCCGGTGTCCCGGCCTGAAATGTGTGTCAGCCTTCAAATGACATCGACCCTTCCGTATATGATATGAAGGATCATGCTCCCCGGTATGTATGGGAGCGATGCTTGTGTCCCGCATTGCGGAACCATTTGAATGTATTTATGTACTGATGAGAAGTGCTCTCACTTCTCATCTATCAGCCGCCATATAATACATCACAATGCGACAGGGGCGCATCAGCCCTGTCTCTGTTTGTGCTTAGGGTTCTCGCAGATAATGCGGATCTTACCCTTCCTCTTGATGACCTTGCACTTCTCGCACATAGGCTTAACTGAGGATCTGACCTTCATATGAACGACTCCTTTCTTTGATTTGTAGGTTAGAGGTGTGGGGTATGAGTATATGATTCATCCATAACCAGCTCACAATACACCATCTGATTTTTGGGCGCAAAAAACGTCCGTGTAATATTATACTCGGACGTTTGAAAAGATGCAATATGTTTCATGTTTTTTTACTAGAACAATTTGCCAGAGAAAGTGGTTAAACCTAAGGGGCAGGTGTTAGTGTGTAAATCTGATTTACACACCAGACCCTGAACCCCGGGCCGTCCATTACTTGTCTCTCCAGATTATCCTTCCCTTGGACAGATCATAGGGACTCATCTCTATCGTCACCTTGTCCCCCGGAAGGATACGGATATAATTCATGCGAAGCTTTCCGCTTATATGAGCAAGAATCTGATGTCCATTCTCGAGCTCAACAGAAAACATAGCATTTGGAAGCTTCTCGATAACTCTGCCTTCTACTTCAATAACATCTGCTTTTGACATTCATTACTCCTTAGCCTGTTTTGTGATCAGGCCTTCGTATATCTTTATCACTCTCTTGATCAGCAGATCAGTCAGATCATTTTCTCCGTCAAGTACTTCATCTACTTCCGCAGGAATTTTTCTGATCAGCTGAAGATGTATATTTTTCTTCTTTTTGGGTCTTGCTATTGTCTTTGTAACTCCATTTGCAAGAAAAGAGAATTCCTTTTCAGAACGGACTATCACATATAGCTGCCCCTTGTCGTGACCTGCCAGAGAGCGTCCCATCAGCAGTGTCATATCAGTCAAGTACCTCTTCAATCATTGAAAAGACCTGGTCAAGAGGCTGGGTTCCATCAACCTGGTCGAGAATCCCTGCCTTTTTATAATAATCAATAAGCGGCTGAGTCTTCTGATGATAAACACTAAGGCGTTCCTGAACTGTCTGTGGCTTGTCATCTTCTCTTATCGTAAGCTTTCCACCGCAATTATCGCAGATACCCTCTGTCTTCGGAGGAGCACTTATAATATGATAGGTCGCACCGCAGTTAAGGCAGGCGCGTCTGCCTCCCATTCTCTTAACGATATTCTGGTCAGGAACCTCTATGTCGATCGCATGATCGATGCTTTCTCCGTCCTTATCCAGAGCTGTGTCAAGAGCCTTGGCCTGAGGTATTGTACGCGGAAAACCATCGAGGACAAATCCGTTTTTGCAGTCATCCTGATGGATCCTGTCAACAACGAGATCGCAGGTCAGTTCATCAGGTACAAGTGCTCCCTTGTCCATGAACTCCTTTGCTTTCTTTCCAAGCTCTGTCCCGTTCTTGATATTTGCACGAAAAATATCTCCCGTGCTTATGTGCGGGATACCATACTTCTCAGCTATCTTAATAGCCTGAGTTCCCTTTCCGGCACCCGGAGCGCCAAGCATGATTATTTTCATAGTTTATAATCCTCCTTGTTTAGGGGTTAGGGGATAGGGGTTAGGGGTTAGGGGTTAGTTAATTACTATACCCTATACCCTATATCCTTAGTCACTTAAGAAGCCCTTGTAGTTCCTCACCATCATAGCGCCCTCGATCTGCTTGAGTGTCTCGACTACTACGCCGACTACGATGATGATTGATGTACCACCAAATGATACGTTGGCATTTGTGAGACCATTAAGGATTATCGGAAGCAGTGATACTATTGTAAGACCGATAGCTCCAATGAATATCACGCTATTGAGTACAGACTGGAGATAGTCGCTAGTAGGCTTTCCTGGTCTGATACCCGGAACGAACCCGCCGCTTTTCTTCATATTGTCCGCAATCTCAAGCGGATTAAAGGTTATCGAGGTGTAGAAATATGCGAATGCTATAAGTAGCAGAACATATACCGCAGCACCGATAGTATAGAACCAGTTAGACGGTGTAAACCAGTGGCTCTCAGAAAGCATGTTAAGGATCGTATATCCGGCTCCCTTACCGTTTGACTTGCCTGCAAGAGCAGCAATTATAACTGGTGTCTGCATCAGAGACTGTGCAAAGATGACAGGAATAACTCCGCCTGTATTTACCTTAAGAGGAATGTAGGAGCTGCTTGCGTTAGAAAATGAAGCCCTGCCGTTTGATGAAAGCTTTCTTGAATACTGTACAGGAATTCGTCTCTCTGCGCACTGAAGGATAACGACAAGTACGACGATACCGACTATTATTGCAGCAATTATCACTCCGATAAGGATACCTCTGGCAATCGTCTGTCCCTTTATGAACTGATTGAACAGAGTTGTCACATCCTGAGGAAGTCTTGATACGATGTTGATCACAAGTACTATTGAAATACCGTTTCCGACACCCTTTCTCGTGATTTCTTCACCAATCCACATAAGTGCTGTTGCTCCTGCTGTCAGTGCTACTACAAGCATCAGCACATACCAGAATGTAAAGTGTGACAGATATCCGCTGCGTCCGAATCCAACTGCCAGCGCAACGGCCTCCATTACTGAAAGGCCGATCGTCACATATCTGGTTATACGGTTTAATTTTTTTCTTCCATCCTCACCGTCTCTCTGCATTTCCTCAAGCTTCGGGAACGAAATCGTCAGTAGCTGAATAATAATGGAAGACGTAATGTATGGCGTGATGCTAAGAGCAAACACAGACATCTGCTCGAATGATCCACCTGTGATCGCATTGAAGAAGTTCAGTGAATCTCCCACATTTCCAAACAGCTGGTTGAACGCATTCTCACTTACACCCGGAACCGGGAGCTGTGATCCGATTCGTACAACGATAAGCATCAGGAATGTGAAGAAGAGTCTCGTTCTGATCTCCTTGATCTTGAATGCATTACGAATAGTGCGAAACATCAGATCACCTCTGCTTTTCCACCTAAGGCTTCAATCTTTTCCTTAGCGCTCTTTGAAAATGCGTTTACCTTGACATCAAGCTTCTTTGTAAGCTCACCATTGCCAAGGATCTTTACTCCGTCAGCTGCCTTGCTGATAACGCCGTTCTCAAGGAGCTTTTCTACTGTGACCTCGTCTCCGTCATTGAACTTGTCTTCAAGAGCAGAAACATTGATCGCTACAATTTCCTTTGTATTGATATTCTTAAAGCCGCGCTTTGGAAGACGACGGAATAAAGGCATCTGTCCACCTTCAAATCCGAGTCTTACACCGCCGCCTGAACGAGCCTTCTGACCCTTCTGCCCCTTACCGGCAGTCTTGCCATTTCCTGAACCGTGTCCGCGTCCTTTTCTGAAGTTATTGCTCTGCTTTGATCCTTCAGCTGGTCTTAAGCTGGATAAATCCATTCTGGCACCTCCTTATTCTATATTAGATTTCTTCTACCTTTACAAGATGAGCAACCTTGCGAACTGCGCCAAGAGTGGCTGCAGTATTAGGAAGCTCATTTGACTGCCCTACTTTATGAAGGCCCAGGGCCTCCACAACCTTCTTGTTCTTTGGTACAGCTCCGATAGGGGATTTAACGAGTGTTACCTTTACCTTATCTGCCATTTTATCCTCCTAACTTATGCCAGAACTTCCTCAACAGTCTTGCCGCGAAGCTTTGCAACCTCTTCTGGGGACTTAAGCTCTCTTAATGCATCTATTGTTGCAAGTACAACATTCTGCTTGTTTGAAGAACCAAGTGACTTGGTACGGATATTTGTGATTCCTGCAAGCTCGCATACACTACGTGCCGGACCACCTGCGATAATTCCAGTACCTTCCGGAGCCTTCTTTAAGAGAATTGTTGCACCTGTGTGCTTTCCGATTATATCATGAGATATACTGTGATTCTCGTCTAAAGCTACAGTTACCATAGCCTTCTCAGCAGCTTCCTTACCCTTTCTGATGGCTTCAGGAATCTCTGCTGCTTTTCCAAGGCCCGCACCAACACGTCCGTTATGATCGCCTACTACCACGAGAGCAGTGAAACGCATGTTACGTCCGCCTTTTACAACCTTGGTAACTCGCTTGATTGAGACTACATTATCGTCGAATTCATTTTCAGCGCGCTCATCATTATTACGTCTCATCTAATGCTTCCTCCTTAAAAATCCAGTCCGGCTTCTCTGGCTGCGTCAGCTAAAGCCTTTACCTTGCCGGCGTAAATGTATCCGCCTCTGTCGAAGACTACTTCCTTGATTCCGGCATCTACTGCCTTCTTGCCGATCACTGAACCAAGCTTCTCAGCTGCTGCTACATCATTAGTCTTCTTGAGATCAGCGTTTACTTCCTTGTCAAGTGTGGAAGCTGATACTAAAGTCTTGCCAACTTCATCATTGATGATCTGTACATACATATGATTGTTGCTGCGGAACACAGACATACGCGGTCTTGCGGCTGTACCGGAAAGAGTGTGGCGAAGTCTTCTGTGCTTGGTTTCACGAACTAATGCTCTTGATTTCTTGCTTACCATGATCTTGCCTCCTTAGTTATTTCTTACCGGTCTTTCCAACCTTACGACGGATAACCTCATCAGCGTACTTGATTCCCTTACCCTTATATGGCTCAGGTCTCTTCTTGTCTCTGATTTCGGCTGCGTACTGTCCGACCTTTTCTTTATCGATACCCTTGATCGTAATATTGTTTCCGTCAAGAACTGACTCAACCCCTTCAGGATCTGTCATCTCTACCGGATGTGAAAATCCGAGATGAAGTGTAAGGTTCTTACCCTTCTTCTCTGCTCTGAAACCAACTCCGTTGATCTCAAGCTTCTTCTCAAAGCCCTCAGTAACTCCAAGTACCATATTCTGGATAAGGCTTCTTGTAAGTCCGTGAAGAGACTTCATCTTTTTCAGATCATTTGGTCTTGAAACGGTAACGCAAGAGTCCTCTACCTTGATTGTCATCTCCTGCGGAAGAGTCTTCTCAAGTGTACCCTTTGGACCTTTTACCGTCACATGATTATTTTCTGCAACATCTACTGTAACTCCTGCAGGTATTGCGATTGGCATTCTTCCTATACGTGACATGCCCGTACCTCCTGTTTTATATTAGGGATTAGGGGTTAGAGAATAGGGGTTAGGGAATATATCAGCTATTCCCTATATCCTATGTCCTAAATCCTATATCCTGAATTTACCATACGAATGCGAGAACTTCGCCGCCGACCTGCTCCTTACGAGCCTGCTTGTCGGTGATGATTCCTTTATTTGTTGAAAGGATAGCGATTCCGAGTCCACCGAGGACCTGAGGGATGTCATCCTTTCCAGCGTAGATTCTAAGACCAGGCTTACTGATCCTTCTGAGACCTGTGATGATACGATCCTTCTTGCTTCCTGTATACTTCATGGAAACACGGATATCCTTGAAGGTTCCGTTGTCTACAAGCTCGTACTTCTCTATATATCCCTCATCTACAAGGATGTCAGCTATTGCGACCTTGATCTTGGAAGCAGGGATATCTACTGTATCATGTTTCGCAGTGTTGGCGTTACGGATTCTCGTAAGCATATCTGCGATAGGATCTGTCATTGTCATGATATGTTTTCCTCCTAAATATTGTCTGCGTTCTGAATTACCATGATGCTTTTCTTACGCCAGGTATCTCACCCTTGTAAGCAAGCTCTCTGAAGCAGACTCTGCAGATGCCGTACTTACGAAGTACAGAGTGCGGACGGCCGCAGATCCTGCAGCGTGTGTATGCTCTTGTAGAGTACTTAGGCTTACGCTGCTGCTTTACTTTCATTGATGTCTTAGCCATGTTTTCCTCCTGATTACTTAGCGAACGGCATTCCGAACAGACGAAGAAGCTCTCTTGCCTCCTCATCGGTCTTAGCTGTTGTAACAAAAATGATATCCATTCCTCTTACCTTGTCGACCTTATCATATTCGATCTCAGGGAAAATGATCTGCTCCTTGATTCCGAGAGCATAGTTTCCTCTTCCATCGAATGAGTTGGCATTGACACCGCGGAAGTCACGTACACGAGGAAGCGCAAGATTTACAAGTCTGTCGAGGAAATCATACATCTTGTCGCCACGAAGAGTGGTCTTGCATCCGATTCCCATTCCCTCACGGATCTTGAAGTTTGCGACTGAGTTCTTGGCTCTGGTGATTACTGCATGCTGACCAGTAATAGCTTCCATATCAGCTATAGCAGAATCTAAAAGCTTCTGGTTCTCCTTTGCCTCACCAACACCCATATTGACTACGATCTTTACGAGCTTAGGAACCTCCATAGGGTTCTTGTAGCCAAACTTCTCTGTCATTGCGGAAGCAATCGTATTCTTGTATTCATCTTTTAATCTGCTCACGATTCAACCTCCTTAGTCAATATTCTCTCCGGTAGCCTTTGCGAAACGGACCTTCTTGTCTCCGTCCATCTTAAAGCCTACACGGGTTGTCTTGCCATTTACGAGGAGCATAACATTTGAAATAGCGATCGGAGCTTCCTGCTCAACGATGCCTCCCTGCTGATTGGTCATATTAGGCTTCACATGCTTCTTTACCATGTGAACACCCTCAACGGTGATTCTCTGTTTCTTAGGATCTACAGCGATGACCTTACCCTCAGCGCCCTTGTCAGCGCCGGCAATTACACGTACTGTGTCACCCTTTCTTATCTTAAGTGATGCCATCGGTTTCCTCCTTAAAGCGTCTCAGGAGCAAGTGAAACGATCTTCATAAACTGCTTATCACGAAGCTCTCTTGCTACCGGTCCAAAAATACGGGTTCCCTTCGGAGTCTTGTCATCCTTGATGATAACAGCTGCGTTGTCGTCAAACTTGATGTATGAGCCATCGTTACGATGAACACCCTTTACGGTACGTACGATAACTGCCTTTACGACATCACCCTTCTTGACAACTCCACCGGGTGTTGCATCTTTAACAGAAGCAACTACTATATCTCCGATACTGGCATATCTCCTGGTTGATCCGCCCATGACACGGATTGTGAGGAGCTCCTTGGCACCAGTATTGTCAGCAACCTTTAATCTGGTCTCCTGCTGTACCATAATGATTCCTCTCTTTCTTTACTTAGCACGCTCAATTATCTCAACGAGTCTCCATCTCTTGTCCTTTGACAGAGGTCTGGTCTCCATTACGCGAACTGTGTCGCCCTCGTGAGCTGCATTCTCTTCGTCATGAGCCTTCAGCTTGTATGTTCTTTTTACGATCTTGCCGTAGAGCGGATGTCTGACATTGTCTCTGACTGCGACCGTAATCGTCTTGTTCATCTTATCAGAAACCACAACACCGGTACGGGTCTTTCTTAGATTTCTCTCTTCCATCTGGTTATCCTTTCACAATTTAGGTCCTGATCACTGATTGTTGATCTGAGTCAGAACGGTCTGAATGCGGGCGATATTGTGACGCACCTCTCTGATCCTGCTTGTGTTCTCAAGCTGATTAGTCGCATTCTGGAATCTTAAATTGAAAAGCTCTTTCTTTGCATCTACAAGCTTTGCTGAAAGCTCATCGGCAGACTGCCCTTTTAACTCTTCAAGAAAATCCTTAGTTTTCATTAGCTTCACCGCCTTCTAAACCTTCACGTGCGACGATCTTGCATCTGCATGGAAGCTTATGCCCGGCAAGTCGCAGTGCTTCTTTTGCTACTTCCTCTGGTACTCCTGTGATCTCAAAAAGGACTCTGCCTGGCTTAACAACTGCTACCCAGTAATCAAGAGCGCCCTTTCCTGAACCCATTCGTGTCTCAGCTGGCTTAGCTGTAACCGGATGATCAGGGAAAACCTTGATGAATACCTTACCACCACGTTTTACATATCTTGTCATAGCTACACGGGCAGCCTCAAGCTGATTGCTCTTTATCCAGCAAGGATCGAGACTTACGAGACCGTAATCACCCTGTGTGACTTTATTTCCACGTAAAGCTTTTCCTGCGAGAGTTCCACGGAACTGCTTACGATGCTTTACTCTCTTCGGCATTAACATATCAGTTTCTACCTCCTTCTTCAGCAGTCTTCTTCTTTGATGGAAGAACCTCACCCTTGTAGATCCAGACCTTTACTCCTACCTTACCGTAGGTTGTATCTGCTTCTGCGAATCCATAATCAATATCTGCACGCATTGTCTGAAGAGGGATAGTTCCTTCGTTGTAAGACTCTGACCTGGCGATATCTGCTCCACCAAGACGTCCTGAGCAGGTTGTCTTGATTCCCTGGATACCTGACTTCATAGCCCTTGTGATGCAGCTCTTCATTGCACGACGGAAAGCAACACGACCCTCGAGCTGGGAAGCGATATTCTCAGCAACAAGCTGTGCATCCTTGTCCGGACGCTTAACTTCCTTAACGTCTATAACAAGCTTCTTGTCTGTAAGCTTCTGAAGCTGCTTCTTTACTTCCTCGATCTCAGCTCCGCCCTTACCGATCACGATACCAGGCTTTGCTGTGTATACTACGACCTTTACTCTGTCGCTGGCTCTCTCTATATCGATCTTTGAGACACCTGCTGAATAGAGCTTCTTCTTGAGGAATTCACGGATCTTGTGATCCTCAACAAGGTAATCAGCGAAATCATTGCCCTCAGCATACCACTTGGAATCCCAGTCATTGATAACGCCGACTCTTAACCCATGCGGATTAACTTTCTGTCCCATTGTATTCCTCCTTATTTCTCATCCAGTACGATCGTGATGTGGCTCATTCTTTTCTCAATCCTGTATGCACGGCCCTGAGCTCTAGGCTGGATCCTCTTTAATGTAGGTCCCTTGTTTGCATAGCACTCTGCTATATAGAGATCGTCCTTCTTGAGTCCGTTATTATTCTCTGCGTTTGCAATTGCTGAACGAAGAAGCTTCTCGATAACGCTTGAAGCATATCTTGGATTGTACATTACAATTGCGAGAGCCGTATCAACATCCTTACCACGGATCGCATCAAGTACGAAGCAAGCCTTGGTTACTGACATTCTTGCATAAGAAAGCTTAGCAGTGGCCCTAGTATCTTTCTGTTCATTTCTCTCACGCTTGATCTGGGTTCTATGTCCCTTAGCCATGATTGAAATCCTCCTTTCGTCTTATTACCTTGCGCCTGTCTTTTTCTCGTCCTTGCCGTGGCCCCTGTATGTACGGGTAGCTACGAACTCACCGAGCTTATGGCCTACCATATCCTCTGTAACATATACCGGGACATGCTTTCTGCCATCATGGACAGCGATCGTATGTCCTACGAATGAAGGGAAGATCGTGGAACGGCGGGACCAGGTCTTTATGACCGACTTATCTCCGGATGCGTTCATAGCATCGATCTTCTTTAATAAACTCTCATCGGCAAATGGTCCTTTTTTAAGTGAACGTGCCATAAATTCCTCCTTACTTTAATCCCTTACCGTTTCTTCTTCTTACAATAAGCTTGTTGGAAGCCTTATGCTTGTTTCTGGTCTTGAGACCAAGAGCCGGCTTACCCCAAGGTGTAGAAGGACCTGGACGTCCAACTGGTGCCTTACCTTCACCACCGCCGTGTGGATGGTCGTTAGGGTTCATGACAGATCCACGAACTGTAGGTCTGATTCCCATATTTCTCTTACGACCTGCTTTACCGATCTTTACCAGTGAGTGATCACCGTTTCCGATTACTCCGATCGTTGCGCGGCACTCAAGAAGTACAAGTCTCATCTCTCCTGATGGAAGACGAAGGGTTGCGTATTTTCCTTCCTTAGCCATCAGCTGAGCTGCATTTCCTGCTGCACGGACCATCTGTCCGCCCTTTCCAGGATAAAGCTCAATGTTGTGTACCATGGTACCGATAGGGATCTTTGAAAGAGGAAGGCAGTTTCCTACGCGAACCTCTGCGTTCTCTCCGCTCATGACTGTCATTCCATCTGTAAGTCCCTGCGGAGCAAGGATGTATGACTTTGCTCCATCTGCATAGCAGATAAGAGCAATATTTGCTGTACGGTTAGGATCGTACTCGATTCCTATTACCTTTGCAGGGATATCATCCTTTCTTCTCTTGAAGTCGATGATCCTGTATTTCTGACGATTGCCGCCGCCATGGTGTCTTACTGTGATCTTACCCTGGTTGTTACGGCCTGAATTCTTCTTCTTTACATCCAGTAATGACTTCTCTGGTGTCTTCTTCGTGATCTCTGCGAAATCAGAGCCAGTCATGTTTCTTCTGGAAGGTGTATATGGGTTATATGACTTGATGCCCATGTATTCTCCTTTCGGTTGTTTTGTTGTCACTCTTTGCTGAGTATAGGCAGGTGTGAGGTATGAGGTGTGAGGTGTCCGGTGCTAGATCCGATAATATCAATCCGCTTGCCTCTCACCTCTCACCTCCGACCTCTCACCTTTAAAGACTCGAGAATAACTCGATATCCTTCGAATCCTCTGTGAGCTTTACGATTGCTTTCTTTGTAGCTGCGGTCTTTCCAAATGTCATTCCGCGGCGCTTGTTCTTGCCCTTGCTGTTGATCGTATGAACGCTCTCGACCTTTGCTCCCTCGAACATCTTCTCAACTGCGTCCTTGATCTGGAACTTGTTGGCGTCTGTATGAACTAAGAAGGTGTACTTCCTGTCACTCATGCCGGCCATTGACTTCTCTGTAACTACCGGCCTGATGATGACATCGTAATAATTAACTGTTGCCATTATGCGTAAGCCTCCTCAATCTTCTTTGCCGAATCCTTTGTGAGGATAACTGTTCCATACTTTAAAGCATCATATACGCTTATGGATCCGGTCTGTGTAGTCTTAACTGTCGGGATATTCTTAGCTGAAGCTGTAACTACATCATCCTTCTCAGGAAGGATAACATATGCTCCGTCAAGTCCGAGATTCTTAAGGATCTCTGCGAATCTCTTTGTCTTGATCTCGTCAAGCTTAAGCTCATCAAGAACAACAAGCTTGTTCTCATTTACCTTGTCGGTAAGGACTGACTTTAATGCTCCTGCCTTTTCCTTCCTGTTCATCTTGAAGGAATAGTCTCTAGGAACCGGTGCGAATACCATTCCGCCGCCTGTCCACTGCGGAGCTCTTGTCGATCCCTGTCTGGCATGGCCTGTACCCTTCTGTCTCCATGGCTTTCTTCCGCCACCGGAAACCTCAGAACGGGTCTTGGCCTTCTGTGTTCCCTGGCGCTTGTTGGCAAGCTGACTTACAACTGCCATATGCACCAGATGCTCATTGACTTCTACTCCGAATACGGCATCTGAAAGGTCTATTGTTCCGACTTCCTGGCCGTCCATATTCTTAACTGTTACTGTAGCCACGTGAAAGTTCCTCCTTTCCTTATGCCTTTACTGATTCCTTGATCGTAACAAGTGACTTCTTAGGTCCCGGAACTGATCCCTTTACAAGGATAAGGTTCTGGTCAGCGTCAACCTTTACGACCTCAAGGTTCTGTGTTGTTATCTTTACTGCGCCCATATGTCCAGGCATTCCCTTGCCCTTGAATACTCTCGAAGGAGTAGAGCAGGAACCGTTTGATCCCTGATGACGATGGAACTTTGAACCATGAGCCATAGGTCCTCTGTGCTGTCCTAATCTCTTTACAGCACCCTGGAAGCCTTTACCCTTTGATGTAGCAGTGACATCTACCTTGTCACCTGCTGCAAAGATATCAGCCTTGATCTCCTGTGCGAGCTGGTAGTCTGCACAGTTGTCGAATCTGAACTCTCTGACATAGCGCATCGGCGCAACGCCTGCCTTGTCGAAGTGTCCCTTCTCGGCCTTATTCACTCCATGACGATGAGCAACGCTCTTCTTGCCGGCAGCATCCTTTGTGACTACCTTCTCCTTCTTCTCTTCGAAGGCAACCTGCACTGCCTCGTATCCGTCATTCTCAACGGTCTTGATCTGAGTGACCTTGCAAGGTCCTGCGAGTAATACTGTAACCGGGATAAGATCCCCGTTCTCGCCGAAGATCTGTGTCATTCCGATCTTCGTAGCTAAAATAGCTTTTGTCATAATAAATCCTTTCTACAGCGGAGCGCGTGGAGCGGCAGGGGTTAGAATGCTTTTTACCCTAAGACCTATGGTCTATGTCCTAAAGCCTATGCTCTTTTCTCACGCTCATACTAGATAAATAGTTGCTATCAAGTGAAAAATCAGGCTGATCTTACTTATTCTTCATCTTGATATCGATATATACACCTGCCGGCATCTCAAGACGTGAAAGTGAATCAACGATCTTCTGTGTCGGTGTCAGGATATCGATCAGTCTCTTGTGAGTTCTCTGCTCGAACTGCTCTCTGGAATCCTTATACTTGTGAACTGCACGAAGGATGGTAACTACCTCCTTCTTGGTCGGAAGAGGTACCGGTCCGGAAACCTCTGCTCCGCTCTTCTTTACAGTCTCAATGATCTTCTTGGCTGATGAATCCACAAGCTCGTGGTCATAAGCCTTCAGGGTGATTCTCATTACCTGTGTTGCCATAAAAAAAGCCGCCTCCTATATCGGACTTTCAAATAAAGTCGGACAAGTGGTGACTGTACACATTGCCGGGCGTGTCCTATCTATCAGAACTACCCGTCCGCATAAAATGCGGTCTGTTAAACTGTACAGTGACTTGTCGCCAGTTTCCTAACTTGACATTCGCTCCACGGAAAAACCTGCCATAGGCTGCTTACGTCAGCTTGGGCAGCAACCTCACGCTTCATAGCTATCATGTCACAGCAGTTGATATTTTACACGGATTTCGGGGATAATGCAAGGTGGTTTTTGTTCTTTTTAGGGTACAATTCCCCTAAACCATACCCTTCCGCTCGCTCCGCACGGCAGGACAAGTCCAGTCTGCTTCACCGGGAGGCCGACCTCGTCGGCTTCCACACAGGCTCCGAGATTTTCTAAAGCACTGCCAAGCATATAGTGGAGCACAGCCGGCTGAAGCCCGGTCGTGTAGGAGTTTACAAGGAAGAAAAGCGGATCTTCTGAAAGGATCTTCCTGCAGTCGCAGATCAGAGGATATATCTTTTCCTCTATCTTCCAGATCTCTCCCTTAGGTCCGCGTCCATATGAAGGAGGGTCCATTATTATCCCATCATAATGATTGCCTCGGCGGATCTCCCTTTCGACAAACTTCATGCAGTCGTCGACAAGCCATCTGATCGGGGCATCGGAAAGTCCGGATGAGGCCGCATTCTCATGTGCCCAGGTCACCATGCCCTTTGATGCATCGACATGGGTCACTGCAGCGCCCGACATCGCAGCAGCCACAGTAGCACCGCCCGTGTATGCAAAAAGATTCAGCACCTTTATCTGTCTGCCCGGGTCATTCTTTTTTGCCTCTCTTATAATAGAAGAAAACCATTCCCAGTTGGCTGCCTGCTCCGGAAAAAGTCCGGTATGCTTGAAGGAGAACGGCTTAAGATGAAAGGTCAGTTCTCCGGCCGGGAGCGGATAATTGATAGTCCATTCCTTTGGAAGATCAATAAACTCCCAGCTTCCGCCGCCCTTACTGCTCCTGTGATAAATTGCATTGACCTTTTTCCATTCGCGGCCCCTGGGTGTATTCCAGATGACCTGCGGATCCGGGCGCTCGAGGATATATTTCCCCCAGCGCTCGAGTTTTTCTCCTGATGAGGTATCTAATACCTGATAGTCATTCCATCTGTCTGCAAGATACATCTCTTACTCCGCATCCGGTATCTGATCCAGAAGCTCAAGAGAATGCTCCTCGACCATCTGATCGCACATATCAAGGAAAACGTCAAGAGGCACATCGTTAAGCTGCTTGTTGCTCCCGCGAAGGTTTATGGAAACCGTGCGGTTCTCCTTTTCCTTATCCCCTAAGACAAGGATATAAGGATCCTTGTAATTCTTGAAGTTCTTGATCTTGTTCTTCATGTTGGCCTCAGAATAATCAGCCTCTACGCGGATCCGGTTCTTTCTAAGAAGAGACTCGACCTCCCTTGCATAGTCATTATGCTCCTCACGGATAGGCACTATACCTACCTGATATGGTGAAAGCCAGAACGGGAAGGCTCCCTTGAAGTTCTCGATCAGGATTCCGATGAAACGCTCCATCGAACCGAAGATGGCTCTGTGGATCATGACAGGTCTCTTTATCGTGGAGTCTGCAGCGGTATACTTCATATCGAAGTTCAGCGGGAGCTGGAAGTCGAGCTGAATCGTACCCATCTGCCACTCACGGCCTAAGGCGTCCTTCATCTTGAGGTCGATCTTCGGGCCGTAGAAGGCACCGTCACCCTCATTGATCTCGTAGTTGCCTGCCCCGTAGGTCTTTTCAAGGATATCCTTGAGGTCAGCCTCGGCCTTGTTCCATACCTCGATGTCGCCCATATAGTCATCTGGTCTGGTGGAAAGCTCCGCCTTGTAGGTGAGTCCGAAGGTCCCGTAGATCTCTGTCGCGATATCCATGATATCCTTAATCTCCGAAGCAATCTGATCCTCGGTCACGAGGGTGTGGGCATCATCCTGTCTGAACATCTGCACACGGAAGAGACCGTTCAGCTCGCCTGACTTCTCTTTTCTGTGGATCACATCGACCTGGTTGATACGCAGAGGAAGCTCCCTGTATGAACGGGCCTTGTTCATATAGACCTTTATCGCATTAGGGCAGTTCATAGGCTTTAAGGCGTAGGTGTCATTGTCATCCTCTCCCGGTATCACGAACATGCCGTCCTGATAGTGTGCCCAGTGTCCTGATGTAACCCAGAGCTCCTTTTTAGATACTACAGGTCCTGATATCTCCTGATAGCCGTGAGCGTCATGGATTCCTCTCCAGAAATCCAGAAGAGCGTTAAACACCTTCCATCCTCTCGGAAGCCAGTATGGCATTCCTGGAGCTGTCTCATCGAACATGAACAGGTCAAGCTGAGGTCCCAGCTTCTTATGATCTCTCTCCTTTGCTTCCTTTATAAGAGCCTTGTGCTCCTTGAGCTGCTGCTTGTCCGGGAAGGCATAGGCATAGACACGGGTAAGCGAATCATTGTGCTCGTCACCTCTCCAGTAAGCGCCTGATACACTTCTTATCTCAAATGCAGCGCTCATAAGCTCCTGTGAATTGTCCACATGAGGTCCGCGGCAGAGATCCACATAGTCATCGCCTGTCCAGTAGATGGTGATCCTCTCATCCTCAGGCAGGTCCTTTATAAGCTCAGTCTTATACTTCTGGTCCTTGAAGAGATCTAAGGCCTCCTGCTTTGAGACCTCCTTTACGCTCCAGTCCTCACGGCGCTTGATGATCTCCCTCATCTTGTCCTCGATCTTCTTGAAATCAGCCTCCTGGATAGAGACTCCCTCAGGCAGGGCGAAATCATAGTAGAATCCATCTGCTATCTGAGGTCCTATTGCATACTGCACATCCTTTCCATAAAGCTCAATAACAGCCTTTGCCATGATGTGAGCGAGAGAATGACGATAAACTTCCAGATACTTTTCCTTATCCATAGGTTCCTTTCTTTCCGGGACATAAAAAAGTCCCGGACATTACAAAAACAACTGTAATGCACGGGACGTAAATTCGATAAAATATACGCGGTTCCACCCTGCTTGCTGCCGGTAAAGACAGCCACTCATCAGACTGTAACGGAGTCACCGTACCCGATTAAGGGTCACTCAGAGATGGTCTTCACAGACTGCCT
>DLDA01000041.1 GCA_002480925.1 Lachnospiraceae bacterium UBA7784 | reverse complement strand
AATGCTGTCTATACGTAACAGATATACTGATGTCTATGCACGTGGAGACAGGAAGACGATCGAGGCAAATGACAGCAAGGGCTACGATGTCTTTACCAGAAGCTATGATGGCACCACTCTTTACAATGTGCTGAATACAAGAAATGCTGCACAGCCGGTTGTGATCAGTGGATTAGCGCCAAACGGAGTTTATACTGATCTCTACAGCGGAAAGACCATGACAGCTGATGCGAGCGGCAGTCTCACGGTAAACCTTCCTGCATCATCTGACGGTGGTACAGTGATCTTTGAAAAGAAGGTATCAGGGAACTCATCATCTGGCGCTGGATCTGCTTCTGGATCTGGCTCATCCCAGGGAAGCTCCTCTGCTTCAGAAGGCAGCTCTGAGAGCAAGCCAGATGAGGACGGAAAACAGGATAAGCCATCTTCTGATCAGAAGTCATATTCCCTTGAAGGCGATGCTGCTAGCGGCAGTCTGGTAATAAAGGATAAGACTGGAAAGACAGTAACAGATCAGATAGTCGAGATAGACGGAAAGAAATATGCTACAGACAAGGATGGCAGCGTCGCTGTAAACAGATCTGTAAAGATCGATGACAGGAAGTATGTCGCAACGAAGGACGGTACTCTTGCGACAAAGGGGCTTGTAAAGGTCGGAAAGAAGACCTTCGTAGTAAAGGAGGATCAGACTGTCGCCTCGGCTTCAACTGTAAAGATCGGAAAGTACACCTATGTCGCATGCAAGAATGGCCTTTTAGCAAAGAAGACCATAGTAAAGACTTCTGATGGAACAAGGTACTATGCTGACAAGAATGGCCGGATCGTAAAGAAAAAGGTCGTTAACGTAAAAGGAAAGAAGTATTACACTGATTCCAAGGGACGTATAGTAACCAAAAAGTGGGTCAGGGTTGGAAAGAAGAAATACTACTGCTCCAGGAGCGGCAGGATAACAAAGACTGTTAAGATTTCAAAAAAGAAATAAGTCAGAATAAAAGCAACTGACAGGAAAAGATCGCCCGGGATTTCCCGGGTGATTTTTTGCAGTACAAAAATAAATGATTTCGGTTGTAATAACAACAGACATAGGCTGACCCTGCCTGTTATTATTAACAAAAATATTACGGGTTTTCTGGTTGTTTTTGTAGACTTTTTACAGAATCTAAAGTATAATTAACTGAAGACTTGTGAATTTTGCAGAGTATTAAAAGGAAAAGGTATGTAGATGGGTTATATTTTAACAAAAGAAGATTTTGATCAGGTGATCAGAAATCTCCTGAAATCCTATCGGATATTTGCGCCAGTAAGAAAGAAAGGTGCCGGGAGATTTACAGATGTGGATGCTGTGATCTATGATGAGATCACAGAGGGGACTCAGATAGAACTGGAGGCTAAGTCTGACTATTCGGCCAAGGAGTTTTTGCTGCCTCTGTCCGAGACCCTGTTTTATTTTACCGAGCAGGAAGTCAAGGAAGCAGATCTGGATAAGAGACCAGTTCTCTTTTTCGCCAGAAGCTGTGATCTAAACGCCATAAGGAGGACGGACCAGATCTATCTGGCAAACGGTGACGCAAGGGATCCTTTCTATCAGAGGAGACGGGATCTGATAAGGTATGTCCTGATCGGATGTCCACAGTCCTATGAGAACTGCTTCTGCGTTTCCATGGATTCAAACAGATGGGATGGAGATTACGCTTTCTCAGTAGAGTACTCCGATGGACAGATTCGTTCGGATGTAGCCGATGACAGCTTTGATGGCTTTTTTGCTCAGGTCTCTGGACTGGAAAAGACAAGCATCTCGCCAGCCTATGTTACGGAGAACAAGGTAAAGGCCGATATTCCTGACCAGATACCGGCAAGTGTGATAAAGAGCGATCTCTGGGATGAATACACTACCCGCTGCATCAACTGCGGCAGATGCAATTTCGTCTGTCCTACCTGCACCTGCTTTACAATGCAGGATGTCTATTATTCAGACAATGGCAGGGCAGGAGAAAGACGCAGGGTAGCGGCATCATGCATGGTAGACGGTTATACCGATGTGGCCGGAGGCGGATCCTACCGCAAGAAAAATGGAGAGAGGATGCGTTTCAAGGTTCTGCACAAGATATCAGATTTCAAGAAGAGATTTGGATATCAGATGTGCGTTGGCTGCGGCAGATGCGATGATGTCTGCCCGGAGTACATATCCTTTACCAATATCATCAAAAAGGTAAGCAGGGAAAGCAGGGAGGTGGAGTCATGACGAGTACTAATCCTTATCTTCCATTCACATCTGAGATACTTGATGTGATAAAGCATACAGCCAAGGAATATACCTTCAGAATGGCCTTTCGTGGTGATGTGCGCCCGGGGCAGTTCTTCGAGGTCTCGATGCCTAAGTATGGAGAGGCTCCTATCTCTGTGAGCGGGATAGGTGACGGCTTTGTGGACCTTACTATAAGAAGAGTCGGCAGGGTTACAAATGAGGTCTTTGAGAAATACAAGGGCAGTTCTCTTTTCCTGAGAGGACCATACGGCAATGGATTCGATGTGGACCTCTACAGGGACAGTGAGGTTGTAGTAGTAGCAGGTGGTACAGGAGTTTCTCCGGTGAGAGGGGTGATCCATGCCATAAGCCAGATGCCTGATGCAGCTGATAAGTATGTGATCTGCGGCTTTAAGTCGCCGTCGGATATGCTCTTTCGGGATGATCTTAAAGACTGGGACAAGAAGCTTAATCTGATACTGACGGTTGATTCGGCGCCGGAGGGATATACAGGAAACACAGGGCTTGTGACGAAATATATAGCTGACCTGCCTCTTAGGGATCCGTCGAAGGCTAAGGCAGTCGTAGTCGGACCGCCTCCTATGATGAAGTTTACCATAATAGAGCTTCAGAAAAAGGGATTTATGGATTGCAATAAAACTGTCTCTCATGAGAGAAAGATGTGCTGCGGCCTGGGCAAGTGCGGCCACTGCAGGGTTAACGATACCTATATCTGCCTTGACGGGCCGGTGTTTAACTACGAAAAGGCAAAGGATTTTGCGGATTAAGGGAGGCATTTGATGGGAAATCTTGATGTAAATGTACCAAAGCTTAAGAAAAACGCTTTTCGCTATTCCAAGGTCCGCGGAGAGACAGCCTCTAGAATAAGGATCCCCGGAGGAGTGATCGATGCTAAGTCTATGGCCAGAGTAGTGGAGATAGCTGAGAAGTACGGGACAGGAGAGATCGATATAACAAACCGCCAGGGCATAGAGATACCTGGAATAAGACTTGAGGATGTGGATAAGGTAAATGCCTGTGTCCAGGAGATAATTGATGCTCTTCATATAAACCAGACCGAGAAGAAAGCCGGTTATCCTGCATCCGGCACCAGAAATGTGATAGCCTGTCCGGGAGCCAGGCTATGTCCATTCGGCTGCTATGATACTACAGCCTTCGCCAAAAGGATGGAGAAGGAGATCTATCCTAACGACCGTCATGTAAAGGTGGCCTTTACGGGCTGCTCCAATGACTGTGCAAAGGTAAGGCTTGCAGATTTCGGGGTGATGGGTATGACAGAGCCTCAGTATGATAAGGATCGCTGTGTTGCCTGCGGAGCCTGCGTGAACTATTGCAGGAGACGTTCCGTCGGAGCTCTTTCTCTGGTAAATGGCAAGGTAGTAAGGGATACAGCCAAATGCATAGGCTGCGGAGTATGTGTGACCTACTGTCCTACAAGAGCCTGGACCAGGAGCAGAGAACACTATTTCAGACTTGTTCTCCTGGGACGCACAGGCAAGAAGAATCCGCGTCTGGCCGAGGACTTCATCAAATGGGCAGATGAAGAAAGCATCATAAAGATAGTAAAGAATACCTATGCCTATATAGAGGAATACATAGATCCGGATGCAGTAGAGCACAAGGAGCATATAGGCTACATAGTGGACCGTACAGGCTTTGACGAATTCAGGAAATGGATCTTCGAGGGAGTTGAGCTGGGGCCAAAGGCAGAGGTAAACGAGAGGGTTTACTGGGGCGGAAGACACTATGACAGGTACGGCGGATAAATATCATCCGAACAGATACTGCAGGTCTGCTGACAAGCGGGCCTGTTTTTTTAGAAAAAGAAGCTGTCAATTTCACTTCCTCTTGTGGTAAAATGTAGCTGAATAGATAAGGAGGTAGCCAAATGCATAATAAACCGGATCCTAAGGATATGATAAAAAAGGGCAAAGGCTTTTTTACAGAGTTTCGGGAGTTCATAACGAAGGGAAATGTGATGGATATGGCTGTCGGCGTGATCATCGGGGCAGCATTCCAGAATATCATCAATTCACTTGTGAATGATATACTGATGCCTGTGATATCAAAGGTCATAGGCGGAGTGGATTTCACGAACTGGTTTATAAGCCTTGACGGAAGTCATTACAAAACGCTTGCACAGGCAAAGAAGGCAGGAGCAGCAACCGTAAACTACGGAACCTTTCTTACCTATGTGATCAACTTCATTCTGATGGCTCTTGTGATCTTCGTAATGGTAAAGATCGTAAACAGGATCCGGACCACAGTCGAGAGGGAAAAAGAGGCTTCTGCCCCGGACACAAAGGAATGCCCGTATTGCAGAAGCCGTATACCGATCGCTGCAGTAAGATGTCCTTACTGTACATCCGAGCTAGAATAGCTCTTATTCAAGAGTCAGGAGCAGTGCCATCTTGAAGCGCTTTGTAGCCTTTACGAAGTGCCGGCCCTGCTTTGCGAAGTGGAAGTTTTCTCCAGCCTTTATAGGGTGCTCCTTACCCTCGTAGCCGATCAGGCCACTGCCATCGAGTGCAAAGATCAGGGCCTCGCCAGGGGCTGCATGCTCAGGCAGGGAGCAGCCCTCGTCAAAGGACATTACGACAAACTTCATTTTGTCATTGTTTACTATATCCATATTTACGATCCGTCCTGATGCATAGGGAACCAGATCAGCGAGCTTAAACACCTCGCCAGCCTTTATCATATCATTCATTATCTCTTTCCTCCTGATAGAAACTTCTGTATATACCGCGCCGCTTGAGCTTCTCATTCCAACCGGCTGCTCAGTGGCAGTAAGTATGCATTCGCCGGCGGTAAGCTCTTTTGCTCCGTTTTTTCCATAGACCTCCATACTGCCGGAGGCTACTATTATCAGCTTGTGATAGGAATATATCTCGGCGCTGATATCAGTGTTTTCTCCCAGTGAGAAATAGCTGATATCGAACAGACCATTGTAGACAGATTTCGAGATTGTGCAGCCCCTTATAGGCTCGTTATCTGCTGCGATCGAGAAGACCTCACCTGTCTTTTCTTTAAAATCACTCATTGTCTTACCTCCTTTCCATATCTGGATTCTAATACAAGGAGAAAAGAAAATATGTTGTAAAAGCAACAAGAGCAGAAGAAGGGCCATTTGACAGAGTTATTAAAATCATGTAAACTACATAGGCTGGTTTAACCGATTAAAGAAGTAAAGGAGTTTGCATGAGTACAGCGCAGATCGGCATGTTTGTCACCATGGTAGTCTATCTGGTGGCTATGATAGGAATGGGTGCCGCTTTTTCGAAAAAGAACAGGACAGTAGGAGATTTTTATCTGGGAGGAAGGAAGCTGGGACCATTCGTGACAGCTATGAGCGCAGAGGCAAGCGATATGTCAAGCTATCTGCTGATGGGCATACCGGGCCTTGCCTATCTGTCGGGAATAGCAGATGCCGGATGGACTATTATAGGACTGGCTACCGGTACATATCTCAATTGGCTTATTACAGCAAAGCGCATCAGGAGATATACTGAGGCAACAGGCTCTATCACAGTGCCGGCCTTTTTTTCAGACAGATATGCTGACGATAAGAATATCCTGACACTTATCTCGGCCATAATAATCGTAATCTTTTTCGTTCCATATACAGCAAGCGGCTTCGCAGGCTGCGGCAAGCTGTTTGCAAGCCTTTTCAACACAGACTACCATATAGCCATGATAGTAAGCGCCTGCGTTATCATCGGATATACAATGCTTGGAGGATTCCTTGCCGCATCTACGACTGACTTTGTACAGAGTATCATCATGTCGGCAGCTCTTATCATTATCCTGATCTTCGGCTTTGAAAAGGCAGGAGGTCCGGTGGCAGTCCTTGATAATGCGAAGGGACTGGCCGGCTATTTCTCAATGACAAGGACACATAATGCAGTAAGCAAAGCAGCGGAGCCCTATGGCTTCATCAGGATTATATCGACACTAGCCTGGGGACTTGGATATTTCGGAATGCCTCATATACTGCTGCGTTTCATGGCAATAGAGGATGAAAGGAAGCTTTCGCTTTCTAGAAGAGTTGCAACGATATGGGTGCTTATATCCATGGCCGTTTCAGTCTGCATAGGTATAGTAGGACTGGGAATGTCTGCAGAGGGAGAGATACCTAAGCTTGTCGGATCCGATTCAGAGACTGTCATAATAAAGATCTCTGATCTGTTTGCGCGTCATGGTTTAGGATTTGCGATGATAGCGGGAATAGTTCTTTCGGGAATACTGGCCTCTACTATGTCTACGGCAGATTCGCAGCTGCTTTGTGCCTCTTCGTCGATCTCATCGGATATACTTGTGAAGTGTTTCCATGTACATATCTCAGAAAAAAAGCTGATGACGATCTCAAGGCTTGCTCTTGTAGGAATCGGAATCATAGGCGTGCTACTCGCATGGAATCCGAACAGTTCTGTATTCCAGATCGTAAGCTTCGCATGGGCTGGCTTCGGGGCTACATTCGGACCGGTAATGATCCTGGCACTGTTCTGGAAGAGATCGAATAAGTATGGTGCACTTGCAGGACTTATCTCAGGCGGAATCATGATCTTTGTATGGAAATTCGTGGTGAGACCTCTGGGCGGAGCCTTCGATATCTACGAGCTTCTTCCGTCATTCCTTGTAGCACTTCTGTTTGACGTGATTTTAAGCCTCGCTACGAAGGCACCTGATAAGAAGGTTATCGAGACCTACGAAAAGGTGGATTCCATTAAATAAAGAACTTGAAAATACATTATAAAGAGTATATCATAATCACATGACCCGGGGCGCCAGAGATGGCTGAGAAATACACCCGAGAACCTGATCCGGACAATACCGGCGTAGGAAGCGTCATGAGATAAGATTTTTCATGCAGGCTGACCGGTCAGGTGGCCTGCATTTTTTATGCAGGCACGCGAATAATGCTAAGCACAATGAAGTACTGTTATGGAGGAAAAGATGGCAGAATACACGACACAGATGGATGCTGCAAGAAAGGGAATTAAGACGGAGCAGCTCAGAAGGGTAGCGGA
>DLDA01000015.1 GCA_002480925.1 Lachnospiraceae bacterium UBA7784 | reverse complement strand
ACTGGTAAATCATGCTGATTTTTCTATGATTGAATCCTTTAATGGTGATTTTACACTGGTAAACGGCGCATCAGAAAAGTCCGCAGGACAGACTGTGCAGGTGACAAAGGCAATGGCTGACGCCGGGTTTTTACAAGATCAGAAAATGAGACTAGGTGCGGATAAGGACGGTGTCTGGATTGAAAAAGGAGACGCGACGGGTAGTAACTGGACACAGGTGAATAATTCAAAAATCGCCTGGAGCGCGCTTAATCCTCCGATTACGGATTCATGGTGGAAGTCAGGCATAGAGCTCTCACAGCAGGTGGTAGGAAAAACGATCACATATACCAATAATCTGGGAACTGATATAGGCGCATTTTCTTTTACTATGTCGGTGGATAACGATGTCACAAGTCTTGACAGCCTGATAAATGCAGTCAATGGAACGATTATAAATGGAAAAGTGAAGACTGACTATAAGCCCTCTGTTACAGCGAGCTCTGCAAATGTGCTGAATGCGGAGATATCGGGAGGCAGTATAACTTTCGATGAGGAAAAGGGCGCAGGAAGAGACTTTGACACAGCATCAGTAGACGATGTGATAGATGATGATTCGAAGGCAACGGTAGATTTTACCAGTAATACGGTGAAAAAGACTTATTCAAAAAACAGCACGTCATTTACCTATGACGGCTCAGTAAAGGAGCCTCTCGATAAGATGCGCTCACACGTCACGGACTACATAACTGATGTGATTAAGGCAAAGGAGCTGTCTGCGCTAAGCGGTTCAAAGACAAACTATTTCAGAAAAGATCTGAAGGATGTGGTAGGCGCTGGAAATATAACGACGAGCGGGCACTTTACAGGTACGGTCACACTAGGCAAAGAGACATACGCCAGCGCAGTTATCGATTTCAAGAAAATTACGGATGTGATGGAGCTGGCCGGAACCGGATTTGATTCTACCTGTATGACCTGCAATAATCATTATAGCGTTCTGCTCGAGCCGGATGCCATGGGAACCACCTTTGGGAGCAGTATTACGACAGCGGATGGAAAGACATACAAATATTCCATGAAGCAGTCTGGTCAGGATTATGAGCTTCGTATATCGCTGGATTCCATGAAACAAGCCGGGGTTAAGTCGGGATCCGATATAGCAGAGGCGCTTAAGACCATAGTCGGGAGCAGGAATACCCTTGGACACCATTTTACACAGTATGAGACGGATGGTTCAAAACTGTACATATACGATAACAGACCGGATAAGGTGGGTGATCCCAGTGCAAAATTCCAGACTCAGCCATATGATAAGAAAGTGGTGGATGACTATTCATACGTCCTGATAAATAATGATAAGTATCCGCTGACGCTGAAAATGACCTATTCCATCGGAGACCTGAAAGATTGGGTTAATTCAGAAATGAAAGAGGATTCAAATGGTGATTATGTAAAAGAGACGGACGGATCCTTTAGGAAGTATGACAAAGCGAAAGACAAAGCAGATGCAAAGAAATATTCGCTTAATACGACATTTAAGGACAAAGACGGCAATGCATTGTCATCTAAGTCTGATCTGATCGAGAAGTACTCTGAGGCTGCGATAGAAGACATGCTTTCTTCAAAAACACAGTTTAACGCGGTGGACTACACCATATGTGACTGGTCAGCTTCAGCAAATGCGGCAGAGGCAGAGAAGGCGGAATTTGCTTCAGATGTGAAAGTGAAGGGAAACAATGGTCAGCTCAAGGATTATGGTCTGAACATTCAGCACAGCAGCAATGTCGGTGATGCGACAAAGATCCCCAGATTCGCCTTGAACACTTTTGTGCTGGGTATAATAAGAGCTGACTGCAGCGATTTTGATAAAGCACAGGCCACTATGGATATGGTGTCGGTCGCTCTCGATGAGATGGCCACCAGACGAAGCATATACGGTGCTTATCAGAACAGGTTGGAACACACCTATGCGAATAATGGAAATGTCAGCGAAAATACTCAGGCAGCCGAATCCCGTATCCGTGACACAGATATGGCAAAGGAAATGACTTTCTATTCGATGCAGTCGATCCTGCAGCAGGCGGGGCAGTCCATGCTGGCCCAGACCAACCAGATCAATCAGGGAGTTCTGGATCTGCTGCACTGAGAGTAAGGTAGGTAAACAATGGTAGTACAGCACAATATGTCCGCGGCTAATGCGAGTCGGCAGCTTAAAATAGTGGGAGGACAAAAGAACAGGTCTATAGAAAAACTGTCCAGTGGATATAGGATAAACAGAGCTGCGGACGATGCGGCGGGACTGGCCATCTCTGAAAAAATGAGATGGCAGAAAAGAGGGCTGGATAAGGCGTCTTTTAATGCGGGAGACGGCATATCGTTCATACAGACAGCGGAAGGAGCGCTGTCAGAGACTCACAGTATGCTCGACCGCATGAAGGAACTGATGACGCAGGCAGCGAACGATACTAATACTCCTGAGGACAGAAAGCAGATACAGCTGGAGATAGATCAGCTGACGTCAGAACTGGACAGGGTGTCATCAACGACTAAGTATAACACTCTGGACTGTTTTTCCAAAAACGGTCTGAAGCCGGATTCCATCAGTAACTCAGCGGTGTCGCTAACAGATCTGTGCAGAAATGCAGACGGGACATACTCTGCCATTGTCGGGCAGATAGAAGTCACTTATTCATTCATAGACAGCAAAGGTCAGAAAGTGTCGGCGGTCGATCCGTCCAGCGCTGCCACAGGAACACAGAATCAGTTCAGTGACCCGAAACAGCAGGCCCTGGCTGATGACGTGGTCAGATCATCATCCTACGCGGTGGCGAAACTGCAGGCGAATTTTCCAACACTGTTTGCAAAGGCATCTACCAGCGGAGTTAAGGTCGGGCTGGATTTCGGGACGAGCGACGGCAAGGGGAACACTCTGGCGTCGGCTGTTATAGAATACGCCTCGGATGGGACGAATACGTCAATGACATATCATATGAATGTTGATACCACAGACTATACTCCGGGAAGTTATAACGCTGATAGCCTGCACGCCACGGTAGCGCATGAAATGACGCATCTGGTTATGTATGACACCCTGACGAATCGGATGATAGGAGCGGATAGGTTCCCGAAGTGGTTCATCGAAGGAATGGCGCAGACCACTAGCGGTGACGGAGGCTGGTTCACACTGAACAGCTCATCTGATGAGGCGTCGATAAAGCAGTATATGTCACAGGCAGATACGGCCGGACAGGAGTACGGAGCCGGATACCTGGCCTGCATGTACTTAGGATACGCCGCCTCAGGCTCTGCAACAGTGGATTCGACATCCATCAGAACAGGACTGGACAAAGTTCTGGGAGAGCTCGCGGATAATAAATCCTTAGATGACGTTGTAAAGGATAATACTTCATATACTTCACTTGCTGGTTTTTTAAATGGGATAAAAGGCGCAGATCCGGCTTCTCTTGATTTTACGAAAAAATTCATCGCTGCAAGGGGCGCAAATGGCGCGGGATCTATCACAGGGGAACTCTCAGACAGTCAGGCGGCCGTATTCGGGACGGTGACAGCATCAGGCAACAACTATACAATCGAACCAGGAACTACCAGATACCAGAACAATGTCCAGGGGGCCATGCAGGTGACACCGCCTTCTGCAAATCCGAATACTCCGGGAACGCCGACGGCAGGAAGCGGAGAGGGACTTATGCTTCAGGTGGGGGCTTTGTCAGGACAGGCGATAAAGCTGCAGCGTTTTGATGTATCCTCGGCGGCACTGCTTGGAGGAGAGACACTTGACACCAGAGATAACGCTAGCTGCGGACACGGTATGGCATTGGTCGAGGATGCTATAGAACGCACGTCAAAAGTCAGGTCTTACTACGGAGCTCTCCAGAACCGTCTCGAGCACGCAGTGGCAAATCTGGATAACACAGCGGAGAATACCGATGCAGCCGAATCCCGTATCCGTGATACAGATATGGCAAAGGAAATGACTTTCTATTCGATGCAGTCGATCCTGGAGCAGGCGGGGCAGTCCATGCTGGCCCAGACCAATCAGATCACGCAGGGTGTGCTGACTCTGCTGCGTTAGTCTGGTCGGCATCGACCCGTTGAGGAATCCGGATCTCATTGACCTCCATCCTCCAATATAGTACCATATCCCCATGAAAACAAATATACCATCCCTAACCAATAACCTTATGATCGCCGGTACTATGTCCGGAGTCGGGAAAAGCCTTCTTACTGCCGGGCTTTGCAGGATCTACAGCAGAAGAGGATACAGGGTCGCTCCATTCAAGTCACAGAATATGGCGCTAAACTCGACGGTAACTCCTGACGGAGGAGAGATAGCGACATCGACAGCTCTTCAGGCTCTTGCCTGTGGCAGGGAGCCTTCTGTCGAGATGAACCCCATCCTTTTGAAGCCGACTAAGGACACGGCCTCCCAGGTCATAATAAATGGAAAGGCAGAAGAGACCCTGTCTGCTGCAGAATATTTCGGGATCAAGGGAAAGCTGCTTCCGATAATAAAAGAAAGTTATTATAAGCTTGCAAGGGATAATGACATAGTCTTTATCGAGGGAGCAGGCTCTGTATGCGAGCTCAATCTGATGAAAAATGATATAGTAAATCTTGGACTTGCAGCCGCTGTCGATGCACCTGTTCTGCTCGTAGGTGATATAGACCGGGGAGGCATATTTGCCCAGCTCTATGGTAGCATTGCCCTGCTTGATAAGCCGGACAGGGAGAGGATAAGGGCGCTTGTAGTAAACAGATTCCGCGGAGATGAGAGACTGTTTTCGGAGGGAGTGGAAATACTAAAGCAGAGGACCAGACGGCCTGTAGCAGGAGTTCTTCCTATGATGCAGCTTGATCTGCCTGAGGAGGACTCGCTGTCAAGACGGCTTGAGAGGAATGATATATCGGATATAGATATTGCAGTAGCCGGACTCCCCCATATATCAAACTATACTGACTTCCTCCAGCTGGAGAGATATCCTGAGGTCTCGGTCAGATATGTGCATTCAGTGGCGGATTTTCAAAAGCCTGATATGGTGATCATACCGGGGACCAAGAATACCATAAGGGATCTCAGGTGGCTTAAGAAAAGCGGACTTTCCGATCTTATAAAAAAATATGCCGGAAGGCTACCTGTGATCGGGATCTGCGGCGGCTATCAGATGCTTGGAGAGGTCATAAGAGATCCAGATGGAGTAGAAGAGGGCGGAGAGGAGGAAGGTCTTGGACTTATACCTATGATAACGGAGCTTTCTCCAGAAAAAACTACGGTAAGAACAGACGGGATACTTGCAAACGGAATGAAGGCAAGCGGATATGAGATCCATGCAGGTATAAGCAGCTTCACCAGGGAAGCAGAGCATCTTTTTCTTACCAGTGACGGAAGAGAGTGTGGATATATTGACAGAAAAGGAAGGATAGCCGGGACATATATGCACGGCTTCTTTGATTCAGCAGAGATAACAGATTCTCTTGTGCACTCTCTTGCCCGGGAAAAGGGAGTAAGGGTAGGAACCCATTATACAAGCAATCTTTCGGAGGAAAATTCAAGGGAGCTTGACAGGCTCTCATATATGATGGAGGAGAAGCTCGATATGGACCTTATAGATTCAATCATATTCAGATCAGGGATGAGCTGATCCCGAAAAGCTTTTTTACGAAGTCCATGTCCTTAAGCGATTCCGGATCTCTGATCGAAGAGAGATGGGAGCTGTCAATCGTAATGAGCCTCGATGAGCACTCAGAGGCCAGAGAAAGCTCATGTATGGACATGATCACGGTGACACCCCGATCACTAAGGACAGAGAGTATCCTTCTAAGCAGATACTGGTATCTGAGATCGAGAAAGGCAGTAGGCTCGTCGAGCAGGAGGTAAAGAGGCTTCTGACATAAGCAGCGGGATAGAAGGACCCTCTGTTTCTGCCCGTCACTTAGGGAATCAAAGAGTCTCTCACTAAGGTCAGTGGTCTCGGTAAGCTCCATTGCCTCATTTATTATATCCTGATCCTTATCACCAAGCTTCCCGAAGAAGCCTGAGTAGGGATAGCGCCCTGCAGCCGTTAAGTCATAGCATCTGAGCCCGTTGCCCCGGATCCTGTCGGTGAACAGGGCGGCAATATTCATAGAGGCGCTTCTCCTGTCGATCGAAGAGAGGCTAAGCATCCTCCCGTCCTTTGCGCTGAATACTATATCTCCCGATACCGGAGGAAGCAGACAGGAAAGAGTCCGTAAAAGAGTTGATTTACCGCTTCCGTTGGGGCCTGTAATGCTTATTATCTCTCCGGCTTCTATCTTTATATCGGGCACTCTTACGAGCGGTCTTCTGCCGTATCCGATTGACAAATCCTTAAATTCCATCATAATAGTAGAAGTATAGCATATTTTTGAAAGGAACGTAAACGTTGGAAAAGAAATTCGATATAAATAAGGAAGGCTACAGCGTCCGCTGCCTCTACTACTATGATAAGGATCCGAGACATGCCGATGATCTGGTCATATCTACCTACGGCTTCGGAGGCAAGAAGGAGAATCATGCGACTGAGAAGCTGGCGGACAAGCTTATCTCAAAGCATAAGGAGTTCGGAGTTATAACCTTTGACTGGCCATGCCATGGCGAGGATGCCAGAAACCGGATGATACTTGATGAGTTTCTTGAATACTACAGGATGGTAACCGACTATTGCAGGCAGGAGCTTGGGGCAAAGAGGATATATGCCTACGGGACCAGTCTCGGAGGCTATCTGACCCTGCTTTATCTGACCCGTTTCGGTAATCCTTTTACCAGGATAGCACTCCGTGTCCCGGCCCTTAATATCTACAGTAACCTTACATCCGATATCACCGATGAGGAGTGGAAGAAGCTTGACAAGGGCAAGGATATAATAAGGGGATATACGAGAAAGATAAAGGTTTCCGAGGAATTTTTAGACCAGCTTAAGGCGGCGCCGGTCACAGATAAGGATTTTATGGATTTCGCAGACCAGATGCTTATAATAGCGGGGTCAAAGGACCAGTATACAAGCGTGGATCAGATAAGGGATTTCTGTGAGAAAAATGTGATAGAATACCAGGTAGTCGAAAATGCCGATCATCCCTTTACAGATCCGTCGCTGATGGATTATGCGATTTCACTGATAATAGACTGGTTTGGTGAGAAGGAATGAAGAAGAGACTGCGAATCCTTATCCTGCGTCATGGTATGACAAAGGGCAACAGCGAGAAAAGATACATAGGAAAAAGGAGCCAGGAGCCACTTTCCCAAGAAGGAGAAAGGCTTTTGCGAGAAAATGCATCCGGCTATCCCAGCTCCATGTATCTGTTCGTAAGTCCTTCTCTTCGGGCAGTAAATACAGCAAGGATCATATATCCGAGACTTTTTTCAAGAAGGATAGTCATCCCAGCATTCGACGAGATGGATTTCGGCATCTTTGAGGGAAAGAATTACAAGGATCTATCGGATAATGCCGCCTACCGCCAATGGGTAGACGGGGGCTGCCTTGGGATGATACCGGGAGGAGAGGATATGGAGAGCTTTAAGGAAAGGGTAAGGGAGGGCTTTTCTATAGTAATAGATACTATAGAAAAGGAGCATAAGGAGCTTTCTCTTATACATATCACAGAGGCAGAGGACTTCAGCCCCAAAAGACGCCTTTCTGAGGTGACAGACGCTGTGATAGTAGCCCACGGAGGGACCATAATGGCACTGCTTTCATCCTTTCTGGATCAGGATTATTTCAGCTTCGATGCCGCCTGCGGTGAGGGCTATATACTTACGGTGACAGTGGACTGATATATGGGAATTATAAGACTTCATCTTTATGGCTTTTTTGCCGGTTTCCTTCTGGATATGATAATAGGCGATCCCCACTGGTTTATCATCCATCCGGTCAGGCTCTATGGTGGGCTCATTGCCTTACTTGACAAGCTTTTTCTAGGAGCATCAGATAAGGGCAGGCACAAGGAGGCAGGAGAAAGGCAGCTTATATTAAGTGAATATGCGACAGGAGTATTTACCCTGGCCATTGTCGTCCTTCTTGCAGGAGCTGGCAGCGCCCTTATCCTCTATCTCTGCTACAGGATATCGGATCTGGCTTTCATGATCGCAGAGGCCATCCTTACCTGCACGGCCCTGTCAGGATCATCTCTTATAAGAGAGACCACTCCTGTAAGAAGAGCCTTAGAGGATAATGACATAGGAGAGGCCAGAAGGAGGCTGTCATTTGTAGTAGGAAGGGATACGGATCACCTGTTATGTGATGAGATAGCAAGGGCTACAGTCGAGACTCTGGCAGAAAACTTAAGCGATGGTATTATTTCGCCGCTTTTTTTTCTGGCTCTGGGGGGACCCTGTGCAGGTCTTGCCTTTAAGGCAGTAAGCACAGCAGATTCCATGATAGGCTATAAGAGCCGGAGATACTATTCATTTGGCAGGGCCTCAGCAAGGACCGACGACCTGCTTAATCTCATACCGGCTAGATTAAGTGCACTGCTTATAATGGCAGCATCGTTTCTCCTGAAGGGATGCTCTGCCTCCCGGGCATTTAAGGTCTGCAGAAGGGATCATGGCAGGACAGAAAGCCCCAATGCAGGCTATCCGGAGTCGGCAATGGCCGGATCGCTCGGGATCAGGCTGGGAGGAGCCGCCTCATATAATGGAAGCATGATAGAGCGTCCCTGCCTGGGAGAGGGAAGCTCTGATAAGGAGCCTGACTGCAAGGCAATAGTCACGGCACAGAGGATAGTCAGACTCTCAACACTGCTGATGGAAATCATCTGCCTTTTTGTGCTATACTTTACAGTGATCTGTTGCAGGGCATGATAAGGGATACAGGAGGGCTTTTATGCAGTATCATGGCGGAGACGTCTACAGAAATAAGGATATAAGACTGGATTTTTCGGTAAACACCAATCCCCTGGGAACACCCCAGAGGGTAATGGATGCTGCCAGGGAGGCAGCAGAGCTTATTGGACAGTATCCGGATCCGCAGCAGGAGGAGCTTAGAAAAAGACTCTCAGACATTCTGGTGACAGAGCCTGACCAGCTGCTTCTAGGAAACGGAGCCTCTGAGCTTTTCCTTGATATAGTATATACATTAAGGCCTGGGAGGATAGGAGTAGTGGTACCATCCTTTGGAGGATACAAGTATGCAGCTGCAGCAGTAGGCGCAGACCTCATTGAGTATCCGCTCAGGGAAAAGAACGGATATCTGCTTGATACTGATGTGGCAGCAATGATAGACAGCGGGATCGATATGCTTATCCTTGCGACACCAAATAATCCTACAGGGCGGACCATACCCATCCCCCTCCTTGAAAAGATACTTAAGCACTGCCAGAGAAAGAATGTGATCGTGGTGCTCGATGAATGCTTCATGGCGCTTAGCGATATGCATGACGATTACGAGGATTTCCTGTTCAGGAGTACCTTTGACAATGTGATCAGGGTATCGGCCCTCACCAAGTCCTTCGCTATGCCGGGAGTAAGGCTTGGCTACCTTATGGCGCCAAAGAAGCTTGCCTTGCGGATAGCCTCTCATCAGAGTGAATGGAATGTATCGATCTTTGCAGAGAGGTGCGGGCTTGCGGCAACTTGTGAGGGAGACTATCTGATAAGGAGCAGATCCTTCCTGCGTACCGAGAGAGGATTCGTTCAGAGCGGCCTTATGGGAATGGGGATAATAGTCTTTCCGGGAGAGGCCAATTTCCTTATGATAAAGACAGATATCCCTATATATAAGAGACTTCTCGAAAAGGGTATCCTGATAAGGGACCTTTCGGACTTTGACGGTATAGGAGAGGGCTACTACAGGATAGCTATAAAGGACAGACCGAAGAACATGCTTCTTCTGGCCGCTGTACAGGAGATAGTGAATGGATAATGATTTCATCTATGTGAAGCCGGCAGATATAGAAAGAGAGAGCTTTCGGATCATAGGAGAGGAGCTGTCTGGGAAGGGTATAGTCCTTAAGAAAAAGCAGGAGCCCTATATCAAGAGATGCATCCATACCAGTGCCGATTTTTCCTATGCTACAACACTTGCCTTTTCGAGAAACGCTACATCTGTGCTAGAGGGTCTTTTAAGAGATCATGCCTCAGTGATCTGTGATACCCACATGGCGCTTTCGGGTATCAATAAGACAGCACTTGAGCGGGCCGGCTGCAGAGCCTACTGCTTCATGACAGACGAGAGAGTAAAGGAAATGGCAGGGAAGGAGGGCACTACAAGGGCAGCTGCAGCAGTAAGTGCTGCCTCACATATAGAGGGAAGGAAGATATTCTGCATAGGCAATGCTCCGACGGCCCTTATAGAGCTGAATAAGCTCTATAAGGAGGGCAGGCTTACTCCCGACTTTGTGATAGGAGTTCCGGTAGGCTTCGTAAACGTGGTCTATGCCAAGGAGCTGATAATAGACAGTGATATCCCATATATAGTAAACCGGGGAAGAAAGGGAGGAAGCCCTATAGCAGCCTGTCTTATAAATGCAGCTCTTTACCGGATAGAAAACAGGCAGCTATGAAGGAGCTTAAGCGCGGATTTACGACAGGTTCCTGTGCAGCCCTTGGGGCAAAGGTAGCTTCATGCATGGCTCTTTTCGGCAGGGTTCCTTATGGCATATCCATTGTTACTCCGGCAGGAGTCAGATATTCTCCTGAATACAGGATAGCAGAAGATGGCTTCTGCGAGGTGGTAAAGGATGCCGGAGATGATCCTGATGTGACCGACGGGATCACGATAAGAGCCGGAGTAAGGCTTATACCATCAGACATGCCCGGTATCAGGGTGACTATCGATGGCGGCAGAGGAGTAGGCAGGGTGACTAAGGCAGGGCTTGATCAGCCGCCCGGAGAGGCCGCTATAAATACTGTCCCAAGGCGGATGATAGAGGAAAATGTAAGAGAGATAGCAGACAAAGCTGACTTCAGCGGCACTATAGCTGTGATAATAGAGGCCACAGGAGGGGAGAAGATAGCTGAGAGGACCTTTAATCCAAGGCTTGGAATAACAGGAGGCATATCCATACTCGGTACTACAGGTATAGTGGAGCCAATGAGTGATTCGGCTCTTATAGATACCATAAGGGTAGAGATACATCAGAGAAGGGTGCTGGGAGAGAAAAGACTTTTTCTGGCATTTGGAAATTACGGACAGGAGTTTCTGAAGAGGGATTTCGGCCTTGACTTAGATGCTGCGGTAAAGTGCTCCAACTTCATAAAGGATGCCCTTCTTATTGCTTGGGAGGAGGGCTATAAGGAGCTGATCCTTGTGGGACATCTGGGCAAGATAGTAAAGGTGGCCGGAGGCTTTTCCAATACCCATTCGAAGTACGGGGACTGCAGGATGGAGATCCTTACGGCAGCTCTTGTCAGATCAGGTATCCCGGTGGAGATTACGGATCTTAGGATGCTTCTTTCCATGAATACGACAGAGGAGGCAGCGGATTTTCTTGCAGAAAAGGGCTTTCTTGCTAAAGTCGCAGAGGTCCTTAAGGAAGAGATCAAGGAGACTATCGGTATATGGGCCCCGGAGCTTAGGGTAGAGATTCTTATCTATACGTTGGGACAGGGGCTGATAGGAGAATATAAATGATACATTTTGTAGGAGCAGGACCGGGAGCAGTTGACCTTATCACTGTAAGAGGACAGAGGCTTATTGAAAAGACAGATGTGCTTATCTATGCGGGCTCCCTTGTAAGCGATGATTTTTCGGATCTCTTAAAGCCGGGCGCAAGCCTTTACAACAGCGCCTATATGACCTTAGAACAGGTCTGTGAGATTTTCCTTAAGTCTGATGAAAAGGGACTTGACCTTGTAAGGCTTCATACAGGAGATCCTTCACTCTTTGGCGCCATAGCCGAGCAGCAGGCCTTTCTCAAAAAAAACCATATTCCATATGATATTACTCCGGGAGTGACCGCAGCATTTGCTGCTGCAGCAGCACTGGGAATAGAGTACACTCTTCCGGGTATCAGCCAGACACTTATTCTAACGAGAGCAAAGGGAAGAACTCCGGTCCCTGACAGGGAGACTATAGAGGCTCTTTCAGCTACGGGCTCATCGATGGCCATATATCTGAGCGTGAAGAGCGCAGCCGAGGTAAAGGAGGCCCTGCTTTTAGGAGGCTATAAGGAAACGACACCGGCAGCCATAGTATACAGGGCAAGCTGGCCAGACCAGAGAGTCATAAGGACTAGGGTAGCAGAGCTTGACCGGGCCCAGCAGGAATCTGGAATAGAAAAGACAGCTCTTCTTATAGTTGGAGATGCTCTTCTGCAGTCTGACTTTGACAGGAGCTGTCTCTATGACCCGGACTTTTCGACGGAGTACAGGAAATGATCAGAGTAATCTATTTTACAGATAAGGCAGAAAGGCTGGCCTCCTCGATAACTGAGTATACAGATCTTCTCGACGGCAGGTGTGGAGGAGTTGAGGATGCGCTGTCAGAGTCCTTCGAGAAGAAGATAGATCTGCTTTTCATAGGAGCAGCAGGCATTGCAGTCCGTCTGATAGCCCCATATATAAAGGACAAGACGACGGATCCGGCAGTCCTCTGCATGGATCAGGAGGGCAGATATGTGATCCCGCTTCTTTCGGGCCATATAGGAGGAGCGAATGATCTGGCAAGAAGCATAGCAGCCCAGACAGGAGCGACAGCGGTTATCACTACGGCTACAGATCTTGAGAAGGTATTTGCGGTCGATATTTTCGCAAAAAACAACGGACTTGGTATCTTAAATCCCTCCGCGATAAAGACGGTTTCCTCAATGGTCCTTAAGGGAGAGTCAGTTCCTGTAAAGACAAAGGATCCGACGCTTATCCTCCAGGAGGAGACAAGGAGGTTCCTGCGCCCGGTAAGGGACGATGAGAGACCAGTCATAAACGTGGTGGATAAGGAATGGATCCTCTCCATGCTTCAGCTTAGCGGAATAGATCCATATATGCCTCTTCCCGACAGGGATACAAGGGAGGACCTCCTGCTTGACTGCGGAGTCAGCAGCAGATGCCTCTATCTCTACGAGAGGGATTTATGCCTTGGCGTTGGCTGCAGAAAGGGTACCCCTGTAGATGATATATTTGCCTTTCTTCGCGACTGCCTGTCTCACAAGAGGCTTCCCATGGCCTGTCTTGGCTCTGTATCCTCTATAGATATCAAAAAGGACGAGCCCGGTATAATAGGGCTCTGCGGAGCCCTTAAGGTTCCCTACTATACCTATACGGCAGCAGAGCTTATGGCCCTGAAGGGCAGCTTCCATTCATCAGAATTCGTAAAGGAAAGGACAGGAGCAGATAATGTCTGCGAGAGAGCAGCAGCTCTTACAGCAGGAGTCACAGCAGAAAGGCTTGTCGGCAGAATGAAGACAGACCGGGTCACGCTAAGCATTTACAGAAGAGGAAGCATATGAAAAATATAGTCATCTTTTCAGGAACCACAGAGGGGAGAATGCTTGCTGAATCGTTTGCTATCGCAGGCATAGCCGTAAGCGTCTGTGTGGCGACTGAATACGGACAGGAGGTAATGGAGAGCTCTCCTCTTATCGATGTAAATGTAGGGAGAATGGACGAGGGGGAGATAAGGACCTTCCTTGAAAAGAAGCAGGCTGATCTGGTCTTCGATGCTACCCATCCATATGCGACTCTTGTCACAGAAAACATAAAAAAAGCCTGCAGGTCTCTTGATCTGCCGCTCAAGCGTATAATAAGGGACAGAGGAGAGGACTGCCATACCGGCTACAGGATAAATATGGCCTCTGATACAAGGGAAGCAGTATCAATGCTTTTGCATATACCCGGAAATATCTTCCTTACAACAGGGAGCAGGGAGCTTTTAGCCTTTGCAGCCCTGCGGGAGAGGCTTTATGTAAGGGTCCTGCCATCAAGGGAGGCTATAGGCCTGTGTGAGAGAGCAGGAATAGAGAAAAGCCATATAATAGCCCAGCAGGGCCCATTCACCTGCGAGGAAAACCTGGCCCTTATAAGGAGATATGATATAGGGGTCCTGGTGACAAAAAGCTCCGGCAGGAACGGAGGCTATCAGGAGAAACTTAAGGCAGCAGAGACGGCAGGCATAGAGACTATAGTGATAGAAAGGACTCCACGCGAGCCGTCAGAGGAGAAAAGGGAGCGGACCCTTACTCTTATAGGAGCAGGCTGCGGAGAGGGTACGCTTACGGCTGATGCCATAAGGGCAATAGAAGATGCCGATCTGATAATAGGCTCATCCCGCCTGCTTGCATACAGAATAGTAAGGGAAAGCCCGGCTCCTAAGGAGTCCGCCTACAAGGCAGAGAAGATAAATGAGATATTATCAGAAAAGAAACCTGACAGGCCTGTGGTCCTATACTCAGGCGACAGCGGCTTCTATAGCGGAGCCAGGTCCATGATGGCGGCTGCTTTGGAGGGCATGAGGCTATTGGTGATACCTGGTATCTCATCGGTAGCGGCCCTTTCAGCCCTGACACATATCCCCTATGATAATGCTTTTATAAAGTCATATCATGGAAGAACCATTGACAGTAAGGAGCTTGCACAGGCGGTAAAGAGTCACAGGGCATCGTTTATACTCCTTTCCGGAAAGGATGATCTCTATAGCCTGCTTTCGCTTTTTCCTGACAAAAGGATAATAGCCGCCCAGGACCTGGGTGGAGAGCTGGAATGGGTAGGAGAGATAGATAAGGAGAGGGTGGATGGCCTTAAGGGATCGCTTTTTACAGTGCTTGTCACGGAGTAGACGATGAGAGGATTTATGATAGCCGCTGACAGGAGCGGCTCAGGAAAGACTACGCTTACAAGAGCGCTTATATATGCCCTTATGGAAAAAGGCGTGGATGTCATTCCCTTCAAGTGCGGACCGGATTATATAGATCCCATGTACCATTCTCTCATAAGCGGGAAAAGAGGGCATAATCTTGATACCTTCTTTACTGACCATGACAGGACGAAGAGGCTCTTTGCCAGGGAAATGGGCTCTGTCAGGGAAAACTCTATAGCCATAGTAGAGGGTGTGATGGGATTATATGATGGACTGGGAGGCTTTTCGGCAGAGGGGTCCTCATATGATCTCGCAGATGCGCTTGAAATGCCCATCGTCCTCTGTGTAAATGCAAGGGGAGCAGCCCAGACTCTCATAGCACTTATTTCAGGAATTTTAAGCTTCGATAAAAGCAGGCTGATAAGGGCCATATTCTTAAACCAGGTATCGGACGGCTTCTACCCGGTACTGAAGAAAAGGATAGAGCAGGCTTTCGGGATTCCTGTTATAGGTCATTTCCCGGCTGATCAGGGAATCGAGCTAGCCAGCAGACATTTGGGCCTTCTGCGTCCTTGGGATATCGATATAAGGAAGGATCAGGCCAGACTTTCCCAGATCTCCATGGACAGGATAGATATTAACAGGCTGCTTTCGATAGGAGAGATGCCTGACATTAAGGAGCCATCCTTCGAACCTGCCGGTAAAAGAGCAGTGATAGCCATCGCAAGAGACAGGGCCTTTGACTTTTTTTACAGTGAAAATGAGCTTGTGCTTTCTGATAAGGGAGCTCATATAGTGTATTTTTCTCCGCTCTCTGATAAGAAGCTTCCTGAGGGTATAGCTGGGATCATCCTTCCAGGCGGATATCCGGAGCTCTATGCAGATCAGCTGAAGGATAATCAGGAGATATGCGGGCAGATAAGGGATGCCTTAAGGAGTGGAATGCCTCTTCTGGCCGAGTGCGGAGGCTATATGTATCTTCACGAGAGCATAGGGGGAAGCGGCCCTCTGGTATCTGTTCTTGACGGGGATGTCCATGATTGCGGCAAAAGCCTGCGCTTCGGCTATCTGACCTGTAGCGACAGGGGGCACTTCTTCGTAAAGGAGGGTAAAGAGATAAGGGGGCATGAATTCCATTACTATGACACAAAAGACAATGGAGACGGTGCCGTCGTGACAAAGCCAGGAAGCGGGCGGGTAAGGAGGGCAGGTTTCTGTGGCAGCAGAAGCTTCATGTCCTTCATGCATTTCTACTATCCGTCATATCCGGACTTTGCCGGACATTTTCTAAAGGAGGCAGCATCCTATGCAGCAGGAAAAGGGCTATGAAAACAGCTATAAGTATTTTGAAAACAGGGACTGCAGATACTATCCCTGCCACAGGTCAGACCATATCAACTGTCTCTTCTGCTACTGTCCCCTCTATAGGGAAGAGACCTGTCCGGGAACATATAAGTGGATAGAGACAAAAGATGGAAGAAAGGTTAAATCCTGCATCGACTGTATCTGGCCACACATGCAGAAAAACTATGAAAAAATCATGAACATTCTTTCTAAATGTTGAAAAGCCGCCTCGCTGAGTCTATGATAGATTCTGTGAGGTATTTTTATGAGAAAGAAATTATTAGCAGTTATTTTATCATTACTTATCCCTCTTGCAGGATCTGCAGCTGGTATCACGCCTGTAAGCGCAGCAGAGCAGACACATAGCCTGCCATGCGGGGATATACATTCAAGCGTTAAGAAATTCGCGAAAAAGAGCAGGGTAGACAAAAGGGTCTATTCGTCCGAAACTGTAAAAAGTGACCCATACTGGGACCAGTTCTCAGGCAGCATTTACTATGAGCAGATGGGAAGCAGCCAGAGACAGCTTTATGACAAGCTTAAGAGTCTATCACAGAGGTATCTGACCGGGAATGCGACAGCCTCTGTTATGACACTTGATGACGGAAGCAGCGGCTACTATACCGATTCGGTGACATATTCAGGCATGTCATCGACTCAGGCCTTCTATGTAGCGACTATATTTTTCTATGAGAACCCGCAGTATTATTTTCTAAACGACGGGATAGGATATACAGAGCCGCTAAGCTCCCTCTTCTGGGGCATATCTGAGCCAGGGACCATAAGTCTTGGGATCTATTCCAGATATGCCAGCGCCAGCGCCAGAAAGACCTATACAGAAAAGTATAAGGATGCGATAGACAAGGTGATCTCAGGAGCCTCATCATACAAGAGCGATCTGGCAAAGGAGACCTACTTCCATGATAGTCTGGCCAAGAATGTATCATACAACGGTGATACCGATGATAATAATGAGGATGATACCCAGAGCCAGAGCGCTGCATCAGTATTTCTTCTGAAGAAGACAGTCTGCGCCGGATTTACCAAGGCCTTTTCCCTGCTTCTTAATTCCCAGGGGATAAAGAACGTGGGAGTCACAAGCGATTCCCATGCCTGGAATGAGGTTATGATAAATGACATCTGGTACATAACCGATGTGACCTGGGATCAGAACAAGTGGCCATCCCATGATTTCTTCAATATAAGTGAGTCAGAGATCAGGAAGTCAGACTCCCAGTGGGCCCATCTGCCTCTGTCATGCTATTACGGAATCCGTCCTGAGTGCGTTACCGATCATGATTCATCGGTGGATGCCATAGATCTGACAAGCACCGACAGCAGCCAGGCGGATACGGACAGCGGCAATGACACTAATAAGGAAAACCCTACCATAATACCGGTCACTCCTTCTCCTCAGGAGGTGACTTCTCCTCGCCCTGCAAAGCCTTATAGCTTTTCGGTAAAGAAGACAGGAAAGGGAGCCCTTACTCTGAAGATAAAGACAAGTGAGAAGGTAGCCGGATTCTATATATACTACCGCCTGAAGGGAGATAAGGTCTGGGATACCAGGTATATAAAGGTAAACGGCAGGCAGAAGACCTTTAAGCTAAGTGGACTTGTGTCAGGGAGGATATATCAGATAAAGGCGTTCTCGTCTGACAGTAAGGGAACTCTTTCGAAGGGGACTAAGATCAGGATAATTAAGGCTTGATTTTCCATAAACCCCACTTGAAAATATATCAAAAAATGATAAAATCTAACATAGATTTAATATTTTCAAGGAACTAAAGTCGGAAAGGAAATGGATTTATGGAGAAGAAGGAAGATGTTAGGTTTCTACGTTCAACAAGAGGCAGGATCATCATTGCAGTGCTTATAGTGATTGTATGCATAATCACGGCACTTAATTTCGCAACACTGACCAGATTCGACAAGACCATTACATTGACCACAAAGAACTATATGCAGGATCTGGCCTATGCTTATGGTCATTCGATCGATGCAGAGATAAACGGAGGTATGTCGACAGACAAGGCTCTTACGGCAGACAACCTGTCAAACGAGCTCAAGGGAGTAGGGGTAAAGGGGATAAAGTCAAGCTATGCTTATCTGGTAGACGCCAAGGGCACCATGATTTATCATCCGTCAGCCGATAAGATAGGACAGCCGGTTGAGAACTCGGTCGTAAAGGACCTTGTATCAAAGATAGAAGCTGGCGAGACGATCCAGGGAAAGAACGAGACAGTTGAATATAATTTCAACGGAGTAAAGAAATACGCAGCATTTTATGTATCTGACAAGCAGCAGTTTATTCTTGTATTATCAGCAGACGATGCAGAGGCGAAACAGGCAGTTAACAGCACTATTGTTTCATCAACCGTTATTGGAGTGACTATCGGTTTAATTGGTATAATAATCCTTGCTCTGCTCCTTGTAGTCGCCATGCGTCCGATAGGAGAGCTCTCCAGGTTCGTAGACAAGATGTCCGACCTCGACTTCAGCCCTGATCAGGACAGCAGGAAGCTGGCTGCCAGACAGGATGAGTTCGGTATTATGGCAAGATCCATAATCAATCTGCAGAAGCGACTGATAGAGGTCATCTCCAATATCAAGGACCAGTCGTCAAAGCTCTTTGACTCGTCGAACGGTATGTATAAGCATGCTACCGATATGAACGAGACCACGAATCAGGTCGATACAGCTGTAAACGAGATAGCTCAGGGAGCCACCTCTCAGGCCAGCCAGACCCAGTCAGCCTCTGAGAATGTCATCACTATCGGAAATATGATAGAGGAGGCCAATCAGAAGGTCGATGAGCTCTATTCTACAGCCCAGAAGATTAAGGATTCCAATAAGTCAGCACTTGATATATTAGGTCAGCTCGGAGCTACAAACGAGAAGACAAAGGAGAGTATCAACCAGATAGCGGAGCAGACAAGGACCACAAACCAGTCAGCCGGCAAGATCAGGGAGGCAACCTCGATCATTGCCAATATTGCCGATGAGACAAATCTTCTTTCTCTTAATGCTTCGATCGAGGCTGCAAGAGCCGGAGAGGCCGGAAGAGGTTTTGCGGTTGTCGCTTCACAGATCCAGCAGCTCGCCGATCAGTCATCCGAGTCAGCCCAGCAGATAGAGCAGATAGTAGAGGAACTGATGAAGGATTCGGATCAGGCAGTTTCTACTATGGACAGCGTTAAGGAGATAATCGAGCAGCAGTCTGAGAATGTCGATCAGACAAAGGAGGCCTTTGGTCAGGTATCGGCAGGTATCGATGAATCGATAGCAGCTGTTACTACGATCACAGGAAAGATGAATAAGATGGATGAAGCCAGGAAGAAGGTCGTAGAGACAGTATCCTCGCTTTCTGCTATAGCTCAGGAGAATGCCGCAAGCACAGAGGAATCATCAGCATCGGTATCTTCAATCACTAGTATAGCCGACGAGATCGAGGAGTCATCCGGAGATCTTAAGGATATAGCTAAATTGCTTGATGAGGATATGAACATATTCAAATATTAACATTAAATAAAAAGCACACGCAGGAACAGTATCTGTGCTATAATAATCTCAAACGAAACACCGCGGAAATAGCATTTTTCGCGGTGTTATATGTTATACGGAAACTGTTTTAATTATTTCAAAGGAAAGAAGTCATGAAGAAAAGAACCCTGGTGCTTCTGTCAACAGCCTTAGCAGCCGCTATTGTAGTATCCTCAGCTGGTCTCTGTGTAAATATTGCCCAGTCAAAGAGGGTTAATAGTTTCATTACCAGAGAGCTTAGGAGGCAGGCTAAGGAGGCCGAGAAGAAAAGCTCATATAAGGAAGACGGCTATAAGGTCGGAGGACAGTATGAGATCCGTTCGACAAAGGATATATCTGATGCCTACAGAAAGGGAGATGACAGCAAGCTAAGCGACGATGATAAGAAGACTTTAAAGACTGCGTCTGATATCCTGAAGAAGATCATAAAGGACGGAGATTCGGACTATAATAAGGAGCTGGCCGTATACAGGTGGATGTATCAAAACATAGGACAGGGTCAGTCTACTGTGGTATCACTTCCGGCAGCAAGTGGATCTGACTTTACTCCTCAGGGAGTGCTTGTCTCTCGTCAGGCAGTCTGCGTAGGATATGCGACTACCTTCCGTATGTTCATGCAGATGCTTGGCATAGAATGTCGAATAGTCCACAATGATTATCATTCCTGGGATCTGGTCAAGCTTGATGACGGCAACTGGTATCATGTGGATGTATATACAGATGTGAGCGGCAAATGCGAGTACCAGAATTTCAATATGACAGATGCAACCGCCAAGACCGGCCATGACTGGGATCAGACAGCTCTTCCGGCAGCCGACGGGATTAAGTACACATATGCAGTACAGAATCACGATCAGGTAGCTGATCTCTATTCTGTCGTACCTGCGATAAAGAAGGAGCTTGACAAAAAGGCCTCTGAGAGGGGAAGCAGATATTTCTCATTCAAGAAAAAGTATAGCTCTGATGACCTTGGCAAGGCTGATGCTCTGGTAAACGGACTTAACGCAGCATTGCAGAGCAGCGGATATGCTACACTAAATATTAGCGGAGCATGGTATAACGGAGAAAATGACAGCTATATCCTTGGTATCTTCATAAGCGACTACTCTTCATCTAATGGCGGGACTACACTTACATCTAAGGAGAGTAAGAAGCTGGCGCAGGCCATAAGCAGGGCATTCGGAGTGGATGTGACAAGGGATCAGCTGGGACTGCCGTCAGGTAGTGATGATGCAGAACCTGAAGGAAATGGTACAGAGACAAAGATCATCAATTAGGAGTAACTATGAGAAAGAGTATTGCGATCATATTTACATTTTCTCTCTGCCTTGCCTGCCTCGCTGCCTGTGCCGGGCAGAAGAGGGCAGATGCAGTGTCTGTAGGAAAGAGGCTTACAGCCCAGGCCAAGGGCTTCCCGGACATGAAGACCATTGATTCAACTGAGAAGGATGCGGATATCAATTTTTCCACTCTCTGCGACTTTGACTATGACAAGGTAAGCTCATTCTATTATGCATACTCATCTGACGGCACAGCTCCTGAGATAGCTGTGGTTTCACTTAAGGATGTCGATGATACGGCCTGGCTTATGAGCTCCCTTAAGGATCATGTGAAGACAAGGGAGGGGACCATGCAGGAGTATTCTCCTGATCAGGTAGAGCTGGTAAAGGATTATCTGATCTCGCAGAAGAACGGAACGGTGGGTCTGTTCATAGGGAAGGGAGCCTCAGAGCTGGAGAAAAGCTTTGTAAGGGCAGTGAAGTAGGAGAGAAAATGGTATTTTCCAGTATGGTATTCCTCTGTATCTTTCTCCCGGCAGTCTTTATCCTCTACTATCTATGCCCGGGAAGGCTAAGGAATCTCTTTCTTTTTGCGGCATCTCTTCTGTTTTACTCCTGGGGAGAGCCGGTATATATTTTTATAATGATTTTTTCGACCGTCTTCGACTATGTGAACGGAAGGCTTATCGGCTATTTCCGCACAAGGGAGAGGACAGGAGCGATGAAGCTGGTCCTTTTAGTTTCGATAGCCGGGAATCTTTCAATCCTCGGCTTTTTCAAGTACACGGATTTCATTATTTCAGCTATCAATTCTTTCGCTGGCACATCGATCGGACTTCTTGACATAGCGCTTCCGGTCGGGATCTCATTCTATACCTTCCAGACCATGTCCTATACCATAGATGTTTACAGGGGCAGGATTTCTCCCCAGAGGAATCTGATAAGCTTCGGCATGTATGTCTGTCTTTTTCCCCAGCTTATAGCAGGGCCTATTGTCCGATATTCAGATATAGCCGGGGAGGTGGACGAAAGGCGGGAGAATCCATCCGATATAGCGACAGGCATCTATCGATTCATAATTGGCCTGTCCAAGAAGGTCCTGATCGCCAACAAGGCAGGCGAGATCTATACCATTATTCAAGGTATCCATATCGACAATCTGACAGGACCTGTGGTTCTTGTTTCTGCCATAGCATATACTATCCAGATATATTTTGATTTCTCCGGATATTCCGATATGGCTATAGGGCTTGGAAAGATGTTTGGATTTCATTTCCCTGAGAATTTCAACTACCCCTACCAGAGCAGAAGCATAACGGAGTTCTGGAGGAGGTGGCATATGACTCTTGGGTCATGGTTTAGAGAATATCTCTATATACCACTCGGAGGAAACCGCAAGGGACTTCCACGGCAGCTCATAAACCTCCTTATAGTCTGGTCACTTACCGGACTCTGGCACGGAGCCTCATGGAATTTCGTAATCTGGGGACTCTATTATTTCGCCCTTCTTATGATAGAAAAGCTCTTCATGCTGAAGGCTTACAGGAGACTTCCGGACGGGCTTGGCTTCATCAGGAATATAGTGACCATGCTTCTGGTCGTGGCCGGATGGATACTTTTCTCCCATACAGATCTTAACGAGGCCTGTATCTATCTTGGAAAGCTATTCTCACCACTATCCTGGGCAGCCGGATTTTCATCGGCTGGCGGTCATGCCTCAGGGCTCTACAGGACTCTATATATTTTGAGAGCCTCACTTCCTATCCTGCTTGTCGGCATAGTAGGAGCCACCTCCTTACCACACAGGATCTTTTCGGTAGTGGAGGCTCATTCGAAGAGGCATGGAGCTGGTCAGATATCGGATCTGCAGATGGTCGTATCGCTCATACTTGCGGGACTGTCAATAATGGTTCTGGTTTCAGGCGGATTTAATCCCTTTTTGTATTTCAGGTTTTAGCCTATGAAAAAGACGAATAATATCTTCTACATTGTAGTATTCTTTGTAATATTTGCTATAACAGGACTTCTGTCAGAGCTTCATGCCCCGATGAAAGTCTCATATCTGGAAAACCGTACGCTTAGCACCATTCCGGTCTTCTCATTTAAGGGCTATAAGGATGGAACCTATCAGAAGAAGCTCGAGGAGGGAATGAAGGACCAGTCATATATCAGAAAGCCTGCAGTCAGGGTCTCGGTCCTTGTAGATGCCATTATGGGGAGACGTGACCGTAATGGAACCTATTTCAATGACAACGGGACCTATGTGAAGATGGAGACGGCCAACAGCTACAGCGACAGTAGGCTTTCGCTTAATACCAGGATACTAAAGGTCTTTGCGGAGAAGACGGGAAAGACGCTCGATCTGTGCCTTATCCCGCCGAAGGGCTCTGCCGAGCAGGACCAGCTGCCGGCCTTTGCGCCTTATCTCGATTATGACCATATGACAAGGCAGGTATGGAAGGATATAAGAGGGGACAAAAGGATGAATCTTATATCTCTGGAGGCCTTCTTTGATCAGAAGCAGGAGAAGTATTTTGACACAGATCATCATTACAACAGCATGGGAGCCTATTTTGCGGCCAGATCCTACCAGAGGTCGAGAGGGCTTGACCTGATGGATTATGACTATTACTCACCGGTCACGGTCGGCAGCAATTTCCGTGGATCACTCTACAAAAAGGCTCCTCTCTATGACGCGAAATACGATAATATCGAGACCCCGTCAAAGGTTCCTGAGCTGTCGGCTGTCTACAGGTACGGATACGACGGCAGGCTTGGCAGGATCAAACGGTCAAAAAGCATATATGAGCCTGAGTATCTGTTTACCTCCGACAAGTATAGTGTATATATGGGAGGAAACCATGGACTTGCGGTGATCACCAATAAGGACGTGAAGACCGGCCCGGTGCTGCTTATGATAAAGGATTCCTATGCCAACTCAGCAGTTCCTTATCTCTGCGGGAGCTATAAGAGGATAGTGCTTATAGACCTGCGCTACTACGGAGGAAAGAGCCTTCTTTCAGAGATAAGGAAGCAGGCGCCTGACAGGATAGTAGTCTGGTACGAAATGCTTGATTATGCGACCGAGAGCAGGTTTGCAAGCCTTCTCCGCTGATAAGCTCCATTGTTTATGTGACTTTAGCGTGGTATAATGACAAAAGAATATTGAATAAATATATTGGAGGGATCAATGAACTGTACAATAGAGAATATGTATGATCTGAACCATACTCTGGCCTCTGATCTGCTAAGGAAATATGTCTATCCATGGGAGGCGCTTCCGGCCATAGGAGATTTCATCAGGAAGATGGGACCATCACTTGATAAGGACATATATGAGGACAGGGGGGATGATATCTATATAGCAAGGAGCGCAGTCTTTGCAAATGAGGCTACAAACACCGTGATCGGGCCATGCATCATAGGGCCTGACACCCAGATCCGGCCTGGCGCCTTTATCAGGGGCAATGCCCTGATAGGAGCAGGCTGTGTGATCGGCAATTCGACAGAGATCAAGAATGACATAATCTTCGACTGTGTCGAGGTCCCTCACTACAACTATGTCGGGGATTCCATACTGGGCTTTCATGCTCATATGGGGGCCGGATCCATAACCAGCAATATAAAAAGTGACCGTACCGATGTGGTCATAAAGGATTTTTCGACAGGAGAGGAGATCAAGACAGGTCTTCGCAAGATAGGAGCCATGCTGGGAGACTATGTCGAGGTCGGCTGCAATACAGTCCTAAACCCTGGCAGCGTAGTCGGACCTCATACCAATATCTATCCGCTGTCACTGATCAGGGGAGTCATACCGCCGGATTCGATAGTGAAGAACAGGCCCGGACTAGAAACCACTTCGAAAAATTAACTTTTTTTTAGAATAAAGTATTAACAAATCCTTTAGATTGTGTTAAAATTCTATAAAATATTGTTGGAGGCTTCCCGGAGACGGAAAGCAGTAGGGAAACAGGCTATAGAAAGTAAAGAGGAATAGTGTGGGTACATATAATTACACTATAATCAGGAAGGACGGAAGGCAGCTCAAGGGCAGCATGGATGCTGAAACAAAGGAGCTGGCCATAGGAGAGCTTAAGGCACAGGGGAATACTATAATCTCCCTCGAGGAGGCCAATGCTCTGAACTCAAATGTAAATATAAATATCGGCGGCAAGCCGTCGCCGAGAGATATGTCAGTCTTCTGCCGACAGTTCGTTTCGATAGTCGACGCCGGAGTTCCGGTCATATCGGCTCTGGAGATGCTTTCAGAACAGACTAATAACAAGAGACTGACTCAGGCCATACTCGACTGTAAGAAATCGATAGAAAAGGGCTCGACACTTGCAGACGCCATGGCTGATCATCCTGACTGCTTCTCAAGGATCTTTGTCACCCTGGTAAGGTCCGGTGAGGAATCAGGAGCCCTGTCCCAGTCATTCGAACGAATGGGAAAGCAGTTCGAGAAGGAGCATGCGCTAAAGGCCCTGATCAAGAAGGCGTCGATCTACCCGATCATGCTTCTGTCAGTCACCTTTATAGTAATAGTAGTATTACTCGTAAAGGTTGTACCCCAGTTCAAGGAGATGCTCTCAGAGCTTGGCGGGAAGATGCCTGCCATTACGACCTTTGTGCTGAACGCCTCGGATTTCGCCAGGAACTACTGGTATATAATATTTACAGTGATAGCAGCCATTTTCGTAAGCTTAAAGCTTATCCGGACGACCAGGGAAGGAGCCTACAGGCTCGACCAGTTGAAGCTCAAGCTTCCGGGCAAGTCACTTGCAGTAAAGCAGAATACTGCCTCATTCACCCGTACACTGGCGACTCTTCTGGCATCGGGTATACCGATGATAGATGCACTCAATATTGTAGCCGGGACCATGAAGAATCTGGTATTCGAGGATGCAGTAAATAAGTGCCGCGAGGCCGTCTCAGTCGGATCGTCACTTGCGACACCGCTGAAGGAGCATGGAGTGTTCCCGCCTCTGGTGCACCATATGGTAGGTATTGGAGAGGATACAGGTAATATCGACGGAATGCTCGACAAGGTAGCAGACTACTACGACGAGGAGGTCCGCGAGGCCACGGAGCAGCTCATAGCTCTGATGGAGCCTGTGATGATCCTTATCCTTGCAGGAATAGTAGGTTCAATAGTATTCGCTATCGTTCTTCCTATGGGCTCGATGGTATCTGCCCTCGACAATATCTGATGGAGGAAGATTGATAGAAATGGAACAAGTATTAGGATATATAGTGACAGTTCTTCTGGGGCTTTGCGTTGGAAGCTTTCTGAATGTACTGATATACAGGATACCCAAAGGCGAGAATTTCGTTTCATCGAGATCCCACTGCATGAGCTGCGGACATGAGCTGGCCTGGTATGATATGTTTCCGGTCCTCTCATTTGTCTTCCTGCGGGGCAGATGCAGATACTGCAAAGAGAAGCTTAGCGTACAGTATCCGCTTATAGAGGCGGCCAATGGAGCCCTCTGGGGGCTTTGCTTTTACAGATACGGCTTATCGATGATGGGGATTCTCTGTGCAGGACTTTTATCAGCGCTTATAGTGCTTGCGGTGATAGATGCCCGTACTATGGAGATACCGTTCGGTATCAATGTCTTTATAATGATACTTGCAGTGGTAAAGGTTGTTTCAGAGCTTATATGCTCAGTGACTAAGCGGGGAATGATTCATTCCTTCCTTTACCAGTGTGCAGGAGATGAGGTAAGTCCGCTCTTCAAGTTCATCTTCTTTATGGGAAGAAATGACACCGGACACTTCAGGAGCTATATAGATTCTCTGATAGACAGCGAGGGCATAGGTCCGGTCCATATACTTATAACCCATCTGATCGGACTTTGCGCAGTGAGCGGAGCCATGCTTCTTATCCTTCTTATTTCAAAGGGAAGAGGGATAGGAGGAGGAGACGTGAAGCTTATGGCAGCCTCTGGCCTCTTTCTGGGATGGAAGCTTACCATTCTTTCACTTTTCCTCGGCTGTATAGTCGGCAGCGTGATACATCTGATCAGGATGAAGGTAAGTGGAGCAGGAAAGGTACTGGCTATGGGCCCTTATCTGGCATTGGGCATCGGGGTCAACGCTCTGTTTGGATCAGATCTGATCTTCGCATATGTGAGCGCGGTAAGATAATATAAAAGATAGAAGGAGAAAACATGGCACTAACAGTCAATATCCAGCCGGGAGATAGGATCACCCTTGTCTGCCGGACAGCAAAGAAGGGAAGACACAACGCAATTACAGACCACTTTGCGTTTCCTACTCCGCTTGGAAGCGTAAGCGATGGAAAGATAGAAGATATAGATGGCTTCTCAAAGGGGCTCATGGCCCAGCTTGAGGCGCATGGTCTTAAGAACGTATCCGATGTAAACTTCTGTATTTCATCTTCGAAGATCGCTACAAGGGAGATCACTCTTCCGAGACTTCGTGACAAGCAGATAGCTTCTATGATAGAAGCGAATTCCGACGATTATTTCCCGGTGGATATGAAGCAGTACAAGCTGACATATTCCATCCTTGACGATGAGCCAGCTGTGGCTCCAAGAGTAAGAGTAAAGGAAAAGGATAAGGATAAGAATAAGGAAGCCGAAGACAAGTCAGCTCCAAAGCAGCAGGACGGGGTCAGGGTCATCCTCAAGGCAGCCCCTAAGGACCTTCTGAATTCCTACGTGGGACTGGCCCAGAAGATGCTAGTCCATATAAAGATAATAGACTCATCCGATAATGCCCTGCTACAGACCTTCAGGAGCGCTCCTATAAACGGAAGCGTCTGCTATGCTTATATAGCTCCTGAGAGGATAGAGTGTACATTCCTCTCGGATGGAAGCTATGTGATGCAGAGATCCTTCACCTATGGAGGCGATGAGCTAATAGAGCCTGTCCTTGATCAGGAGAGAAAGGGTGAGGGAGAATACTTCGAGATCTACAAGGCATTGACCTCACCAGAGGCCGCTGGACGGATTAAGAGAGATACTGCTGAGCAGCTGCTAGAGAGAGTTATCTCATCCATAGGCCGCGCCTGTGACTATGTCCATACGACAAAGAACAAGCCTGTAAACGGTATCGTGCTGTTAGGGCCATGTGCTCATCTGCCTTATCTACGTGAGGCAATACAGGATAGCACAGGTATAGATACAGCCTTCATGGAGAACATCCAGGAGTTTTCTCCTATAGTAAACGGAAGCGCTGAGATCGCATGCTACTCAGGAGTTGCAGGCTGTGTGATCGATCCTGTGGATCTGATACCTGATGCCTATCTTCTTGCCAGAGGCCAGAAGGGAGCGGCAGGCACAGATGATTCCTTTGCTACCGCTATAGCTGTTGCGGTCATCTTTGCGGCAGTAGGCATAATCCTCGGACTTTTCTCAGTCCTCCAGTACAACAGTTCCAAAAGAGAGCTCGAGTCCATGAAGACCGAGATGGAGGCATTGAAGCCAGCCAAAGAAACTTATGACAGATATGTTCTTTATTCGAAGAACTCTGACGATATAGATGTTATAAAGAAGGACGCAGGCGGCAATAATGCCAATATGAGAAAGTTCTTCGAGGAGGTAGAGTCAAGGATGCCTTCAGACCTTCTCTTCCTCTCGGCTTCATGCACCCAGACCAATGTGGTTCTGTCGTGTGAGACCAAGAATGATATGGATAGCGCGGCAAATGTTATCCATACATTCAGGGACTTCGATTCGATCAAGGTCACAGACGTGACAACTCCTTCCGTCACCGAGCAGGAGAGTCAGGGAGGCGGCAAGATGCTTAGCTTCGAGATCACCTGTATATTCCCTAATGACGGATCTATGGCAGGAAACGAGGCGGCAGGAATCGAGAACCAGACAGACACTACGACAGACACAGGCTCCTCATCATCGAGCAGCTCTTCATCATCAAGTAGTTCACAGTCGAGCAGCTCCTCATCGGGAAGCTCCGATCAGTAAGAAAGGGGAGAAACAGGATGGCAACACTTTCTAAAAGAGATTTAAAGATACTTATAGTATTAGCAGGTATTCTGGTTCTTCTGTTATGCTACCTTCTGGTATACAGGAATTTCACCAACAAGAAGGATGAGGCAGACCAGCAGATAGCCCAGCTTCAGCCTGAGCTAGACAAGCTGAGGGAATACGAGGCCAACAAGCAGGAGTATATAGACGGTATAGAGGCAGCCAAGGCCAATATCAGTGCAGTCCTCCCTACACTTCCTACAGAGGTTCTTACCGAGGATGAGCTGGTATTCGCAAAGAGATTCGAGAAGGACCTTGGTGTGGATGTGACAGAGGCGACATTCTCTGATCCGGTCACAGTAGAGCAGTTCAAGAGTGTGACAGAGGATACTATAGATGATCCGTCGAGACAGGTGGATATGACAGTCTATAAGAAGCCTATGACCTTATCGGTCAAGATGGACTACGACCAGTTCAAGGACGGCATGGATTACATCTTTGACCAGGATACTCTTAAGGGCTTCGATACTATCACAGCCGACTATAATGCAGAGGAGAGAAATCTGGATGTTTCTGTATCTGTCAACTCCTATTACACGACCTACAAGGATGCGCCTGAGACAGAGCATGATATACCTGAGGTTGATACAGGAGTCGCTAACCCGTTCGGCACCAGAGCATCACAGTAATACACGGGGGTTATGGCAAGGAGGAATGGATCATGTCAAGGAGAGACAGACAAACATATAAGGCAGGAGTATCCGGCGATGCCGGATTCTCCCTGCTGGAGCTGATAGTGTCGGTGGCTATCCTTGCCATCATCATTGCTCCGCTTCTGACCGCCTTTGTCGTATCGTCAGGGTCGGTTTCCAAGTCCAAGCGTACAGCCGACCAGAATGCGGCTGCACAGACAGTATACGAGAAGATAAAGGACAAGCCCGGCGATTATTTCTTCAAATGGGCCAGAGGAGAGAACAAGAAAAATACAGATCCAAATGCTGTACCAGATGATGACAAACGGAAGGGATATGAGAAGCTCCTTTCTTATTTTGGTACAGCTCCTGATACAACTATAGAAAACTCTGTGATAAATAACGGTTGGACCGGCAGCAATAAAAAGAAAAACGACAACCACGGAGACATAGTCTATCTGGCTATACCAAATATCTATCAGAACGGTACTACTAAGTATTCGGCAGCTGTCACTATCCAGGCAGGGCTTGGAAATGATTCGGCGTTAACCGGAAATATTGCTGACCTTGTAAAAGGAACATCCATTTCAGATATGAATGAGAAGCTCAGGACCCAGCCTATGTCCTTTGACAATATCTTCGTCCAGCCGACTGACTCAAGTATCGATCCTGATAAGCTTGCTTTTTCGACTATTTCCAGTAAGGATACTATAATAAAGCAGAAGAGAAGAATCTATGTCCATTTCACTACAGATGTCTCGGGACCTGATGGTGATAAGGAGACATATGTGAAGCCGGTTGTGGCATACTGCTATGATATCACCTATATTCACGAGAAGCACATGATCCGCCTTTACGCATATCCTACCTACGATAGTACGACAAAGACTATCTCCGTGACTACCAAAAAGACTGTTAACGGGGCTATAACGAGTCTTGCTGCAGGAGAGGAGGCCGGCTTTCTTGACGACTCCTTTTCCAGCATCAAGTACAAATATATGAAGGACGGGAAGCCGGTCACTGCCCCAATCAATTTCTTTGTATGCTATCAGCCTTTCTATCAGTCAACGGAGAAGACCTACAAGGAGGATGTGATAATAGACAATCTTGACAGGGTCAAGGGTGACGTCTATATAGTAAAGCAGAATGGTGATGATACAAGGACATACGGAGGCAGGGTAAGGCTTCTTGAGAATCATGATGGTACCACTGAGCCTGACCTTCTTGTGCATACCAATATGGGACTTAAGGATGATCTTGAGACGGCTCTTCCAGGTAGATATGACTTCAGAAAGTTCTATGATATAGATGAGAGTAAGCTTCAGAGCTTTTTCTCAAGGCTAAGCGGGACATCATCATCAACGGATCCGGTGGTAGACGTCTGGTATGTGGACGGGTCGGAGGATGATAGCTTCAAGCATCTGATCAGCCAGAAGGCTGAGGAGCATCTCTACAGTGTCACTATCCGTATCTATGACAGCCTGCAGCTTGCTGCAGCTGGAGGCTCATATGGCTTTAGCAATGGTTATTATACTGCGTCAGGTTCAAATATAGAGCCCAGATATACACTTACTGGTATAAAGCGCGGATAAGCAGGTGGTTATTATATGAACGAGATGAAACGGGAAAAGGGAAAGAAGAGAATACTAAGGATACTTAAGGGTAATAACGGCGGGAACTCTCTGGTTCTTGTCGTTGTTGTGATGTTTGTGGTCATGCTGCTGGGGCTTGCCATACTTTATTCCAGCTATACATCAGTGATATTAAGATACAGCCAGAGGAAGAGCGAGAAGACCTTCAGCTCGGCAGAGACAGGTATGGAGCTTATACGTGAGGGTCTCTCAGAGGTGAACTCCGATGCCATAGCAGCCGGATACAAGGGCCTTCTGCAGAATTTCAGCAAGGATCAGGATACCAATAAGGCGACCTTTGCAAACGCTTATCTTGCTGATATAGTGACATCGGCAAAGGGCGATAGCGGAAAGATCCTTTTTCCGGAAGCGGCTACAGGGCTTAAAGGGGCAGTTAATCCAACAAAATACAGCGTAGCTGCTCTTGATGATTTCCTAAATGGCAGGATAAGCAGAGGATCGGAATACAAGCTTTCTGCAATGGTAGATGGTGCAGAAAATAGTGATACTGGAAGCGTCTATGTGACCCAAAACAACGACATAATCCTTCGTGGAGTCCGTCTGGTCTATAAGAGGAATGGATACGAGGAGCAGATAACTACAGATTTCAGGCTGACAATTCCGGCAGCCTCTATAAGCTCTAAGTATGTAGGTTTTAATGATGCACTAAAGAATTATAACTTTATTGCTGATCAGGGGCTTCGTCTCTACAGATACGGAGAGACCGGTCGTAATCCGGCCAACAGTACCTTTGAAGGCAGTGGATATGCAGGGAAGGTAGTATTTGGAGCAGGAAAACTGGAAGTAAATAAGAATCAGACACTTATAGTCGGTCGCACCAGGATTGGCCATATGAATAATGATGATACCTTTGTTGCTGAAAGTCATGGCTCATCTGATAAGAGGACCTCGGGAGATATCTCATTTGCCACCTCTAATGATCCGGCAGGTCACATAGTTTTAAATGAGGGTTCCAGCCTCTGGGTAAATAATATAAATTTGAATAAGGGCTCGACTCTTGAATCATATGATGGCTCTCATATCTACATGAGAGATGATCTGGATTTCGGGACAGGTGGAACTGCGACATTAAAGGGAAACTATTACGGCTTCGGAAATGGTCTTGACTTTGATGGGAAAAAGAGTGATAGCCCTATGGATTCAAGCTCCATAATCTTCAATAAGCAGGGTACCCTTGATATCAGCAATATTTCAAGTCTTACCATTGCCGGAAAGAGCTTTGTGACAGAGTCATCGACAGCTACTGACAAGAGTTCGGGGATGGGCTCATCTATAACGACAAGGTCCGAGCAGCTTGCCTATCTTGTCCCTGACAGCTTCTTTGCTACAAAGGATGGAAGTACTGATCAGTTTACAAATCCGAGGATCATAAGTACTGCTGATGATGAGGCAAATGATGTGAGTCGGGACAAGGCGCTTGCATCGATCGATTCGGCAAAGTTTACTAAAAAGACAGATAAGCTTTCAGAGCCTCTGTCATATTATGGTATCACTGGTAGAGATGGTATAAAGGTTCTTACCTACAATACACCTGGCAATGACAGTCAGTGCGTAAGGTACTATTTCCTGAACTTTACGGATACAACAGAGAGGACAGCCCAGCAGAACGCCAACGCTTATTTCAAGGATTACTTTGAAAACAATAAGGAGGAGGTAAGCTCCTATATCTCAGGCTATGCTGATCTGATAGGCTTTGATACAAAGGGGGCCTCTGTCCGTTCGGCCGGGACCACCATTGAGGGTAAGGAAGGGAAATATAATGTGATCGGTGGAGGCACAAGCTCAGATGATGAGGCAAAGACCTATAATGAGAATTACAGGAAGCTTTCAGATACGCTGAACCTGAATTCAGACGGGAATTCGACACCATTCCATACCTTTATAGATGTACAGAAGCTTCACGAGCTTTGTAAGAATGAAAGCTCAAATACACCTGTGACGGTTAAGCTGAATAATCATGTATATGATAAAAATGGGCATGATGTTGTTGTAGGTGCTTATTATGGTGATCTGAATTACAGTGGTTACAGCGAGGGCAATTATGTACTTGTTGTAGACGGAGATGTCAAGATCAGTGGTAACTTTGAGGGAATTGTACTTTGCTCCGGAACACTTGATATTTCTGTAACTCAACAAATGAAGATACAGAATCTTGGTGTTAAGGCCCTTAAGGAAACAGATCTCTGGAGAGGAGCCCATGGCAGCACATCTTCATCTGAGACAAATAAATGGGAGGACGTGACCTATGAGAACTGGAAAAAGGACTGACAGCGGCTTTACACTGATAGAGATAGTGATTGTCGTTGCGATAATCGCAGTCCTTACTGGAGTGATAATCGCTTCGATAAATCCGGTTCAGGCAACAGCAGCCAAGAAGGCAGCCGCAAATACCAGGGATGCTCTTCTGACCGGCAAGCAGTATGCTCTTACCCGTGGAAACACCGGGACCTATATGGTAATAAGCAGAGGAGATGATCTGAGTGCTGATTTCTATGTAAATGGCAGTAAGCTTGACACGGAAACCGTATCGACGAGAAAGGTAAATGTGAAGTTCAATAACGGTTCTACTGATCTCTTAGGTGATAGTCTCTACATCGCCTTTGACAAGGGAAGCGGAGCTCCCAAGCTCTTCTATACAGGAAGCTCCTATGATTCGAGTAAGACGCTTACTGATTCAAAAACCCGGACCATCACTATTACGGGCGGTGGAGTGACCTATGATCTTACTATTTCAGGCCTTACCGGAAGAGTCGATATGGTAAGGAAGTAAACGGAGGCGACTATGGCAGCTAATAAAAGAAGATCATTAAAGGACAACGGAGGCTTCACTCTGCTGGAGCTTGTGGTTTCAATGGCTATAATGACCATTATCATCCTGATCTGCGGTCAGTTCATGATCACCTCGGCCAACACCTACTCCAATCTGCAGAGAAGCGTAAGCCTCTCACAGGCATCCAAGCAGGTAAGCGAGCAGATGTCAGAGAATTCCATAGACAGCTCGGCTGCGGTAGTAGGCGGAACGAATAGCGGAGCTGGGGTGAGCTTTGACGGAAGCTCTCCTGTATACTTTGTCGAGTACACAGGAAAGTATCAGACTGCTTCATCACAGCTACATAATACCACGGGGACCTATGATCCAAATGGTAATCTCTATATCATACATGCCTATAAGTATGACAGCACTACAAAGACTCTCTATTACGGGCAGACAAGCCCGATGACGCTTGGCGCGGCAGCGACTGCTTCTTTAGATATATCTATAAGCTATGAGAAGCTCTGCGAGAATTTCGATGATAATGGATTTACTGCCAGTCTTGAGATATCAATGGAGCCATCAGCAGTGCAGAAGGACAGCCCTATGATAAACTATGCAGACAGGTTTTCCATGACACTGTCTCTTAAGAAGAGGGATAAGAAGTTTAAGAACGTGACAGACACTACATTCCGTGGACGTACTGTCTGGGCGAAAGATTTTAGTACACTTGCAAAGGACCCATATTTGGAGGAAGTCAATGAAAGGTAAGTCAGTAAAGCAGATAATCGTAAAGCGTGTGCTGCCGGCGGTACTTGCAGCCTCCATGATAGCAACAGCAGCAGAGTGGAGAAACCTTAGAATGATGAGGGCAAAGGCAGCGACCTCCCTCCCTGGTATAGAAAATATCATAAGCTCTCTCATTGGGCCATCAGGAAGCTATAATATCCTTGAGGTGGCGCCAGGAAAGGGTGAGTTTGGATACTATGTGGCTGGCCAGGAGCCTGTTAAGTTTGAGGATACTCTAAAAGAAAAGACCAGTATCGATGATAGAAAAAAATGGGCTAATGACTATCTGAATGGCCTTGAGGACAAGGGTATACTCTCGTCCACTGACGATACCCCGCTTACCTCAGCGACAAAGGATTCAGAGGATGCCTATACTGAGTATTATCCATGGCAGGATCTTCCTGCAGATGATTATTCTACGCTTTCTCTGGGCCGTGACGAGTCAATGAAAGCAAACGGCACTCCTGTGGAGACTGAGGGAGGGGCCTTTTCTGTAGATTCGTCCTCATTTCAGTTCAATAAGAG
>DLDA01000018.1 GCA_002480925.1 Lachnospiraceae bacterium UBA7784 | reverse complement strand
CGGCGAGAACATTTTTCACATAAAGGAACCTCCCCAGCAACCGCAGACTTTTAGCATCGAAGATGCGGCAAACGCGCGTAAGCGCGGTTGGTCTGCGGTCTGATTGGGGAGGTGCCGTGAATAGTAACAACCAGAAAAAGCCTAAGGGGGAGAGTAACAGACAGAAAGGACCATCATGACAGACACTATTAAAGCTGACTGCTCTCTTGCAGACAGCATCGCATCGCTCCTATCCGACAGGTTCACGAAAGACCCTGTCTCTGACATCAGAGCCATCTATGAGTTCTTAGAAACCGCTGATCCGCAGATCAGGAACCTTCTCCTTACAAACGATGGCAATACGTTCAGAGACCGGTTCTTCCACTCCATCTTTACATCCGAAAAGAGTGCCTTCCATCCCTACTGCACCGACACAAAGGACGGCAGGTTTACAGAAGCCTACCTGAACTGCATACCAGGGATATATGAGAACTACAGAAAGTCTCATCCGGATGATACTGATATCGACGGGCTTGCAGAGAAGGCAGCGGAGATGGTGATGAAAGGAATTGGAAGTAAATGATCATAAAGTACCGCCGTTCACTCCAAAAAGGGACGGCGGTTATTATTTATATAAATACCTGCTCAGACAAGCCCCTCCGTCTCATCGAGTCCCAGAGCGATGTTCATGTTCTGGACTGCGGCTCCTGAAGCGCCCTTTCCCAGGTTATCGAATACAGAGGTGATTGCTGTATAGTCACTGCCACCGCTTACATATATCTTCAGAAGGTTGGTTCCGGCAAGCTCATTGGCATAGAGGGTAGCTGGCTTGTCCTCAAAGTCAGCTACGGAGATGAAGACCTCTCCCTCATAGAAGCTCCTTAAGAATTCCCAGATCCCCCTTGCATCAGGTGTACCGTTTAAGAGCCTGTTCTGCAGGGTAAGGGTCCCGGCCATTCCCTTGTAATAGTCACAGACCACAGGAAGAAAGGCCGGCGAATAGGAAAGCCCAGTGTACTTTACCATCTCCGGTATATGCTTATGGCAGAGGCTTCGGCCATAGATACCTGGAGAGGAAAGGGTCTCTGGTCTGTCAGAGGCCTCGTAATCGGCTATCATCTTCTTGCCGCCGCCGGAATATCCGGTCAGAGAAAAGAAGCTTACAGGGTAGTCGCGGGGAAGGATCCCAGACTGTATGAGAGGCGAAACAATGCTTATAAAGCCTGTGGCATGGCAGCCGGGATTAGCTATCCTGTGTGAAGCCGCTATCTTCTCACGCTGGCCCGGACAGAGCTCAGGAAATCCATATACGAAGTCATCTGATGTACGGTGAGCCGTCGAGGCATCAATTATGGTTGTCTTAGGATTCTCTACAAGAGTAACCGCATTTATGGCCTCCTTATCAGGCAGACATAAGAAGACTATGTCGGCAGAATTGATAAGTCTTTTTCTCTCCTCTACGTCATGTCTCTTATCAGGATCAATAAGCATAAGCTCCAGATCATCCCTTCCTGCAATCCGGTCATAGATCTGAAGTCCTGTCGTACCGCTCTTCCCGTCAATATATACCTTAGGTTTCATCTTGTTCCTTTCCTTCAAAAGTATTTTCTAATTCCTGATAAACCGCAAAAGACGCCCTGACACAGGGCGCCATTGCTGTCTTGTATTATAACACAACGAAATAAAAAGTGACAGGACATTTTTACCTTTTACTCGAAAAAGAGCTTCATATCGTCCTCTACACTACCGATTCCTGCTATGCCGAAATTGTCAACAAGGACCTTTGCGACATTTGGAGAAAGGAAGGCCGGAAGGGTTGGTCCCAGATGGATATTCTTCACACCCAGATAGAGAAGGGCAAGAAGAACTATGACTGCCTTCTGCTCATACCAGGCTATGTTATAAACGATCGGAAGCTCGTTTACATCTGAAAGCCCGAAGATCTCCTTCAGCTTTAAGGCAATAAGAGCAAGTGAATATGAATCGTTGCACTGTCCGGCATCAAGAACTCTTGGAATTCCATTTATATCCCCAAGGTCAAGCTTGTTGTACTTATACTTTGCGCAGCCTGCGGTAAGGATCACTGCATCCTTTGGAAGAGCCTTTGCAAAGTCTGTATAGTAGCTTCTCGACTTAGCTCTGCCGTCACAGCCGGCCATTACGACAAACTTCTTTATAGCACCGCTCTTTACCGCATCTACTATCTTGTCTGCAAGTGCGAATACCTGCTCATGGGCGAAGCCGCCTACAATCTTACCTGTTTCTATCTGATCAGGTGCCTTGCACTTTTTTGCAAGCTCAATTATAGGAGAGAAATCCTTCTCCTGTCCGTAAGGAGCATCGATATGCTTACATCCCGGATATCCGCAGGCACCTGTGGTAAAGAGCCTGTCCTTATAAGAATCCTTTGGAGGTACTATGCAGTTGGTGGTCATAAGGATAGGTCCGTTGAAGCTTTCGAACTCCTCCTTCTGCTTCCACCATGCGTTTCCATAGTTTCCGGCAAAGTTATCATACTTCTTGAAGAAAGGATAATAATGAGCAGGAAGCATCTCGGAATGTGTATAGACATCGACGCCTGTTCCCTTTGTCTGCTCAAGAAGCATCTCAAGATCCTTAAGGTCATGTCCTGATATAAGGATTCCAGGATTATTCCTTACACCTATATCCACACTTGTGATCTCTGGATTTCCATATGTGCTGGTATTTGCCGAATCAAGAAGTGCCATGCCGTTTACTCCGGCCTTTCCGGTCTCAAGAGTAAGCTTTACCAGATCATCGACAGTAAGAGAATCATCAAGAGTCTTTGCAAGGGTCTCCTGAATGAACTCGTCTACAGAAGGATCCTCCTTTAAAAGAGCGTTCGCATGCTTAGTATATGCAGAAAGTCCCTTTAATCCGTATGTGATAAGCTCTCTTAATGACCTGATGTCCTGATCTTTCGTAGAAAGGACTCCGACCTCTTTTGCCTTCTCATCGAAGCTTTCCCTGTCTCCATTCCATAATGCAGCATCAGGCAGGCTCTTCCTCTGTGACTCCTTTAGTCCTGCCAGAAGCTCCTCCTTCTTCTCAAGAGTCCTTACAACCTTCTCCTCTATCGAATCCAGATCAAAATTGGCATTTGTAATCGTTGTAAAGAGATTTACCGTTACAAGATGGTTGACATCCTCCGGTATCGCTGCTCCATTCTTTCTAAGAGCGCTTGTGACAGCTGAAAGTCCCTTAGTCACATAGATCAGAAGATCCTGCATCCTTGCTACCTCAGGCTTCTTTCCACATACACCTGATATTGTGCATCCCTTGCATCCTGCTGTCTCCTGACACTGATAACAAAACATCTGATTGTCCATTTCTACCTCCACTGATATTTCGTGATTGATTTTCCGTATATAAGGATATCAGAGTCTGCATGATTGTTACGTTGTAAAAACAACCATATTAAATTTAATAAAAAAAGACCCTGATGGAAATCCATCAGGGTCCTATGCCATCTGCCTCTCTTATGCTACAGCAAACTTCGCAACGCTGTTCCTGAAATCTGACGCTCCCTTAGGGCAGATCACCATTGCCTTCTTATCAATGGCACATGAAATCACTCCAAGAAGGGACTTGGCATCAAGATAAGCAGCACCGGTCTTCAGATCGATATCATAATCGTATCCTGATGCTATCTTTACGAACTCCTCTGCATCCTTAGGGCTGTGTAAACGTATCATAAACTTCATAGTATCACCTCGTGTACATACTTGCATTCATAGTCAAAGCATGGAAACCCTTAAACTCAAAAACCGTTCCCTCTGCATTGAGTCGTATTATACCACATTTCTCCAAAAATGCAAGCCTTTTTTGAAATAAATCCAGTCTAAGGCCGGCAGATGATATTGGCAGAGTTAGGATAATACTGAAGGTTGGCGAAATTATAGGATAACTCCGGCTTTCCGCTTTCATCAAAATCATTAAGGGCATATCCACCGAACATCTCGACATGGTAGATCCCATCATATCTGCCGTTCTTTGCACCTGTCTCAAACATCAGATCTCCGATCTGGAACTTTCCTGAATCGAAGTTACTTAAAGATGCATTTCCTACCTTCCTGCCCTTTCCGACCAGATATTTGGCGAGGTCAGCTGCTGTAGGCGCATAGTTTTTATTCAAAAGTGATATGCCTCTGCTCTTATAGGCTCTCCAGACAAGTGACGAGCAGTCATAGTATCCCTTCTGCATCCTTTTAGCCTGACTGTATTTGCTCTTTGCAGCATAGCTTCTTGCCCATCTGAATACAGCTGATTTCTTGCTTGTTGTCACATTTATCACAGTACCTATATAGTCCTTTGTCTCACCATAATCAGCTGTGATCCTTATTACGGCTGTGCCAGGCTTCTTTGCCTTTACCTGACCCCTGCTGTTTACCGAGGCAACAGAAGGCTTAAGGCTCTGGTACTTAAGCTTTACTCCGCTCTTATCACCAGAGAGCTTAAGCTTTACCTTATGTCCCCTTGTAAGCACATAGGAATTTGATTTCATGCTTAGTGGAACCAGAATTCTAAGATGAAACGAAAGCTGCTTTGTCCCTAGCATAAATGAGATCGTGGTGCTTCCTGTTCCCTCGACTTCAAACTCGAGCACATTTTCAGAAATAGAAAGACTGTATGAGTCAGCCTTGATATTGGGATTCTGGCTTGTGATATTTGATATATCCTCGTCGTCTGCGTATGAACCCTCAGGAAGTCCGGTTATCTCAATCTGTCCCGAAGCTGTATACGAATCCCCCCAGTCCTTTGATGCCAGAACAGTAAGGTCAGTATCCTTTAAGGCTGCATTTGAATAGTCGACAGGCACATCTTCATCATAGTCGTCATTGTCATCACTGTAGTCGTCATCAATAGAGTAATCATCACTGTAATCGTAATCCCCTTCACTGTCCTCATAGTAATCATCTGCCCTCGCAGCCACAGGCATTAAAAGGGTGGCAGAAAAGACCATTGCCATGATCACGGAAAAAATACGTTTTTTCATCTTGAAATCCTTTCTTTTGCATATCATCTGCTTATCCAAAAAAACAGAGCTACTAGTCATAGCTCTGCTCCCTTTTTACTGTTTCTTCCTACTTTACCGGCTCAAGCAGGTTCATGATAAGCTTTACACAGCCATCTATTCCGTAGCTTGCGCTGTTAAGGCAGAGGTCATAGTTATTCGCATCACCCCATTTAAGACCGGTGTAGTAGTTATAATATCTCGCATGAATATTATCCGCAGCCTTCAGAATCTTCCTGGCTGTCCTTCTGTCACAGCCTCTTATCTTCTGAACCCTGGTGATCCTCGACTCGAAAGGTGCCGTGATAAAGATGCTGATGTGAGGAATCCTGTTATTCGTCAGAATCCTGTCAGCAGCACGACCAACGATAACGAAATCCTGCTCCTTTGCCAGAGCCGTGATGATCTCAGTCATACGGAAAAAGCTTGCATCCAGATAGTTCAGTCCGTGATATCTGTTTTTCCTGTGGATAAACTTCCTGATCTTTGATGTGTTTTCAAAAGACAGAATCTCCTCATCTATATCAGCGCTGCTGCCCTCGGATTCAGGGATCTCAGATGTAGCCTTCTCTATGTCCTCCGTCACCTCGAGCTTTTTTATCATATTCTCAATTATGCGCGAATCCAGATAATCGATATTAAGCTTCTCAGCGAGCTCCAGTCCCACATGGCTTCCTCCTGAGGCACTTGAACGGCTGATGCAGATGATAAGATGCTGCTTCTCCATCCTGTTCTTTAAGGTAAGGGAGTTTAAGCTTGCGATAATAGGATCCATGATACCGGAAGGACCGCCGTTCTTATCGATGAACTCATGAAAATCCTTTATCACATCCTCGTACTCCCCCAGCACCTTCTCTCTCTCATCGTCGTCTTCTATGGTATGAGCCATGTTTCCGATAAGAGCCAGCTGCTGCCTGAGGTTAAAGCGTACCTCAGGTGTCTCCATGCACCTTATGATCTCATCAATCCTGGCCTTCCTGTCACCGGTATATACATGGCCCAGGGCAGAGCCTGAAGCACGATAGGCTTTTTCATCAAGGTCATATATTCTCTTTGCGAGTCTGATCGCTTCATTCTTGTCTGACATATAATACCGCCTTTCTAAATGAAGAATATCAGTGCATCAAGGATGAACACCGGTATCAGTATACTAATTGACCACTTCATGTATCCGAAGAATGATGGCATCGAAACACCGTTCTCGTCTGACATGGACTTGACCATGAAGTTTGGAGCGTTACCTATATAGGTATTAGCTCCCATGAAGACGGCACCGCATGATATAGCGGTAAGCATCTTCATCGGTATCACGCCAAGCGCCGTATGAAGTCCGCTCTTAAACCCAAGAGCACCTGCTGTCGTAAGGAAGACCAGATATGTAGGTGTATTGTCAAGGAAGCTTGAGAGCGCCCCTGTTGAGAAGAACATCTGAACAGGAGTCGTAAGTCCCAGGTCGCCTCCCTTGTCTTTAAGAAGCATAAGTGCTGGCTGCATGGTAAGGAAGATACCTATGAAAAGCACTGCCACCTCCTGGATAGCGCCCCAGGTGAAATGGTTCCTGGTACGGACCTCCTTGTCAGTTGTCTTAAATGACAGAAAAGCAGCCAGAAGAATAATAGCCACCTCTATGATCGATGGCCACCCCAGTGTGTCGCCTCCCGGAAGTGATATACCCTTTACCGAGCCGTCACTGTTCTGAAATGCCTTCATGCCCGGCAGAGATCCGCTCAGGATAACTCCCGCCACTATCATCACGAGAAAAATCAGGTTATGAAGTCCGCTGAAGCTGATCTTTGTAGTCGTAGAATGCAGATCCGGCATCCGTCCCTCTGCTATATCAGCCCTGTAGGCCTTTCTGTCTATATAATAGAATATAGTAAGCAGAAGGATCATATTTACTATAAGGACAGGGAATAGATGCAGGCTCCAGAAGAAAGGAACCCCTCTCATGAATCCCATAAGAAGCGGAGGATCTCCCATAGGAGTCAGGCATCCTCCTATATTTGACACAAGGAAGATGAAGAATATCATGATCTGTGACTTTCTCTTCCTCCAGCCATTCATCTTGATCACAGGACGGATCATAAGCATTGATGATCCTGTCGTACCAATAAGGCTTGAAAGAAGTGTTCCTATAGCAAGCAGAACGACATTCACTCCCGGTGAGCCTGCCAGATCTCCCGTAAAGGAAATATTTCCTGCTACACAGTACAGCCCGAACAAAAGGATGATAAAGGTCAGGTAGTCATTTGCTATACATGATACTACGGTCTTTACAGCAGCGCCTGCGCCAAATCTGGCCCCGAAGATCACTATCACAGCAACTGACCACAGTGCGACCACCAACCCCTCGTGCTTCTCCCACCATTCTCCTGCGAAAAGCGGAAAAAGCGCTACACAGAGCAGCAATCCCGCAAATGGGATACACATCCATATAGGAACACTCATTTTATTACCTCCATAAAACCATTCGGATTTCACCCGGAAATCTGCCAGCTACTACCTTATTATTTTTGAAGAAACATGTCAAGAAAAACTATCTTAAGTCCCAGCTAAGCCGGTGAAGCTGGCCCTTTTCGTTAAGCCCGGCAAAGCCGTTCTGACGCAGTGCTTCATAGAGCACTATGGCAACCGAGTTCGACAGATTAAGGGAACGGGTTTCTCCAATCATTGGGATCCTGATACATGAATCCGGATGCCTTATCAGTATTTCCTCAGGGATCCCGGCAGACTCCTTTCCGAACATGATCATATCATCCTTTCCGAAACTCACATCCGAGTAGCATTGTCTGGCCTTTGTAGTTGCAAACCAGAGCTTTTTAGAGCCTGACTCTCCCTCATTATTAAAGCAAAGATTACTATGTCTTTCTATAAAATCCTCATAATCATTGTACTTATGCAGATCAAGCCTGGACCAGTAATCCATGCCGGCTCTCTTTATATATTTATCACTTAGCGCAAATCCCAGTGGATATATAAGATGGAGCGATGAGCCTGTAGCCACACAGGTCCGGCCGATGGCTCCGGTATTAAACGGGATTTCCGGCTCATGTAAAACTATGCCTAGCATTTCCCTTATGTCCTTTCACTTATCAGTATCCTGCTTCCTCGCCAAAAAGCACTACCTTTATCCTGCCCGGTATCATGGATGCCCTTGTGACCACTATCTGGTCGCATATTGTGTTTTTAAGGCAGTTTGCGCACTGACCCGTCAAGGCACACGGTGTATCGCAGCCAAGTCTTACTGTATTGGCAGGGGCAGCAATATTTCTTACTCTCCTTATCCCGTCCTCTACCCCTGTGACGACCTTATTCATCCCTGCAAGGATTATCACCTGATCCGGCCCGTATATCATAAATGATAGCCTGTTTCCGCGTCCATCTATGTTTATAAGCTCACCGTCAAGTGTGATGGCATTGGTACTCATTATAAAGGAATCGGCGTTTACCGAAAGAGCCTTAAGCTCCCTCATCTCCTCAGGTGTCTTATAGTCTTCCCTTACTATAAGCTTATGCCCTGCTGCCTCAATCATAGCCTTAAGATCCGTATTGTCGATCGTCATGGATCCTCCATAGGCCACGCTCCGCCCCTTTGATGGCTTTTGATCCATGCCGTTTTCTATTAGCTCTATTACCTTCTCCTTGGCTGATCCTAAATCATCACAGTAGAAACCTTCCATATGACGGGCCCTTAGCTTATTTATTATGCTTGCTGCTGTATGCTGATAGTTTATCCTCTTTGCCTGATCCATTACAGTCTCCTTCATTACTAATACTTTTTTCTCTTGTTGCCTGATTCCTTAAAGCCGCGGGCCTTTCTCATGCTGACATTAGTCCAGGCGTATTTACAGCGCAGTATATTGTCCTTTACCTTCACATCATTTGTGGTCTTTGACGAATCATTCGCTATCTGTATTCCTGTCCTGTACCAGATATAATTGTCCTTTATAGTGACATTGCGGCAGGTCGTTCCATCGAAGGGCTCTGAATGCCTGTTGCCCGACTTCGAGCAGAAATCAAGCTGTATAGCACCCCGGTATATATCGCCCTTGGAACAGCCTCTTTTCAGGCTTCCATCCTTAGTCTTACGACAGCCTATGTGACAACCGATGATGCGGGCGTTTTTTACACCGCAAAGCTCTATCAAATGAGCATTTACTGCATTGTATACACAAAGATTCTTTATCGTGATATTCCTGGCATGCCAGAAATTTATCACATTAGGACCTGTCTTTTGTCCATTCTTGATATTCACTCCGTAGTCCGCGAATTTCTTTGTCCCCGCCCAGGTGCCGCCGTCTATAGTTATATCATGGACACTGTCGTAGCCCTTCCTTTGCTTATAGCCATTCCTGTCATAGGGCTGGGTAATAAGCCTGGATCCATTCTGGACCTCTATTATCTTTGCCCCGTCTGCCTTAAGATATGTATTGCTGTTAAGACGCAGCTGGCCGTTGATATAGTATGTCCCGGGACTAAGGATTATCTTATAGCCTCCCTCCTCGCTGTAGGCGGCTATCTCGTTGAAGTCCAAGCATCCGCTCTCATCACCCGAGGGCTCAACTGTAACTGTCTTCTTAGTCTTAGGTGCTGCCTCTGCCATGGAGCTACTGCTTCTAGCATAAGCTGTAACCGTCACAATGGCTGCTATAAGGGTCAATGCCTTTACTATGTTTCCTCTCATTTACACTTTCTCCTAAAATATTGCTGACTAAATGATTATCATACGCCTGTCAGGCACTTTCGTCAACAGCAAAAGGGACAGTCACTTAGACTGTCCCTTCTGAATTCAAGCTATATGACTTATGCTGCTTCTTTTACCTTTTTTACACCTGCTCCCTCTGCCTCAGTTCTCTTATCAAGCCATGCAAAGAAGCCTGCAAGTATGGTTCCTGATATGGAATGCCATACACATGAGACCGCTGCTATTATAGCCGCATTCGGCATCGTGGCAAACTGCGCTGTGGTAGTTGCAAGGTTTGTTGCCATCCCGGCATTCTGCATGCCTACCTCTATAGAGATAGTTCTTCTCTTTGCCTTGTTCATTCTTGTGAATATTCCTACCACATACCCAAGCAGATATCCGAGTCCATTGTGAAGGAAGACTGCTGCAAAGATCACAAGTCCTGATGTAAAGAAGCTCGATCCCTGTGAATTCACGACTCCACCAACCACAAAGGCTAGTCCTAAGACTGCGACTGCCGGCATGAGCTTCTGGAATTCATTGAATTTCTTATTCTTTCCAAGTGTAGCATTCAATGCGAAACCTATCGCTACCGGGATTATGACTGTCTCTATTATGGAAACAAACATAGGAAAGGCCTTTATGCTTACCGTTGCTCCGCTTGCAAGCAGTGAAACGAGAAGCGGTGTCATTACTGGGGCAAGTATGGTTGATGCTGTGGTCATGCCCACCGAGAAGGCTACATCACCGTGACACAGATAGGACATCACGTTTGATGAAACGCCTCCCGGACAGCAGCCAACAAGGATAAGTCCAAGTGCCAGATCGGACGGCAAATGCAGAAGATGTACCAGAGTATAGGCCAGGAATGGCATTACACAGTACTGGGCTGCAGCACCTATGAATATATCGAGGGGCCTCTTTGCAAGTATCCTGAAGTCATCCGTGGTCATAGACATTCCCATGCTCATCATTATGATACCTATGATGAAGGTCTGGGATGTAAAACGGTTCGTCGCGAAATCCGAAAACCAGGCATGGTTTACCCAACCCATCCATGCCGGATAGATAAATGTGATCACCGCAAAGGCTATTACGACTATAGCCGTGTGATCCGACATCAGCTTTGCCAGTTTCTGAAGCTTTTTCATGATAGTACCTCCATTGCTTTTCGCAGGTCAAAGAGGAGGGGATGAAAAAAGTCCCTCCCGGCATTCCTTATGCCATAGAGGGACGAAATGAACTATTCCGCGTTACCACCCTGATTCCGCCTGCAACTGCAAACGACACTTTACGCACCATCATGCGCTTCCCTGTAACGGGGGATACCGTCAGCACTTAATCGGCATTCATGCCTTTTGGCGCTGCTTCTCTGAGAGGATACCACTATGGACGCTTCCTGTGCCTCGCACCGACCGGCACTTCTCTTCAAGGTGTCATATCCATGTGACTTGTTCTCATCTACGAATTTAGGTAGGACTGCTTACCTGCTTTATTAAGTTTACTCCATGAGTATAGCACTAGATGAATATTTGTCAATACCATAATGAAAATAATTCATCAAATCTTTCTAAACTGCCATATCCCC
>DLDA01000014.1:2262-25838 GCA_002480925.1 Lachnospiraceae bacterium UBA7784 | reverse complement strand
GACCTCGGACCTCGCACCTCGTACCTCCTCTTCTTCCTCCCCCTCTACTACCTTCACAAGGGTTACTTCGATACGATCCTTGCCAAGACCAGGGCTTTCTATCTGGCTTTTATTATCATTACAGCTGTTTTTGCAGTATATGTGCTCATAAGCAGGATAAAGGGAGTGAGGATCGTGCGGGAGTATACGGGAGGGGTGGTTTCCTGCTATCTGATATTTGCCCTGGCATATCTCTTGTCTGCCCTTCTGTCGGAAGATATAGGAGCAGCCATGAGCGGAGGAGATGGGTGGAATGTAGGAGCTCTGGCATATCTGGCCGGCTTTATCCTATGTCTTGAGATAAGATGGCTGTCTCCTTCACCTGATCGGGTGGCTGGCCTGATCCTGGTCGGAGGACTTCCGTTCTTTATAATAGCAGTTCTGCACGGGGCAGGGCTTGATGTTTTTTCACTCCATAAGGAGCTTCTGGCCGAGGAAAGGTTCAACTACATCTCCACAGCAGGAAATGTGGATGCCTTTGCCGGCATAGTGAGTCTTTTCGCGCCGTTATATGCCGCTTCCTTCCTAAGGACCCGGAAAGCAGTTTATCTTGCAGGACTTTTTGCAGCTGTCAGCGGATTATCATTTGCAGGAGTAGACAGCGGCTTTATAGGATTATTCGGAGGGCTTATTGCCATACTTCTGATGGAAAAAGAACTACTTCTGAGGCAGGTAAATGAGATCATGATGACTATATCTGCTTCGGTCCTTTTTTCAGAGATGATCCAGAAAGTCTCATCAGATGCCTTCCCTATTCAGAAGCAGATCTCTTTCATGCTGGACAGATACAGGATAGCCCTTATTGTCTTTATTATTACGGTCCTTGCAGAGCTTCTTATAAGGAAACGCTTCAACGAAAAGAAGTTTCCACGGCCTTGGGCATATATAATGGTCGCTGCTATCCTTGTGACAGCCCTGACCATATTTCTGACAGGGTTTGCCAGATCAGAAAACCTGGGAAATGGCCGGATACGGATCTGGAAAAGGGCACTTATGGTATTTTCAGAGGGAGGCCCTGTAAGGAAGCTCATAGGCACAGGAGCTGACAGGTTCGGTGATTTCACATCAGGACTTACGGTAGGAGGCAGGACTGTCGCGAACTGTCATTGCTCACTTCTGCAGCACTTAGTCTGCGGCGGCCTTGTAACCGAGGCAGCCTATATCTCGCTTGTCACGGCCTGCCTGGTAAGGACGCTCCAGGGCAGAAGGGCATCGGTCTTCTTCTATGGCTTGTGCGGTTACTTCCTCCAGTCCCAGCTCAACAACCCTCATAACATGCTGCTTGGGTTTGTGAGCTTGTTTCTGGGGATGATATGATGATATCTAATAAAAATACTTGTTCTTTAGATATGTATCTGTCAATGAAAGGACTTTATCCACATGGAAAAATGATTCCATATTTTTATAAATCATATTGTAAAAAAGCTATATTTTTGCTATAATAATGCCTAGAAAAGGACGATATAACGCTATGAATCTATCAGATGAGATTATACTTATAAGAAAAAAAGGACTCTATACTCAAATGGAGTTTGCTGAACGCATTGGAGTATCGTTTTCAACAGTAAACCGTTGGGAAACGGGTAAAATGATCCCTAATGTATCAACCATGAAAAGGCTTAAGTCATACTGTAATGCATTACATATTGATTTTGACAATGTTGAAAAAGCATGGTTAGAAAAACATTCTGATCATGACATAAGAAATGGGAATAATATATAGAGTGATATGCTAATAACAGAGTTATAAACGGCACAACAGATTTGGATAGTCTTATAAAAGTTCCTGAACTATAAAATGTTAATGCTTAAACTATAGGAAGGTGACTATATGCCATACGCAGTAGATTTATTTTGTGGAGCTGGAGGATGCTCAGAAGGTTTAATTCAGGCGGGGTTTCATATCCTGTTTAGTTCTGATATCAGTGACATGGTTGAGGTGACGTATAAATATCGTCATAAACAGTTAGGTCTTATTCAGGGACGGAATACCTGGTTTGAAAGAGCTGATATTAGAGACCTACATGGTGATTTCATTAATAAGAAGATTAGTGAACTTGAAATGTTTCACGATAAAGAAGTACCTCAAATCGATTTAATGATTGGTGGACCAAGTTGTCAAGGATTTTCAAGAGCTGGGAAACGAGATAAAGAAGACCCGAGAAATCTGCTGTTTGGAGAATATGTCAGAGTGATTAATGAAGTAAAACCTAAATACATTGTATTGGAAAATGTAGAAGGTTTTATGGATATGCAGTTTTTTGGGTATAAGGGATTAGATTTGTACGATGAAAATGGTAATCTTATTGAGGAGGGATCACTGTATCCGGATGGCTCTGTTACACCTACAATTTTAAGGTCTGAATTGAATAGGATAGGCTATGATACTTTGGAACCTAGAGTTCTTAATGCTGCAGATTATGGCGTTCCGCAAAGAAGGAATCGCGTGATTTTTATAGGATTTCGAAGAGAGCTTCCTGCACCATCGTATCCGAAACCTACGGTTGAACCTAAAAATAGGCTTACTTTAAAGGATGCAATAAGCGATCTAGTATATGATACGAGAATAAAAAGCAAAGTAAGTCATACACTATCTGATTACCAAAAGGAAAGTAGAGCAGGAAGAACACCGTCATTAATTACAGGGAAACCAATTCCTTGTGACAGAATGGATCTTCAGAACCTTGAATTACCAAACTCCACAGACATTGTTTTGGAGAGATTTGATTTATTCAACGAGGGTGAGACAGGGACAATGCTTAGAAAACGTATTAAAGAGCAAGGGATCGATATCAGAGGAAAGGATGCTTTGATAAAGCTTTGTTGCGATAAGCTAAGAATGCAGTCTGATGATGTCATAGATCTATTTATGCATGCGAATGCGCCGGATGATGCTATAGATGTTTTATTAACTAAAAAAAACATTAGACAAAGATTGGATTCCAATGAGCCTTCGCCAACTGTAGTTACGCTTCCTGACGACTATATAAATCCTTGGGAAGATAGAACATTAAGCGTTAGAGAAATGGCAAGATGTCAATCATTTGATGATTCTTTTGAGTTTTTGGGAAAGAGAACAACTGGTGGATTAAAACGTAGGACAGAGGTTCCACAATGCACTCAGGTTGGAAACGCGGTACCACCACTCTTAGCAAAAGCAGTTGCATTAGAAATTATTAAAGTGCTGTAAATCAAGGGTAATCCATGTGATGTGGATTACCCTTTTTGGATTTCATAATAAATTCTTATAGCTTTACTCGCTCGATTTCACCAAATAAGTAGGTTCTTGCAGTTGGCTTGATTCGCCATGCGTTCCCATGGTTCTTTCCGGAATATGGACCTGTTTTTGTGGTGTATCCACGCCAATCATAAGTAATTATACCCTCTTTAATTAGAGAGAGGAATGTTGTGAACTGTGGTTCTCTGGAAAATTCGATTTCGTCGTATTTGAATTGACCCATTCCATTAATCTCTCTGCTTTCAGCTTTTACCCATAATGTTGATGGATGTTTTAAATATAATTGCTGTCTTAAGTCATTAAAAGACCAGTATGCAGCCACCTCACGGTTACCAGTCTTTGGATCTGTCCAGATGATATTTACGCGTTTAGCTTCATCATTAACATTAAGATAAAAACCCTGATTATTATGAGGTGCTTCTATTGAACCAATAGTGATATACAAGCTATTATACCCAGAATGAGCATCTGAATCATAGCCATATAATCTAGTAAATGCGGAGACTCTATATCTATCTTTAGGTTCATAATCTGCAACTCTCGTTCCTTCGAATCGTGGCCTTAAAGTAAAAAGGGTGTCTAAGGTTCCGCTGCTACCTTTTGATTTTATCTCTATTAAGCCCTGACAATCAGCATCGGTACGGTTATTAGTAGTGATACCAAGTAGAAATTCCAAAGTATCTCCAACGTCCTTCGGATCAATATGACCGGGACCTTTTGAATTATCAATAAAACCGCTATTAACAATTCTCTGAAGGCGAGGCCGGATCTTATAGAACAGATTAGTAATTGCATCTACTCCAATAGCATTAAATAGATCGTTCTCCGAAGGAATATTGTGCGTGAGATTGATTAAGTAGATTAATGGGTAGCCTGTTGACTGTCTATAGACAGAAATATAAAGGAGATCACCTTCATTAATTTCGCCTTTTTCCATTCTTTGTTTTATTGTTTCAATTGAAAAACGCCTATCACTTCGATCATTGGCAACTTTATAAAACTTAATTTTAACCGATTCTGTTTTGCCATCCTGAATGAAGAGTGCATCATAGGAAATGCCATGACTGCCACCATTCTCTAACTGATCATAATCAACAAGCTCCCAGTCAAACAGCAGATCTCTTAGAATTCCATTAGCATCCAGATTATTCTTATCAATCATAGTATGTGTCAAGCGAATTAATGCATAGTCTTCGTTTCTAAAACGACGTATCATATTGATTACATTTGCTTCATCTGAATATGGTGTAAAAATCATATTACTTCGTCCTTTCTTGTTGTGCGTGAAAATAAACTGTACATATCAGTGTCAACCATATATGACATGGCATATAGCGTCTTAATCGTTGGGTTAAATGCTTTACGGTTAATGATTCTACTGATTGTTTCAGTTCGGATATCAGTTGCTGCATATAATTCTATCTGTTTAATCTGTCTGCTTCTCACTTCCCTTTTGAAGTTTTCGATAAAAACAAGTAGGTAGTCATCGTCTTTGAAGACGTTGGAACGATTGCTCTTATCATATGCTGAGTTATTGATATAGTTTCTTGAAAATAGATCAGGAAAAGATACATCCAATTTCCTTGCGAGGTTTAGAGCAGTGATATATTCGATGTTTTGCTCACCATACTCTAATGCTGAAAGGCAACCACGGTCAAATTTTATAGATGCTGCTAAATCTGAAATGGTATATCCTAGCCTTTCACGTGATTTTCTAATATTAGTGCCAAAAACCAATAGAATTTCAGTCGGGATAAACTCAGTATCCATGTTTCCTCCTTTGTATTTACATTATACTCTTATCTCCCCGACAATATATGATATATAACCATCAATTTAACGGGTAATAGATAAAGGCGGAATATTACTGATCTTTGCCTTATATTTCAATTGACAAACGTAATTTAGAGTCTTTGTAAGTGGTATCGGCTGAGCTTCCATCACTTAACTGGCTTCCTGCAGACAGGCAGCTTATTGAGAAGCTTGTGGCAGAGGGAATAAAATGATTTGACGCTGCAGATTTTTTGTTCTATAATCTTTCAATGAATAATTATACAGTTATGCCGTTTGGGATGCGGCATATGGAAAGGATTTTTTATGAAGAAGATTATGGCATTAGTTCTTGCAGCAACAATGGCTCTGTCAATGGCAGCATGTGGATCGAAGGGAGGAAAGTCTGCCAAGTCGGATGATGCTGTGGCAGCGATAAAGAAGGCTGGAAAGATCACGATGGTCACAAACGCAGAGTTCCGTCCGTTCGAGTACAAGGACGGCAACAAGGTCATAGGAATAGATGCTGATCTGGCCCAGGCAGTAGCAGATGACCTCGGAGTGAAGCTTGAGATAACGGATATAGCATTTGATTCCTGCATACCGGCGCTTAAGGCAGGCAAGGCTGATTTCTGCATGGCAGGAATGTCAGTCACAGAGGACAGAAAGAAGAACGCTGATTTTACGAATACATATTTCAATGCCTCACAGGTTATACTGGTAAAGAAGGGCAATACAGATATCTCTAAGCCGAAGGATCTTGACGGCAAGGTGGTAGGAGTGCAGCAGGGTACTACAGGTGATACCTATTGCACCAACGAGGATGGAAAGAATGACATTTCTGTCAAGGAGGTCAAAAGATATCAGAAGTTTGTGGATGCGGTTTCTGATCTGATCGCAGGAAGGATAGATGCGGTTGTACTCGATGATTATCCGGCTAAACAGTTTCTCAAGGATAACGAGGGAAAGATCGAAAAGGTCTCAGACAACCTGACTACTGAGGAGTATGCAGCAGCAGTACCAAAGGGATCGAATCTGGCTGGTGAGATCAATAAGGTAATAAAGAAATTAAGCGACAGCGGCGAGATGAATCAGATCATTGACAAATATACATCTGATTCGGCTCAATAAGGAGAATTCATGGGATATAATCTCTTAGAGCATCTCTATGAGGATTTCATAGAGAAGGACCGGTATATGTATATAGTATCCGGTCTCGGAAATACTCTTCTGATCACTGTTTTCGCACTGATAATAGGAGTGGCGCTTGGCATCATAACCTCAATGATAAAGGTTACCTACAATCAGGGCAGCAGGGGGCCTCTGATGAAGGTCCTGAATCTGATCGTCGGCATTTACCTGACGGTCATCCGAGGGACCCCTACTGTGGTACAGCTTCTCATTTCCTATTTCATTATCCTTCAGAATGTGGATAATGGGATAATAATTGCGATAATTGCCTTTGGAATAAATTCAGGAGCTTATGTATCAGAGGTCTTCAGAAGCGGTATCCAGTCGGTTGATAAAGGACAGACAGAGGCTGGGAGATCACTCGGACTTTCATGGTCACAGACCATGAGAAGGATAGTGCTTCCTCAGGCTGTAAGGAACGTCGCCCCTGCTATCTTCAACGAGTTTATTACGCTTCTGAAGGAGACCTCGGTCGCAGGATACGTAGGGATCCAGGATCTGACCAAGGCAGGAGATATAATCCGTTCTGTGACTTTTGATCCGTATCCACCGCTGCTTCTGGTAGCGCTTATCTATCTGGTGCTTGTTATAGCGATGACACAGGTCCTCCACGTGCTTGAACGACGCGTGGCCAGAAGGGAGGCCAGATAATGATAAGGGTAAGTGGACTGAAAAAGACATTTAATACAGTAAAGGGTCCCTTAGAGGTGCTGAAGGGCATAGATGCTGAGGTAAAGGACAAGGAAAAGGTCGCTATAATCGGTCCGTCAGGATCGGGTAAAAGTACCTTCCTTAGGTGTCTGAACCTGCTTGAGACCCCGACCGAGGGAGAGATCATCTTTGACGGAGCAGATATCACCTCTAAAGGAACTGATATAGATGCAGTTCGTTCTCAGATGGGCATGGTCTTCCAGCATTTCAATCTTTTTCCCCATCTGTCAGTCAGGGAAAATATAACCTTAGCTCCGGTGCTTCTTAAGAAGATGACCCAGCAGGAGGCCGATGAAAAGGCTCTGTCACTGCTTAAAAGGGTAGGGCTCGAGTCAAAGATCGATGCATATCCAAGACAGCTTTCGGGAGGCCAGCAGCAGAGGATAGCCATTGTTCGCTCTCTTGCCATGAACCCGAAGATGATGCTTTTCGATGAGCCGACATCCGCTCTTGATCCTGAGATGATAGGCGAGGTCCTTGACGTTATGAAGGAGGTAGCGTCAGAAGGGATGACTATGGCTGTCGTGACTCATGAGATGTCATTCGCCAGAGAGGTGGCCGACAGGGTCTTCTTTGTGGCAGATGGAAGGATACTTGAGCAGGGAAGTCCGGAGAAGGTTTTCGATCACCCTGAAAATGACAGGCTGAAGGAATTCCTTTCAAAGATACTCTAGGTGCTTTCAAAATGGAATATATAGTGAAGAGGATCCTCGAGCCGCCCTACGGCTGCGAGGAAAGGCCTGATGATTATGTAGCCATGGATAAGGTCATAATAGCAGATAGTGAGGGGCAGGAGACCACGATCGATGTGGCTGATGATGAGCTCTATCAGAAGGATATCAATGAAGGGGATCAGATAGATATTGACCAGAATGGTATTATAGCCAGACTATGACAGATAACCGCTTCTCCTTGTGGAGGGGCGGTTTTTTTTTGACCAGTAAAGTTGCACAAAAATTGCTCTCTAATTTTGTCAGTTTCTTCCAATTTACAAACAAGTGATAGGCATAGTATAATTTATTCAACAGATATGAGAACGTTCTCACAAACATTCAAAGGCAATGAGCTCAGCCTTTGTATATTTTTTGAATAATATGAGAACGATTTCATAAACCCGTTTTTATGGAGGAAAAACAATGGACTACAGGAAGTCAGCACAGGGAGTGCTCGATCATATAGGAGGCTCTGGAAATATAGTATCGGCTGCACATTGCGCGACCAGACTGCGTCTCGTGATCGCCGACAACAGCAAGGTGGATAAGGAAGCGATTGAGTCTGTGGACGGAGTCAAGGGTTGCTTCGAGGCAAGCGGACAGCTCCAGGTCATCTTTGGCACAGGAATAGTAAATCATGTCTATGATGAGTTTATAGACCTGGCTCATATAGAGGGCGGTACCAAGGAGGATGTCAAGGCCGCTGCTGCAGAAAAGCAGAACTGGTTTCTTAGAGCCATAAAGACACTCGGGGATATCTTCGTTCCTATCATTCCGGCTATCGTGGCCAGTGGTCTTTTGAACGGACTTCTGGGTGGTCTTTCAAGCGCCTTCCCAGCTATAGCCAAAAGCGATACCTACAATATCATCAATCTTTTTGCAGGAGCAGCCCTTTCCATGCTTCCTATACTTATAGCTATAAGTGCAGCGAAGAAGTTCGGAGGCAATCAGTTCCTTGCAGCAGTTATCGGATTCATAATGATCCATCCAAGCCTTATCAATGCATGGAGCGTAGCAGGTCTTGAGGAAGCAGGCAAGCATATCCCTACATGGAGCGTATGGTTTGGTGCCTGGCATGTAGATCAGGTTGGCTATCAGGGACATGTAATACCGGTCATCATTGCCATATTCCTTATGAGCAAGCTGGAGAAATGGCTGCACAAGCATGTTCCGGCCATGTTTGACCTCTTTGTCACACCGCTGGTCTCAGTGCTTGTCACAGGATATCTCACACTTACGATCATAGGACCTGTCTTCTCGATGGTAGAGTCATGGGTCCTTCACGGAGCACAGGCTCTTATCGGACTTCCATTCGGAATCGGCGGTATCCTGATCGGCGGTCTCTATGCTATCACAGTAGTAGCAGGACTTCATCATATGTACAATATGATAGAAGCTGAAATGTGTTCACTTGCAGTACCAAAGAACACCTGGATGCCAATAGCTACAGCAGCTAACGTGGGACAGGGTGCAGCAGCGCTTGCAGTTGCTGTAAAGACAAAGGACAAGAAGATCAAGTCAATGGCAGCTCCTTCATCTCTTTCGGCATTCTTAGGGATCACAGAGCCGGCTATCTTCGGTGTCAATATCAGATTCATGAAGCCATTCATAGCAGGCTGCATAGGAGGTGCTGCAGGCGGATTTGTAGCAGCTATATCAGGCGTTTATGCGACAGCTTATGGCATAACAGGACTTTTCGGATTCCTTATCACGACACAGTCAGTTGTCATGTATGCAGTTACAATGGCAGTGGCCTTCGTAGTAGCATTTATCTGCTCCTATGTGATGTACAAGGATCCTGTAAAGGAGGAAAAGGCAGAAGACAAAAAGGATGAGGCAGCTGAGCAGGCAGGGAATCAGGAGATCGCATCTCCAGTTGCCGGTGAGATAATTCCATTAAACCAGGTCCCGGACGAGACCTTCGCTTCGGGAGTTCTGGGCCAGGGAGCTGCAGTTGAGCCGTCAGAGGGAAAAGTATATGCACCTGCAGACGGCACGGTAACGACCTTTTTCCCGACAAAGCATGCTATCGGGATCACCACGGATGCGGGAGCTGAGCTTCTGATTCATGTGGGACTTAACACAGTTGAGCTGAATGGACAGTTCTTTGAGGGAAAAGTTAATGAAGGAGATCGTGTGAAAAAGGGAGATCTGCTCCTGACATTTGATATGGCCTCTATCAGGAAGGCCGGATACAAGCTGGTGACTCCTGTGCTTGTCACGAATCCTGATATGTATAAGGAAATCTCCCCGGCAAGGGAAGGACTGATTAAGCAGGGGGAGCCTCTGATCACAGCAAGAGTATAATATAAGACTTCCAACAGATCTGGTCGTCCTCGCAAGCAGAAAGGCAAAGGCTCTGATATGAAAGAAACAGCAGAGGGAAAATACAGACACAGGTTTCATATAAAGCCTCCTGAGGGCTGGCTTAATGACCCGAACGGGACCTGTTATTTCAATGGACAGTATCATATATTTTTTCAATACTCTCCTAACAGCCCGGAGGGAGCTGGAGGGAGATTCTGGGGCCACTGTGTGTCCAAAGATCTGGCCCACTTCACATTTGTGGACACGCCTATTGTCACTGATACAAGCTGGGACAGTGACGGAGCCTATTCAGGCGGGGCCTATACAGGTGATGGGATTCTGGAGATCTATTATACCGGCAATGTAAAGCATGCCGGCAACTATGATTATATCAACGAAGGCAGAGATCACAATGTGATAAGGGTCGACTTCGCTGACGGGATCCATCCCGGCCCAAAGCAGCTTATTCTTACAAATGCTGACTATCCGTCTGATCTGTCCTGCCATGTCAGGGACCCAAAGGTGTTCAAGGAAGACAACTGTTTCTATATGCTTCTTGGCATGAGAAGCCGTTCCTCAAAGGGCGGGCTTCTTCTCCTGAGGTCTGTTGACAGACTGCACTGGGAGAGCGCAAAGGAGATATATCCTGAGGATGATTTCGGATATATGCTCGAATGTCCTGATTTTTTCGACATTGACGGATCGACAGTCGTCTCTTTCTGCCCCCAGGGCATGAAGCACGAGACAGACAGATTCCAGAATACCTATGAGTCTGGCTACTGTCTGTCGGATCATAAGACAGCTGCCACAGACCTGAATCAGCTTATAAGCATAGATGGTTTCCGCGAATGGGATATTGGCTTTGATTTCTATGCTCCCCAGACCTTTAAGGCGCCTGACGGAAGACGCATCCTGATCGGATGGGCGGGAGTTCCGGACAGCGGATATGGCAATGACCCTGCTATAGCGGAGGGATGGCAGCATTCGCTTACCCTGCCAAGAGAGATAAGCGTAAGAAACGGGATCCTTTATACCTATCCTGTAAAGGAGCTCGAGAAGCGACGCGAGAGAAAGGTGCTTGGCTTTGGCTTAGTGAATAAGGCAGCAGGCGAACAGAACATCTTAGGTTCTGAGCTTACAGGAGGTGCCTGGGATCTTGAGATTAGTACAGCGGATATAGAAAACGGCCTGATCCTTTCATTAAATGACGATCTGAAGCTCTGGAAGGATAAAGACCGCCTGACTCTTGGCTTTACCTCAGATGCAGGCTGCAGGAGATCAGAGCGAAGGGCAAGACTGCTTAATGGCAGGGTAGAGCGCCTTCGCCTGGTATTTGACAGAAGCCTGCTTGAAATCTATGTAAATCTCGGAGAAATAGTCTTTACGACCAGATACTACCCGTCAGATCCTGACAGGATCATGGTATTCCTTCGCAGCGTGATCAGTGCGGAGGGGTGGGGGATTGTTTAGGTGAGAGGTCTAAACATTAACTATTTGCCCAGCGAATCTTTACTTGAAAAAAATATAGGACTGTCGTAAAATAAAAAGACAGGTAGATCACATGGTCGCTGGCGCTTTTGCGCGAGAGGAAAGTCCGGGCTTCACAGGGCAGGATGCCGGTTAACGGCCGGCGGAGGCAACTCCAGGGACAGTGCAACAGAAATATACCGCCTGCTTTGCAGGTAAGGGTGGAAAGGCGGTGTAAGAGACCACCGTTCCTCTGGTAACAGGGGAAGCCATGTAAACCCCATCCGAAGCAAGACCGCATAGGGAGATAAGGCGGCCCGTCTCTCCCAGGTAGGTCGCTCGAGGCTGCTGGCGACAGCAGCTCTGGATAGATGGCCATGCAACGACATAACCCGGCTTATCGATCTGCCTGTTTTTTGAGGTGAGAGGTGTGAGGTCAGAGGTGAGAGGTGTGAGGTCAGAGGTGAGAGGTGTGAGGTCAGAGGGGATAGGTACAAAAATCACTCAACCAGAAAAATCAGCAAATCCTAAAGATTTCTTGTGATCACATAACAGCAGTTGCCTGAAAAAGGTCAGACTGACTCCTTTCAATAATTTCCCGGATTATATGGTAAGCAGATCCTGATGAAAATATGGTTACGATGATCTGGAATCCGGTTTCTTAAAGCATAGAGACATAAATGTGGCATCAGTTGTTTTTGATAAAGATGAGGGATTTTTATGCTAAAAACGGGATTCCTGAAAAAAGCAGATTTTATAGGTGAAAATTATGCTGCTAAGTTAGAAATGAATAGAGGTCTGCAGCAGGGTATCAGGATCTCTTTATATAAATGGTATCAATATCGTTTATTCTGCCACGAATCTTGATAAAGAGGCCAGAAATGCTGTGATGACTTCATTAGAGGGAATCAATATAAAAAAGTGTATATCAGTTGTTTATATTGACCCCGAAAAAGCAAAGTCTGATGAACCCTATAATAAATTATATAATATGGCTGTGAAGCTCCATAATAACCCTGTGGAAAAAGGAGAAGGATGGGATGAAATACTGGTTATAGGGACAGATCCGATCAGGGATTTATCTCTGGATCAGGGGTTAGGCCCTGCTCCTTATCGACCCTCTCACCCTCACCTGATACTCATACCTTACCTCACTTACAGGCTCATTTTCATCCCTGATATGGGAGAGAAGGATATGGGCGGCTGATTCGCCTGCCTGCTCGAAGCATAGATGGACTGTGGTAAGAGCAGGGTAGAGGACTGTGGAGACTGTGCTGTCGCCGAACCCGGAGATCTGGATATCATCAGGTATAGTAAGGCCGGCATTACGGATGGCGCGGTAGGCGCCGGAGGCTATCGTGTCGGTGACGCATAGAAGAGTATCTATACGGGGGTGCCTTGACAGAAGCTCCCTTGCTGCATTCTCGCCGGACTGTGCAGTAAAGCCGCTTATTGCTATGTGATCTTTTTTTATTTCGATATCACTTTCTCTGAAAGCGTCGGTAAAGCCCTTAAGACGTCTCTTCCCGACGGCCTCATCGGAAGGAGTGACGGATATGACAGCCGTTTCACCGGCGGTAGGGGCGATGCAGCGGCCAAGCTCAAGGGCAGCCTGATAATCATCAGAATAGACGCAGGAGAAGCCCTTTTCATATTGGGAGAGGATAACGACCGGGACTAAAAGCCCGCTTAGAAGCTTGCGGTGGGCAGCTGTGAAGATAGTCCCGAAAAGTATAATACCATCGACATTATTTTCCTGGAAAAGCGACAGATATTCGAGCTCCTTTTTCTCATCGTTTTCAGTGCAGGCCAGAAGAAGCTGGTATCCCTCACTGGCAAGGGTCCTGCTGATACCGTCGGCCATACGGGAGATCGAATCAGAGTTAAGCTTCGGAATGATCACACCTATGAAATTGGTATGGCGGGATCTCAGAAGCTGGGCGGAAACTGAAGGCTTGTAGCCGGTCCGCTCGATCACAGCGGCAATAGCAGCGCGCTTTTCATCGCTTACATATCCGTCATGAAGATATCTGGAAACAGTAGCCCGTGATACACCGGCCATTTTTGCAATCTCATTTATAGTCATAAAAAACCTCTGGTAAAGTTGATATACCTTGATTATACATTCCTGAGAACGATTTCACAAGATGCAGTTGAAAGAAAACTAATGATGATTTGGCATTCGGTACTTGCCGTTAAGGGGGCATCTTGGTAAAATAATAATGTAGTCGATGTCAGTTGAAAAGGAGGCAGCCATGCTTATTACAGATATGATAGATACCGGGAATGGATCTTCGCAGGGGATCATGATGAAATGTCCGGGCGGAGAAGGACATCCGAATATGATAGTGATACAGTGCAAAAGAGGATATCTGATGTGCGGATATCTGAATCTGGAGGCAGCAGAGAAGTTTAAGGATGCTGCAGTGCTGGTGGGTGGAGCAGATTTTGACGAGGTCCTTGGGAATCCTGTCAAGGGAATGACCACTGCAGCAAGAGAGCTCGGGATCACAGATGGCATGACCGGATACGATGCAGCAGCCATCCTGAACCGATGAGCAGCCATTACAGGCGGCAGAACCGTCGCCATGAGCCTCTCTACAGGAGCTTTGGATACGCGATAAGCGGTATAGGACAGTGCATCCGTGACGAGAGAAATATCAGGATACATCTGGTCTTTACAGCACTGGTGGTTGTCGGAGGGATCGTGCTTCATATATCACTGCAGGAATGGATAGTATGTCTTATACTGTTCGGACTGGTGATAAGCCTTGAGCTTGTCAATACGGCAGTGGAGAGCACGGTGGATCTTGTCACAGAGGAGAGGCATCCGCTGGCAAAGAAGGCAAAGGATACAGCCGCAGGAGCAGTCCTTGTATCGGCAGTATTTGCGGCAGTGATAGGACTTTTGATCTTTGTTCCAAAGATCATGGACTTTTTTAAATGATACAGGAGGTAAATGAAATGTCAGAAGAAGGGATCATTACAGGAGCAGTAAAGAAGGTTTTTCTCGCCGGAGTCGGGGCGGCGGCTGTGACAGCTGATAAGAGCGCTGAGCTTTTCTCGGGACTTGTCGAGAAGGGAGCCACCACAGTAGAGCGCGGAAGAGAGATGAACCGCGAGCTTAAGCACAACGCAAGGCAGAAGGCTAAGGAGAGAAAGGAAAAGGCAAAGGATTATGCGGAGTCGGATAATCCGATCGGAGATCTGAACGCTATCCTTGCCGGAATGACAGCAGAGCAGCTAGATGCTCTTGGGGAGAGAATAGATGAGGCAAAGGAAAAGGCATTCGGGAGGGAAAAGGAAGCCGGGGCAGACGAAGAAAAGAAGGACTGATGAAGGACGATACATCAAGGCTTAGAGAGATTACAGCTGTTCTTCACAGATACCATATCACACGAGGAGTGACGCCTGAGAAGCTGAGACAGATACTTGAGGACCTGGGCCCTACATATGTGAAGCTGGGACAGATCATGTCACTTCATTCGGATATACTCCCGAAGGCATATTGCAATGAGCTTATGAAGCTGACCTCAGAAGTAAAGCCCATGCTTTTTGGTGAGGTCGAAAAGATCCTCAATGAATCCTATGGCAAGGACTGGAAGGAGGTATTTGGCTCGATAGATGAGGAGCCGATTGGCTCGGCTTCTATCGCCCAGGTCCACAGGGCGGTGCTTCGCGATGGAAGCCCAGTGATAATAAAGGTCAGACGACGCGGTATAGCAACGACTATGAAGCGGGACATAGAGCTTCTGCATAAGGCAGTAAGGGTACTGCCGGCAGCGGTTCCAAGGCTCAGAGGAATAGTGGATCTCGATATGGTCCTGGACGAGCTCTGGTCGGTGGCAAAGGAGGAGATGGACTTTACCAGAGAGGCAGCCAATATGGAGGAGTTCGCTGAGAAGAACGAGGGGATCGCCTATATTGCCGTGCCAAAGCTCTATACAGAATATACCACCCATCATGTACTGGTGATGGAGTATATAGATGGCTTTGCTATAAATGATAAGGCCGCGCTTTCAGATCGTGGCTATGATCTGACGGAGATAGGCAGGAAGTTCGCCAACAGCTTCATAAAGCAGGTGATGGACGACGGCTTTTTCCATGCGGATCCCCATCCCGGCAATGTAAAGATCCGCGAGGGTAAGATCGTCTGGCTTGATATGGGCATGATGGGCCGTCTCGATGATAGGGACCGCAGGATAATGATCCGCGGAGTCGAGGCTATAGCCATGCATGATATATCAAGAGTCACAGACGCGGTACTGGATCTCGGTGTCTTCTGGTCAAAGCCTGACAGGGATTCACTCTATGATGATATCAGGGATTTCCTTCAGCGCTATCAGTCAAAGGGTATGGGAGACATAGATCTGGCTGTGGCGATGAGCGACATGATGGATATCATGAAGGAAAACCATATGAGCATGCCACATGGCATGACTATGCTTGCAAGAGGCCTTACCCAGGTCGAGGGAGTGCTCGCTTACATTAGTCCTGAGGTCAATATGATGGAGATAGCCTATCAGAGGCTTATCGAGGAGAGACTTAAGGAGCCGGATATAAAGGGAGAGCTTGGCCATATAGGAAGAAAGCTGTGGCGGATGAGCGTAAACGGCTCGGAGATCCCTTCTCTTACCTCAGAGATCATGAAGGAGTATCTGCGTGGAAAGGGTCAGATGACCCTTGACCTTAAGCCCACTGATTCGCTCACGGCAGTGATCGACCGGGCAGTAAGAAATCTCGTGATTGGCCTGTGTATACTTGGACTTCTGGTCGGATCAAGTATAATATGTGCTACTGATCTCAGACCGAAGATACTTGGGATCCCCTTTCTTGGCTTTATAGGCTTTTTTATTGCAGTAAGCGCGATAATCTATTTCACATCCAGATACTTCATCAGGAAGATCATAAGGAGACGAAGGAACCGTCCGAGGAAAGGACGCTACAGGAACAGCATCGGAGGTAGGATCAGATGAGAGTCAGGCTTGTGGTAGCCTATGACGGAACGGATTACTGTGGATGGCAGGTTCAGCCAAACGGGATCACGGTTCAGGAGGAGCTGAACAGGGCGCTTTCTGACCTGTTCGGCAGACAGACAGAGACTATAGGGGCCAGCAGGACTGATTCCGGAGTCCATGCCCTGGGCAATGTAGCAGTCTTTGATACCGATTCGCGTATGCCGGCAGAAAAAATAGCCTATGCCTTAAACGAGCGCCTTCCAAAGGATATAGTGGTACAGAGCTCAAAGCAGGTGGCAGATGATTTCCATCCCAGATTTGCAAAGACCAGGAAGGTCTATGAATACCGGATCCTAAACCGGACCTTTCCGGATCCGCTTCTTTCCAGATATTCCTACTTTTTTCACAGGAAGCTCGATGCAGAGCTAATGGACCGTGAGGCCTCCTGTCTGGTCGGTGAGCATGATTTCACAAGCTTTGCCTCTGTGAAGTCGCAGACAAACAGCTTCGTAAGGACTATCTATGCCCTTAATGTGAGTCGGTCGGATGACGGTATGATCACTATCCATGTGGAGGGCAACGGCTTCCTCTATAACATGGTTCGGATAATTGCCGGTTCACTTATAATGGTAGGGAGCGGCCAGAGGCAGGAGGGCTTCATAGCAGAAGCCCTTGCCGCAAGGGACAGGGAGGCAGCAGGCCCGACAGCTCCACCGCAGGGGCTTATCCTTGTGCGCATAGACTATTAGATTGGAGAAATGATGAGACAGGACAAGTACGGGATCAATGTGAAGAAATGGTGCAGGGAGCATGAAAAGCAGGTAGAGGGATTCCTCTCAGGCGATCACACGGCGGAGGAGACGAAGAGAGAGCTTTCCTATCATCTGAGGAAGCTGCATTTCCTTGCGCATGAGAGGCTTATCCATCTAATCGTGGTATTTTTTACTATAGTGATCACTCTCTGTGCGCTTATGGTCATGCTCTTTCTTCCGGAGACCTTTCTGGCCTCAGCACCAATATTTCTGGGATTTCTGATCCTTCTGGCCTTTTACCTGGCACATTATTTTTTTCTTGAGAATACAGTTCAGCACTGGTACAGGCTTTATGAGGAGCTTTTGAGAAAGATACCTGAGTATTGTGATGTTATTATGAATGTCAACTCGTGATATTGCACAAAAATAGCTGACAATATTTGTAAAACGTGACGGTTCTTGTAAAAATCAGACAAAACCCCTTGACAATGATCGCAAGTGGTATTAGAATACAGTCATAGAGAAACAAAGGAAGCTTCCAATAAACCATAGATTAGTGAAGGCGGTGAGCAGGAAACTTTAGCCGAGATGAAACTTACAGACATTATTTTTACAAACACTAAGTCGTCCCTCACCAGAGATGCATAGCAGACCATCCTGATACAGTGAGAAGGAATCCGAGCAGAGTGAAGGTCGGACAAGCGGATGCGATCTACATACATCCGAGGAGAGACGGATTAGTCACAGACTCGTAAACCCAATTGAATATGTTTTCTAGAAAGATAACAGATCTGTTGGATATATAGGGAGAAACGAATACAATACATCACCGATGACCAGAAGCCGCCCACGCAAGTGGACGGCTTTTTTGTGACTTAGACAAGCTTACCGTGCTTCTCGTATCTTCTGATCTCTGTTGCAGTATTTGTCTCATCGACTAAGACTACAACAGGCTTTTCTATTTCCTCATGGTCTATATCAGCCTTTGCATAGCACATGATTATCACATGGTCGCCTACCGAGGCCTTCCTTGCGGCGGCACCGTTCAGGCAGATGATCCCGCTGCCGGCCTCGCCGGCTATCACATAGGTAGAGAAACGTTCGCCGTTTTCCACATCAGCGATCTCAACCTTCTCATATTCCCTGATATGAGCGGCTTCCATAAGCTCCTCGTCTATAGTGATGCTTCCTACATAGTTGAGCTCCGCCTGAGTCACTATGGCACGGTGGATCTTGGATTTTAGGATAGTAATCTGCATTTTATCACCTCACAATGATATTGTCGATAAGACGTACTTTGCCTATATAGACAGCAATGGCAATGAGAGTCTCGTCTCCGTCAAGAGTCTTTTTAGGCTTTAGTCTGGTGAAATCGACTGCGCTTACATAGTCTATCCTGGCCAGAGGCTCTGTCTTTATTTTTTCTGTGATAAGGGCTGTGATCTTTCCCAGATCCTTTTCTCCAGAATCTATCATGGCTCCTGCGTCGCGAAGAGAGGCAGAAAGGATGACAGCAGCTTTTCTTTCCTCAGGAGAAAGATAGGTGTTTCTTGAACTCTTTGCCAGACCGTCCTCCTCGCGGATGATAGGGCAGCCGATTATCTCGATGTTGTAGTTTAAGTCATGGACCATACGCTTTACGACAGCCAGCTGCTGGGCATCCTTCTGTCCGAAGTAGGCTCTGTCGGCCTCTGCTATATGGAAAAGCTTGGTCACTACAGTGCAGACTCCGTCAAAGTGTACAGGACGGACAGCCCCGCAGAGCCCCTCTGTCAGAGTGTCAACATGGACCTTAGTGAAGTGGCTCTCTCCGTACATCTCCTCAGGAGTCGGATGGAAGATAAGGTCAGCTCCGATCGATTCACAGAGACTCTTGTCAGCTTCAAAATCACGAGGATAGCTATCAAGGTCCTCGTTAGGACCGAACTGGGTAGGGTTTACGAAGTCAGAAACGATCACGCGGTCGTTTTCCTCCCTTGCTCTCTTTATCAGAGAGGCGTGTCCCTCGTGCAGATAGCCCATAGTAGGCACGAGCCCTATAGACTCACCATTTTTCTTCCATTCATTTACATATTTTTTTACATCAGCAATTGTAAGAGCAGTGATCATTTCTTTAATTCCTCCATTACTTCATCAGATATCTTAAAGGTGTGTTCGCCAGTCACCGGGAAGGAGCGCTTTTTTACCTGATCGGAATATTCATTAAAGGCATCCTTCATTTCGCGTCCTATATGGGCGAAGTGCTTTACAAATTTCGGGGCCAGGCCGTCATACATATCGAGCATATCCTGATAGACAAGAATCTGCCCGTCACAGCCCGCTCCGGCTCCTATTCCTATAGTAGGTACAGCTATCTCCTCTGTGATCAGGGATGCCAGCTTTTCAGGTACGCATTCAAGCGTCAGCATAAAGGCGCCGGCCTGCTCGATCTTTTTCGCATCATCGATTAGCTCTCTGGCACGGGAGACATTCCTGCCCTGGACCTTGAAGCCGCCGAAGGCGTTTACTGACTGGGGTGTGAGCCCTATATGGGCGACTACAGGGATCTGGGCGTCTACAATGGCTCTTATCCTGGAGCAGTATTTGGCGCCGCCCTCCAGCTTTACGGCATTTGCATGGCCCTCCTTTATCAGGCGGCCGGCGTTTTCTACGGCCTGCTGGTCAGAGATGTGATATGACATGAAGGGCATATCAGCGACGAGAAAGGTGTTTTTTAGTCCTCTTGAGACACAGGCACTGTGATGGATCATATCCTCCATAGTGACAGGAAGGGTATCCTCGTAGCCCATCATCGTCATGCCCAGAGAGTCGCCAACCAGCACCGCATCGATAGCTGACTGCTCGATAAGCCTTGCGGTCGTGAAATCATAGCAGGTAAGCATTGCGATCTTATCGCCATCTGTCTTCATTTTCTGAAGAGTAGTTACTGTCTGTTTTTTTAATGCCATAATGATTCCTCCAGATCATCATACCTTCTCGAAGGATTTTTCTTTTCTGCCAGCCTGATAAGCTTTTCTGATAAGAGCCGGTAAAGCTGTCTGTCAGACGGGTCAGAAAGACAGGACAGGTGCTTACCCACTGTATCCTTATCTGCCCTCTCTACAGGACCTGTAAGGGCTGCTACGGGCCCCTTCTCCGCCACAGACCTGGCATTGGATATAAAGATGGGAGTAAGTATCCTCCTGGCATCCTCTGCCCCAAAGCCGGCCTGAGATAGCAGGTCAGTCGCCCATGAAAAAAGAGCGACCACGAAATTGCTCGATACAGCGCAGGCCAGGTGGTAGATAGCCTTATCCTTACTTGCTATAGGAAGGACATTAAGTCCTGCCTCCCTGAAAAATAAAGCTGCTCCATCAGGAGCTCCTTCGATAGTGAAAATAGTGGATGAAAAATCTCCGGCGGCCTTATATGGATCTGATATGGCCATTGCCGGATGAAGAGAGAAACCGCACGCACCGCACAGATCAGGGAAAACAGAGGAGGAGTATGCACCGCTCGTATGAATGATCCACTTACTGGTAAGATCATCTGCCGATGCGGCAAGCTCCCCTGCGACCTCCCTGATAGAAGCGTCCGGAACCGTTAAAAAAAGGATATCGCTGTGACTGGCGATATCCATGTAATCATTAAAAACTGAGGCGCCGGCTGCTCTTGCCGACAAAGCTGCATGATCCCTGCTGTGACTCAGATAACCCGATATGGGGTAGCCCCTTTCGTGGAAATAGATTCCAAGGGCTGTGCCTACCTTTCCGGCACCTATAAAGCCAATCCTCATTCCATCACCTCCATTATGCTTGCTGCTTACATAAAGTCAACTGCGAGAAGCGATCCCGGAATGCAAATCCCATGCTGGTACAGTTTCTTTCGAATACCATCCGAATGATAGGGTAGCGCATTTGAATGGATTTGTAAAGGGTTAATTTTTACCCTGGGACAGGATATGCTATAATCATAAATGAAAGTATTTTTGAGCAAAAATAGGAGCTTACTATGATAAATATGCCTGAGGTGGGACTTGGCACCACCGTTTTCTGGAACAGGAATGAGGATGCTGAAGAGGCAATGGGGCGTGCTGTAAATGAGGGCCTTGTGAGCCTTATTGACACGGCCGAGATGTACGGGACGGGCAGGAGCGAGGAGGCTCTGGGACGGGTGCTTTCCCGGTGCAGAAGAGAGGATATCTATCTGGTGGATAAGATCCTGCCGCAGAATGCGACAAAAGAGGGCTTTGGCAGAAGTCTTAAGAGGTCTCTTATGCGGCTTGGAACCGACTATATAGACCTCTATCTGCTGCACTGGCGAGAGAAGGCTGATCTGGCCTTTGTCGCTGACGCTATGAATGATGCGGTAAAAGATGGCCTTATCCTGCACTGGGGAGTTTCGAATTTCGATGTGTCCGATATGGAGGATCTGTTTGCTGTAGAGCATGGAAGTGACTGCTGTGTAGATCAGGTCCTCTACAATATCTGTCATCGTGGGATAGAGTACGACCTTCTTCCCTGGCTTAAGGAGCATGATGTACGCCCTATGTCGTATTCCACTCTTGGGTCTGCATCAACCGGCGATCTGAAAAGATGCGAATGCGATGAGCACATAAGGAGGATAGGAGAGGAGATGGGCCTTAGTCCGGCTGCCATAATGCTGGCCTTTGATCTGAGGACTCACGATCTGACTGCCCTTTTCTCAAGCTCCACCTACAAGCATATAGTATCTGACCTTAAGGGCCTTTATGCAGACTTAGATCCCTATATGGCAGAGCTTGACAAGAGCTTTCCGGCACCTTGTGGAAAAGTCCCTCTTGAGAAGATATAGATGATAGGGGCGGTTGCAGAGCTTTCTCATTCTCTCGTATTTTTCCAGATTGGGGCTGGATGGATCTGTAACTGCAAGCTGTCTGGTCTGATCCTCAAAGCGTAATCGGATATCGCTCATAAGGTCTTCTATAAATGCCTCACTATTATTGGCAAATTTCCTTTATCTGATCTACAGGGATCAAAAAAAGCAGTAACCCTACCAGTGTAAGTATAATGCCGGGCTTTGGATCCATAGGCCTTATTCGATAAATAGAGACATTTGTTATCGAGTTTAACGGGATAAAAAATCTCGCCCTCTCATAACACCGTTTTCTATTATAAATTGGTTTGTAATAACCTGTCGGGGCCTTTTTGATTTTTTGATCGGAATATTATCAACACTGTTCATGACATACATATTCTAAAAAGGCGAGAGCCCACTATAGTGGACCCTCGCCTGTGAAATTTGATTTCTCATATGAAGACTCAGGTCTTCATAATTGATGTTACTGAAGGAGAGAAAGTACTCCCTGGTTAGACTGGTTAGCCTGTGCCAGCATTGACTGTCCTGCCTGAGCAAGGATATTATTCTTGGAGTACTGAACCATCTCCTTGGCCATATCTGTATCACGGATACGTGACTCAGCTGACTGAGTGTTCTCAGATACGTTGTCAAGGTTTGCGATAGTGTGCTCGAGACGGTTCTGGACAGCACCGAGAGATGCACGCTGGGTAGAAACTTTGTCGATAGCATCCTGAACACGCTGCATAGCATCCTCTGCACCATCATGAGATGTTACATCAAGGTTCTTACCGGTGGTTACATCATCGCCTGCTTTAACTGCGTCCTTGTGGCCGGCAACTGTGATAGTATCTCCTTTATCAAAGGTTACTCCAGTAGCTGCAGTTACTCCTAAAGTAGTGGCTTTACCATCTGCATCATTCCAATTTGTACCATCATAAGTATAGACACCATCTTTTACATTGTCGCCTATTGTGCCAGTGAGATCAGTTATAGCAAGATCTGATCCACCCTTCTGGAAGTCAGTAGCGCCTGTTGCTGCTCCGGTATTATCAATTGTGATAGTAGCACCATTCTTAGGAGTAATTCCACTAGTAAATGAAAGCTTTGATGAAACATCTGTACTTGTTGGATCATCTTTATCATGCCAAGCATCATTAGTTGCATCGTATATTAATGTTGTTGTTTTGCCTGCAGCTGGGTTATCACCGCTCCAAGTGATGTCTGACGCAGCAATTTTACCTGCACCAGCAGCTGTACCCCATGTTAAGGCTGTTGCGCCAAGCTTACCTGATACTGCTGTAACATGACCATGCTGAACAGCAACATCTTCTGTAGCCTTAGTTGTACTTGAAGCGAGTCCAAGTCCGTTTGCGCTCATTGCTTTGATGTTGAGCTCGATGGTCTGACCTGAAAGTGATCCTACCTGAAGGTTCTTCTTGCTGAAGGATCCATCGAGAAGGTTCATTGTATTGAACTGAGTGGTAGAAGATACACGGTCGATCTCGGATGTGAGCTGATCCATCTCAAGCTGGATTTGGCTTCGATCACTTGTGGTGTTAGTATCGTTAGCAGCCTGTGTGGAAAGCTCATTCATTCTCTGAAGCATTGAGTG
>DLDA01000014.1:444-2188 GCA_002480925.1 Lachnospiraceae bacterium UBA7784 | reverse complement strand
CGGACCTGAGATCTCATCTTCTCAGAAATAGCAAGTCCTGCTGCATCATCTGCCGCACGGTTGATCTTGTATCCGGAAGAAAGCTTCTCTGCGCTCTTAGCCTGAGCTCCTGTTGTGATGCCAAGCATCCTGTTGGCATTTGCTGCTGACATGTTGTGCTGTACTACCATAATATTACCTCCATGTAATAAAAACTGGTTGTCATTGTGGGAAATCCGTTCCCATGTCTTCTATTCATATAATAACCACCGTCTCGTCATCCTAGTGCACATGAGATGTCTCGTCAGCGGATTATTACCTGAATGTATGTGGAGTGCAACTTTCTGGTATGGTGTTATGCATGAAAAAGTAAAAAAGATTCCCTTTACATAACGCAGGTTTCTTGCGTTATGTAAAGGAAATCCTATACGATTGTATAAATATGTGCTGCTTCTTTAAATTGCTTTGTAATATATTTCGGTCTGGATCAAAGTCTATCTCAGTAACCGGGATATGGTCTCTCCCCAGTCGTGAACAAGCGAATCAAGGTCTCTGGCTGCATTCGCAGGACTTGTGGACGGCAGACGGTGGATCTCTATTCCGGTGTCAGGCAGAATGAACCTGTCATACAATCGGCAGGCGGTAGCCCCATTGCCACAGATCAGACGGATGTCTGCTGATCCTAGAATAATTGAGATATCATTTGCTACTACATTTCTTATACTGCTGTCACTTGAGCCGATGATATCGCAGCTTTTTATCACATCCCAGACCGCTATGCCATGAAAGAGCAAAAAAGCAGTCTTTTCATCAATAGACTGTGGCCGAGGACATCCGGTAAGAGAAGACAGCACATTCCAGAAGCGGTTCTTGGGATTTCCATAATAGAAATGCTCCTCTCTGGACTTAACAGATGGAAAGCTTCCCAGGATCAGTACCGTGCTATTATTATCATAAACTGGTGAAAAGTCATGAGAGACATGACTGTATCCCTGCTTCAACCTTCTGACCTCCTTTGACCTTGCGCCCCTTTTTATGAAGTGTAGCATTATTTTCCTTACTTTTCAAGAAAAATCAAACATATTTTTGGGAAACTAAAACCCCAAAAACATTAAAAAGACTCCTGAGAACCGAAGCTTTTATTTGTCAGAGAGGAGCCTCCGGCATTCAGGTCTTGTGATTGAGAAAAAACCGCATCAGATATATAATATATGGAGATGACATCATCATGACAGGAGGTAATACCTATGGCACGACGTCTTCCCGTTGGGATACAGAGCTTTAAGGATATAAGGACAAAAAACTTTTTATATGTGGATAAGACCATGTATATCTGGAAGCTTATCAATTCTTCCAAGAGCTATTTTCTCTCCCGCCCGAGGAGGTTCGGGAAGAGTCTGTTCATCTCTACGCTTGAGAGCTACTTTTCCGGAGAAAGGGAGCTTTTTACTGGACTCTATATCGAAGAAAAGGAAAATGAGAAGGGAGAGGATGCCTGGGCTAAGTATCCGATCATATCATTCTACCTGTCAGGAGGACAGTATAATACACCAGAAGGCCTTGGGATCAAGCTGTCTCAGGCCCTTGATGTGGTTGAAGAAAAATACGGACTCAAATATTATGACTCTGATCTATCAGGACGTTTTGAGAATATCATAAGAAAACTGTATGAAAAGACCGGCAGACAGGTCGTCGTGCTTGTAGATGAGTATGACAAGCCGCTTCTGTCCACGATGATCTCTAATACAAAGCAGGAAGAAGAAAA
>DLDA01000014.1:0-423 GCA_002480925.1 Lachnospiraceae bacterium UBA7784 | reverse complement strand
TCCGTGCTCAAGGACATGGACGGCTATCTTAAGTTCGTGTTCTTTACAGGAGTTACGAAGTTTTCTAAAGTGTCGATCTTTTCTGACTTAAACCAGCTCAGCGATATCTCAATGGATGATGAATATTCAGGGATCTGCGGAATCACGGAGGATGAGCTTGAGGATAATTTCGGGCCGGAGATAGAGGAACTGGCCCATAAACAGAAGCTTCCGCACGAAGAATGCCTGTCAGAGCTGGCCAAAATGTACGATGGATACCATTTCTCCGCGGACGGGACAGGGGTATATAATCCTTTTTCTCTTCTGAGTGCGTTTCATAGGCGGGATTTCGGCAGCTACTGGTTCGCATCCGGGACACCTGAGATACTGATTAAGAAGCTCAACTCATCCAGGATGAAACTCTATCAGCTGACAGAGGGAGTA
>DLDA01000003.1:7463-20148 GCA_002480925.1 Lachnospiraceae bacterium UBA7784 | reverse complement strand
CACCTCTTCCCACTTCCATTCCCATATTATATGGTCAGCAGAACCTGATAAAAATATGGTTATGATGATCTGAAATCCTAGGGATAAAATGGGGTGTGAACAGTAGCCCTCGTACCTCACACCTCGCACCTCTCACCTCTTCCCACTTCCATTCCCCAGCTTAATATGATATAATATCTCTGTATATTCTAATCCCCGCCACGAAAGGAGGAAATGCATATGGCCATTATAAACAGTCCTGTCGTACTAGGATATCTTATGTCCGCCTATGCAGGCAGCAATGCATCCTCCTCAGGCAGATATGACACACATAAAAAGAGTGAGCTTAAGGACGTCTACAACCGCATGGTCCGTTCCAATAAGAACGCTCCGGTCGTAAAGATAGATTATACTCCTCAGATCGCTGAATTTGCTATCGACATCAAGGCAAAGGCTCATGATATGGAAAATATCGTGCTTTCCATGGGTGGCGCCGACAAGGGGATCGAATCGGTGCTAGGCCGCAAGAAGGCCTATTCCTCAAACCCTGAGGCCGTAGAGGTCGAATATATAGGGGATGAGGATCAGATGACGGACACCACCCGGACCATAAAGGTCGATGTAGTGGAACTTGCCTCTCCTCAGGTCAATGAAGGCGCCCCTCTTATAAAAGACAGCTCTGATATAGAGCCTGGAAGCTACAGCTTTGACCTCGATACGACAAACGGCTCATATGAGTTCCAATACAATGTAAAGGACGGCGACAAAAACCTTGACATACAAAAGAAGATCATGCGTCTTATAAATTCCTCAGAGACCGGGCTCAATGCCGAAATAAAGGATTTCGGACGTATGGCCCAGCTTATCGTCTCATCAAAGCAGACCGGCCTTTCAGCTAATGAGAAGTATCTTTTCAATATCAGCTCAGGCGCCAGCTGGAATGAACTTAATAAGCTGGGTATCGGCCGCATCTCAAGGCCGGCCTCCAACTCGACCTTCTATCTGAATGGTGAAAAGCATCACTCCCTGTCCAATACATTTACTATCAATCAGAACTTCGCCCTGACTCTTCACGCTCCTACAGCTAAGGATAATCCTGCCGAGATCGGCTTTATGGCAGATACCGATATGATCTCCGACTCTGTTAACGATCTGGTCGATTCATACAACAGCCTGCTTGCCATTGGTCAGAAATATAAGGGTGAGGGAAGTGATACGGACCTCAGTAAGGAGGTCGGAAAGATCGGCTCTTCTCTTGAGGACGATCTATCCGCCATCGGGATCTCTAAGGGTGAATTCGGAATGCTTTCTGTCGACAGGGATGTCCTCTGGCAGGCTGTATCAGGCCCCGGCAGGAAGAGTGCCTGTCACAGCATCAACCTGTTCAAGTCCGCCCTCCACCGTGAGGCCGAGAGATCCTCGACAGATCCCATGCGTTATGTCAAAAAGCTCACTATAGAATACAAGAATCCCTTCGCTGGAAAAAACTTCCCAGCGGTCTACGCACTGAGTCCGTATTCAGGCATGCTTATAGATATGGTCCTATAATCTGCTAAGCAGTAGAGCTATCCTGTCTTTAAAGCTATGGCCATTTTTTACAGCAAGCAGCCCCTTTTCGGCTATGGACTTACGCTCCTTCTCATGGGACAGATAGTATGAGGCCTTATCTATAAGCTCCTCCTCGCTGTCAAACCAGGCAATATTTTCTCCATCCCTGAAATAATAATCCATCTCCTTCTGATGATTGGTAAGCAGAAAGCCTCCGGCTCCAAGCACATCCCAGACCCGAAGCGGTATTCCGGTCCTTATATTCGGAATAGTAAAATTCGTATTGACAGCTGATTCCTTAAATACCCATGGCATTATGACCCTGTAGTCCACCCCGCCCATATTTGTCACCGAGATCATATCCGAGGTATCGCTTTCTGTATAAATAAGCACGCTCTGTCCTATCGAAAGCTGCTTTAGCTCTGTTTTTCTCTGGACTGAAGCCGCCTTGAAGCCAAGAGATGTGGTCTCGAATACAAAGGGAAGAGTAGCGAATGAACGGTCAGACTTTTCAAAAGGCAGTATATCTGTGATCTTTTCTGCGGTCTGATCGGTGATAAGATCATCAAGCAGGTTCTCGGAGCCGAATCTCATGGCCTGGGCAGTGATCGCACAGTCAAAGAATCCCTGTAGATAAGGCGGCAGGTCTTTTCTTATCCTGTCATAGGAATTTTTCTCATAGAGGCTTCCTACAAAGCTTATCGAATCCGACAGAAGCTCAGTGAGAGAGTCATCAAATGGGGACGGATATGAAAGCTGACGAGACAGTCTTTTCGTATCAACACCAAGAGGGAGATATTCTATATTTTCTGCTCCAAAGGCACGAAACCTGCCGACAGAATCCACATCGAACAGGAAGATCCTGTTTACGGAATTGAATACTGACTGATGATACATAGATATAAGAGGGGCGTCGCAGCTGTATGAGACATAGAGTATCCCCTCCTCCTCGCACAGATCTGAAATAACAGGGAAAAAATTGATCGAGAAGACAAATTCATATTCTCCGCTTCTTATAAGCGCCCTGAGCTTTTCAGCAAAGGCCTCATTTACCTCATAGCTTAATAGCTTCTGGCTGATCTGGCTGACCTCATAGCCGTTTGCGCGGAAGGCCTCTATCACGTCAGGATAATTATAGGCCTTCCAGCGGTAACACAGTATTTTTTTCATTTACTAAATGCCTTAAATAAGAGCTTCTGCATGGTGATCTCATAGGTATAATCACGGGACAGGCGAAGAAAGCCTGCTTCCGCTATCTCCTGTCTTTCCTTTTCATGATCCAGATAATAGGCACACAGCTCTGTAAGCTCATCGATAGATGAATATGTGACTATCTCCTCGCCAGGGACGAAAAGCTCCTCGATCTCATCCTGATAATTTGACAGGCAAAAGCCCCCGCAGCTTAGTATGTCAAAGATCCTAAGCGGCAGTCCTGTCCTTATAGCCTTTGAGGTCGTGTTTATATTTATCTTTGACCCGTGAAAGATATGCGGCATCTCAAGCAGAGTGTTGGCCAGCCCCATGTTGTGGATAGCGGGCAGTCCTGATGTATCACTTCCTGTATAGATATAGGTGTCCTGCTTCTCGGAAAGTGCCCGGAAGGTATCCTGTCTTTCCATTGCTGTTATGTGGTTTCCAATGTAAAAAAGCGACATAAGCTTTTTCTCAGTAAGGAAGCTTTCCTCCGGTATATGATAAAGCGGCAGCGACTTTTTCATCGCCTCTACCACCTCATCTGTCAGAAGATCATCTATGAAATAATATCCGTATACCCTCTCCTGGACATTCATTATCCCTTCAAGATAACCCTCTATGTAAGGAGAAAGTCCCTTTATCTGTGTCATCGGATCCTTTTCCGAATAAAGGCTTCCGACAAAGGATACGGGATGGTAAAACCTCTCCAGGTCAGGCTGCTTGCGCGACAGAACTGTTTTCCTTCCATTTACTGATCCGGCAAGATGGAGATGAAAGACGCAGTCGGGGTTTAAAGGATGGATCTCGTTATAGAGCGCCCTGTCAAAAATGAAGACACGGTTCACGCTGTTCTTTATCATCCTTGTATAAAGCTCAAGCACCGGAGAATCCACTATCCATGAAACATATCTCAGATGAAATATCTGTGCCACCTCCGAGACATGCGGGAAGAAATTCACCGAAAAAATGAAGTCCACCGGATGATCCATAAGAAATCTCGAAAAAAGCTTCACGGCAGCAGACGGACTGTCATCCTTTACATCTATCTCTCTCTCATATCTTATGACGCTAAGCCCGAACTCATAGAAAGTACGCATGATATCAGGCTCTAGTATGCTTTTGTATCTATAGAAAAGTACCTTCATTTCTGCTCCATCTCCTTCAGAGTATCCTCTTAAGAAACTTCTCAAGGGAATAGTACTTCTTTACCTTCTGATATCCGTTAAGTGCGATCCGCTTTCTCTCTTCCTCATGAGAAAGATAATATGCCGTCTTTTCAACGAGCTCTCCCTCCTCTGAATAGCATTCGATATCCTCTCCCTGTACAAAGGCAGCCGACCCGTCCTCAGTCAGAGTATCAAGGAAGAAATCACTCTGATAGTTGGACAGAAGGAATCCTCCGTTTGACATTATATCAATGCACCTCTGCGGAATACCTGAGCTTATGCTCCTCAGGGTGACGTTTAGATTTATACGGCTTTCTGCAAAGACACGTGGCATTACTGTTTCATACTCTGCTATTCCTCTGTTTCTTATACCAGCTATCCTGTAATCCGGATCAAGGGTATAGAGATCTATGCTGTTTTCCCTGCCGAATTTCTCCCCAAGCAGGGCCAGATACTTGATCCTTTCAATACTTGTAAGCCTCCTGTCTATCACATATTTCAAGAATCTGTAGTAATCCGGCTCGGCACAGGTCCTTTCCTTTTCAAGCGGCAGGGCCTTATAAAGCTCACCCAGCACATCCGGAGTCAGCGCATCCTTTATCAGATCCTCTCCATATATCAGATGCTGCGAGCTCATAAGTCCATTCAGATAGCCCTTCATATAAGGAGAAAGCCCGGGCTCCATCCTCGAATAAAAATCATGCTCCTCGTTATAGAGGGCACCTATGAAGGATATATCACAGGCGTACTTTCCTGCATCCGGCGTATTTTCCTTCAAATCACCCGGAAGCACAGTATAGAAAATATTTGACAGTCCACCGGCGTTCATCTCCCTCACCCAGTCTGAATCAAACAGATAGATCCGGTTGGTATCGTACATGACTGTATATGAGTAGAGATAGACATAGGGATTGTCATAAACCACAGATATATATGGTATCCCTGCCTGATGGGCTCCCTCTGCCAGTGGAGGGAAAAAGTTGTATGAAAAGATCAGATCCACTCCCTTTTCCTTCACGAATGACAGAAAATATTCCACAAATCCTTCTGAAACCGGCTCATTATATCCCTCACGAAAAAAAGGCAGGACACAATGGCCCTGCTTTTCCATTTCCCTCTTGGTATCTGCTCCGTTAAAACATTTCCAGTCGAGATATCCTATCCTCATTATGACACCTGAAACATGAATTTCCGCAGATCTCTTTCGTTGTCAACACGCTCGATCTCTGCACCTATGCCGCGGAGCTTTTCAGTGAAATCCTCATAGCCCCTCTCCACGAAATGAATATCATCTATAGTGGTGATCCCGTCTGCTGCAAGTCCTGCTATCACAAGAGCTGCACCTGCTCTCAGATCAGGTGCCGATACATGGGCTCCGGTATAATGATCCACTCCTGTAATAATGGCTATATTGCTCTCGACACGGATAGAGGCTCCCATACGGATAAGCTCTGCAACGTACTTGAACCTGTTGTCAAAGATGCTCTCTGTAACCGTGCTCACTCCATCTGCGAGGCCTAATACAGCAGTCATCTGAGGCTGCATATCGGTAGGAAATCCAGGATATGGAAGTGTGGTGACCTGAGTAGGAAGAAGGGTGATATCCCTTGCAGAAACAGTCACAGCATCATCTCCCTCTGCTATCCTGCAGCCTGCCTCAAGAAGCTTGGCTGTCGTAGCCTCAAGATGCTTGGGGATCACGTTCCTCACTGTCACCTCACCGTGGGTAGCGGCAGCCGCATACATAAAGGTGCCTGCCTCTATCTGATCAGGAATAACAGAGTATTCGGTGCCATGAAGGCTCTTCACACCTGTGATCCTGATCATATCAGTCCCGGCTCCCTTCACATTGGCTCCCATGCTGTTAAGGAAATTAGCTACATCGACCACATGCGGCTCCTTGGCTGCATTTTCTATCGTAGTCTTTCCCTCAGCAAGGACTGCTGCCATCATGATATTTATAGTTGCGCCGACAGAAACCTTGTCAAGATAGATATGGGCTCCACAAAGCTCCTTTGCCCTGGCTGAGATAAGGCCATAGCCCTCATCCACCTCAGCTCCAAGGGCACGAAAGCCCTTCTCATGGAGATCCATAGGTCTTGCGCCGATAGCACAGCCTCCCGGCATGGCAACCTCAGCCCTTTTATACTTGCCTAGAAGAGATCCCAGAAGATAGTATGATGCTCTTATCTTCTTGATATACTCATAGTCGACAATCAGGGCATTGATCGTGCTGCCCTCTATCACTACAGTATGCTTGTCCTTCCTGTCGACTCCTGCTCCTATCTCCCTTATTGCCTCAAGCATGACCCGGACATCATTAACATCCGGCAGATTGTTCACCGTCACCGGTTCATCTGCCATAATAGCAGCAGCAATGATGGCCAGTGCAGCATTCTTTGCGCCTGATATATCTACAGATCCGTGGAGCGGATTTCCGCCCTTCATGACGTATTGTGCCATTTATTCTTCCTGATCTCCTAATTTTTCCAAAAAACTACCTTTAACATTTTATACGGTAATACATTTTTGTCAAGTGCCATAAGCATCAGCTGCTGTACTGGCTCCTGTATAGTTTCGCATAATGACCGTTTTTCTGAAGCAGCTCCTTATGCGAGCCCTGCTCCAGTACATGACCGTTCTCCATATACAGGATCAGATCGGCATCCCTTATGGTCTGCAGTCTGTGTGCTACTACAAACGTTGTACGGCCCTTCATCATCCTGGCAAAGGCATCCTGTATCCTCATCTCTGTCATTGTATCAATAGATGAGGTAGCCTCATCAAGGATAAGCATGGGAGGCAGGGCCAGCATCAGGCGGGCTATGCATAAAAGCTGCTTCTGTCCCTGGGAAAGAGTCCCTCCCTCAGGAGTAAGGACTGTATCATATCCATCCGGCAGCCTTCTTATGAACTCATTGGCATTTGCAGCCTTTGCGGCCTCTACTATCTGCTCGTCCGTGGCATCCGGCTTGCCAAGAGACAGATTATCTCTTATGCTTCCTGCAAACAGAAAGGTCTCCTGAAGCACCATACCGAATCTCTCTCTCAGGGCACTCCGGCTTACTGTTCTTATATCCCTATCATCAACCTTTACTGCGCCACTGTCCACATCATAGAAACGCATAAGAAGGTTTATAAGCGTGGTCTTTCCTGCTCCTGTAGGCCCTACTATAGCAACCTTTTCACCGGGCTCTACGCTAAGTGACAGTTCCTCTATAAGAGGCTTTTCAGGCACATAGGAGAAGGAGACATTTTCCATAGTCACCTTTCCTTTCACCTCTCCGTCAAACCTGCCGTCATTATCTATGACCTGCTTCTCATCTATTATTTCAAATATCCTTGCGGCGCAGGCAAAGGCATTCTGCATCTCTGTGATCACGCCTGTTATCTCATTGAATGGCCTTGCATACTCTCTGGCATATCCAAGGAAACTTGTAAGCTCTCCTACCGAAATGCTTCCTGCAACAGAAAGAAGAGCGCCTACTACTCCTACTGCAGCATAAATGACTGCATTTACGAATCTTGTCGAAGGGTTGGTAAGCGAGGAGTAAAAGGTAGCCTTTACTGCCGAATCAGTCAGTCTGTCGTTTTTTTCCGTAAACTCTTCCTTTGAGCGCTCCCGGGCGCCAAGCTGGGAGATAAGATCTGCCTGCGAAATCCTCTCATCCAGATATTCGGTCAGATCTCCTCTGTCCTTTGACTGCCTGCGGAACATATTATAGCTTCGCCTTGCAATAAATCTCGCTATAAGGATAGAAACGGGTGTAGCTGCAATTACGACAAGAGCTATGGTAAATCGTATCCTTATCATAAATATGATAGTTCCGGCTATGGTCATCACTCCTGTAAAGAGCTGGGTAAAGCCTAAAAGGAGTCCGTCCGTAAATGAGTCCGCATCGGTTATTATCCTGCTGGCTATATCTCCATGACTTTCAGAATCTATTACAGAGACCGGTACCCTTAAGAGCCTTTCAAAGGCCTTCTGCCTGAGCTCCCTGGCAACTGAATAGGTGATCCTGTTATTGATCCGGTTCATTGCCCACTGACAAAGGAAGGTGACTGCTGCAACAAATACTATATTTCTTAGCACAAGGTATAATCCTGTAAAATCCACCCTGCCCTTTCCTATGATGCAGTCTATTGCCTTTCCCTCAAGCACCGGTATCATAAGGGTAGATATCACCGTGCCCAGTGCGAGGATAAGTGAAAGTATGACCCATCCGCTATAGGGCTTCATCAGGGAAAGAATGCGCTTCATTGTACTTTTATTCTTCATGCTTCTTCCTTCAGCTCGAACTGGGTGCTGTATATTTCTCTGTATATAGGGCAGGTATGAAGAAGCTCCTCTGACCTTCCGAGTCCCTTGCATTCTCCTCCGTCAAGGACAAGGATCTGATCCGCATCCATTACAGATGATGCCCTCTGAGAGATGATCACGGTTGTCGGATGCCATGGAAGGGCCTTTATATTGTCTCTGAGCTTTCTCTCTGTAAGCATATCAAGAGCAGAAGCACTGTCGTCTAAGATAAGGATCTCCGGTCTTTTTATCAGTGCTCTTGCTATAGTAAGCCTCTGTTTCTGTCCTCCGGAGAAATTGGTCCCTCCCCGCTGTACTATCTCATCAAGTCCATTTTCCTTCTTTTCTACTATCTCCCTTGCACATGCTGCCTCAAGAGCATCCCACATCTCCTTTTCAGTTGCATCAGGCTTTGCAAGCTCTAGATTGTAACGGATACTGCCGTAGAAAAGCTGGGCCTTCTGAGGCACATGTCCTATCATGCCTACTATATCCTGATCCGGGATCGACCTGATATCCCTTCCATTTAGAAGTATACTTCCTGATACAGGATCATAGGCATGGCGTAAAAGCCTGACAAGCGTGCTCTTTCCTGAGCCTGTGCCTCCTATTATTCCAAGAGTCTGTCCCTTTCCTACACTAAGTGTAATATCAGAAAGAGCCTTATCCCTGTTCCTCGGATAGGTAAAGGAGAGGTCAGATATCTCGATCGCATCCGCTGTGTCTGATGGCGTCTCCTCCTTTTCGTGGATCCTTTCATCCGGATCTGTACTTAGTATATCAGAAAGCCTGTCGGCAGAGGATACTGCTCTTGTAAGAAGGATTATCAGATTGGCAAGCTTAATCAGCTCGACAAGGATCTGTGACATATAGTTTACCAGAGCCACGCTCTCTCCCTGAGTAAGGCTTCCAGCGGATACCCTGACTCCACTTACGAGAAGAAGGGTCGCTATTCCCAGATTGATAAGAGCGTATGTCACAGGATTAAGGAGTGCCGATATACGCCCGGCTCCTATCTGCTGTCTGTAAAGAGATCCTGTCTCCTCCCTGAACCTCCTGTTCTGAGCCTCCTCTACACGAAAGGCTCTTATGACCCTTACTCCCTCGAGATTTTCATTGACAGTAAGCAGAATCTTCTCAAGGCCTTCCTGGATCCTCTTGAAGCGGGGAAGCGTCGAATGCATGACCAGATAGACGAATAGTCCGAGAAGCGGAATAAGGACTGCAAAGACAAGCGCTGCCTTTACATCTACCGTAAAGGCCATTATCATTGCTCCGAATACTATAAAAGGCGATCTGAGGAAAAGCCTGAGGAACATATTCATCCCGTTCTGCACCTGGTTCACATCATTTGTGATCCTTGTGACAAGAGATGCCGTTCCCTTTTCTCCGAGCGTCCCTCTCGAAAACTTCATTATATGAAAGAAGAGATCGCTTCTCATCTTTCCCGCAGCATTTATAGCAGCCTTGGCTGAAAAATACTGGGCCGTTACGGCAACAGCAAGTCCTACTGCAGCCAGAATGATAAGCATCCCTCCCTGGCGGATTATATAGACCCTGTCATTATTTGCTATACCCACATCGATTATACGGGCCATCACTAGTGGTACGAATAGCTCGAATATTGCTTCAAGCATTTTAAATAAAGGAGCCAGTAATGACTCCTTCTTATAATCTGCCAGATAGTGCGCTGCAAATCTCATATCTTTTTACTTTCCTGTATCAGAATTCTTTGTCTGCTTTGTTGTAAATAGGTCAGTGAACTTTATCTGCTTCCAGAGCTTTTTGTTCAGTGTGAACTTCACCTTTTTCTTCCATGATGTCATCTGCTTGCTGAAGGCCTCTTCCCTCTTCTGCTCTGCAAGAGACTTCCTCTTTGTCTTTGTAGCAGCCTCATCATAGGTCTTGTCCATCCTGATCACATAGTATCCCTTGTCCTTTACCTCGATGACGCCTGATACCTGACCATCTGCAAGCTTCTTCGCCTCTGTTATCACCTTCTCGTCCATAGCCTGATCAGAGCCAGGGGCCTCTGCCCTTGTAAACGAATATGTAGATGTCTCGGCCTTAAGCTTCTTTGCCTCCTTGTCAAAGTCAGACGCACTAGCAACCTTCTTTGCCTTGGCAAGAAGCTTCTCCTTGTCCTCCTTTGATATGGAGGAATCTCCTGATGCCGACTTGGAATCGGACTTGGTCGAGAAGAGCGCATAGGTAAAGGTGGACTGCTTTGCCTCTGAATCAGAAACCGTATCATCGGCAGAAGACTCGACCTTTGCCCTTACTCTCTCATAATAGGTCTCGTACTCAAGGAAGTCCTCTATATATTCCTCCTTCGCTCCGACCTGATCTATGGCCTTTTTTATGTTATCCTTCATGAAATCGGCTGCTGCCTTTTTTATCTTCTTCTTATCGGAGGCTGTCACCTTTACTCCCAGATCAGCGGCATGCTGTCTGGCAATATACTGTCCCTGTATGTTCTGATATATATAATCCTTGGCTGAATCCTCATTTGTCTCATTGCTGCCTGTCTGAGCGGTCTGGCTCCAGTAACCCTTTCCCATATTTGCAAGGTTGGCCTGATCGACTCTCGCCTGGTTCATACGGCAGACAAAGTTCACATAGCCATAATCCAGACTGTCCTTTTTACCATTATTCTCTATCCTGATAACAGCATCCGTGCTCCTCGGTGCGCATCCTGCAAACATGCCGCAGGCCACCGTCGCTACAGCGACTGCTGTGATCATCTTGTTCCTGTTCATAAAAATGCCTCCTTAATTTCTGAATAGCTTATCTATTATAACCAGACCAGGCTTTTTTTACAAGTTTCTGTGTAAGGATATGGGATAACTACATATCCTGTCTTTTGTGTATGGACAGACAGGATAATCCTGCTATAATCGTTATGTCATAAATAAATTTTTCGAATTCTCTTATTCAGAGTGGTGGAGGTACATGGACCTGTGAAGCCACGGCAACCCCGGCATATGCCGAAAGGTGCCCATCCTGAGCGAACAGTATTCGAACAATAAGGAGGAACCACATTAATGGAAAAGCGTTTATTCACTTCAGAGTCAGTTACTGAGGGACATCCCGACAAGGTCTGCGACGCTATAAGCGACGCCATCCTTGATGAGTGCATGAGACAGGACCCTATGAGCCGTGTTGCCTGCGAGACTGCAGCCTGCACAGGATTCGTTCTCGTCACAGGAGAGCTCACCACAAAAGCAAGCCTTGACATCCCGTCTATCGTCAGAAAAACTGTCAATGAAATAGGATACAACGATGCCGCTACCGGCTTCGACGGCAATACATGTGCCGTAATGGTAGCTTTAGACAAGCAGTCACCTGATATAGCCATGGGAGTTGATAAGGCTCTCGAAGCCAAGGAAGGCGAGCTGACTGATGATCTCGACACAGGCGCCGGAGATCAGGGTATGATGTTCGGCTATGCGACCAATGAGACAGATGAGTATATGCCTTATCCTATCTCTCTTGCCCACAAGCTTGCAAAGAGACTTACGGATGTAAGAAAGGACGGTACTCTGCCATATCTGCGTCCAGACGGAAAGACACAGGTTTCTGTAGAGTATGATGAGAACGGCAAGCCGACCCGTCTCGAGGCCGTTGTACTCTCGACCCAGCATGACGAGACCGTTTCTCAGGAGCAGATCCACGAGGATATAAAGAAATATGTCTTCGATCCTATCCTTCCAAAGGAGCTTGTAGACGATAATACTAAGTTTTTCATCAATCCTACCGGCCGCTTCGTGATCGGCGGACCTCACGGTGACGCAGGTCTCACTGGCCGCAAGATCATCGTAGACACCTACGGTGGCATGGCTCGTCACGGCGGCGGTGCCTTCTCTGGAAAGGACTGCACCAAGGTTGACCGTTCAGCTGCCTACGCTGCCCGCTACGTTGCAAAGAATATTGTAGCCGCGCATCTTGCTGACAAGGCTGAGATCCAGCTCTCCTATGCGATCGGTGTAGCTGAGCCTACCTCTATCAACATCGATACCTTCGGCACAGGAAAGCTCTCTGAGGAGAAGCTTGTCTCCATCATCCGCGAGAACTTCGACCTGCGTCCGGCCGGCATCATCAAGATGCTCGATCTCCGTCGTCCTATCTACCGCCCTACAGCAGCATACGGCCACTTCGGAAGAAATGACCTGAATCTGCCATGGGAAGCACTTGATAAGGTAGATGCGCTGAAGAAGTATCTGTAAGAGGTGAGGTGAGAGGTGTGAAGGGGCTGGTAGAGGATGGTTTTTTCTCCTTCCCTAACCCCTAATCCCTTACCATTAATCCATATATTTCACGTCCCCGCTTATGCGGGGCTTTTTTTGCCCCCATTTTATCACCCCGATTTCAGATCATCATAACCATATTTTCATCAGATTCTACTAGTATTGGAAGGAGTCAGACCTCAGACCTCATACCTCAGACCTCGCACCTCACACCTCGCACCTCACACCTCACACCTCGCACCTCACACCTC
>DLDA01000003.1:0-7401 GCA_002480925.1 Lachnospiraceae bacterium UBA7784 | reverse complement strand
CACACCTCACACCTCACACCTCCCCCGAACAGTTGAAAAAATTCCTCCCAAGTATTACAATATAAAAAAATCGAACGAGGTAAACAAATGAAAATACTTGTTACTGGCGGAGCCGGATTTATCGGAAGCAATTTTATCTTTTATGAGCTTAAGAAGCACCCGGAGGATACTATCCTTTGCGTAGATTCGCTTACATATGCCGGGAATCTTTCTACACTTGAGCCTGTAATGAAAAACGATCATTTCAGATTTTTCAGGACAGATATAAGAGACAGGGAAGCAATCTATCAGATCTTTTTACAGGAAAAGCCGGATATAGTAGTAAACTTTGCCGCTGAAAGTCATGTGGACAGATCCATCGAGAATCCTACTATCTTTCTCGAGACTAATATCATAGGTACATCAGTCCTTATGGACGCCTGCAGGAAGTACGGAATACAGAGATATCATCAGGTAAGCACTGACGAGGTCTATGGTGATCTGCCTCTTGACCGCCCTGATCTTTTTTTCCATGAAGATACACCGATCCATACATCAAGTCCATATTCGACCTCCAAGGCCTCTGCGGATCTTCTGGTCATGGCCTATCACAGGACCTACTCTCTTCCGGTCACCTTAAGCCGCTGCTCGAATAACTACGGCCCATACCAGTTCCCGGAGAAGCTTATTCCTCTCATGATTGCAAACGCTCTTTCCGACAAACCTCTGCCTGTCTACGGAGAAGGCAGAAATGTCCGTGACTGGCTCTATGTCGAGGATCACTGCAAGGCTATAGATCTGATCATAAGAAAGGCCTCTGATGGAGAGATATATAATATCGGAGGTCACAACGAAATGGCCAATATCGATATTGTAAAGCTTATCTGCGACTATCTGGGCAAGCCTTATTCCCTTATAGAGCATGTCGAGGACAGAAAGGGACACGATCAGCGCTATGCGATCGATCCGACAAAGATTCATGATGACCTGGGATGGCTGCCTGAGACAGCATTTGCAGATGGTATCAAAAAAACTATCCAGTGGTATCTTGACCATAAGAGCTGGTGGGAGGATATCATATCAGGGGATTATATGGACTATTATGAGAAGATGTATGGAAACAGGAGAACACTATGAAGGGCATTATCCTCGCGGGCGGATCCGGAACAAGACTCTACCCTCTTACAATGGTAACAAGTAAGCAGCTTCTTCCTGTCTATGACAAGCCGATGATCTACTATCCGCTGTCTACACTGATGCTTGCAGGCATCAGGGATATTCTCATCATATCTACTCCTACAGATGCTCCGAGATTTATGGAGCTGCTGGGAAACGGAGAACAATTCGGGCTATCGCTGTCATACAGGATCCAGCCATCTCCTGACGGGCTGGCCCAGGCCTTTATCATAGGTAAGGATTTCATCGGAAATGATTCATGCGCAATGGTGCTCGGAGACAACATATTCTATGGAAACGGCCTGGGCTCCCTTATGCGCGATGCCAGAAAAAATGCTTGTGAAAATGACAAGGCTACCGTCTTCGGATACTATGTGAATGATCCGGAAAGATTCGGTGTCGTCGAGTTCGACAGTCAGGGAAAGGCAGTCACTATCGAGGAAAAGCCTGCAGCACCGAAAAGCAACTATGCTGTGACAGGGCTTTATTTCTATCCAAAGGGAGTAGCGGAAATGGCAGAGCAGGTAAAGCCATCTGACCGCGGCGAGCTTGAGATCACATCTCTTAACGATATGTATCTGAAAAGAGACGATCTGATGGTAAAGCTTCTTGGCCGTGGTTTTGCCTGGCTTGACACCGGCACGATGGAAAGTCTCCATGAAGCAGCAGGCTTCGTGCGTACAGTCGAGACGCTTCAGGGGATCATGATCTCAGCGCCGGAGGAGATAGGCTATGTAAACGGATGGATAGATACAGCTACGCTTCTTGCTTCAGCTGACAAATACGGAAAAAGCCCGTATGGAGAGCACTTAAGGGCAGTAGCGGAGGGAAGGTTTAAGTATTAAAGTGAGAGGTTAGAGGGCCTCGCACCTCCCATGCACAGCAAAGGACAACAAAAATGCAGATCACAGTTGATAAAAACCCGGGCGGTATTGAAGGGCTCGCGGTTATCACACCAAATATTCACAGAGACGAAAGGGGATATTTCGTCGAGACATGGAACTCAAGGGAGATGAAGGAGGCCGGACTTGATGTCGACTTCGTTCAGGACAATCAGTCGATGTCACAGAAGGGAGTCTTAAGAGGACTTCATTTCCAGAAGAATTTCCCTCAGTGCAAGCTGGTAAGAGCCGTGCGCGGAGAGGTTTTCGATGTGGCAGTCGATATGAGAGAGGGCTCCGCGACCTATGGCAAATGGTACGGAGTCATTCTTTCTGATCAGAATATGAAGCAGTTTCTCATACCTGAGGGATTCGCTCATGGATTTCTTGTGCTTTCGGATGTAGCAGAGTTCTGCTATAAGGTAAATGATTTCTGGCATCCTAATGATGAGGGAGGCATAGCCTGGAACGACCCGGCGATCGGTATAGAATGGCCGGGAGTCGAGGGGTCATATAATGGGACACCTTCTGCCATGGGCTATACTCTTGATGGAGATCTGCCTCTTATACTTTCTGACAAGGACCAGAAATGGGAAGGAATAAATAATAGGTAAACATATGATCGAATGCTCTAACTGCGGTAATCTCTATGATGAATCCCTTGACCACTGTCCTGAATGCCTGTCCTCCCTGCACGAGACCGACGACAATGGCGACGAATGCGGAGGGATCTTTGAGGCGGTATCAGTCTGGATAAAAGACAAGGGACGCCCCGAAATCATCTGTCGCTGCGCCTTCTGCGGAGCCTTAAAAACCGAGCCAGTAGAAGATTCTGACAATCCTGTAACACTTATGTCTGTTGCTGCAAGGCCTATCGCTTCTCCGCCTTTCCCGATCGAACGGATATCAGAGCTTACTGATCTGATGGGCGGTCAGGGAGATATGGATGGATATTACAGGGACCATAAATGAATAGAGAGAATAAACGAAGAAAATACGATAAGAATTATTACAAAAAGAACCCCTGCTCTGACTCCTTTACATGCAGAAACTGTGGCTGGCCTATAGTTTCCAACGGAGCCGGAAGCAACCACCGCAATCACTGTCCCAACTGCCTATGCTCTCTTCATGTAGATGAAACTCCGGGCGACAGGGCATCAAGCTGTGGCGGCATAATGGAGCCTATAGGCGTATGGGTAAGAAGCGACGGAGAGTGGGCTATTGTCCATCGCTGCAAGAGATGCGGCAAGCTTTCATCTAACCGGATAGCAGCCGATGACAATCCGATGAAGCTCATGGCTCTTGCGATGAGACCATTTGCAGGTAATTTTCTTGATAAGGACCGGCTTAATGACATGCTGGGGACCATGCAGAGCCAGGGGGACCTGATCTGAATACCATGATAACGATCTTTTGCGCGCTTTATCCTGAGGCTTTGGGACTTATACGTCATCTTGGACTTTCCCGTGAGGATGATAATATATTCTCCTCCTCTGATTTCCGGCTTATTCTGACCGGAAGCGGACGGGACATGGCTGCAGCCGCTGCCGGATATTGCCTCGGGAAATATGGCAAGGACAGCCTTTATGTAAATTACGGCTCTGCAGCCGCTGCCTCCTTTATAGGAGATACATTTTTTGCCGGACAGATACTTGAAAAAAGCACAGGAGAGGCCTACTATCCTGATATAGCCTCTGATCTCTTCCCTCACTGCGCTCTAATCACCTCAGATCGGCCATGCGGGTCCTATCAGATCCTACGGTCTACCTTTGACAGGGATTTTACAGTCCCTGTCCTTTTTGATATGGAGGCATCATCCATTTTCGCTGTCCTAAAGAGCCAGGTAAGTCCTGAACGGATCATATTTATAAAAACAGTCACTGACTCAGGCGAATTCAATTATAATAATGCCAGAAATCTCATTTTAAAAGCATCCGAGCAGGTGAGCAGCTTTCTATTATCTCTTTGCGGAGATAATAATACAAATAATGACCCAATAGACCTGCTGTCCGAACAGCTGTCAGGGGAGCTGTCATGCTCAGAGTCTATGAAAATCCAGCTTTTATCATATATCAGATATCTGGATTCCGCTTCAAGGCTTAAGGAGCTTATTGATCTTACTGCCTCTCTCAGGAATAAGGGAGAACTCCCTGTAAAGGGCAAAAGACAAGGAAAAAAAATCCTCTCGCTCATACTGTCTCTTTGTATTTCATAATAAGAGGGCAGAGTTTGCATATTTGTCACACAGCAAGGTTGACAAGGGTGACAATAAGGGTTATAATCCTGATTCAGTTGGTTTAATTCATCTTGAGGTAAATATATGGATATTAAGAAATTAGCTGAACAGATCATAGCCGGAAAAAGGCTGAAAAGAGGAGATGATCTTTCCTTTCTTTTAAGCGCTGATCTGGACGAGCTTAGAGAGGGAGCAGATATGATCCGCTCTGCCCTTTGCGGAGATAAGGTCGATCTGTGTACTATCATCAGTGGCAGAGAGGGGAACTGTGGAGAGAATTGCAGATTCTGTGCCCAGTCGGCCATAAGTCATGCCGGATGCGACAGGCATGAGTTCTTAGACCCTGACATCATATTTGAAAGAGCTAAGAGCAATCAGGAAGAGGGAGTTGACCGGTTCGGAATAGTAGACTCAGGATACGGTCCTTCTCCTGCTGACTTCGAAAAGATCATAGCAGTCGTTCAAAGGATGCACAGGGAGCTAAAGATCGAGCTCTGCTGCTCTCTCGGGTTCATGACTGCCGAGCAGTTCCACAGGCTTCACGTCGCCGGAGTTACGGGGATCCATAATAATATAGAGACCTCGCGTCGTTTCTTCCCCCATATCTGCACCAGCCACACCTTCGATGACAAGATCGCAAATATCCGCCGTGCTCAGGCTGAGGGACTTGCGGTCTGCTCAGGCGGTATAATCGGTATGGGTGAGAACTGGGATGACAGGATAGATATGGCCCTTACTCTTTCGGAGCTTTCCATACACTCTATTCCTATCAACAGCCTTATGCCTATCAAGGGCACTCCTCTCGAGGGACTTGAAAGGATTTCAGAGGATGATATCCTTCGCACGATCGCCATATTCCGTTTCATAAATCCTGATGCTGATATCAGACTTGCAGGAGGAAGGATCATGATGAAGGACAACGGCCGATCCACCTTCTCCTCTGGTGCCAGCGCCAGCATCACCGGCAATATGCTTACGACCTCCGGATCTACCATAGCACAGGATCTTGCCATGCTCAAAGAGCTCGGAAGAGATACAACCCCGGACTGGGAAAGGCCTGCTGATAAGAGATGGGACAGGAACTTCATCTGGAAGGGGCAGGAAGAGGAACAGAAAGAAATCTGAGTAAACAGAAAGGAAGTATAATCAAATGACAAGCAATGCGACAAGCAGTACAAGAAAAAACAATGCAAATATCATCTTCATCACGACCACAGCCCTGATGACAGCAGTGATCTGTATTCTGGGGCCTCTGTCAATCCCTATAGGACCTGTCCCTATATCACTTACCAATCTGGCTATATATTTTACCATGTATATACTTGATACGAAGAGAGGAACGATAGCCTATCTCATCTATCTTCTGCTAGGTCTTGTAGGCCTTCCGGTGTTCTCGGGCTTCAGCGCCGGTCCCCAGAAGCTTTTCGGACCGACAGGCGGATATCTGATCGGATTTATCCCTATGGCTCTTGTGATCGGACTCATCGTTGACAGATTCTACAAAAAGAGAGTCATCTGTGTCATAGCAATGGAGGCTGCTACCTGGATCTGCTACCTGTTAGGAACCGCATGGCTTATGTTCTCAGCTCAGATGAGCTTCAAGGCAGCTCTTTTTGCCGGAGTCATCCCTTTCATAGTCGAGGATCTGATCAAGATGATAATAGCCGCTATCGCTGGTCCTGTCCTCCGCGACAGATTAAGGAGATTCACCTCACTTACAGCATAAATCTAATAGAATCGAAAGGCGTGACCCAGGTCACGCCTTTTTTCATTGCTTTTTACTGGACAGGGCCAGTTGCGGGAGTTTTAATCAGACCTCTGAATCCAGAAGGGCTTTCATAAGCTTTTCCTTCCTGTAAAAATTCCTCTTGGAAAGCTTCAGATACTCGTCGCATATGGTGCGGAGAGCCAGATCCTCCTTCCTGATCACGGACAGGTCCGGATGTGCCTCTACTGCTGCTCTCACAGTCATATCGATCTGGAAGTAATTGATCATGAACTTGTGATAGTTGGCCTCGGAACGGATATATTTCTTCAGCCGCTTCTTCCTGTCCTTATCATATCCACGGAAGGTATCAGTCTTTATAAACCTGCTGAAAAGCTCTTGATAAAGAGACGAGAGCTCATGTGCCTCCTGATCGAGCCTTCTCTCCCATTCAGGGATGATCTCCCTAAGCATGGAAATCCTCCAGCTGATCATAGCCTTGTCGCCCTTCTTATATCTGACCGCTTCCGCCACGCTCCTCTCATCATCTCTGCAGTCTGCGACAAAGTCCCTGCATTTTTTTATCAGTGCTTCCCTGACCGGCTTATAATCAGGTTTATTCTCAGGCGGGTCAGTCACATCGAAATCACACCTTCCTGACAGATAATCCTCCGGACTTGTCCAATGCAGCCAGTCCAGATATGGAGAAAACCTGGTCTCGTCAGGGCTTATCCTTGACAGAAGGACCGGGACCTCCATTGCAAGACAGGGAAGAGCACAGTGCAGCCTTTTAGTCACGACACAGATCGCATTCTGATAGATATCAAGCCTCTCCTCAACGAAACGCTTTCTCTCTTCCCATGGTCTCTCCTTATCTCTCGGCCTGTTGTGGGTGAACTCCTTTATCTCTATATCCGAATCCTTAAGGTCTTCCTTTATCTTCCTTGTGATCTCATCCCCTGCATCCACCAGACAGATATATCGGCCCATATCCCTGACCTGTCTCTTCGGAAGAGTAAGTGTGATACAGCCTGAGAAATACGACTCGATGCCAAGCCTGTCAAGATTGTCCCTTGTAAACTCGTCACGGCATCCGATGGGACCATTGGCCCTTAAATACTCTCCTCCTTCTCCGGTAAGCATCTGGTACTTTATGACAGATCCGGGCTGGTAACCCAGCTGATGGTCTGCATAGTGAAAGCCAACAAATAGCGGATAGATATACTTTGAAGGCGGCCAGTTCCATTTATTCCACATATACCAGGCATTCATTATGACAGCAACCGGCTTCCTGCTCCTGGAGCGAAAGCTTTCCATATGCTCCCTGTCGATAAAATAATCGATCTGTGGGAGAAAATAAGAGGTAGCAAGGGCCTGAATATCATCTCCTATATTAAGATTATTTTTGAGGCTTCATCAGTTTG
>DLDA01000053.1 GCA_002480925.1 Lachnospiraceae bacterium UBA7784 | reverse complement strand
CCGACTCCCGGTATATCCTCCATCAGGATGTGTCCGCCTGCGATCATCGCTGCAAACACTTTGAGCACGACCTCATCCTTGCCTTTTATCACCGAATCCACTCTCGTGAGAACTGCTTCTGCTATCCTGTTCATATCGAACCTCCATCATATGAAACGGGGTCTTTTCTTATTATCTTTTTTATTTTAAACTGTCATCTCATAATTGTAAAACGTAAATTGCAAATTCGCTATCTTTTTCATGCCAATAGTGATAAAATATGGTAAGTTAATTTTTTCACAAAGTCAAAGTACAAGGAGGCAATATGGGTTTCGAACAGGAATATCAGCAGAAACTGACCACTGCCGATGAGGCTGTGAAGTGTGTCAGAAGCGGTGACTGGGTTGACTATGGCTGGTGCGTAGGCACTCCGGAGGCTCTCGACAAGGCTCTGGCGAAGAGGGCTGACGAGCTTGAGGACGTAAATGTACGTGGTGGAATTCTGTTCCATGTACCGGCTATCATGCAGGTCCCGGATGCAGACAAGCATTTTTCATACAATTCATGGCACATGAGTGGAGTTGAGAGAAAAATGCTCACTACCACAAATTCATATTTTGCACCTATCAAATATTCTGAGCTGCCTAGCTACTATCGTATCAATAATGCTACTCCATCAAGGGTCGTTATGATCCAGGTCGCTCCTATGGACAAGCACGGATACTTCTCCTTCGGTCCGAGTGCCTCTCATCTCGGTGCTGTCTGCGAGAATGCCGAGGAAATCATCGTCGAGGTCAACAAGAATATGCCTCGCTGTCTTGGTGGTCATGAGTCCGAGATCCATATCTCAAAGGTAAGCGCCATAGTCGAGGGCGACAATCCACCGCTTGGCGAGCTTGCTTCCTGTGGCGAGGCTACTGAGATCGACAAGAAGGTGGCGGAGCTCATTGTAAATGAGATCCCGAACGGAGCCTGCCTGCAGCTGGGCATCGGCGGTATGCCTAACGCCGTCGGCTCCCTCATCGCTCGGTCTGACCTTAAGGATCTGGCTGTACATACAGAGATGTATGTGGACGCTTTCGTAGATATAGCAAGGGCCGGCAAGATCAACGGTTCAAAGAAGACCATAGACAGATACCGTCAGGTCTATGCCTTCGGTGCCGGCACAAAGAAGCTCTATGATTATCTCGATGACAATCCGGAGTGCATGAGTGCACCTGTCGACTATACCAACGACGTCAGGGTGATCTCACAGATAGATAACTTCATTTCCATCAACAATGCGATCGACATCGATCTCTACGGGCAGGTAAACGGAGAATCTGCTGGTACCCGTCAGATCTCAGGTGCCGGCGGACAGCAGGATTTCGTTCAGGGCGCTTACCTCTCAAATGGTGGAAAGAGCTTCATCTGCATGTCTTCTACATTCACAGACAAGAAGGGCGTAGTTCACAGCCGTATCCGTCCTACTCTTGCAGAGGGCTCGATCGTCACCGATACCCGTCCTCAGACCATGTATGTGGTAACAGAGTATGGTATGGTAAACCTGAAGGGACTCTCTGCCTGGGAAAGAGCCGAGGCTCTGATCTCGATCGCTCATCCTGACTGCCGTGATGCGCTTATTAAGGATGCCGAGAAGCTTCGCATGTGGAGGACATCAAACAAGAGATAATTCTCAGTGGGGACATTACACAATCAAAAAATCTGTAATAATAAGGACCTTAATGGCTATGGCGGTGATATCACTTGTGATCTTCTCCGCCAGAGCCTTTATCGGTTACGGCAAATGTCAGAATGCCTCCTTTTTCCTTTCCAGACGCATCCTCTGGCGCTTTATCGCGCCCTCCCACTCTGCTTCCTCACCCGGGCCATTTACCTCGAGACCGTAAGGCACCCGGATCGGCTTTCCCTCCGGGGTGACAGCGACATAGGTCAGATAAGCACGGTTTATAGGGGTACGCATCCCGACCTCATTCTCGCGGTAAGAGTCAACTCTGACCTCCATGGACGAGTTTCCTACATGAGTCACCTTCCCGATCATCACCACCATATCATTTAGTCTGGCCTCCGCCTTGAAGGTCAGATTGTCAACTGATGCAGTGATCACCTCATGGGTGGAATGTCTCATAGCTGTCATTCCACCGACCTCATCTATCCATTCCATAAGCCTGCCGCCAAACAGCCTCCCCTGACCGTTTATATCTATCTGCATCACCACATGGGTGACCTCTGATCTCGAAAGCTCGACCGTCTTTACAGGACGGTCATCATTATTCCCTAAATGACTCATTTACCATATACCTCGTGTGCGAATTTCCTTAGAACAGGTATAGAACGCTTTACCTTATCTGTATCTATGCAGTATGCCATTCTAAAATACCCTGGAGCGCCAAAATTGTCGGCAGGTACCAGTATCAGATCATACTCAAGCGCCTTATCGCTGAAGGCTACAGCATCCTCCTCCAGAGCCTTAGGGAAGATATAGAAGGTCCCCTGAGGGCGTACCACCTCAAAGCCTATATCAGTCAGAGCGTCATAGAGCAGGTTCATATTGGTCTCATATACCGACAGATCCGCTGTCTGGTCGATAACCGATGCGATACCAAGCTGTGATGTCGAAGCCGGGCAGTTATGTCCTATGCCACGGCTGATCTGTCCAAAGATATCGACAAGTATGTCTGCATCCGTTGCCTTGGGATTTACCGCTATATAGCCGATCCTCTCTCCCGGCAGAGACATGCTCTTCGAAAAGGAGTAGCAGGAGAGTGTATTGTCATAGAAAGCCGATGGATAGGGGCATTTTCTCCCATCGAAAACTATCTCCCTGTATGGCTCATCGCTTATAAGAAAGATGTCATGACCGTACTCCTTCTGCTTCCTGTTCATAAAATCAGAAAGACGTGTCAGTGTCTCCTCTGTATATATGGCACCAGACGGGTTATTCGGAGAATTGATAAGGACTGCTGATACATTTTCATCGAGCATCCTCTCAAGCTCTGTGAAATTGATCTGGAAATCAGGTATATCAGGCGGGACAACCTTAAGCACTGCCCCAGTATCATTCACATAGGGAGTATATTCCGGGAAAAACGGAGCAAATGTAAGAACTGTATCTCCAGGAGCCGTCACTGCCCTGACTGCATGAGCTATAGCGCCTGCTGCTCCTGAAGTCGGAAAGATATGCTTTGCCTGATATGGGAGATGAAACCTTCTCGACAATGAATCGGCTATTACCTCCCTGACATGGGTATTGCCAAGCGAAGGGGAGTATCCATGAAGCGACATTGAATCCATAGTCTTATACATATCTATCACTGCTTCATTATAGGAAGCAGGTGTCGCTACCGAAGGATTACCAAGAGAATAATCGAATACATTCTCGTATCCGATCTCCTGTCCTCTCTTATGAGCAAAGGCAGCAAGCCTTCTTATCACGTTCTTTTTGGACAGTCTGTCCTTGTACTTCTGATTTATCATTATATGCTCCTTTTTTGCGCGTCTTTATCTATTATATTAAAAGAGGCCCTGTCTTTCAAGAATCCTTACTCCATGTCTTATCTCATCAGCTTCTGTATGGTATCCACGAGCTCATCTATCACCTCATCATTTCCATTGCGGACATTTTCTGTAACACAGGTTCTGATATGGCGGGCCAGAATCACCTTGTTGAAGCTGTTCAGGGCTGCAGATGCTGCCGTGCTCTGTCTTAACACATCTATGCAGTAGGAGTCCTCCTCTATCATCCGCTTGATACCGCGGATCTGTCCCTCTATCCTTGAGAGCCTGTTATAAAGATCCTTCTTTTCCTTTTCGGACCTCTCCTTTGTCCTGCCGGTGCAGGCAGCGCAGCCACCCTCCGCCTCTGTCTGATCAGCCTCATTCTGGCTTACGCAATGAGGGCAGAGAGCCTCCTGTTTTATATCTTCCATGATAAATACCTCCATGAATTTCTTTTAATAATACAGATATCTTATACCCCCTTCGGGTATATGTCAATAAATGCAGATTCTTTCAAAAATAGGTTGCACGCAATCTTTTTTTGTGGTATAGTGCATAAATAAGTGAAGACACGAAAGGAGAAAATAATGGCAGCACTTAAGTTTACAACTGACAATTTTGAAGAAGAGGTTTTAAAGTCTGACAAGCCTGTGCTTATAGATTTCTGGGCCACCTGGTGTGCCCCATGCAGAATGCAGGGACCTATCGTTGAGGAGATAGCTGACGAGAAGACAGACATCAAGGTCGGGAAGATTGATGTGGATGAGAATCCACAGATCGCAGAGAAGTACAATGTGATGAGCATCCCGACTCTTATAGTGATAAAGAACGGCGAGGTCGTAAATCAGGCCGTCGGCGTTCACAGCAAGCAGCAGATCCTCGATATGCTCGGCTGATCATTTCTTCCTCTTGAGATTAAAGGCCGCAGCGATCCTTGAAAGGACTATATCCGGCAGCAGAGGCCCTATTATCAGATCGAGAAAGGATGCTATCGAAGGGGTGGAGAGTCTTCTCCGCCCCTTTATTGCACGAAGACTTGTGCGGACGACCTGATCCGTGGTCTTAGAAAGAAATGGGGCTGCCTTTTCCCCTGTAGCATGCTCTATAAAGCCGGTATCGCGGATCCAGTAAGGGCAGACTGCTGTTACCGAGATTCCCCGTGAGGCAAGCTCAGATCTCAGGCCTCTCGAATAAGAAAGCACGAAGGCCTTCGATGCCGCATATACATTAAAACCCGGAATGGACTGAAAGGCAGCTATCGAAGCTATATTTACTATCCTGCTCCCTCCCCTCATAAAGGGAAGAAGGGTCTGGACCATTGCTACGGTCACCGAATCATTAAGCACTATCTCCATCTGCTCTCCCCTGTTTCCGATCTGCTCCGAGGTTCCCGAATTCCCGATCCCGGCACAGTTTATCAGGAGCCTTACATCATAGTCTCTGGTAGAGAGCATTTCACGGATCACCTCTATAGACCTGCCGCTTGTCAGGTCAACAGGTATAGGAAGGCATGGTACCCCGGTTTCCCTTGCAAGTGCGACAAGCTTATCCCTGTTTCTGGCTATTATCCAGAGTTCCTGAATATCGAAGGCATCCATCTGTCTGGCTATTGCCCTTACATATCCGCATCCAAGTCCCCTTGAGGCTCCTGTGACGACAGCGATCCTCCTTGCCGAATCCCTGAGTGTCACCGACCGCTTATCGGCTCTTTTTCGAATAAGTATATTTCCTGCTATAGAAAGAATGATTCCAAGCAGACCCATAAAGAAATATATATTTCCGGATATAGACACGCATCTACTATAGATTTCCTTCAAAATAGCCATATACAGGCCTCCCTTTAAGCTTAGTTATCATTTTGCCCAGCCAAATGAGCACTTCACTGCCTTATGCCAGCCGGCAAGCTTCTGTTCCCTCTCATCTGACTGCATCTGAGGAGAAAACTCCCTGCAATTTTCATCGGGCAGCTCCTTTATTTCATTTACATTCTTCCAGAATCCTGTCGAAAGCCCGGCAAGAAAGGCCGCTCCAAGAGCTGTCGATTCGACGTTTGACGGTCTCTGCACTGGTTTACCCAGGATATCCGCCTGGAACTGCATCAGGAAATCATTCGCACAGGCGCCTCCGTCCACACACAATGACTTAAGCTTAAGCCCGCAGTCCTCCTCCATGGCATTTGTCACGTCCCAGACCTGATAGGCTATGGATTCAAGCGTCGCTCTTATGATATGGTACTTATTCGTACCTCTTGTGATACCGACTATTATCCCTCTTGCATACTGATCCCAGTATGGAGCGCCAAGTCCGGTAAATGCCGGGACGACATAGCAGCCATGGGTCCCGTGTGCCTTATTGGCCCAGTACTCTGAGTCCTCTGCTGAATCTATTAGCCTGATCTGGTCTCTAAGCCACTGTATTGCAGCGCCGGCAACAAATATAGATCCCTCAAGGGCATAGCTTACCTTTCCGTCTATTCCCCAGGCTATAGTCGTGAGGAGACCGTGCTTTGAAAATACAGGCTTATCCCCTGTATTCATCAGCAAAAAGCAGCCTGTACCATAGGTATTCTTTACAGAGCCCTTGTCAAAGCAGAGATGACCGAACAGAGCTGCCTGCTGGTCGCCTGCTGCCCCGGCGATAGGTATCTGGCCTCCCAGCAGGAGCGGATCGGTATAGCCATAGATCTGCGAGCTCGGCACAGGAGTTGGAAGCATACTCTTTGGAATATCGAGTTCCTTAAGGATATCCTCATCCCACTCCAGGGTATTTATATTAAAGAGCATGGTCCTTGATGCATTGGAATAATCGGTGACATGGAGCCTGCCTCCGCTCAGCTTATAGATAAGCCAGGTCTCTATGGTGCCGGCTAAAAGCTCGCCCCTCTCGGCCTTCTCACGTGCTCCCTCCACATTGTCAAGGATCCACTTGATCTTTGTCGCGGAGAAATATGCGTCTATCACAAGTCCTGTCTTTTTCCTGATCGTCTCTGTAAGTCCCTTTGCCTTGAGCTCATCCGCTATAGCCGATGTCCTGCGGCACTGCCAGACTATAGCATGATAGACTGGCTCTCCTGTATTCCTATCCCATACGACTACTGTCTCACGCTGGTTAGTGATCCCTATCCCTGCTATATCAGTCGCCTTTGCGCCTACTGTCTGCATGGCCTGGACAGCCACTCCAAGCATAGTGGACCAGATCTCGTTGGCGTCATGCTCTACCCATCCCGGGTTTGGAAAGAACTGCCTGAATTCCTTCTGGGCGACTGCCGCCTTTCTCCCCTGTCTGTCAAACAAAATACACCTGTTGCTGGTTGTCCCTGCATCAAGCGCCATAATATATTCTGCCATTATAAGCCTCCTTTTAATAAACCCCTGTCAAGCTCTGAATATTATATCATTTTTCCTGCTCTTACTAAATGACATTATCCGGTCTGATGTAAATAAGATCATCTGTTCCTGCAGCGTATCCGGATAAACGGCGTATCCGTCCTTTATCTCAAATGGATACCAGACGGCCTCGCTATGTGGCTCTGCCCGGCGGAGCCTCTTCAGATACTCCCTTGAGATGCGAAAGGTACCTATTCCGAAATCCATGACTCTGTCAATATCAAAGGCCCTGGCCATAGAGTCGATAAGTGAGCCATAGAGCTCCTTCCAGTCTCTCACATAAATGATAGGATCGATGCAGATCCTTACCGTTCCTCCTGATGAAAGCATCCGGGCTACAGAGCGAATCCTTGCCGAAAGAGGTGCTGTATTGTGCTCGAACCTGTCTATTATCTGCTGGGGAGACAGGGTATAGGCATGGATCAGATTAGGGACCTCACCCTCATCTCCATCAGGAGAAGGTGCTCCCTTAGTCCTGATCTCGATCTCTGCCCCGGTATGCTCCCTTGCGAATTTCTTCCAGAGTCCGCAGTATCCGCTCAGGCTCTCAAATGAGTAAAGGTCTGTATCAAATGATACCGACAGATACATCCTTTCCCCATCAGCCAGTAAGTCCAGCCTCCTTTCGGCCTGAGCAAAGACATCCTCGATATTTACAAATATGACAATATAGCCACAGTCATACATCCCCTTCAGGTAGCAGTATTCGCAGTCATAGAGGCAGTTCTTCATTGTAGATGTATAGTAGAACTGCTTTCTCCCGTAATCCTGACACATGGGAGAACCTCTGTAGAGAAGCTCTCCGCTGGCCCTTGCCAGGATAAGCGACCGGTTCTTCATCTGAAAATGTATATCCTGTTTTTTTCTCCCGAATATCTTCAGATATCTGTCTATATAGAAAATACCGTGCCAGCTGCATTTCGAAAGGATCTCCCTTGTCCTGGGATGGTCCTTTATATCGTTTTCAATGTAAATATGATTAAAGCTCCACATATCACTCCTGATCTCCCAGCTTAGCTGCAAAGGAGGATGCATTGTCCCTTGTGACCTTCTGGTAGTCTATATAAAAGCTTCTCTCATTGCTTCCTGTCACCTGGCTTACATCCTTTTTCTCTGCCAGAGCTATGGAAAACTCCATTATCTTATCAGCCTGACTTATAGCGTCATTATATACAGTCCCCTTCAGCTCTCCATTCTCTACACATTTAAGCGCCTCTGCTGTTCCATCAACGCCAAATACAGCAGGGAGTTCCTTTGTTTTTTTCCCCCGTTTTTTATAATCATCTATGACCCCCAGAGCCATATCATCGTTATTGCAGATCACGAGCTCTATCTTATCCCCGTACTCGTTTATCAGCTGGCTCATCCTGTTCTGGGCCTGGGCCCGGCTCCAGTTAGCCGATTCCTCAGCCAGCCTGTCGAGATTTAGACCATATGAAGCTGCAGTTGATACTGACTTTTCGCTTCTTATTATTGTATCCTGATGATTAAGCTCTCCCTTTATCAGGACATACTGTATGCTGCCATCTCCATTCCTGTCTATCTCAGGATGCTTTTTCACATAGTCTGCTATCTCCTCCCCCTGCATCATCCCGCTTCTTACTGCCGGCGCCCCTACATAGTAGAGACGGTTCCAGCGGTCAAGATCATGCCTTACCAGCTCCCTGTTGAAGAATACAACCGGGACATCGTTCTTTCTGGCAAGATTTATGATATAAGTAGGATCGGTCCGGTCGACAAGGTTTATAGCCAGTACATTACAGCCATTTGCTATCATATCCTCCATCTGATCGTTCTGGGTATTCTGGTCTCCTGATGCATCTCCCACTGTTATTGTCACATCAGCCTTGCCCCTGCTCTTCTCCTTTGCCGATTTTATCATCTCATTTATCGCACCCTTGAGAAAGGTATCGCCCTCATCGTAGACTAAGACCCCTATCTTAATCTTTGTTTTATTTTTTCTTGCCGGCGCCTGGCATGATACGGATGATAAAAGCACTGCAAAAATACAGCAAATAGCCATGATCCTTTCAGGACCTGCGGCTGATGATATACATGATCTCCTTATTTTCAAAAATATTCTCCTTCCGAAGGCTCCTTGTCCTTATCACCCGGCTCTTTGGCTTAAGTGGATCGCCGTTAAGCCTTGCGGTCATTTCCTTTACCCCATAATAGCCTGTCCGGAAGATATCCGGATAGGCCAGTCCCTTTATATTTTCCATATCAAGCTGATAGACGTCCTCTGTAGCAAAACCAAAGCCATAGACATCCACACCGGAAAGCCTTTTCTGACCCGCCAGATCTGCTGCAGCGGATAATGACTCCTCGGTCAGACATACCAGTATATCTGATCTGTGGGCTTTTATAAATTTCTGGTCTGCTCCTTCCTTGGTAAAGGCCTCCTTATAGCCTGCCTTCTCAAGTATAGAGGCCGTTTCCTTCCTTATCTGGCCTATAAGCCTGCTCCCATGTCTGTCTGTAAGAAATCCTACCGTAAGAGCCCCGTCCGTATCATCCATTATCATCTCAGCAAGCTTCTTGCCTGCTTCCCTAGGATCGATCGATATGCTTTTCATGTCGCAGCTCGAATCCGAGATCAGAAGCAGGACAGGAATCCTGTAATTCTTCTTTTTTATAAGCCATGCTGCCCTGTCATTTACAGGAACGACAAGAAGAGCATTGCAGCCATCATTTACCGCCTCATCAACAGAGCTGACCTGATCGGCTGCATCATCAAAGGTGCCTGTGGTCACAAAGCGTATATCCACATTATTCTCCCTTGCCGCCTCCTTTGCTCCCTCCTTCAGCGGGACCCAGACATCGCTCTCAGAGTCCTCGACTATGACTGCGATCTGCTTCTTATGCGGAGTCCGCCTGCTGCCTATCATCATTGCTATGCAAAAAACTGCGAAGCATCCAAGCAGAAGCTCTATAATGACAAAGGTCAGTCCTCTTTCATTCATAGCCCGCTTCCCCCTTCCAGCCTCTTTCTGGTATCCTCATCATACTCTATAGCCGGTATATGGATAGTCACACAGGTTCCCTCATCCGGCTCGCTTTCTATAATGAGGCCATAGTCATCTCCGAACATAAGCCTTATCCTGTTGTGCACATTCAGAAGGCCTACTCCGGATCCATGCTTATGGACACGATTTTCATCTGTAAGAAGTCCCTCTACTGTTTCCTCGTCCATTCCACAGCCATTGTCTGTTACAGAGATATACAGGTCATCTCCCCGCTTTTCTGCCTTTACCATGATCTCTCCATCCCCGTCAACCATTCCCTCCATTCCATAGTAGATGGCGTTTTCAAGTACTGGCTGGATCACAAGCTTTACCGTGCAGAGATCACCGTAGTCCTCAGGTAGCTGATAGTCCACAGAAAAGCTGTCCTTATATCTGTATTTCTGTATATTCATATAGCTTCTGGCATGACTTATCTCATCTCTTAATGGTATTATGGTCCTTCCCTTTGACAGCGATATGCGAAGTAGTCTTGCAAGCTGTGTGATCATATATGTGGCATCCTCATTCCTGTCTCCCTCTATCATCCAGGTAATGGAATCAAGCGTATTATATAGGAAATGAGGATTGATCTGGCTCTGCAGGGCATCCATCTAATTTTTTCTTCTCTCCCTCTCCTCCCTTACGACCTCCGCCATCAGCCGCCTGATCTCCTCATATGAGTTCTGGATGGTAGATCCCAGATGCCTGATCTCTGAAGGTCCTCCTATATAGATATCAGCCCCTGCTGTCATGTCTGATGCTTCAAGATTTTTAACTGACTCGTTCAGCTCGAGGATCGGCTTTGATATCCTTTTTGCAGCCAGCCTGTTTACTATAAGAGCAAGCATAAGCACCATTGTAAAGAAAAAAAGTATAGTCCATATGCTGGCTCCTGACCCCTTCATTATAGCTGAATCAGGCACCACTGCGACCATTTTCCAGCCTGTATAGGCTATAGTGCGGACCACCACATGTAACAGCCTGCCACCTGCCATGACCGTATGGACTCCATCACCGTGAGAAACAGCGGTCTTTATGGTAGGTTCCGACCTTTTATTCAGCTCAAAGCCTGCCATATATGGATGAAAGATCATATTTCCGGTATCGTCACACAGGTAATAATAGGCTCCGTTGTCGGGATCGTTGATCTGCTCCATTGTCCTCTCCACATCGGAGTAGTTCATATCGACAAGAAGCACGCCGGTCGCCTGGGATGTTCCGGAGGTGATGTCTATTGTCCTTGACATGGAGATGACCCAATGGTATTTGCCTGCCTCGTCCTGAAAGAGATCCTGCACATGCGGAGTAGAAAAATAGAGGTTTTCCATTTCCCTCATGGCCCCGTAGAACCATTCCTGCTTAGTCACATCCGGATCCTCCTTCTGGTTGGCCGTAGGCTCCGACATGAGAAGCGACCCGGATCCGTTATATAAGGCTATGCTTCTTATGGTACTCTGGTTTGCCTCATAGAGAAGGTAGATCTCACGCTCAAGCTGGGGCTGTGTCACGTCGTTTTCAGAAAGAATATTGTATGATACTGTATCAGAGACATGGCGGAGGTTAAGCAGATGATTCTCAAGATTCCTCCCGGTCTCGTCAACAATCACCTGCGCATTACTGATATACTCATTCTCTGCCGAGCTCCTGAAGCCCATCACAAATACAATGGCAAGGACTATCACTATCAGCACAGACAGCCCTGCAAACGTAAACATCATTATGGACTGAATGCCATCGTATGTAAAATGATCCTTTATACGGAATATACCGCCACGATCCCTGTTCACTTATCCTCTTCCTTTTTACGATATCTGCTTGGCGATACGCCATACTGCTTCTTGAATACATAGCTGAAATAGTTTGCGTCGAGGAAGCCGACCTTTTTTCCTATCACATAGCTTTTATCTGTGGTCTCTGTCAGAAGCTGGGCTGCTATCTCCATACGGATCCTGGTAAGATAGGACACGAAGGATTCTCCTGTAGTCTTTTTGAAGACTCCTGAAAAATAGGATTCAGAGACACCCAGGCTCTTGCATACATCTCCTATCGAAAGGTCCGGGTCCTGATAGTTCTGCATGACTATGCTCCTGGCGCTGTCCACATAGGACACTCCAGATGAGGTCCTTGCTGCCGCGAGCCTGTGCTGCAAATCCAGACAGACTGAAAGGATCCAGTCCTCGAATGCCGCCCTGTCCATTCCAGTAATATTGGAATAAGGATCTGCCACCTCGTCCATCCTGATCTGATTCTTCCGCGCAAACTGAAGGATGGCTGTCACCAGTCCTGTGAGCTCAGTCCTGTACTGGCCAAGTGACAGGAAATGGTCTGAGAGTCGACTGAAATACTCCTCTACTGCCTCCCTTAGAGAAGCATCATCCCCCATCCTGATCTTCTGCAGGATATTGTGGATGCTCTCCTCTCCTCCGATCTCATAGGTATCCTTGCCTCCCGGATATTTATTGCTCGTCCTGTCCCGAAGATCACCCTGTATGAGAGGGCTTCCCTTGCGCCAAGCCAGCAGTCCCTTATCTCTGACACCGACCTGATCACTCTTCCGATGCCTACAGTAACTACCGCACCCGTGACATGACCGGCGTTTCTGGCTACTATCGAGCATTCATCTGTAAGTCTTCTTATGTCTGTGCTTTCATCAAGCTGGACTATCATCACATTATCATGCTGATAGGAAAAGAATAAAACCCTCCATCTGTCCTTCAGCCTGTCATAGGCATATCTCCAGACCGCCATCCTCAGGACCTGATAGTCTCCTCCCTCTGGCATATGGGTCCTTGAGACATGAAAGATAGCCACTGTGGCAAAGGGCTTTTCAATAGAAAACCTGTACTCCTCCGCCAGCCTCTCTATCTGATCGGCTGCTATCTGATTCTCAAGCAGCATGACAGCAAACCTGGACTGCATTTCAGGAAGGGACTCCTTATAGTATCTCATCAGTGTGTCTATATTCTGCTGTTCCTTCCTCTCCCGGTCCAGATCTGCCCTGATCCTTGTAAGAGTCTCTGTAAGCTCGGCGGCATTGACCGGCTTTAATATATATTCGGAAATATTCAGATGGATAGCCGTTCTGGCATATTCGAACTCGTCGAATCCGGTGAAGAGGACTATCCTCATATCAGGATACTGCTCCCTAATATGTCCGGACAGCTCCATTCCATCCATATAGGGCATCCTTATATCCGTCATGACCACGTCCGGAGGATTCTGGTTTATCATCTCAAGAGCGCTGGCTCCGTTTTCGGCATAGCCGCTTACTGTGAAACCAAGTCCCTCCCAGTCTATTTTCTTTAGCATTATCTGTATCACTTCCGGCTCGTCATCCACCAGAAGAACTGAGTATTTTTCCATAAACGGATTATAACAAATTATATAGCAAAATAACAGAGACAGACTCTTATGGTCTGTCCCTGCTTTATTAGCGTTTTACCTGTCAGTCAGATCACTTACTTCTTTCTGATGTACTTCAGGCAGTCAAGTGTTACTGCTGCAAGGATTATGATTCCTTCGAATACGAACTGGAGGTTTGTATCTACTCCGAGGATGGTAAGTGAATAGGTAAGTGCTGTGAAGATAAGAACACCTACGACTACTCCTGATATCTTTCCTATACCTCCTGTGAATGATACGCCACCTACGACGCAGGCTGCGATCGCATCCATATCCCAGCCCTGTCCATAGGCTGCTGATCCGGATCCTACCATTCTGTTACACTCGAGCCAGTCACCGAATCCATAGAGGATACCTGCCAGGACAAATGCTCCGAGAGTTACTGCAAATACCGAAATACCTGATGCTGAAGCAGCTTCCGGATTTCCTCCTACTGCGTAGAGATACTTTCCAAAGGTCGTCTTGTTCCAGATAAACCATACGATAGCTATGGCTGCTATTGCCCAGAGAATGATAGTCGGGAAGCGTCCATTGATCTTCGGGATTACCATCTGAGGTATGCTCTGGTCTATTGATCCGAAGGATACTCCCTTTGTAGCGTAGGTTACGAGTCCGAAGATTATAAGCATGTTGGCCATTGTCGAGATGAATGGATGCATCTTGAACTTGGCTGTGAAGAATCCAGCTATCGTAGTAAATACCGTTGTAAGCACTATGCAGACAATGAGGGCTAAGATCGCACGGCCTCCTGCCGGCATCGCCGAGAAATCATATACATGTCCGAATACCGTTCCTGTATTTGGTCCCTGATGCATTATGATAGTCGCTGCAACCATTCCCATTCCTACCATTCGGCCTACCGAAAGGTCGGTTCCTGTAAGGAGGATCAGTCCTGCTACTCCTAAGGCATAGAACATTCTAGGTGAGGCCTGCTGGAGGATATTCAAGATATTATTATAGGTGAAAAGAGGCGAGCCCTTGACCGCCGGTGTTATGATCCCTAAGAAAACGAATACCGCTATGATAACGATATAAAGTCCGTTCTGAAGGAAGAACTGGGTCGAGTTAAAGGTGTACTTGTAGTTCTCCCAGCCCTGAGCCATCTTCTGTCCCTGTGTATATCTCGACATTCTAAGCAAGTCTATCAGGTGATATCTGTAGATATAGGCCTCATGCTGATCGTCCTTTATTCTCTGCAGCTTCTGATCATATCTCATCTTCAGATCGAATCTGCGGTTCTTATAGACGTAATTCTCGTCCTTTATCTCGGCCTTGTCGTTTAGCTTTTTAAGCTCTGCCTCATGCTCATTTGTGAGCTTTCCGATAGCTGTGTCGTATTCCCTTTTTGCCTGCTCACGTCTGTCATCACAGGATTCCTTTACCTTGTTGTAGTAGTCGCTGTCGTAGTGGACCTTCAGATAGTCCTCTGCCTTTTTTACAAGAGCAGCCACCTTGTCCTTATTTGCAGCCTCTACCGCCTTTGCCTTTTCGAGCTCCTTTTTGGCGGCAGCTATCTCATTTGCCCTCTCGTCCTTTGTGAGGGTCTTGTCCTCCTTTAAGAGGACTATCATATTCTCATAGCTCCTTACCTTAAGTGAACCGTCTTCTCTAAGCTTGTCTATCTCCGCCTGGATCCCACCAACCTCTTTGTCGATTGGCGCGAGAAGTTTTTCCTGCTCCTCTGCGGATAAAATTCTGTTGTCTGACATAATTTTTCTCCTTTTCGTTTACAGATACTTCGCAGAGAGTCTCAGGAGTTCCTCCTGGTCCGTCTCATTGGTATTTACTAAACCTGAAAGATGTCCGTTGCTCATCACACCGATCCTGTTTGTTATTCCAAGGATCTCAGGCATCTCTGATGATACTACGATTATGGTCTTTCCCTGCTTTGCCATCTTGATGATAAGCTCGTATATCTCGTACTTGGCGCCTACGTCTATTCCTCTGGTAGGCTCATCCATCATGAATACCTTAGGGTCTCTCTCCATCCACTTTCCGAAGATCACCTTCTGCTGATTTCCTCCTGAGAGATTGGAGATCATATCTTCAGGTCCCATCGTCTTTGTATGCATGACCGTGATCTCATTCGAGGTGGCCTTTGTCATCTTAGGATCCGACAATGCCGGTCCTGACTTGTAATGATTCAGATTGGCTATCGTGGTATTAAAGGTGATATCCCCCTTCAGGAAAAGTCCGTTTGCCTTTCTTTCCTCAGTGATCATTGCAAACCCATGCTCCATGGCTTCCTTGGAGCTGTTGAAATTCATCAGCTTGCCGTTGTAGTATACTCTTCCGCTGGCTCTTGTCCTGACTCCGAAGATCGTCTCTAAAAGCTCCGACCTTCCTGCTCCGACAAGTCCGTACAAGCCGAAGATCTCTCCCTTTCTCACCTCAAAGGATACGTCCTTCAGATAAGGTGCATACTTGGTCGAAAGATGCGATACCTGCAGGACCACATCACCAGGCTTGTTGTCTACGGGCGGGAACCTGTTGTCTAATGACCTTCCTACCATCGCAGCTATAAGCTCATTCATGTCGGTGTCATGTACATCCTTTGTCATGACAAGACTTCCGTCTCTTAATACCGATACCTCATCACAGATCTCAAATACCTCATCCATCTTGTGTGAGATATATATGATCGATATTCCCTGATCCTTCAGGGCTCTCATCATCTTGAAGAGCTTTTCGACCTCCGGCATGGTAAGGGATGAGGTAGGCTCGTCTAACACTATAATCTTTGAATTATAGGATATAGCCTTTGCTATCTCGACCATCTGCCTCTGTGAAACCGACATCCTCTTCATCGGCTGTGTCAGGTTCACTGTCATATTGAGCTTTCTGAAAAGCTCCGAGGCCTCCTTTTTCATTCTTCCCTCGTCTATCACTCCGATAGAGTCTTTAGGATATCTTCCAAGAAAAAGGTTATCGACCACACTTCTCTCAAGACACTGATTCAGCTCCTGATGCACCATGGCTATCCCGTTTTCAAGGGCCTCCTTTGGCCCTGAGAAATTGATCTCCTTTCCATCGAGGATTATCTGTCCTTCGTCCTTCTGATAAGTACCAAACAGGCACTTCATCATTGTTGACTTGCCTGCTCCGTTCTCACCCATCAGACCCATTATGGAGCCGCGCTTAACATCCATATTGATATGATCAAGCACCCGGTTCCTTCCGAAGGATTTGCACATTCCCCGAATGGAAAGAACTATATCTTCCTTCTTTTCTTCTGACATATCTATCTCCTGCCTTGTCTAAAAAAGAGGCACCAGGTGACTTTCCTGATGCCTCCTGTTCTGCTTTACAATCCTTCAGTTATTTGAACTGTTCCCCGGTTTACTGCAGAAGTGCTGTATATGATGCTGCGTTATCTGTCTTTACCATGTTGATGGCGAAAGCATCATACTGGCTTGGATTTCCGAGACGGTTTGTGATATTGGACTCTGTCTGTCCATCACCTCCAATGTACTCTACATCGAGGTTCATCAGATCATCGTACTTCTGGAGGAGCGGCTGATAGGTCGATCCAAGGAAGTTATCTGATGAATTATAGATATCGAGCCATACCTTCTTCTTATCGCTGCTCAGCTGCTTTGATACAGGATCATATACCTTTGTCGAATCTGTGAAGTCCTGATAATTATCAGCTGTTACTGCAAGGTTCAATGCGTAGAAGGAACGCTCCTTCTCATCATATCTGTAGTCCTTGCCTTCCTCGAGGACATTCCCTGCATCGTCCTTCTTTGAGATACCTGTCATCACATCTACACCATCGAGTGCATTGCGGAGAACCCTGAGTGTCAGATATGCCTGTACGTCTGCATGCTGTGAGATCGTTCCGCCATAGCCATCTGCTATAGCTGCAACTGCATCTGAGTTTGCATCGTATCCGAAGGTAGGAACCTTCTTCTCCTTTGACCATGCATTAAACATCGACATTCCCATTCCATCATTATTGGAAATAACGATATCGATCTGATCTCCGAATGAAGAGGACCATGACTGGATAGCGTTTCCTGCTGTTGCTGCGTCCCAGGTTGCTCCTGCTGAGTTCTTCATCTCCTGTGATGCGAGCTCTCTTATCTTTAGATCAACTCCATCGACCTTACCGTCCTGAACATCCTTTGCAGATCCATCTGTATTAGTTCCGACTGCCTGATAATCGATGCTGTCTCCATCCTTTACCGCTGTTCCGAGAGCCTTTCTGACTCCTCTTGTACGGGCTATCGAATCATTGTGTCCGATATCTCCGATTGCAAGCACATATCCTATGACTCCGTCACCATTTCTGTCGATCTCATCCTTGTGTGCCTTGATGTAGTCAGCAATCATTGTTCCCTGCAGCTCAGCACCCTGATTTGCATCGAATCCTACATAGTAGGTATTGTCATTGAAATGAAGGGCATTGCTGTCGAGCTCTCCTGTCGAGCTGTTTGATGGCTGACGGTTGTACCAGACAACCGGCTTGTCCTTGTTCGCTACTGTTCCGCTTGCGGTCTTTCCTGATCCCGATGATGATCCGCCCTTTGATGCCTTGCCTCCTCCGCAGGCAGCCAGTGAAAATGCCATAGCTGCTGCGAGCCCTAGTGCTATTACCTTTCTTGACTTCATAAATCGTTCCTCCTTCATGTTAATGACACCCTCCGTGTCGTTCGTTCGTTTACGAGTATTACTATATATTTTTCCACCCGCAAAAAGAATAGAAGATTTTATGCTGAATATTGAAGATTCTACTTAAAATTTGCCCGCAAACGATAATTACTGTATAATGTTTATAAAATCCAGCCAGGAAATGAGGTTATAATAATGCAGGAAATAGAAGATAAAGAGGATCTTTCAAACCTTCTGGAGAAAAAAAGGATCAGGGCCGATGGCAGTGACTGCTTTATCAGAGGCTTCTCAGAGCTTATAAGGATATCTGACGAACGCAGACGCTATGGAAGTCCCCGCGAGCGGATCCGCCTGTCCCTTTCCATGTTCAACCTCTTCGGATTTGATATTATGGAGAAATGCATAAGTGAGGGTCTCCCGCGATCCGAGGCAGAGGAGATCATGTCGGCTGCCCTTTATGACTCAGCATCTTCTTATATAGGTACAATGGATTCTGACAGATATGGCAAGAAGCTTCTGGGGCTTGTGGATGTAAGGCCCGAGGAGAAGCTAAGGCGATCCGCCGCTGATGTCTGGTCTGTAATGAACGGCGCTGCCTTTCTATGGAAAAATACCGGCATAGAAAAATTCGAAAATGCTCTTCCTGTCTTTGAAGGCGCTATAAAAACTGCCTACAGCGACCATGACGAGGAGGCCCTGGAGCGGCTTCGCCATGAAATCCTGACTCACAGATAGGAGGAAATACATATATGAAAAATAAAAAACGGACCAGTCCGATACCATATCTTCTGATCTCCTGCCTTGCCCTCATGGCCTTCCCCCTCCAGGCCCATGCTTCCTTTTCCGGCAAGACCATAAAGCTTAGAAGCCCCTACAATGACTGTATGAACAGGAAATCCTATGATTCATACAATTATAATAACGACAGCTACGACTATCTGACTCCCTATGACGCTGATACTGATAAGGTCACAAGCAGGACAGGCAGCTCACTTACTCTGCACTGGTATCCGGTCTACGGCGCAAGCGGCTATCAGGTGCTTGACAGCCGGGGCAGGGTCAAAAAGACGATCAGCGGGATGGATGTCAATCAGGTCACTATCACCGGTCTTTCCGCCAACAAGAAATACACCTTCCGTGTACGTGCCTACAAGAAAAAGGGAAAATCCATCACATATTCCAAAAAAAGCAGGAAAGCCTCGGGCAGGACAGGATATCTGATAAAGGGAAAATCCACGGTCAGTGCTGCCCAGATGGCAAGATATTACAAATCAAAGCGGTCATCCTATCCATCCGCATATAAAAGTCTGGGCGCTGCAACGATCAATGATTTCGCAAAGATTGTATACAGGGAGGCTTCAAGATACAATATAAAGGCTGAGGTCCTGTTTGCACAGATGATGAACGAAACAGGCTTCCTCAGATTCGGCGGCGACGTAAGCATTTATCAGTGCAACTTCGGAGGTGTTGGCGCTGTAGGAAACGGTGCTGGCGGGCTCGACTTCAGATCCTATGCTAGAGCCCATTACAGAGCCTTCGGTTACTCCTCTGCTTCTTCTGCTGAAAGCCATGCCATTTCTGTCGGCATCCGTTCACAGGCTCTGCATCTGTCCCTTTATGCCGGTGCACAGAACCATATCAACAATGCTATCGATCCACGCGGCAAATATGTCAGGGTAGGCAATGCTCCATATGTCCAGTGGCTCGGTATAAAGGACAATCCCTATACGACCGGCGAGAAGCATTCTCCAAGCTACCGCGCACAAACCAGAGGCTGGGCCGCCGGAAACAACTATGGCTATTATCTGGTAGAGAAATACATAATGCCTATGAAGAAGGCCTGATCAGTGAGTCTGCCTGTAGTAATAAAACATATACTGCTGTATGACCCCGGCAAACGGGCTATACAAGGTATGGTCAAATCTTCCGCCGTACTCCTGGTCGATAACTCTCTTTATCCAGACATCTATCGGGAAAAAGTCGAGACGATGGAAGCCAAACAGTGCTGTACAGTTAGCGACCTTCTTTCCCACTCCCTTGAAGCCAAGGAGCTCTTCATATAATGCCTTGTCATCAAGCTGATCCAGGTATTCAATCAGTGACGGATTCATTATCAGCCGGCTTACTGTATCCTGTATATAGGGCATTCTGTATCCAAGCGAGCAGCTGTCAAGGCCTGCCCTCTTATATGTACAGCAGTCTCCCCCGCACTTCTGACATGACAAGGCAGACAGCCCCATCAGATCCGGGAAGGAATAAATCTCCTCACCATCGTAGTTTCCCAAGAAGCTGCCACAGGCATGACACAGCTTCTCTACGCATGACTTTATTGCTGGTATATTCTTCCTCTGGGAAATGATAAATGTGATAAGCGTCTCAAGCGGATCCTGTCTGAGTATCCTTATGCCTCTTCCGGCCTGGCCTGCCCTGGTCAGGAAATCATCAGCCCTGTCTATCGAGGCGATTATGCCGTCATAATCTGTATCTATATCAAGATAGTCCTTCCAGATTGTCTGATATTCTTCCTGATCACAGTCGATAGTAAAAGACTTCTCTCCCTCCTGAGTCAGATACCTTACCCTGCCAAATGCGCAGACCCTGAACCTACTGTCAGCAACCTCCTTCCAACGGAAGCACTGACCACTATCTGCTATTTTCTTAAGATCTATTGTATCTTCCAGCTTTACTCTCATTTGCACCTTTTAGTGGGATGAAAGGGACTCGAACCCCCGACAACCTGGTTGTGACCCAGGTGCTCTCCCAGCTGAGCTATCATCCCGTAAATGACTCGATAAGCCCTTAAACACAGCATTTCTAATGGTTTTCAAGGTCTTTTGTTCTTGTCTTTCTATGACATTATACAACTTCTGAAACCTTTTTGAAACCTTTTTCTCTATTTATCTGAGCTATAATCCCAAAATACGCCATCTGCTGCCGACACATCAGCACGTCTGCCTACGCAATAGAAAACACTGTTGTCAGCACAGAGCTCACACTTGATGAGTTCCTACTCTCGAACAGATGGCTATTTTTTATTATACTACTTCTGTGGTAAAAATTCCATAGAAATTCCCCTGCACTATGCTATAATCATCTCATGAATACAAAGGCTATAAAAAAAGGACAGTTTGAACTGAAGCATTTGCTTCTTATCATGATACCGGATATATGGTGCTTCTTTATTATGGAGCTGGTAAATAATCCGGATTTTTTTAAGATGCAGTGGTACTATATGATAATAAATATCGCTATCATTGCTGCTGTAAATCTCATTGCTATGTTCTGGTTTAACAGTGTAAAGAGATCCGTTCTGTTCACCCATATATTCTTCTCCGCTCTGACTATTGTTTTCTTCATAGTATATGCAGAAAGAGGAGAACCATTCCAGGCCATCGACATATTCAGCATAGGGACTGCACTGACAGTTGCCGGCTCATACAGCTTCAGGCCCACTATGCCCTTTATAATAGATATAGTTACAGGAATCGGACTTACTATTTTTTACACCATCTTTCCTTATGATTATGTTCTAGTCAGAAAGGGAAAGCTAAAAAAACTCCTTATACGCCTTGGGATCGCCGCCTTTATGGTCGCTCTCTTCCCCCTCTATCTAAATACTGAATGGAACGGAGCCCTTGATATAACGACCGATCTCTTTGCTCCTATAAAGACCTACCATGAATACGGAACAACTCTTGGTTTTCTGTGCGTAGGGAAATTCATGAGGCTTACTCCGCCTGACGGATATAAAGCGGAGAAGACAGAGAGGATCGCCAGAGAATCCTTAAGCAGGCGCGAGCCCAATACTATAACAAACGTAAAGCCCGTAAATATTATCGCTATAATGAATGAATCATGGGCTGACTTAAGATATGCCGGCAAGCTAAATACGCCTGATCAGATAATGCCCTACTATGATTCAATGAAGGAAAACACTATTAAGGGGCATACCCTTGTATGCATTACCGGAGGAGGCACCGCAAAAACTGAATATGAATTCCTGACAGGAAACTCTGTAAAGAGATTCCCCGGAATGGTACCATATGTAAGCTATTATACGCAGAAACAGTATTCCCTGGTCTCTACCCTTGAGGCACAGGGCTACAGATCTGTCGCGATGCATCCCTATAAGGGAAGCAACTGGAACCGGGAGGCGGCCTATGGTCTTATGGGATTCAACAGATTCTATACAGAGAAGGATTTCAACAAAAATGTCCTTAAATATCATAAGCATATCAGCGATCAGGCTAATTATGAAAAGATTATAGAGGTGATAAATAACAAGAAGAGCAAGGACCAGCCATTCTTCCTGTTTGATGTGACCATGCAGAACCACGGGGGATACTCGTCAAACGATATAGGATGCGATATCAGGACCAAAAATATAATGGTAAGCGAGGCCGATCATTTCCTTTCACTCGAAAAGCTAAGTGATAAGGCCCTGGGCTATCTCATAGATTATTTCAAGAATTATGATGAACCTACCCTTATTGTAATGTTCGGAGATCATTATCCTGATCTGCCTGACTACTTCACTACTGCAGTCTCAGGCGGGAAAAAGATCAGCGATCTCCCTCTTAACGAAAAGGAAAGATGGTATGCTACTCCGTTTTTCATATGGGCAAACTATGATATACCAGAAAAGGAGGATGTCGTCACAAGCACAAACTATCTTGGTACCATGATGCTTGAATGCAGCGGGCTTGAAATGTCCGACTACAATTATTATCTAAAGGACCTGCAGAAATCGATCCCGGCCCTTAATCATCTGGGATATCTGGGAAATGATGGAAATTACCACAGCTGGAAGGACGCTGATCCTGCTATCAGGCAGAAGGAGTGGGAATATGAGTGCCTCCAGTATACTGACCTGAAGGCACATGGCAATGACAGACTTCCATGGTTTTTCAAGCCATGACCTACCAGGTATTATTCCTTGCCTCTGTCTCAACATCGAGTATAGCATCCTTTAATGCATCACCGCCGCTTTTCGCCAGATCCTTAAGGATACCAAGGAATTCCATCCTGTCATCAGCCGGAAGCTTTCTCAGTGCATTTACCATGGCTACCGATGTCTTTATCCTGTTCTTTCCAAGCTCGCTTGCCTTGGTTACACCGGCCTCCTTGAACAGGTCAAAGAGGATATCTATAAACAGGGCTCTTTTTTCCATTGGCTCATTTGAGACCCATCGTCCAAGCGTATCGTTTAAAAGCTTGCTCGACGATGTCATATCGTCCGAACGCACCAGATGATTCCTCATGACCTGCCAGCTGAACGGATCATGCTGATAGGCTCCGTTTTCATCGCTCTTTACTATTATGGAATCTGCATCCTCAGTCATCAGTGCTCCTATAAATGAGAACTCAGGCGTGTACTTTACTATCTTGTCCTTAATGCCCTGATATTCCCTTGTATGGATCACCTCCGAAACGAAGCCTGGTCCGTCATTTGAATAGACACTTTTTATCCGGTCCCTGATATGCTGATTGCAGAAAGCTGCTGCAAATACTGCGAAGTTGCCGCCCTTGGAATGACCTCCGACATATGGGATCAGATCACCCGGAAGTGAATTAAGCGTTGTGTCCAGATATTCGACCGAGGCCCTCTGGCCTACCGTCATGTCCTTGTATGCAAAGAGGAAATCCTCCTTCCAGCCTATCAGCGAATCATCTGTACCACGGTAGGCGACATATACTGACCCATCCCCCGGAATGATGGTTATCGCTGAAAGCTGCAGGGTCAGGTTCTCATCTACAGCATTTATATAATGCAAAAGCCTCATATCCCTGTAACGCCTGCTGCCTGCCATTTTCTTAAGGATAAAGGGAGCATCGGATACGAAGGCCTTCCTGTCCTTTATCTCCTTTTCAGAATGAAGCCTCCAGTACCTGTCATTGACCTGATCAATAGAAAGCGGCTTATCATCCTCCATTCCTCCGACGACGCCATCAAAATCTATATAAGCCATCGTAGAAAAGACCAGGTTGTCTACCTCATTGTAGCCATCCACCTCGAATGGAATGTCTCCTCTCCAGTCGAGATAATCCATGATATTTGCCATATTCTCACCTCATCGACCTGCTCTCGTGGCAGGTCATGTATATGATCTGATATTTGTCGGAAAGCTCCTTCATAAGCTTCCTTGCGTCAGAAAGCTTGTCCTGATCGAAATTGACAAATGGATCATCAAGTATGATCACAGGCTCCTCTTTTCTGAAGAGCACATCTATAAGGGCAGCTCTCGAGCAGAAGGATGCCAGATCCTGATAGCCCTTTGAAAGATAGTCGCTGCTTCTTGTACGTCCTCCTCCGCTCTTTCCAGAAACCGATACCGAAAGATTCATATCGAGCTCGAAATCCTCTGTAAGGATAGCCTCGTCTGAGTCAGGATAGAGTGACTTCATATAGTAATTCAGCCGCTCTCTCAGCGGGCCCATATATACCTTCAGGAAATTTTCTCTTGCTATACGCAGATACTTCTTGGTCTCCTCAAACAGCTCGACCTTTTTCTCATATGAGGCTTTTTTGGCATTGAGCTCTCTTAATGTCTCCCTTGCCTCCTCACATTCCACAAGTGTAGCAGAACGGGCATCAAGCTCCTTTAAGTCCTCGGCAATATACTGCTTCTGCTTAGAAATATCGTCATCAAGTCTCTTCTGCTCATCCTGAAGCTCCTGCAGAGTCCTTCCCGAATGTGCTATTTCATCCACATGAATCTGCCTTAGCTCATCCTTTATCTCCTCTATCTGCTTCTGGGTGCTTGAATAGAGAAGCATATTCTGCCTGATCTCCCTTAGGGCACCTGCTATATCCGTTATATCGGTCTTTAGCGGATATGAGCGCAGTGAGACCAGCAGTGCCTTTGTCTCGCTGTTTATCGATGCGACAAGACGCTGATACTCCTGGGATGTCTCCTCGAATTCATTATACTCCTTGAGCTTCTGGGAAATCGCCTTTATAAGCTCGTAATCCTTATCCTCCTGATAAAGGTTGATCCCGAATTCCTTTGCATATGGATCGAGCGAGGTATAGAGCTTGAGCTGAAGGGCTGACAGCTCCTCGACCATTCCGGAGGTATTCTCGGAAAGCTTCTGTTCCTCGGCATTTAATGTGTCAAATCTGTCCTTCTTTCGGTGGATCTCGAGAAGAGCCTGCTGCATATCATCAGCAGATACCGGATACTTCTCGATGAAGGAATATATGGTCTGACGCAGCCTGTCATATTCTGCGGAAAGCCTCGACAGATCCTTTTCTGATTCAAACAGCTCATCCTCGATAGTTGTCCTCGACTTTCTCATATTGGAAATGCGGTGCAGAAGCTGCATGATAAAAACGACTGCAAAGATAACACCACCTACAAAGGCACCTATCGAAATGACCATTGACAGCTTTCCAGGCTCCGCCGAACGAAAAAAAACGGAACTTGCCAGAAAGAAAACAGCGGTTATTATTCCTATTATAATAATTCCAGAAAAGCCTTCCTCTATAGAACGGGTCTCTCTTTCTCCGATCGCTGCCTCCCTGTGCTTCTGGTGGGTCTCGCCAAGAGTCTTCATCTGCCCTGATATCTCATTACATCTGCTGATATCAGAAAGAGTATCCTGAATCTGCTCATCATCAGGAGTACCGTTTTTAAAGAAATCGCGAAGCTCGGCCAGCTGTTCCTTCTCCTCATCAGACATCTGCACATGCTCTCCCTTGATGCGAAGGGACCTGATCATCTCGGACTCCTTCTTCCACTGATCGATATCCTCTTCGCTCGGGCTTCTGCTCGCAAAGAGCCTTGTCAGGAATTCCTCCTCTTCCTTTTCTGGAAGCTTTTCCCTCAGGATATCACGACGGTTTCTGTTAAGGCTCAGCTCTCTTTCTCTTTTCTCAAGACCGGCTATATAGTCCTCCTCAGGCAGCCCGTTAGCGAAAAAATCATCAAGGCCCCTGATCACCTCCTCCTGCTTATTCAAAGAATCCATCTTGGCCTGATAGACGCCTACAGACTTCTCGCTCCTGGCTATCACACCCAGCTGGTCTGACAGGGTGCTCTTCTTGTACTCCATCCGTCTGAGCTCGCTTCTCTTGTCAAAAAGCATATGGGCCTTGGTGTCATAGGCCTCCTGCAGCTTGGGTATACGGTCCGCCTTTTCCTTTTCCTGATGGATCCTGTCATTTATCTGCTTTATAAGCCCGGGATTGACCTTGCTGCTGGCAGTGTAAACCTTTCTCGCATTGTCTATCGCCTCCATAGCCTGGTCATATCTGTTCATATCATCCTGAACCGAGCCCAGACCTCCCATCTTGGCGTTCAGCTGACTTGTGATCTTTGTCTCCAGAGACCCCTGCGGGACAAAAATACTTTTCTCAAACGACTCCCTGTCTACCTCAAAGAGCTCCTCTCCTATCTTTTCTGTATAATCATCCGACTCACTTCCGCTGTCCTGGTCAAAAACAGCAAATGTATCCTCCTTTGCTGTCCCTCCGAAGGTCCGCTCAATACGGTAGGTTTTCTGATCAACCGAAAAGATAAGATTGCCGCCATAGCTTCCTCCATTCCATGGACGGTAATGGTCCCTCTCGGTCAGAGCGCTTTTCCTCGGAGAGTACTCCATTCCATAAAACATGGCCTTTATGAAAACTGCAAGCGTCGTCTTCCCCTTGCCGTTATCATCCAGTATCTGATTGAGTCCGGGAGTAAAGGAAAACCTGGTATCTGTGATCCTTCCGAAACCGGCTATATATGCTGATATCAGTTTCATTCCGTAAGGCTCCCTTCCATTATCGCTCTGATCCCAAGCTCTATTATCTCCGCCTTCCTCTCCTCGTCTATATCAAGTCCCTGAACAGTACGGACAAAGGTCCCCTTTAATGACCAATCATGGGCGAAGTTCTCATAGTTTATCCTGACACTGGTATCATCCTTCACATCATATACATAGAATCCCCTGTCTGTCTGCATCCTGATCCAGTCACAGTCGATCTCTAAATCCATATTTTTCCTGCCTGTCAGATCGACTCTTATCAGGTCATTTAACGATGCCTTTTCAAGCACCGCCCTTACCTTTGACACGACCCGGTCAAGATCGTCATCCGCTTCCACCTCTACCTTAATCTGGTGGCACTGCCGCCTTGCAAGCGACACAAACTCATGCGACTTCACACCTGTGCTGTCTATATCAAGAACCACGAAGCCCTTTTTCCCACATTCATCAAAACCTCTGCCCTCCGGACATCCCGGATAGCAGAGCACTCCTCTGTCATCAAGCTCCTCCCACCTGTAGCTGTGAATGTGTCCGAGTGCCAGATAATCTATGTACCTGCCCCTGAGCTTGGGAATATCTATCGTATATGCATTATCATGTGACTGGTACTGTCTGTCCTGTCCATGAAGCATCACAATGTTGACCTTGGAGGGATCGAGAACCATTTCGCTGATAAGGTCTGTCTGTGACTTGGCGTCCATTTCCCTTCCTGTGATCACTATATTGTCCGGGCACTGGTAGGATGTCCATCTGTCTGCAGAAAAAAGATGCAGATTGGCAGGCACCTCTTCCAGATCATCAAGGAAATCGGTTATGTCATGATTGCCTCTCAGATAGTAAAAATCGATGTCTCCATGCGAGGTTAGCTCCTGCTTTACCTCTTCCTTCACGACCTTTCTGATATGTCTCCTGTCAAAAAGATCCCCGGATATAAGCACTGCCTCTATATTGTTTCTTCCGGCATAGCTTATCATCCTGTGAAATCCCTCCAGGAGCTCATTTCTTCTCTCTCTGGCCTGGTCAGGAGAGAGTCTGTTCTCCATCTTTGAATCCAAATGTATGTCTGCACAGTGCAATATCTTCATATATGCGCTTCCTTCAGCTCTGACAGAAATTCCCTTGATGATACCCTGACGGCCCCGTTGCCATAGGCTATTGTCTGCTCGGCATTGTCCGATGTCACCACCCTTACGCTGTCCCTGTCTCTATGGTCATGGGTGAACTTCTCTATATAGGCATCCGCTGTCTGATCCTCTCTGGTAAATACCACTGTGATATTTCCTCTGGACAGGGTCCTTCCGGCATTATTCTTTCTGTTGTAGGCATCGTAGACTATGATAGTTTCCGCCCGATCGAAGCCCTGATAGTTTGCCACCATATCCTCGAGTGCATTCCTGGCTGAGTCCATATTCTCTCTGAAAAGATCAGCCAGCTCTGCCGACGCATGGATCACATTATATCCGTCTATTATCAGATATCTGTCCTTCTTGTTCTCACTGCGTCTCTTTTCCTTGATAGCCGGGTGGGACATGATATAGTCCTCTCTGGCATCCCTTATGTTCTGTTCCCTGTCATAATTCCTCTCGGTAGAAAAATCCCCGGCAAGCGGACGCTTTATCTCTCCGAATTCTCTTATGAATATCTCCTCGAGCTCAGGGCTCATGCCGCTGTAGCCCTGATATGAGCTCCTTTTCACGCCCTTTTTCTCCATGGCGCCAGGGCCCGAAAGCCTCTGCTCCTTTTCCTCCAGGATCTCCTCTTCCTCGGCTGCCGCCTTTTCTACGGCCTCCCTGCTATGCTCCCAGTCTACACGATCATCTCCCTTAAGGACGGGCTCGCTTCTTGCGATCTGGTCCACCATATACCAGGGCACATTTTCTCCGACTCCATGGAAGCAGAATACCGATGAAACCGGATTCCTTCCGTCATTTACCGGATCGTAGCCCTTTTCCTCCACTACCTGGTCTGTGTTATGGCACGGCCTGTAGCCGGCGCTTGAAAGCTCTATATTCTCGGTGCCCCTGGTATAGACCATGAGTCTCTTTGAATACTCCATGAAGGAGCTGACCGGAACCTCCCCATCTATCTCTGTCCGCTCTCCTCTGGAATAAGGCTGTCCCGTACTGCCTCCCATCTGCATCAGATCATTTAAGGCACTTCCGACTGCCTCGGACGGAATTATCAGATGGACCCTGTACCATGGCTCTAAAAGCACCGGGCAGGCCTTCATCAGTCCCTGACGCACTGCCCTTATAGTGGCCTTGCGGAAATCTCCTCCCATGGTATGGGCATTATGCGACTTGCCTCCGACAAGTGTCAGATGGACATCGGTAAGCGGACTTCCTGTCAGGACTCCCTTATGCCTGTAGCCACTAAGTGTTGAGAGGATCTGCTGCTGATAATTCCTGTCGAGTATATCTGTAGGGCATTCACTGTCGACCTCTATACCGCTTCCGGGCTCTCCCGGAGTGATCAGAAGTCTCACCTCGGCATAGTGTCTAAGCGGTTCAAAATGTCCTATTCCCTCCGCTGAGCTGCCTATGGTCTCCTTATACATTATCCTTCCGGCATCAAATGTCACGACATATCCGAAGCGATTCTTTATCGATTCAGTTATTACAGAAAGCTGGACCTGACCCATCAGTCTTATATGGACTTCCCTGCTCTCCTCTAACCAGGCTACATTGAGGGAAGGATCCTCCTCACCAAGGATCATCAGCTGATCATATAGCTGCTCAGGACTGACATCCGACGGAGGCAGGACTCTGTATGAAAGGACCGGCTCCAGCAAGGGTTTTCTTTCTATTCTGCACTGTCCAATCGTCTGGCCTGCCTTTACATGAGAAAGTCCCTCGACGCTTGCAGTATCACCTGCTGTGATCTCCGGAACGCTTTCAAACCTATCGCCGTTTACAAGCCTGAGTCGGGTGACCTTATCATCTCCAATGTTTTCTCTTACCTTAAGGCTTCCTCCGGTCAGCTTCAGATGGACCAGACGGGTAGAGCCCTCTCTTGTCACCTTGTAGCAATAGGCCCCGAATTCCTCTGTCTTTGGCCCTGACTGCCCCAGTGTCACGATAAGATCCATTAGCCTTATCACGCCTTCCGGCGCCATGTCCCTCCCATCCTCTGACAGCTCGTAGCTCTTTGCGCTTCCAAAAAGGACAGGAAAAAACCTTCTTTCTGAAAAAGCCTTCCGGAGTGATTCTTCTGAAAGGCTTCTTTTCTCTTCAAATTCTTTAAATAACTCTTCACTGCTAAGAGCAAGCTCCTCGTCCCTCTTGTCCTCTGGTGCTGAAAAATCAACTGCCTCGTCCGACAGCTCCGATCTGATCTCTGAGAAGATCTCCCGGGCGCTCACCCGTGCTATATCCATCTTGTTTACAAATATAATGACCGGGATCTCATAGTAGGAAAGCATCTTAAAAAGAGTCTTTGTATGCTCATCTATAGCTGAGATGGCACTGACAAGAAGCACCGCTATGTCCAGTACAGGTAGGACCCTTTCCATCTCTGTCCCGAAATCCACATGGCCCGGAGTATCTATAATCTGGACCATAGTATCCTCCCAGACGAATCTGGCTTCTCTGGAATATATGGTTATACCGCGTCTCTTCTCTATCTCATCGGTATCAAGAGCCGTATCGCCGGCATCTATACTTCCATGTCTTTTCAGGACTCCCGCTCCATAGAGCATGGCTTCCGACAGAGTGGTCTTCCCTGCATCAACATGAGCAACTATGCCCAGTGTAAGCTTATCTCTCATAGGAACAGATCACCCCCGAGCGGCCAGAAAGGCTGATATGCAGTATTCCCTTCTGGACTGTAAGAGTCACCGGCATCAGTGAATAGCCCTTTGGAGTGGTCGCAAAGAGCTGGGTAAGCGTGCATTCTACCGGCACATTCCCTTTCCAGACAGGAATGTCCTCATCAATAGGATCATTTCCGGAATTGACCGCTATAATCAAGCTCTGCTCATTATTGAAGCGGGCATAGCTTATGAAATTCCTTCCGCAGCTTAAGAAGTTAAGAGAACCATCCCTGAAGGCCGGCTCGGATTTCCTTAGAAGGATCAGATCCCTGTAGTAATCTATAAGATAAGTACAGGCCTTATCCCATGGGAAGGTTCGTCTGCTGTCCGGATCTGTAAAACCAACTACTCCGGCTTCATCTCCATAATAGATGGTAGGTGCTCCCGGCCAGGTCATCTGAATAAGAGCCGCAAGCTTAAGCACTGCTGTATCGACATCCTGACCTGCTGCCTCACTTCCGAGCTCGGCCACACGACCGACCTTATGGTTGGTGCGGGTCAGGAATCTCGAATGATCATGGTTGTCAAGCTCATTCATCGCACAGTAAAGCGATGAGGGCAGGAAGGCACACATGGCATGTCTCATAGTGATCTCAAAGACCCTGCCGTCTCCGTACAGATCGCCCTCATATCTGTCCGAATGCTTTTCCATGCCCGTCAGGAAAAAGGACAGCGGCTCCATGAAGGCATCGTAGTTCATTATAGTATCCCACTGATCCCCGGAAAGCCAGGAGCTGGCATCTCCATAATGCTCTGCAAGGATGACCGCATCCGGATTAGCTTCCTTGACCTCTTTGCGGAAGCGTCTCCAGAACTGATGGTTGTATTCCGGAGAATGTCCTAGATCCGCTGCCACATCGAGTCTCCATCCATCACAGTTATATGGGGCAGAGACCCATTTCCTGCCTATGCCTATTATATAGTCCTCAAGCTCCTTTGAGCCCTCATAATTGAGCTTTGGCAGAGTATCATTGCCCCACCAGCCATCGTATGAATTATTATAGGGCCATTTATCATCGGAGTCCTCATAGAAATGGAAAAAGTCATGATAAGGACTGTCCTTTCTGATATAGGCCCCAGGCTTATAGTCTCCCTTTCCCTCGTAGATCCTCTCACGGTCCAGCCATTTATTGAATGAACCGCAGTGATTGAATACTCCGTCAAGGATCACTCTTATGCCCTTGCTGTGAGCCTCCTCGACAAAGCCTGCAAAAAACTCATTTGATGCGTCGAGATTCTCCTGGTCAGTGGTCCTTATCTGATATCTGCTGGCATGGGTATTGTCATAATCACCAGCAGCAAGGGCCTCTCCACCGTCCTTCCTTATCACAGCAAGATGCGGATCTATATGGTCATAATCCTGTATGTCATATTTATGATTGGATGGTGAGACAAAGAGCGGGTTGAAATAGATCACCTCTACTCCCAGACTCTTCAGGTAATTAAGCTTCTGTCTGACACCCTCAAGGTCCCCGCCATAAAAATTTGGAACATCAAAATCAGCTGGCGGCTTCGACCAGCTGTCTACATGATGTACATAGGTATTGATATAGTGGTACTCATTATTTACCACATCGTTGGATGGGTCACCGTTACAGAAACGGTCGGCAAGGATCTGGTACATAACCGCGCCCTTTGCCCAGTCCGGAGTATGGAAGCCCGGTGAGATACGGAAGAAATACTGCGGTCTCATCGTGTCAGTGACGCCGAATCTGTCAAGGAAAAGAATGCCGTCATCCCCGACTATCTTGAAGTAGTAGGATACCATCTCAGTCCCTAATACCATTTCACAGCAATAGTAGTCAAAGATACCGTCGTCCGGTCTTCTCTCCTCCTTTATACATTCAAACTCGCGTCCGTCATCCCTTATCACGCTGACACGGAGTTCGTCGCCCCTTGCGCTGCGAAGGCGCAGTGTAACAGTATCGTTTGCCTCCGGCTCCGGAGGAGATGTATATGCTCTGGTACCGTCTGAAAAAAGGGCTTCTCTGTTCATCTCGTCATCTCCATTACTCTTCAAACAGAGCTTCAAACTCTTCTCTGCTTATCTTCTCTTTTTCGATCAGAAGGGCTGCACTCTTATCGAGGACATCTCTGTGCTCGCTTATGATCTTCCTGGCCTTTGCGTAGCACTTATCGATAATATGCTTGACCTCCTCGTCTATAGATGTGGCTATAGCCTCTCCGTATGGTCTTGCATGACCCAGATCCCTGCCAAGGAATATCTCCTCGGGATCCCCATTCTGGTAATTGATAGGTCCTATATCTGAAGAAAATCCATAGACCGTGACCATGTCGCGCGCGGTCTTGGTAGCCTGCTTGATATCGTTTGAGGCGCCTGTCGTGATGTCATCAAAGATCAGCTCCTCGGCTACCCTTCCGCCGAAATCAACTATGATATCATCGAGCATACGTCCGCGGGTCTCGTACATATTGTCCTTTTCATTGAGGGGCATAGTGTATCCGCCTGCCGGGCCTGTAGGAATGATCGAGATCCAGTTTACCGGGCCTGCCTTAGGGAGCAGATGCATAAGTATGGCATGTCCGGACTCATGGTAGGCTGTTATCCTCTTTTCCTCATCTGTGATCACGCGGCTCTTCTTCTCTGTCCCCACGCTCACCTTTACGAAGGAGTCCTTGATATCACGTTCTGTGATATACGATCTGCTGTTCTTTGCAGCCAGGATAGCTGCTTCGTTCAGAAGATTCTCAAGATCTGCTCCGGAGAATCCTACTGTCGTCTGGGCTATATTATGCAGATCCACGTCGTCTGCCAGCGGCTTGTTGGCTGCATGTACCTTCAGGATCTCCTCTCTTCCCCTGATATCAGGACGTCCGACGTATATCCTTCTGTCAAATCTGCCTGGCCTTGTAAGAGCAGGATCTAAGATATCCTCACGGTTGGTCGCAGCCATTACTATAATGCCTTCATTCTCCTCGAAGCCGTCCATCTCGACAAGCATCTGATTCAATGTCTGCTCTCTCTCATCATGTCCGCCGCCCATTCCGCTTCCACGGCGTCTGGCAACTGCATCTATCTCATCTATAAAGACTATGCACGGTGAATTCTTCTTGGCATCGGTAAAAAGATCCCTGACCCTGGCTGCTCCGACACCGACGAACATCTCAACGAAATCCGATCCTGAGATCGAAAAGAATGGTACTCCTGCCTCTCCGGCAACTGCTTTGGCTAGAAGGGTCTTTCCTGTTCCCGGAGGACCCACGAGAAGCATACCCTTTGGTATTCTGGCTCCCATATGGGTATATTTGTCCGGAGCTTTAAGGAAATCCACAACCTCCTCGAGCTCCTTCTTCTCCTCTGCAAGTCCTGCAACGTCCTTGAATCTGACCTTGACATTCTCCCTGGTGATCATCTGGGCCCGGCTCTTGCCGAAATTCGTCATCTTCGAATTCTGCGATCCGACCTGAGCTGCCCTGCCGTTGAACATGACTGTGAACAGGATGAATATCATGGCTGTGATCACAAGCATTGGCAGCAGCTCGCCCACCCAGGCATCCTGAGGGACATCTCCGAGAGAGTAGCTTACGTTTCTGCTTGCAAGCTCCTTCTCTATCTCCTTTACATCAGACACATAGAAATAATAGCTGGTGCTGTCCTGCTTGAGCTTTACATCGACCTCCCCTGTAGGGACCTCACGGTTCTGATGGATCGATATTGATGATACCCTGTCATTGTCGATGGCGGTCTCAAGCTGCGAAAGCGAGTAGTTGGGGCTCCTGTGCGATGTGAGCATAAGCCAGAATCCCATTACCACAACAATCAGTATCAGATAAAACCAAAGCCCCCCGAAGCCTCTTCTCTTCTGTTCCAAAATCTGCCTCTTTCTTTATTCTCCTGGATTCTCTATGACACCGATATAAGGAAGATTCCTGTATTTCTGTGCATAATCGAGTCCGAATCCCACCACAAACTCATCCGGTATAGTAAATCCAGTGTAATCCACATCAACATCCACTTCACGTCTGTCTGGCTTGTCAAGCATTGTACACATTCTGACGCTCCTGGCATTTCTGTCCTTAAAAAGCTGTGAGAGGAAATTAAGAGTATTTCCGCTGTCGATGATGTCCTCTACTATAAGGACATTGGCTCCTTCCATAGGAAGGTCAAGGTCCTTCTTGATCTTTACCTCGCCGCTTGATGTCGTGCCTGATCCGTAGCTAGACGTAGCCATGAAATCCATAGTAACCGGAACTGTGATCCTCTTTGCCAGCTCGCAGGCAAACATTGCCGCTCCCTTAAGTATGCATACAAGAAAAATGCTCTCTCCCTTATAGTCCTCGCTGATCTGCGCCCCCAACTCCCGGATCCTTTTGTCAAGCTCCTCCTCAGTGAGCATGACTCTGATTCTGTCTGCCATTATCTTCCTCCAGTATTGCCTTTATCCAGAGCACCCGCCTGGTCGCCTCAGTGACCTTGACATCCTCACTGATCCTGTATCCTACTGCCCATGCTATATGTGAATTCTCATATACCAGCAGCGGGATCCTTCCACGGTCTGTCGTCTGGATCTTCTGATTTCTACAGTAATCCTTATAGCTTTTCCTATGGCCCTGCCTGTCTATCGTAAAGAAATCCCCTTCTCTGTGATCACGCAGACAGAGACCTTTTTTTATTTTATCATAATCGAGGCATTTTTCATAGGTCTTTGGCTCAATTAATGCCTTCTCAGGCTTCATGATGCGCATTTCAAATGTGATATCGCCAAGCTCTGCACTGTATTCTCCGTCGCTTTCAAGCCCCGACAGGTCTATCAAATAAGGCCCCGTCTGCTCCTCGGGATAGGTGACGCTTAGCATGCCGTATTCGAGCTTTAGCTCTGCTCTGCCCGGCAGGCTGTAGGAAAAATGGGCGCTGTCCTCAAGCAGCCCTGAGATCCGCTCTATATGCGCCCTCCCCACGTCCTTTATACTGCTTAATGTATCGCGTAAATACTCCATTATGATCATCCGTCTCGAGCTGTCAGGAAGCGCGATAAGCTCCTTTACTATAAGCCTGTTTTCCTCCTTCCGATCCCCCGGCACGAGCGCCCTCTGGTACAATTCCTTTTCCTCAGAGATGAAGTGGTCATAAAGCTCTCCGACGCTTTCGGCTGACTCGCATATATGTCTGATCGCGCCCTTATTTATCTTCATAAGCTCCGGCATTATGACCTCTCTTATGCGGTTCCTGGCGTAACGTATATCTGAATTGGTCTTATCGGTACGGTATTCCTGTCCCAGCACTGAAAGCTCGGCCAGGATCTGATCCTTTGTCGCAAAAAGGAGTGGTCTTACTATATGCCTGCCTCTCATCTCCGTAACAGGCCTGATCCCGATCAGCCCCCTGACGCCGCTTCCCCGGATCATATGGAAAAGGACCGTCTCTGCCTGATCCTCAAGATGATGGGCTATGGCTATATAGTCTCCCTCCTTTGTGTTGTCAAAAAAAGCCTGATATCTGAGCTGTCTGGCTGCCTCCTCAAGTGAAATACCCTTCTCACGGGCTCTTGCGGAAGCGTCAACCCTCACAACCTTACAGCTCACTCCATGGCTCTGGCAGAGCTCTCTCGCGAACTCCGAGTCCTTCTCGCTCTCGCTGCCTCTGATACCGTGCTCTACTGTTATAGCCCTTAAGTCTATGCCAAGGCGTTCCTTTAGCTTATTTAACTGTAAAAAAAGACAGACCGAATCCGCGCCGCCCGATATGCCTACGGTTACGGATCCTTTCTGTCTGAACATTCCGCTGCTTCTGATAAAGCTGTATGTGGCTTCAGTAAAATCCAATCTACTTTTCCTTGAAAATCTTCTCATTGTCATAGAGAAGCCCCAGCTTCGAACGAGCTGTGCTCTCTGTGTATTCTCTGGTCTTTGTATACTTCTCGTAATCCTTCAGATCCTGCTGCTTCTCCTTAGCTGCTGCTATCTGCTCCTTGACCGTGGCCTCTCTCACTCTGTATGTCCTGTACTTACCATACAGGCTGCGAAGCTGGCAGAGAAGAGTCACGAGGATCACAGCAAACAGAATAAAGACGATGCCACGTCTGGTACGCCTTCTCTTAGCTGTGATCTGTCTGCTGTTTACCGTTCCCTGCACTACTGTCATTTATACGCCTTTTCTAAAATCTCTGTGATCAGGATAACTTTTATTATAAGGCCGCAGCAGTTTCTTTGCAAGCACTAGATATGGGATGGCACCCACTATAAATACTCATACATCTCCGATACATCCTCCTTCTTGGTACTTAAGAGTATGTTCTTCACCTTTACTCTTACAGTCCTGTTTCCAAAGCCTATCTCTATGATATCGCCCGACTGCACTCTAGTCGAAGCCTTGGCAACCTTGTCATTTACAGTTATCCGTCCGGCATCCGCTGCCTCCGCCGCTACAGTCCTTCTCTTGATAAGTCTGGAGACCTTCAGGAATTTATCAAGTCGTATTGAGTTTGTTTCTTCAGTCATGGGGGTCCTTTCTTGTTAGGTGTGAGGGATGAGGTGCGAGGTGTGAGGTGCGAGGTGTGAGGTGCGAGGTGTGAGGTCTGAGGTGCGAGGTGTGAGGTTTGAGGTTTGAGGGGTTATGGTTTACCTCTCACCTCTGACCTCTGACCTCGCACCTCTTGTCAAGGAAGTTTTTTTCGCTTAATTCGAGCATTGCCTTTGACTCGTTCTCGCTAATAATGAAGTTCTGTTCGCTAAGCTCAAGCTTCGCCTACGGCTTGCTTTCGCTAATCTCACAGAACGGCCTCGCATAGGATTCAGACTTCGCTATCGCTCGTCTTCATCTCTATGCTTTCGGCCTCTCACCTCTAACCTCTGACCTCTCACCTCTAACCTCTAACCTATACCCTACACCCTAACCCCGCCCTTGTCAAACATTCAGATTTAATTTGACTATTATAGAAAAAATTATTACTATAAAGAAAGATGTACTATTTTTTAATCATTCGTTTTCACGAAGGAAAGGACAAGCGGATAGATGAAAAAAACTAAATCCAGACAAGGGAAGATGATCCAGAGGCTGATCGTAATAACGATACTAGTCGTTATAATCGTATCAACGCTCATCACTATCACTGCAATCCACCAGCTGAGGCATCTCTACTACGGAAATGTCGAGAATTCACTGAAATCCTCAGCATATATGATGGGGAAGTATCTCTCAGATGAGTATGACGGCCAGTGGAGCTTCGATAACGGTACTGTAAAAAAGGGTACCCAGGATGTAACTGAGGAATACGGCCAGATACTGTCAAACACAAAAAAGGAAACCGGCTTCGATTATGCCGTTATCCTTAATGACACATATGCGATCACGACTATAACTAACGTCGGTCCTGACGGATCCAGCAATACAGGCCTCCCTCCTAAGGTAAAGGACGCCGTCTCCAAAGGCGGACATTTCTTTGACAGGAGACAGCCGGTAGGCAGGCAGAAATACTTCGCCTACTATCTCCCTATAAAGGACTCAAGCGGCAATATCGCCGGATATACCTTCGCAGGAGAAAACTCCAGCGAGGCAGAGGCAAAGATCCTTAAGATCATGTTCTCCATGATAGCTGTCGAGCTGGCATGTGTGATATTCCTTGCCCTGCTCGGATATTTCGTAAACAAAAAAGTCTCCGGACAGATGGCAGAGCTCTCGAATGCAGTCGATACCTTGGGCAGCGGTAAGCTCGGCATCTCAATCAGCAAGCCTGTAATGGAAAGAAACGACGAGCTGGGAGTAATAGCAAGAAATATAACGACTCTCGATCAGAAGCTTTCTTCTGTCATCCATGATACCAAGAAGATGACAGCCGAGCTGCATGACTCAAGCGCGAATCTCTCAAGCTCGTCAGATCAGGCCAACAGCGCCTCCACTCAGGTCTCGGCTGCGGTAGATGATATCGCAAAGGGAGCTACCAACCAGGCCGATTCTGTGCAGACTGCCGCAAATGACACGAGCCATATGGATTCTGATATCGACCAGATCTCTGAGAACGTCACCAATCTTTCCGACTATGCTAAGGCGATGAAGCAGAGCTGCGACAAGACCGTCGATGCCATAAGAGAGTTGGCAAGCCAGTCTGAGGATGTCACCGCATCTGTTTCCGAGATCGGAAACACCATCCAGTCCACAAACGATTCCGTTCAGGAAATCTCAAAGTTCTCCGGAGCGATTACGGACATTGCCAGCCAGACCAATTTGCTCTCCTTAAACGCCTCCATCGAGGCAGCAAGAGCCGGAGAAGCAGGCCGGGGCTTCGCTGTCGTGGCTGATGAGATAAGGGATCTGGCCGATCAGAGCAAGAGCTCTGCTGATGAGATCTCTGCTATCGTAGACAAGCTTTTAGCAAGCTCACAGTCATCTGTCGAAACTATGGGCAGGCTGAACGAAAGCTTCGACGTCCAGGAGCAGAAGCTCAATGTGACAAGAGATGAGCTCCGCTCTATGAGAGACAAGGTAAACAGCGTAGCTGACGCAGTTACAGAGATCGCATCCAGGATCAAGGGGCTTGATCAGGCCAAGAAATCCCTAACCGGTATCATCTCCGATCTCTCCGCCATCTCAGAGGAGAACGCTGCCTCTACAGAGCAGACCAATGCCTCAATGGAGGAGCTGGCAAGCACATTCACAGTGATAAACGAAGCAGCAGCATCGCTTAACCAGCTTGCGGTAAGACTCAAGGAAACAATGGATTATTTTCAGGATTGATAAGGAAAGAGGATCTATTTTGACAAATGGGACATATGATTCCCGTTCAAGGGACATAAGCGGCTTCTACCTCAAGATTATAGCCATAGTCACTATGGCTATAGACCATATCGGGGCAGTGATTATCGAAGGTGTCATGCAGGAGCATGATACACCCGCCCTGACTGTATCCGATGCAGTTTTCCGCTGTATAGGAAGGCTGGCCTTTCCTCTTTTCTGCTTCTTCATAGTCGAGGGATTCCACTATACAAGGAGCCGGAGTAAATATGCGATAAGGCTTTTGATATTCGCCCTCGCATCAGAGATTCCCTTTGATCTGGCCTTCAATGGCAGGATCCTTGAGCGGTATGACAACAATGTAGGTTTTACACTTCTTCTGGGTATGCTTTCCATCTGGGCTCTGGATTTCCTTAGAGAAAGGATCAGACAAAAGGAAGTAAGCGAAGAGAAAGAGAATCTCCTTTTTGCCATATCGATATTCCTTGTCATCCTGATAGTGATCATTGCAGAAAAGTTCATCGCAAGTGATTACGGTTCCTTCGGAGTGATAGCTATTATCATCCTCTATCTGATGAAGGATCATAAGCTTATCGGATTTTCTCTGGCAGTAATCTGGCTTGGGTTCACCTGTGGCAATATAGAATTCTTTGCGATAGCAGATCTGCTTCCGCTGTATTATTATCATGGAAGGCAGGGCAGGAAGCTCAAGTATCTCTTCTATATCTTCTATCCGGCTCACCTGCTTGCTCTTGCGGCAATAGCCAGATATTGCGGTATACCTGCAGTCAGATAAAAAAACAAAAAAGGAACGGCCACATGACCGTTCCTTTTCTATACTCTGAAAACTATCAGATATTACTTGTTGACAGCGTCCTTAAGAGCCTTTCCAGCCTTGAACTTAGGAGACTTGGAAGCTGCGATCTCCATTGTCTCTCCTGTCTGAGGATTACGTCCTGTACGGGCAGCTCTCTCTGATACCTCGAATGTACCAAAGCCTACGAGCTGAATCTTCTCGCCCTTGATGAGTTCCTCTGTAACTGTCTCTGTGAAAGCGCGGAGTACGAGCTCTACATCCTTCTTAGGAACTTCTGCCTTTTCAGCGATTGCTGCTACAAGTTCTGTCTTGTTCATTTAAATTTCCTCCTCGTATATCTATACGATTATTCTTGTCTTTGCAGGATTACCTTTTATTTCCTGCACTTTCATTTATAAGCCTTTTAGGAGCCTTTGTCAATACTTTTTTAACAAAAAGGCCCCGAAACAGGCGAGTTTCGGGGCTTTTCGTAATAATCGACGCTTATTTTATTTCATTTGTTAAGATTATTTTGTAAGCTTTTCAGCAAGGTCATCAAGAGCCTTCTTCATCTTCTGTGATTTCTTGTCTGCATCATCAAAATCAGAGCCCTTTATTCCGTAATAGAACTTGATCTTCGGCTCTGTACCCGAAGGACGGACACAGATCCAGGCATCATCTGTCAGTTCATAGTAAAGTACATTGGACTTTGGAAGGCCTGTAGGCCTTACAGTGCCGCTTGCGATGTCAGTGATAGTATCCTTGTCATAGTCTCTTACAGCCGTAACCTTATGACCTCCGATCTCTGTCAGAGGATTTGCACGAAGATAGGTCATGATCGATGAAATCTTTTCGATGCCCTCCTTACCTGCAAGGGTGATGGAGCTTACAGCATCCTGATAGTAGCCAAGCCTCTGGTAGAGGTCCAGCATTGCGTCCCAGAGGGTCATACCCTTTGTCTTGTAATAGGCGCAGGCCTCGCAGAGTGTCATCGAGGCATCGACCGCATCCTTGTCCCTCGCATAGGTTCCTGTAAGACAGCCGTAGCTTTCCTCCATTCCGAACAGGTAGGTCCCGTGTCCGGTCTTCTCGAACTCCAGGATCTTGCCGCCTATATACTTGAAGCCTGTAAGCACCTCTATAAGCTCAATGCCATAATCCCTTGCAATCGCATCTGCCAGATTGGTGGTTACTATCGACTTGATGAAGGCTCCGTCTGCCGGGAGTCCTCCGTCTCTTTCCTTTCTCTGGCCGATCACATAGTTTCCGATCAAACATCCGCTCATATTTCCGGTAAGGCAGTGATATTCTCCCTGCTTGTCCTTTACATATACGCCCAGTCTGTCTGCATCCGGATCTGTAGCAAGGATCAGGTCTGCATTCTTTTCCTTGCCAAGAGCAAGGGCCAGAGCGAAGGCTTCCTTTGCCTCAGGATTAGGATATGCCACTGTAGGGAAGTCCCCATCCGGCTTCTCCTGCTGAGGCACTACATATACATTTGTAAAGCCAAGCTCCTTTAACACTCTCCTGACAGGAATATTACCTGTGCCGTGAAGAGGTGTATATACGATAGTTATGTCCCTTCCGACCTGATTGATCGCATCCTGATGGATAACAAGCTTTTTGAGCTCTGCTATGTACGGATCGTCGATATCCTTTCCAATGACCTGATAGAGCCCCTTCTCTATGGCTGCCTGTCTGGTCATGGTCTTTGCTGTATCGATATCAACAGCCTTTACACAGTCCATTATCCCTGTGTCGTGAGGAGGTGTGATCTGGGCACCGTCCTCCCAGTATACTTTGTAGCCGTTGTATTCAGCCGGGTTATGGCTTGCTGTGATATTGATGCCGGCTATACAGTGGAGATATCTGACTGCATATGAAAGCACCGGTGTAGGCCTTAATGACTCGAAAACATAAGCCTTGATGCCATTTGCAGCCAGACACTCTGCGGCCTCATCAGCGAACTCCGGAGACATATGACGGCAGTCATAGGAAATTGCTACTCCTCTTTCTGCTCCGCCGACCTTATTGATATAGTCTGCAAGTCCCTGAGTCGCCCTGCGGACAGTATATACATTCATCCTGTTGGTACCGGCTCCTATCACTCCTCTGAGTCCTGCTGTACCAAACTCCAGGTCCTTATAGAATCTGTCCTCGATCTCCTTTTCATTCCCGGCTATGCCGCGAAGCTCTGCCTTTGTCTCATCATCAAAGTACGGATCTGAAAGCCATGATTCGTATGTCTCTTTGTATCCCATGTGTCCTCCTTTGGATCAAACTGTACTTTTATAGTTAATTATTTAAATTATATACGATTTTCCCTGTCAGTTCCACTAATTTTTATCAGTCAGAAGAGCCTGATACAGAATTCACGATGGAATCTGCAAGTGTGGAAAGATAATTTTCTTCTGCCTTGTCCTTAGCACTCTTAGACGAGGAATCGGAGTCAGAATCGTTTCCAGAAGACCGGTCACTTCCGCTGGCAGATGATGAATTATCATTCGATGACGATGTGGCGGATGAATTGCCGGTAGTGCCTGAAGCCGTACTCCCGCCCGTTCCTGATGTTGAGGCTCCGGAGGATTTAGTGCTGCCCTCCTTGCTGTCTGAAATATCAAGGGCTATAGTAGCCTCAGGAGAGTTCACTATAAGAGTCCTGGTCCAGGTATCGTATCCATCAGCTATCACGCTGAGACTGTGCTCTCCGTACTTTACCTGCTGTGTCTTTCCTTTTTTCACAAGTATTCCATCCAGATATATCTTTGCCCCCTTTACACCGATCTCAAAGGTAAGGCTGCATTTCTTCGGGCCGCTTCCCTTCATGGAATCAAGGCTTAGATAGGAGTCGACATTCTTCTTTATACGAACTGTCCGGCTGCCTCCCCAGCCATTATTGGCCACAGTCACCCTGTAGGTTCCTACCGGAAGAGAAATGGACTTTCCGTCCGAAACCTCCTCTATATCCTCGGAACCTATTTCTATAAGACTTCCGTCAAAAAGCTTAGTATCCTTAAGGGTAAGGTAGCCATGTCCTCTGTCTACAGCGACCGCGACTATCTCCCTGTCATAGCCTGTCACCCTGAGTGTATCCGAAGCAGGGTCAATACTGTCCTGATCCGTTATGGTATTTCCATCGAGGAAAAGGGCTGTCTTTGGCAGGTGATAGCCTGTATTTCCGATCTTCATCAGCTCCTCAGATTCCTTGAAGGAATAATCCCTGACATCGTCCCTTTCCCAAAGCGCTTTGGTCTTCTGGACTCTGGTCAGGGTGCCGTACCTGCCGCTCGCGTCAAAGGTGATACCCATTCCCGGCAAAAAATCTTCAACCGAGGCTGTACCTCCGTACTTATCCAGAAATTCTGTAAGGACTGTATATGGATAGCGGTATTCCTGAAAACTTATGACATTCATGACAGTAAGCCTGTCATTTCTCCTGTCATTTTCCTCGATCACATATACATCTGTCAGACCGCTTTCCTCCATGGCGTCACCGCTTGAATCATCAGCTGATGTGATCGGAGTCCCCGGAGTCCTGTAGCTTACATTTCCATTGCCACTGCTGGTGCAGGAGGTAAAGATAAAGGCCGCCGCAAACAGGCAGACAAAGAGCTTACCTGCCTTCAGAAGCCTGTTGTAGTCCTTTGCCCTCGAAACAAGAGTTTCCCTCTGATTGACCGCCGGATCCTTCAGTACATCAGAAAGCAGCCTCTCCATTATCCTTCCAAGTCCAGGTCCCTTCTCTATTCCTTCCTTTATCAGATCATTGCCGTTTATTAGAAGCTGCTTTTTATCTGTTGCGTATTGCAGATTGTTCTCCCAGAGCGACTCGAATCTGTTTATATAGGAAAGCTTTTCCTCCCGCATATAATCGCTCTGAGCCATCACATCAGCCCGCTTCAGCTCAAAGAACTCCCTGTAGTCAAGGTCCATCTCACTGATACAGCGTCTGACAGTCACATCGCTTAAACGCGGACGCTCATCATGGTAGCGGACAAGAGTGACTACCTTTCTTATCGTATCATTATCATATTTCAGCCTGGTCAGGATCTCTTCCGCCATCAGCGCCGATTCCTGCGGATGTCCCTGAAAATGGCTGTGGCCTTTCTTATCGCTGCGAGCTACAACCGGCTTTCCTATATCATGCAGAAGAGCAGCCAGTCTCATGACCTTGTTGTCAGAGACATTTTCCATGGCATGAATGGTATGCCAGCCAACTGTATAGCAATGGTGCCTTGTATTCTGCTCACACTCCATGCAGCTGTCCCATTCAGGGAAAAATACAGAGGTAAGCCCGCTATCGTAGAGCTCATACATCTTATCTGGATGAGCCGAGCAGATAAGCTTGGTAAGCTCCACCTGGATCCTTTCTGCTGATACCATGCTCAGATTGTCCTTTAGTTCCCGGATAGCCTGATAGGTCTTCTCCTCGATCGAAAAATCAAGCTTTGCCGCAAATCTGACCGCCCTCATCATACGGAGAGCATCCTCAGAGAAGCGTTCCAGCGGGTCCCCTACACAGCGTATGATCCCTTTTTTCAGATCCTCCTGACCTCCGAACAGATCGACTATGCCTGAGCTGTCGTTTACAGCCATTGCATTTATAGTGAAATCGCGGCGCCTGAGATCCTCCTCCAGGCTCTTGGTAAAGGTCACATTATCAGGATGTCTGCCGTCCTCATAGCTCCCGTCTATACGATAGGTGGTCACCTCAAAGCTTTTACCATCCATCCTGACAGTCACTGTACCGTGCTTGATACCTGTGTCTATCGTCCTCGAAAAAAGCGCCTTGACCTCATCCGGTTCTGCCGACGTGGTGATATCCCAGTCGTCAGGGGTGAGTCCCAAAAGCGCGTCACGAACACAGCCGCCCACTGCATATGCTTCGTGGCCGGCCTGTTCCAATCTGTGTATTATCTTTTCTACTGATCCCGGTAAATGCATCAATAAGCTTTGCCCCAGATCACAAGCTTCTTTGCCGGCTTGCCGCAGCAGACGCATCTGTCTGAAATGTTCTCCTGCTCAAATGGCATGCAGCGGCTTGTAGCTGTGGTATCTTCCTTTATCCGCTCCTCGCAGGCCTGATCTCCGCACCACATTGCACGGACCATTCCAGGCTTGTTGTTTATTATATCCTTGAACTCATCATAGTCATGAGCATCATAGATATGGGAATCCCTGAACGCCTTTGCACGCTCAAACATATCCTGCTGCTCCTGCTCAAGGACCTCTGCTGCCTTCACAGCGACCTCGTCAAGGGCTGCAAAAGACTTCTCGCGATTGTCCCTGCGGACGAGCACGCACTGACCCTTCTCTATATCCTTAGGACCTATCTCTATACGGAGAGGGATACCGCGCATCTCTTCCTCTGCGTACTTGAATCCAGGTCTCTTATCAGAATCATCAACCTTAACAGAAATGCCTGCTGCTCTTAAGGCTTCCTTTACCTTCATGCAGGCCTCCATTACCTCTGGCTTCTTCTGAAGGATAGGAATGATCATGACCTGAACAGGCGCTATATGAGGAGGAAGCACAAGTCCCGAATCATCTCCGTGTACCATTATAAGCGCTCCGATAAGCCTTGTGGAAACTCCCCAGGATGTCTGGTATACAGAATGAAGCTTGTTGTCTGCTCCTGTATACTGGACTCCATAGGCCTTTGCGAATCCATCGCCGAAATTATGCGAGGTTCCTGACTGCAGTGACTTACCGTCATGCATCATGGTCTCAATCGTATAGGTGGCCTCTGCTCCTGCGAACTTCTCCTTATCTGTCTTCTGTCCCTTGATCACCGGAATAGCAAGCTCCTTTTCGCAGAAATCAGCATAGATATTGAGCATCTGAAGGGTTCTCTCCTTGGCCTCCTCTGCTGTGGCATGGATGGTATGTCCCTCCTGCCAGAGGAACTCTGAGGAACGAAGGAATGGACGGGTAGTCTTTTCCCAGCGCACCACTGAGCACCACTGATTGTATACCATTGGCAGATCCCTGTAGGTATGACAGTTGTTCCTGAACAGCTCACAGAAAAGGGTCTCAGATGTAGGGCGCACGCAAAGCCTCTCTGTCAGCTGGTTTCCGCCTCCCTGTGTGACCCATGCCACCTCAGGTGCAAAGCCCTTTACATGATCCTTCTCCTTCTCTAGAAGACTCTCCGGAATAAGCACCGGCAGATATACATTCTCTACTCCGGTTTCCTTGAACATTCCATCAAGCTTCTTCTGGATATTCTCCCAGATAGCATATCCATTTGGCTTATATATCATAAAGCCCTTTATGGATGAGTATTCCATCAGCTCTGCTTTCCTGACCACATCAGTGTACCACTGTGTGAAATTCTCGTCGCGGGAGGTGATCTCCTCCACAAGTTTCTTATCAGCCATTTCGTGTCCTCGTTTCAAAATATTCAAACTATATAATCATAGAAAAAATAACTGTCCATGTCAAGAGCTCTAGAAGCCGAAATAATCATCTACTCCGTTCGCTATTCCTTCGGCCATAAGATACTGGTTGGAAGACTTTGCCATATATCTGTCATCCGACCTGTTGGTCATGAAGCCCATCTCTATAAGGGTAACAGGTATAGTAGAAAAATTGGTCCCTGTCAGGTCGTCACGATAAGCGATCCCGCGGCTTCTCATTCCGGTCTCACTGCAATACGCTCTAAGTATATCCCTTGAAAGCCTGTTACACTTGGAATAGAGATGCCCTACATACCTGTTATTCCTGGATGAGCACTGCATGGAGGCCCCATGCGCCGAAGATGCTCCGCCGTCTGCATGAAGACGGATAGCTATGTCACATCTCCTGTTCAGCTTTTTGGCTCTTTTGCTGTTGGAGATATTCACATCATTTCTGCTGCGGGTCATTACTACCTTGTATCCCCGGTCCTTAAGCTCCTGCTTCAGCTTCTTTGCCACCTGTAGTGTAAGCTTATATTCCGGAAGACCTGTATATCTGCCTCTTGTGCCTCCAGCGACCTTGGCCTTTCTGACCCTGCTTCCCGGAGCCGACGGCTCTGTAGAGCTGTCACCGTACCTCTGATGCCCCGGATCTATGCCTATAGTATATTGACTTCTCCTCCTTTTCGCAGCCTGAGCCGGACATATGCCAAGCCCGATGATCATACATATAGCGATCAGAAGACCAGATATCCTTATGATATGCCTTTTCATGATAACCTTTCCTGCAGCGATCTGCCTTTTCCATATACTTTTACTGCCGGCTTCCCATTATAGCACAGAAATAAGGCTCTGAAAAGTCAGCCGATCCTTTCTCCAGACTCCTTTTCAATGGCCGCCCAGCGATAATAATCCTCATTGGAATATTATGCTATATACTTCATAAATGCTCTCTTCTGAAAAAAACGCACCCGGTTTACGGGTGCGTTTCTATCACTCCACCTCTATTCCATCAAGGATATAATGGAATAACGGCGCCGAGCAATCTTTGTTT
>DLDA01000011.1 GCA_002480925.1 Lachnospiraceae bacterium UBA7784 | reverse complement strand
GGAACAATGAAAACCTTTATTTTCAGGCAAAAAGTGCTTGACAATGTAGGGAGGAAACTTATGCAGAGATTTACAAACCCAAGAGACATTTATCATGGAAATGGAGCCCTGGAGGCTCTTAAGCTTCTTGAAGGAAAGAGAGCTATAATCTGCGTCGGCGGAGGCTCTATGAAGAGATTCGGCTTCCTTCAGAAGGCAGAGGATTATCTCCATCAGGCTGGAATGGAGACAAGACTTATAGAGGGGATAGAATCAGACCCTTCTGTTGACACTGTAATGAAGGGTGCCGCTATAATGGAGGAGTTTCAGCCAGACTGGATAGTTGCTATCGGTGGAGGAAGCCCTATCGATGCAGCCAAGGCCATGTGGATAAAGTACGAGTATCCGGATACCACCTTCGAGGATATGTGCAAGGTGTTCGGGCTCCCGAAGCTTCGCCGCAAGGCAAGGTTCTGTGCTGTATCATCCACCTCGGGTACAGCGACAGAGGTTACAGCATTTTCTATAATCACAGATTACGAGAAGGGTATCAAGTATCCTATAGCTGATTTTGAGATCACTCCGGATGTAGCTATAGTTGACCCTGAGCTTGCACATACAATGCCTAAGAAGCTTGTGGCTCATACAGGAATGGATGCACTCACTCATGCTATTGAGGCATATGTAAGTACAGCAGCAAGCGACTTTACCGATGCTCCAGCTATCCATGCCATAGAGCTTATCCAGGCAAATCTTATCGATTCATATAATGAGGATATGACAGCAAGAGATACCATGCATTCGGCACAGTGTCTTGCAGGTATTGCATTCTCGTCAGGACTCTTAGGAATCGTTCATTCGCTTGCACACAAGACTGGAGCTGCCTTTGCTGACCAGGGAGCCCATATCATCCATGGAGCAGCTAATGCCATGTATCTGCCAAAGGTCATAGCCTTCAATGCAAGGGATAAGAGAGCTAAGGAGAGATATGGCCAGATCGCTGACTATATGCATATCGACGGAGCAAATGATGATGAAAAGATAGAGGGTATCATCAGGTATCTGCGCGGTATGAATGATCAGATGAATATTCCTCACTGCATAAAGAATTATGGCCCGGACAGCTATCCTGTTGAGCAGGGCTTCGTACCTGAGGATATCTTCCTTGAAAGGGTACATGATATTGCGGCAAACGCCATCCTTGATGCCTGCACAGGCTCAAATCCACGTACTCCTTCACAGGAGGAGATGGAGAAGGTCTTAAAGGCCTGCTACTATGATACAGATATAGATTTCTGATAAAAGGCCCCTGCCATACGGCAGGGGTTTTCTCTTACTTATTTTTCAGGAAGCTGATCAGTCTTATCTTTTTATAATGCTCTGATCTGACAAGCTTATTTTTGAACTCCTGATAGTAGGTGTTGAAATCCTCACCATCAGACATAGAATTATTCCTTAGATATTTCCTTTCGATATCGGCATTCATTTTCTCGACAGGTATGATCTTTTTGTATGACTTAAATGCCTGATCCCAGTATTTATCCTCGCTTCCGCTGGAAGAAACAGCTATCTCAAATTCCCTTGACATTTCTCTGTCTGCATTTCCTTTTTTTATAGAATCTTTAAGATCTGACAGGTGTTTTATGTCACTCTCATTATATGAGAATGCCCTGATTAGAGGCTTTTTTGGGGGGGATATCAGGGAGCGGACGCATAGAAAGATCAGTATGAAGGGTAAAGGGTATAATAATGGATATCTATTGGCGGTTGAAAAAATGTATGTTCTGATATAAAATGTGAGCTGATAGTTTTTCGTGACAGAGGGGAGATATGTGAAGGATAGGGGGAGCACATCTGGAAAATTTGGTATTTTATTGATAGGACAGGAGGAAGACAGATGAGGATAGGAGCGCTTGAGGCCGGCGGCACAAAAATGGTATGCGCTATAGGAGACGAGAGTGGAGGGATTAAGGAGCAGAAATCATTTCCTACTATAGATCCAGCGACTACTCTGCCAGAGCTTCTGGCATATTTTAAGGATAAGGAAATAGAGGCTCTGGGTATAGCCTGCTTCGGGCCTGTTGATCTCGATAAGGATTCTTCAAGCTACGGATATATCACTACCACGCCAAAGAGGGCCTGGGCGGATACAGATATAGTCGGTTATTTCAGCAGGGGACTGGGTGTAAAGGTCGGATTCGATACCGATGTGAACGGATCCCTGTTGGGTGAGGTCACATATGGACAGGCAAAGGGACTTGGCGATGCGGTCTACTATACTATAGGTACAGGAGTCGGAGCCGGAGTCATGAGCGGAGGAAAACTTGTTCATGGAGCCATGCATCCTGAAGCAGGCCATATGCTGCTTAGGGTAAGAGAGGATGATCCGCTTCCGGACGGGGTATGTCCATTCCATAAGGGCTGTCTGGAGGGACTGGCAGCAGGACCGGCCATTGAGAAGCGCTGGGGCAAAAAGGCAGCGGAGCTTGGTGATGACAGCCGGGTCTGGGATCTTGAGAGCTACTATCTGGCTCAGTGCATGGTGACTACTACAGTGATGCTGTCTCCAAAGATCATAATATTAGGAGGCGGAGTAATGCATCAGAAGCAGCTCTTTCCACTTATCAGAGAAAAGACGAGCGAGCTTCTTAATGGATATATCAAGAACAGCCGGATAGATGATATGGATCATTATATAGTCCCTGCAAGCTTAAATGACGATCAGGGAATCATGGGCTGCCTTAAGCTGGGCTACGACGCAGCTAATGTATAAAAGGGTTTATATGGCACCGCGCCCGGTGATCATCACTGATTCACAGGATGAGATAGACAAGGCGGCAGATAAGCGGATAGCAGTCATAGGATATGAGCATGACGCAGTAAGGCTCTCTGCTGGATTTATAATCACAGACCTCTCTGCAGCAGATCAGGAATATATAAAGGAGGTCCATGATCTCTCTTACCGTATTCCAAAGGAGATACTTGAGACAGACCGTACTCTTATAAGGCAGCTTGACCCTGAGAGGGATATATATGCCCTTTTTCATCTCTATCAGATGCCTGGAGTTACTGATTATGTGGAGCCTCTTTTTCCTTTCTTAAAGGAAAAAGCCTATGAGCAGGATTACTTCGACAATATATACAGATTCTATGATTTCGGAATGTGGAATGTATTCCTGAAGGCTACGGGCGCTCTGATAGGCAGATGCGGACTGGAGTATAAGGCTCTTCCGGGGAGCGATGACGGGGCAGAATGGCTTGAGCTTGGCTATCTGCTCTCTCCAGATATGTGGAGGCAGGGAATAGGATATGAGATCACAGAGGCAGTCTTAGGTCTTGCTGAGGCTAAGGGACATTCACATTTCTTTGCAAGGATAGCAGAGGAAAATGTGGCCTCGGTTGCTCTTGCTAAAAAACTTGGCTTTATCAGGAAGCAGAGAATAGCAAAAAGCAGCGAGGATCTCTGGGTGCTAATAATCTAGTGCAAACCCAGGACTGTTATGTTATAATTTACAGGTTAAAAAATCCAAGAGGAAAGAAGGATAACAATATGAAAAAAAGAGCCAGTTTTTCTGGAAAGCTTGGCTTTGTACTCTCAGCAGCAGGAGCCGCGGTCGGCCTCGGAAATATCTGGAGATTTCCCTATCTCTGTGCCAAGTACGGAGGCGGTACCTATCTGATCATCTATATCCTGCTCGCGGCCACATTTGGTTACACAATGATTATGGCCGAGACCTCTATAGGGCGCATGAGCCAGAAGAGCCCGGTAGGAGCATTCAGACACTTCTCTGACAAGAGGATATACAGGATAGGCGGCTGGATAAACGCTATAGTACCAATGCTTATAGTTCCCTATTATTCGGTGATAGGCGGCTGGGTTATGAAGTATACCTTCGATTATATCACCAGGCCGGCGGCGAGGATGGCGGAGAAGGGGTATTTTGCTTCCTTTATTTCTACGGCCTCACCTGAAGGCTGGTTTATAGTTTTTGCTCTTGTTACTACTGTGATAGTATATATGGGAGTGCAGGGAGGAATCGAGAGAATTTCCAAGATTCTGATGCCGGTCCTTATTGCCCTTGCGGTGATCATATGTGTCTATACTATGACAAGACCAGGAGCCGGAGAGGGCATTAAGTATCTGCTTGTTCCAAGCCTTAACAGATTTTCATGGATGACTGTAGTCACAGCCATGCAGCAGATGTTTTATTCGCTGTCTATAGCCATGGGGATCCTTATCACCTTCGGAAGCTATATGAAAAAGCAGGTATCTATCGAGGAGAGCACAGATCAGGTAGAGGTATTTGATACTATAATAGCATTCCTTGCCGGACTTATGATCATTCCTGCCGTATTCGCCTTTTCAGGCAAGGATGCAGGAAAGAGCCTTGATGCAGGGCCGTCTCTTATGTTTATCACTATGCCGAAGACCTTTGCCTCATTCCCGGCAGGAAGGATATTCGGCCTGATGTTTTTCATGCTGGTGCTTGTCGCAGCGCTTACATCATCTATTGCACTGATGGAGTCGGCAGTTTCAACGCTGGAGGATGAGCTTTCCTTTTCAAGACGAAAGGCATCGGCCATAGCCGGAGCAGTCATGCTTCTGCTTGGGACTCTGTCGGCGCTTGGATACGGACCTCTTAGTGGAGTTAAGATAATAGGTATGCAGTTCCTTGACTTCTTTGATTTCATTACTAACTCAGTGATGATGCCACTTGCAGCTATAGCCACCTGCTTTCTTGTGACAAGGGAGATAGGATCAGAGGCCCTCACCAGGGAGGTTACTCTGGGAGGCGCCAGGTTCGTAAGGAAAAAGATTTTCTGTTTTATGATAAAGTATATCTGTCCGCTATTCTGCCTGATCATACTGATCTCGGCAGTCGCTAATGCGTTCGGTATAATAAAATTATAAGATTTAGTAATGGAAAGGTATGTATGCATAAGGAATTTCTAATGGGAAATGAGGCCATAGCTCTTGGAGCTCTGGCCGCAGGTGTCAATGTGGCAGCAGGCTATCCCGGGACTCCGTCTACTGAGATCCTTGAAACGATCGCAAAGAGAAGGACGACAGACGTATATGTCGAATGGTCTGTTAATGAAAAGGCAGGCCTTGAGATGGCAGCAGGCGCCTCCATATCAGGAGCCCGCTGCCTCGTGACCATGAAGCAGGTCGGATTAAATGTCGCATCTGATCCTCTTATGAGTCTTGAGTATATAGGAGTCGAGGGAGGACTGGTCTTAGTCGTTGCTGATGATCCTGGTCCCATATCAAGTCAGACTGAGCAGGATACCAGGACATTTGGAATGTATTCAAAGGTCCCTGTGCTGGATCCATCATCGGTAAGCGAGGCCTATCATATGGTTCAGGAGGCCTTCGAGCTGTCAGAGAGATATAAGACTCCTGTGATCCTTCGACCTACTACAAGGATAGACCATGGATATGAGTCTATAGAGATAGCTGATCATGAAGAATATAAGAATAATTCTCCGGCAGGATATGAGAAGGATCCATCCAGATGGGTTATATTTCCAAGGCTTTCCTTCAAGAATCATGCTCTTATAGAGAAGAGAAATGAAAAGCTTTCAAAAGAATTCTCTCGATACAGCAGGAATTTCATAAGGCCAGCAGACGGATATGACGGAAGAAAAGCCATAGCGACTAACGGCATAAGCTATTCTTATACATTGGATGCGCTTTCTGGCAATGCATGTCCTGAGATCCTCAGGGTTGCAACTCCATTCCCTTTCCCGGAGGAGCTTGCTGTAAGCTTCCTTAAGGATAAGGATGAGGTCCTTTGCATAGAGGAGCTTGATCCTGTAATCGAGCGTGCACTTATCCATGTATGCGGTAAGTATCATCTGGATGTAAGGATCCGTGGCAAGCTGACAGGGGATATAGCAAGGTCCGGTGAGAACAGTGTGGATTCTGTAAAGGAGGCTGTTTCTGGATTTACCGGTATTGGTCTTACGGCTGCATCAGAGCCTGTAGCGCCGCCTGATCTTCCTGTACGACCTCCGGTGCTCTGTGCCGGCTGTCCTCACAGAGCAAGCTTCCTTGCTGTAAAGAAGGCAATGGAGGGACAGAAGTGCGCCTACTGTGGAGACATAGGTTGCTATACTTTAGGCAATGCCCATCCTCTTGATATGACAGACACCTGCCTTTGCATGGGAGCCGGTATCAATATGGCCCAGGGCATAAACCGAGTGGATCCGGAAACAAAGACCTTTGCCTTCGTGGGTGATTCGACCTTTTTTGCCTCAGGCATAACAGGCGTCATAAACGCATTCTATAACCAGGCTGATATGACACTTATTGTCCTTGACAATTCGACGACAGCCATGACCGGACACCAGCCGCATCCGGGAACCGGACAGACCCTTATGGGAGATGTGGTAGAGAAGGTAAGCATTGAAAGGGTATTAAAGGCTATAGGACTTACGACGGTGGTAACAGCTGATCCTCTCTGCTTTGATCAGGCAGTCGAGACAGTAAGAAGAGTTGCTTCTGAAAAGGGAGTAAAGGCCATAATTTTTAAATCTCCATGTATAGTCAGATTCAAGCCGACATCCCCAAAATCGTCTGTTGATTCAGACAAGTGCATAGGCTGCAGGAAATGTATAAATGAGGCAGGCTGCCCGGCTCTTATAATAAAGGATACAAAGGCATTTATTGATCCTTCACTCTGCACGGGCTGTGCTCTCTGCGAGGCGATCTGTCCCGTAGGCGCGATAAGCGGAGGTGGACATAATGAGTAAGAACATAGTACTTGCCGGAGTAGGCGGTCAGGGAACGATACTTGCCAGCAAGCTGATATCGGCCGCAGCAATGAAGCGCGGTATGGAGGTCGAGACAGCTGAGACCATAGGAATGGCACAGAGAGGAGGAAGCGTTTTCTCCGATATAAAGATAGGCGATGACATAAACGGGCCTCTAATAGGAAGAGGACAGGCTGATCTGCTAATCGCCTTCGAGCCGGGTGAGGCTGTAAGACAGCTTCCTTTTCTAAAGAAGGAAGGTGCCTGCGTGGTTAGCAGCAGGCCTGTTGAGCCGGTTTCGTCCCTGATAGGTATGTCATCCTATGACCCGGCCGCTCATATAGACTATCTCAGGAAAGAGGTAAGAAATCTTACTGTAATAGATACAGACAGGGCTCTTTCTGAAATAGGCAGTTCAAAGGTTTTGAATGTCCTTCTGCTAGGAGCTGCGCTTGCATCGGGCGAGCTTGGTCTTTCGGCAGAGGATATAGTTATGGCATTACATGAAAGGCTTCCGGAGAAGCTCTGGGAGATAAACGAGAGGGCATTAAATTATGGAAATAAATGAGACACAGCTTGCAATGGTAAATGACCAGGTAAAGCGCCTGGAAAGCTCTGATAATTTTTATGGAAAAAAATTAAGAGAAGCAGGTATAAAAGAGGTAAAGTCGGTTGAAGAGTTTTTAGCTCTTCCATTTTCCCAGAAGCAGGATCTGAGAGAGGCTTATCCTCTGGGACTTATGACTGTGCCTGAGGAGAAGATAGTCCGTATCCATTCCTCAAGCGGTACAACGGGTACTCCGGTCATCATCCCTTATACAAAAAAGGATGTGGATGACTGGGCAGAAATGTTCAAAAGATGCTATCAGATGGCTGGAGTTACAGAAAAGGACAGAGTCCAGATCACTCCGGGCTATGGTCTGTGGACTGCCGGGATAGGCTTTCAGGCTGGCTGTGAGAGACTGGGAGCCATGGCTGTCCCTATGGGCCCCGGCAATACCAGAAAGCAGCTCCAGTTCATGCAGGATATGAAGACTACGGTTCTTTGCTCCACATCATCCTATGCCCTGCTTCTAGCCGAGGAGATAGAGAAAGAGGATCTGGCTGAGAATATATATCTGAGGAAGGGCATCATAGGATCAGAGAGATGGGGAGAAAAGATGAGGAACCGTATCAGAGGAGAGCTGGGCATTGAGATATACGATATATACGGCCTGACCGAGATATACGGACCGGGAATCGGTATCAGCTGCAAATATGAGTGCGGAATGCATTACTGGGATGATTATATCTATCTGGAGATCATAGATCCGGCTACAGGCAAGAACCTTCCTGACGGCAGCTGGGGAGAGATAGTTATCACTACTCTTGTAAAGGAAGGAGCACCTCTTATCAGATTCAGGACCCATGATATCTCACGGATAATTCCTGGAGAGTGTGCCTGTGGAAGCAGGTATCCTCGTATCGATACCATAATGGGCAGATCCGATGATATGATGAAGATAAAGGGAGTCAATGTATTCCCTAAGCAGATAGAGGAGATCCTTGCAGACTTTGACCAGCTCTCAAGCGAATATCAGATCAGGATATCTCATCTTGACGGCAAGGATACCATGAGGATCTATGTAGAGGCAGTGAGTGGCATGGTCGACTTCAACAAGATGTCAGAGGCTGTAAGCGAGGCGGTAAGAACTAGGATAGGCTTTACTCCTATAGTCAAGGTCGTAGAGATCGGAGTCCTGCCACGGTCTGAGAAAAAGTCAAAAAGAGTGATCGACGAAAGGTTTGAATAAATGGAAAAAGCATTCTTAGTCAAGTATGGAGAGATAGGCCTTAAGGGTAAAAACCGCCATTACTTTGAGGAGACCCTTGTAAAGCGTATCGAAGAGGCCTTGAGTAAGATAGACGGAAGCTTTAAGGTCACAAGACCTCAGGGAAGGATCTTTGTAGAGGGAGAGGGCTTTGATCAGGATGAGGTCATAGATGCTCTTTCAAAGGTTTTCGGGGTCATCTGGATCTGTCCATGCATTATGACAGAGGATACCGGATTTGATGATCTATCAGACCAGATCATTTGCTACCTTAAGGAAGAGCTTAAGGATAAGCCGTTTAGCTTCAAGGTCGAGGCAAGACGGGCGAGGAAGAACTATCCTTTCAACTCTATGGAGATAAACAGGGAGCTCGGAGGAAGGATACTGGATGCTTTTCCTGCTTCCTCTGTTGATGTGCATAATCCGGATTATCTGGTAGAGGTGGAGATAAGGGAGAGAATCAATTTCCATATTTTCTACCACAAGGGAGTCGGTGGAATGCCTGTAGGTACAGCTGGAAAGGCAATGCTGCTTCTTTCAGGAGGAATAGATTCTCCTGTCGCCGGATATATGATAGCCCGCCGTGGAGTGACTATAGATGCTACATATTTCCATGCGCCTCCATATACATCAGAACGCGCAAAGCAGAAGGTAGTGGATCTGGCAAGGATACTTTCAAGATACACAGGGCCGATAAAGCTTCATGTAGTAAACTTTACCGATATACAGATGGCAATCTATCAGAAATGTCCTCATGATGAGCTTACTATTATAATGCGAAGATACATGATGACTATAGCAGAGCATTTCGCTGGCTTAGACGGTGATATGGCTCTTATCACAGGAGAAAGCTTAGGACAGGTGGCTTCCCAGACCATGCAGTCACTTTATGTTACTGACCATGCAGCCTCGCTTCCTGTATTCCGCCCTCTTATAGGCTTTGACAAGCAGGATATCATAGATATATCTGAAAAGATCGGAACCTATGATACATCAATCCTTCCATATGAGGACTGCTGTACTATCTTTGTGGCAAAGCATCCTGTTACAAAGCCAAGGCTTGATGTAATAGAAAAGTCAGAGACACATCTTGATGATGTGATAGATGATCTGCTTGAAAAAGCATATGAATCTACAGAGACTATACTGGTGAAATAAATGGAATGTTATTTTGATAATTCTGCAACGACTAGATGCTCCGAGGGGGCTTTCGAAAAGATGAGACAGGTCCTTCTTGATGATTTTGGAAATCCCTCATCGCTGCATGGCAAGGGAATGAAGGCAGAGGGCTATATAAGAGAAAGCCGTGAGATAATAGCGAAATCCCTTAAATGCACACCAAAAGAGATAATCTTTACATCAGGAGGATCAGAGAGCAACAATCTGGCTATCTTTGGTTGCCTTAAGGCCAACAGGAGGGCAGGCAGGCATATAATTACTACTGCCGTGGAGCATGCTGCTGTATATATGCCTATGAAGGAGCTCGAGGAAGAAGGATACGAGGTTACCTATCTCTCTACAGACAGTAATGGAGTGATAAGCACTGATGACCTAAGGGATGCATTAAGAGACGATACAGCTCTTGTCGCCATGATGCATGTCAATAATGAGATAGGCTCTGTAATGCCGGTTGAGAAGTCAGCTGAGATAATACATGAGAGATGTCCTAAGGCGCTTTTCTTTGTTGATGCAATCCAGTCATATGGAAAGGTTCCTCTTTTCCCGGGGAAGATGGGAATAGATCTTCTCTCAGTAAGCGGTCATAAGATACACGGACCAAAGGGAAGCGGCTTTTTATACAAAAGAGACAAGGTAAAGCTTGCTCCTGTAATCTATGGAGGTGGACAGGAGAGTGGCTACAGGAGCGGTACAGAAAATGTGCCGGCCATAGCTGGCCTGGGAGTCGCTGTAAAGGAGATGTTTTCTGACACTGAGGGACACAGAAGGCATTTAGCAGACCTTAAAAAAAGAATGGCAGAACTTCTTTCTGATATAGAAGAGGTGAGCTTTAATTCACTGCTTACAGATGAGTCCGCTCCACAGATCCTCTCTGTCAGTGTGGAGGGGATAAGGGCAGAGGTCCTGCTCCATGCGCTTGAGGACAAGGGGGTCTATGTATCGGCTGGAAGCGCCTGTTCATCAAACCGTCCTTCTATTTCAAGGACTCTTAAGGCGATAGGACTTAAGGACAGTCTGCTTGAGTCGACTGTGAGGTTTTCATTTTCTATTTATAATACGACAGAGGAGGTCGAATACGCCTCTGATGTAATGCATCAGATAATACCGGTCCTTCTGCGCTACCGCAGATACTGATAAGGAGATGTTATGCGCTGGATAAGGTTTACTATCAATACGAGAGAGGTGGCAGAGGACCTGGTTTCTGCCCTTCTCTACGATCATGGGATCACCAATATAGAGATAAGCGATAAGGCAGCAGTGACTCCTCTCGAGGGAGAGGGCTATAAGGAGCTTGTACCCGATATGGGAGAGGATAATGGTGAGAGCCAGATCTTTTTCTATGTGGAAGAAGGCAGTGACTATGGAAGGCTTATAGAGGATATAAGGTTCTCTCTTGACCAGCTCAGGCAGACGGCTGACATAGGAAATGCTACGATTGATATCTCATATACAGATGAAAGAGACTGGAGAGATAAGTGGAAGGAGTTCTTCCATACCTTCAGCGTAGGTGACTATACTATAGTCCCAAGCTGGGAGGAGGAGAGGCCTGACCTGGACAGTAAGCATATCATAAGGATGGATCCGGGTATCACCTTTGGGACAGGAAAGCATGAGAGCACCAGGCTTATTATCGAGGAGCTGCCAGGGTATATCCATAAGGGCGAAAGGGTTCTTGACCTTGGAACCGGAAGCGGTATCCTTTCCATGATAGCTCTTCGTGAGGGGGCAGCAGAGGTCACTGCTACAGATATAGATCCGGCTACAAGGGAGGCTGTAGAGGAGAATTTCAAAAGAAACGATATAGATCCTTCCAACATGCATCTTTTTATCGGGGACATATCATGTGACAGAAAGCTGCAGCAACAGGTAGGAGGCGGATACAGCCTGGTATGCGCAAATATCCTTGCCGATATAATAATAAGGATGCTTCCGTCGATAAAGCAGGCAATAGCGGATCAGGGTATCCTCCTTACCTCGGGTATAATCGATTTCAAGGAGGATGAGGTGACGGATGCCTTGAAGGAGAATGGCTTCAAGATCAAAGAGATAAACCATAAGGGAGAATGGGTTTCTATTGTTGCAATAAGTGATTGACTTTTTCTCTCGCTTGCTTTAACATAAAGGGGTAAAGGGAGAGATGTCCAGGTTTTTTACAGGAGGAAATACATGAAGACAGTGAAGATTTCTCTTAACTCAATAGATAAGGTAAAAAGCTTTGTCAACACGATAAGCCAGTTCGACAGCGATTTCGATCTGATCTCTGGAAGATATGTGATCGATGCCAAGTCGATCATGGGGATCTTTTCCCTTGATCTTTCAAGCCCGATCGATCTTACTATTCACGCAGACAATGATGCTGATATCATCGAGGCATTAAAGCCTTATATCATTGAGCAGTAGACTTTTAGCACGCAGATCAGAAGAGGCTCCCTCGTATTAGAGGGGGCTTTGTTTTTGTACAGGAGAAGATTATTTTGGAAAACAGGACAGCAGCCTTTCATAATCTTGGTTGTAAGGTAAATGCATATGAGCTGGAGGGTATGGAGGAATCCTTAAGAAGGGCCGGATACAGGATAGTGCCATTTACAGAAAGGGCGGATGTCTATGTGATAAATACCTGTACAGTGACCAGGGTAGCAGACCAGAAGTCGAGACAGATGATAAGCAGGGCAAGGACAAGGAATCCCCGGGCCATAGTTGTAGCCTGCGGATGCTATGCCAATACCGGTAAGGATGTCCTGATAAGGGAGGGCGTAGCAGATCTGATACTTGGAAACAATCAGAAGAGCCATCTCCTCGAGGAGATAGAAAAGCTTCTGGAAAAGAGAAAGAATGATCCTGATGCCAGGGAGATCTGTGTGCCGGATATAAATAAAGGAGTGTTTGAATACGAGGAGAACGGCCCTTCAGAAAAGGAGGACCATACAAGAGCCTTTGTAAAGGTATGTGACGGCTGCAATCAGTTTTGCTCCTACTGTATCATCCCATACGCAAGAGGAAGGGAGAGGAGCCGGGATCCACAAAAGGTGATAGAGGAGATTGGGGAGCTTGTAAAGGACGGCTTCAGAGAGTTTGTCCTTACAGGAATAAGGCTTACAAGCTATTCATACGGCTCCTGTGGACTGGTAGATCTCATTGAAATGATAAGTCAGGTGGATGGAGTAAAGAGGATAAGGCTTGGCTCACTTGAGCCATCAGCCGTGACAGAGGATTTTGCAAGGAGACTGTCGGCTATTCCCCTTATGTGTCCTCATTTCCATATGTCACTGCAGAGCGGATCCGATACAGTCCTTAAAAGAATGAACAGAAGCTACAGCACGGATGAATTCCTTGAGTCAGTAGGATATCTGAGGAAGTATTTTGATGATCCGGCCATAACATGCGATATGATCTGTGGCTTTCCGGGAGAAACTGAACAGGAGTTTCATGAGTCACTTGAGTTTGCAAAAAAGGCAGCCTTCTATGAGATCCATGTCTTTCCATATTCTGTCCGTCAGGGGACAAGGGCAGAGAGGATGACAGGACAGCTGTCAAAGCGGATCAAGGCAGAAAGGTCGGAGGTGCTGCGCCATGTGGCAGCAGGGCTTAAGCAGGACTATCTGAGCCGGCATATAGGAAAGCATGCCATCGCCCTTCTCGAGGAAAGGGAGATGGTAAACGGAAGGGAGATGTGGACCGGATATACGCCTGAATATATAAGGGTACTGTACGAATCCGATCAGGATATGTCAGGCAGGTTTGTTTCGGGGCAGCTTGGGGAAATAGACAGCGGATATATGCACTTGAAAAGTTAAGATGTTTGTAGTATCATAAATAAAAGTTTGAATTGTTCGTGAAACTGTAAGATCAGCTTCATGGAAATCGTGAGTAACGCAGCAAGGAGACGTATTATGAAAGACCTTAGTCAGACACAGTATTTCAAGGTGCAGAGCGACAATTCCATAACGGTTAAGGAGATTATACATCTCGTATACAAGGCCCTGTCAGAGAAGGGATATAATCCTGTAAACCAGATAGTCGGATACATAATGTCAGGAGATCCGACATTCATCACAAGTCATAATAATGCCAGAAGCCTTATCATGAAGGTCGAGAGAGATGAGCTCGTTGAGGAACTTCTTCGTGAATATATCGACCGCAAGGCCTGGGAGAGCTGATGGAGGGCAGGATACTGGGACTTGACTACGGCAGCAGGACAGTCGGAGTGGCTGTATCAGATCCGCTCTATATTACTGCACAGTCGCTTCTTACTATAAGGAGAGCACGTCCTACCAAGCTCCGTACTACTATAGCAGCCATTAGGGAACTTGTAGAGAAATATTCCGTGTCGCTTTTTGTGATAGGACTGCCTATAGGACTTGACGGGATAGAAGGGGAAAGGTGTGCAGCTACCCGCGAATTCGGGACAATTCTTACTACTAAGACCGGGATACCGGTATATTACCAGGACGAAAGATTTACAACAGTGATCGCAGAACAGTCTATGAAGGCCGCCGGCTTTAAAAGCCATGAGAAGATCAAGGAAAAGGTGGACGAGACTGCAGCTGCGCTTATTTTGCAGACTTATTTGGATAATGGAAAAAATAACCTTCACAGATGAAAACACTGGTGAAAACCAGGATTTTTATATATTGGATGAAACCGTGATAAACCAGGTATGTTATCTTCTTGTCAGCGATTCTGATCCTGATGCGGAGGAGGCAGAATGCTTCATTTTGAAGAAGACAGCAGACGATGGGGAAAATGTCTCATACGAAGCGGTAGAGGATGAGACTGTCCTCAGGGCAGTTTACAAGGTTTTTTCTGAGGAACTTGATGATACAGATATAGAGTTTTAAGGAGATTTTTTGAAAGGACAGAGGAAATCACATTTAAAGATAATACCCCTTGGCGGGTTGGAACAGATAGGGATGAATATGACAGCCTTCGAATACAGGGACACTATAATAGTTGTCGACTGCGGGCTGGCCTTTCCTGAGGATGATATGTTAGGGATCGATATGTGCATCCCTGATATAAGCTATCTGGTAGAGAATAAGGAAAGGGTAAAGGGATTTTTCATAACTCATGGTCATGAGGACCATATAGGAGCGATCCCTTATGTGATAAAGGAGATCAATGTACCGATCTATGCCACAAGGCTTACTATGGGGCTTATAGACCATAAGCTTTCCGAGATCGGATACTTAAACCGTACCCACAGGAAGACTGTGAAATACGGACAGACTATAAACGCAGGGCCGTTCCGGGTCGAATTCATAAAGACAAACCATAGCATACAGGATTCTGCAGCCCTCGCCATCTATACTCCGGTCGGAGTAATAATGCATACAGGGGATTTCAAGGTCGACTATACTCCTGTTTTTGGTGACGCGATCGATCTTCAGAGATTTGCTGAGATCGGCAAGAAGGGTGTGCTTGGTCTGATGTGTGATTCCACCAATGCTGAGAGACAGGGCTTTACAGAGTCTGAGAGCACGGTTGGAGTCAAGTTCAACGATATCTTCGCAGAGAACAAGGATTCCAGAATAATAATAGCCACCTTCGCCTCCAATGTGGACAGGGTACAGCAGATAATAAATACCGCATACAAATATGGCCGGAAGGTTGTTGTCGAGGGAAGGAGCATGGTGACCATCATATCCATTGCTCAGAAACTCGGATATATAAGTATACCGGACAATACGCTGATATCTACCGATCAGCTTAAAAACTATCCTGACAACAGGACTGTGCTAATCACTACAGGAAGCCAGGGAGAATCGATGGCAGCGCTTTCCCGTATGGCAAACGGCACCCATAAGAAGGTGGCCATAAAGCCCGGAGATACGATCATCTTTTCATCACATCCTATTCCGGGAAATGAGAAGGATGTATCGAATATCATAAACGAGCTCTATCGTAAGGGAGCCAATGTCATCTTCCAGGATGTCCATGTCTCAGGACATGCCTGTCAGGAAGAGATAAAGCTCATCTATTCGCTTGTGAAGCCTAAGTATTCGATACCAGTACACGGCGAATACAAGCATCTGAAGGCGCAGGAAAGGATAGCCAGATCACTGGGCTATGATACAGAGCATATAAAGATCCTCGCATCTGGTGATATACTGGAGTTTGATGAAAAGGGACGGGCAAATGTCACCGGACATGTCCGCACAGGCACAGTCTTTGTAGACGGACTCGGAGTCGGGGACGTAGGAAGCATAGTGCTTCGCGACAGGCAGCATCTGGCTCAGGACGGTATCATTATCATAGTAATGGCCATAGAGAAGTCAAGCGGCGAGATCGTTTCAGGACCTGATATAGTTTCACGCGGATTCGTCTATGTAAAGGAGTCAGAGGATCTTATGGAACAGTCAAGGGCTATCGTAGCGAACAGACTTCAAGAGATTAGTGACTCAAGGGTCAGGGACTGGAGCAAGATCAAGACAGAGGTCAAGATCGCACTCTCAGATTTTATCTGGAAGGAGACTCAGAGAAATCCTATGATCCTTCCTGTGATTCAGGAAGTATGATATTTACTGATTACGACAGGTTCAAAGGCTTTATCGGAAGCTTTCCTGTGATTCTTCCTGAGGAGCTTCTTCTGATCAGGAACAAGGCTCTTTTAGATCATGTCCCTATAATAAGGGACGATACACAGAGGCTTATGGCTCTTTTGATGCAGGAGAAGAGGCCGGAGCGCATCCTTGAGATCGGTACAGCGGTAGGCTTTTCAGCTCTTCTGATGGCTCAATTTGACACAGCCTTAAAGGAGCTTGTCACAATAGAGAATTACGAACCGAGGATCAGGCAGGCAAAGGAGAATTTCAGCAGATCAAATGCGCCGATTAGCCTCAGATGCGGTGATGCAAAGGAGATCCTTCTTACTATAGAGGGCTCCTTTGATTTTGTTTTTATAGATGCTGCAAAGGCGCAGTATCCAGACTATCTGAAGCTTATAAGGCCGCATCTGTCTGATGGCGCCCTTATAGTCGCTGACAATATTCTCCAGGAGGGCAGGATATTGGAGCCAAAGGAAGCTCTTTGCAGAAGGGATAGGACCATCCATAAGAGAATAAGGGAGTACTTGAGGCTTGTGATGGAGGATCAGGCCCTCTTCTCGACTCTTCTTCCTGTCGGAGACGGACTTGCTCTTTCAGTATATCAGGGAAATAGTATCAGTTGAACAGGAGTCTTATATGAAAATTCCGGAGCTACTTGCCCCAGCAGCAAACCTTTCAGTACTAAAGACCGCTATACGCTATGGGGCGGATGCTGTTTATCTGGGAGGCGAAAGCTTTGGCCTTAGGGCCGGAGCAGATAATTTCACAAATGAAGAGATAAGGGCTGGCATTGCCTTTGCTCATAAGCAAGGGAAAAAGGTATACGTCACCGTAAATATCTTTGCCCATGACAGAGATCTTGCTGGGGTCAGGGCCTATCTTAAGGAATTAAATGATATAGGTCCTGATGGCCTGCTTATAGCAGATCCCGGTATCTTCCAGATGGCTAAGGAGATAATCGATAATAAAAAGACCGATCTGCATATCTCAACCCAGGCCAATAATACAAACTACGAGATATTTAAGTTCTGGCACAGTCTGGGAGCAAAGCGTGTGGTAGGCGCAAGGGAGCTTTCTCTTGAGGAGATAGCTGATATCAGAAGGCATATACCGGATGATCTGGAAATGGAGATATTCGTACACGGAGCAATGTGCATCTCGTATTCAGGTAGATGCCTGCTGTCGAATTATTTCACCGGACGTGATGCCAATCAGGGAGAATGCACCCATCCATGCCGCTGGCAGTACGGAGTAGTTGAGCAGACGAGACCTGGAGAATATCTCCCTGTGGAGGAAAATGACAGAGGCACCTATATCTTTAATTCAAAGGACCTTAATATGGTCGGACACCTGGATGATCTTTGTAATGCAGGGGTTGATTCTCTAAAGATTGAGGGCAGGATGAAGACCGATCTCTATGTCGCTACCGTTGTAAGGGCCTACAGGATGGCGCTTGATGACCTCTCGGTGTCGGTCGATAAGTATCAGAGCAAGAAGCCCTTATATGAACAGGAGATAAGAGAGTGCACCTACAGGCCGTTTTCCACAGGCTTTTTCTATGGCAAGCCAAAGGATGAGGCCCAGATCTATGACAGCAATACATATGAGAAGGGAGCCACCTATATTGGCGAGATAGAGGAAATATGTGACGGACTGGCCAGGATTTCTCAAAAAAATAAATTCTCAGTAGGTGAAACTATTGAAATTATGAAGCCAAACGGGGATAATATACCTGTAAGAATCGATAAACTTTTTAACTCGGACAGAGAGCCTGTGGAATCGGCGCCGCATCCTAAGGAGACAATCTATTTTCCAGTGCCTCCTGTGGCGCAGGTCGGGGACCTTCTGAGACGAAAGGAACTGGCGGATTAGATATGAGTAAAGAAAAATATGTAGCTTATGTAGGTACCTACACACATGAGAACAGCATAGGAATCTATGTTTATGACATCGATCCTGATACAGGAGTCTTTACAGAGAAGGGCGTTGCCCCTATAAACAATGCCTCTGATCTCTGCGCCTCATCAGACGGGAAATTCCTGTATTCGATAGAGGATGAGGGAGTAGCCTCCTTCTCGATTGAGTCAGACGGTATGATAAAAAAGATCAATCAGGCCGATATAGACGGGATGAGAGGATGCGCTGTTACTACAGACTATCAGAGGAGATATCTGTTTGTAGGGGGCTTTCATGATGGAAAGGTCACTATGATGAGGCTTAATCCTGATGGAAGCATAGGAGACATAGCTGACGGGATCTTTCATCAGGGAGTGGCCATATCTGCAAACGACAGAAGACTTGACCATCCTAAGGTTTCAAGCGTAAGGCTTACTCCTGATCAGGATTTCCTGCTTGCAGCCGACTACGGCCTCAATCAGATCAAGGTATACAAGATCGATTATAAGAAAGGAAAGCTTTCTCTGTGCGATCTGATAAGATGTAATCTGGATTCTGGACCAAGATCACAGAAGTTTTCAAAGGACGGTAAGTTCCTTTACATACTTGATGAGCTGACTAATGAGATAGAAGTCTACAAGTACAGTGTAAAGGACGACGAGCCTGAATTTGAGCGGATACAGGTAATCCCCTCTATGAAGGGGGCAAATCTTTCTGATCTTTCCTGTGAGCTTATGCTTTCACATGATCAGGAATATGTCTATGTCTCGGTCGACGGCTTTAACGGAGTAAGCTGGCTGAAGCGTGACACCACAACCGGCCTTCTTACCCATACAGCTCAGCTTCCTACCAGCGGATATTTCCCTAAGGCTATAGCTGTTTTACCGGGAGATAAGTACGTTGCAGTATTAAATCATGATTCCAATCAGATACGTACCTTTGCTGTAAACCATGAGGATGAGACACTTTTGCTAAGGAACAGACCTGTTACAGTAGGAAAGCCTAACAGCATCTGGATCCAGAAGCTGTAGACCAAGAGGAGATATATGGCTGGTTCAGTTTTTGGAACTAATTTCAGGGTTTCGACCTTTGGAGAATCACACGGAAAGGCTATAGGAGCCGTTGTTGACGGATGTCCTGCCGGGATGAAGCTGTCAGAGCAGGATATCCAGAAATACCTGGACAGGAGAAGACCAGGACAGTCCGAATTTACTACCAAAAGAAATGAGGCAGACAAGGTTGAGATCCTGTCAGGTGTCTTTGAGGGGAAGACGACAGGTACTCCTATAGCTCTTCTTATCAGGAATACCGATCAGCATTCAAAGGATTATTCCAATATAAAGGACAAGTTCAGGCCAGGTCATGCTGACCTGGGATATTTTGAGAAATTCGGTTTCAGGGATTACAGAGGCGGCGGCCGGTCCTCAGGAAGGGAGACAGGAGCCAGAGTAGCTGCCGGAGCAGTGGCTCTTAAGCTGCTTGATGAATTTGGTATTGAGGTCCATGCTTATACAAGGTCTATAGGACCGGTGACCATATCATCATTTGATCCTGAAGAGTGCTGTAAAAACCCTCTCTATATGCCTGATAAGAAGGCAGCAGAGCAGGCAGGAGATTTTCTTAAGGATTGCATAAGGGATCAGGATTCAGCAGGCGGAGTTGTAGAATGCATAGCAACTGGCCTTCCGGCTGGTCTTGGAGACCCTGTGTTTGACAAGCTCGATGCAAGGCTTTCATATGCGGTAATGTCTATAGGAGCTGTAAAGGCAGTTGAGATAGGAGATGGCACGGCTGTCGCTCTTTCCAGAGGGAGCGAGAATAATGACGAGCTTTATATGGAAAATGGCAGAGTCCATAAAAAGACAAATCATTCAGGCGGTATCACAGGCGGTATCTCCGATGGAGGAGATATCATCCTGCGAGCCTATTTCAAGCCGACGCCCTCGATCTCGAGACCTCAGTCTAGCGTTGATCAGTCAGGAGAGGATACAGTTATAGAGATAAAGGGACGCCATGATCCGGTCATAGTGCCAAGGGCAGTTGTGGTCGTAGAGTGCATGAGCGCACTTGTGATAGCTGATGCCCTGCTGGCCGGTCAGAGCGCAAGGATTGATAGACTCAGGATATGATATGGCAGAGTATATTATAAGAAAATCAGATGGACGGGCAAAGCATGCTACATTCAGGACGGTCCATGGCAGTGTAGAGACTCCGGTCTTTATGAATGTAGGAACAGTCGGAGCTATAAAGGGAGCCGTCTCAACAAATGATCTGAAGGAGATAGGGACCCAGATAGAGCTTTCCAATACCTATCATCTGCATGTACGAACAGGTGATAAAGTGATAAAGGAGCTCGGAGGTCTTGCCCGCTTCATGGTCTGGGACCGTCCTATCCTTACCGATTCAGGTGGCTTTCAGGTATTCTCCCTTGCAGGACTTAGAAGCATAAAGGAGGAGGGAGTCACATTCAGATCGCATATCGACGGACACAGAATCTTTATGGGACCTGAGGAATCGATGCAGATCCAGTCCAATCTGGGATCGACGATAGCCATGGCCTTCGATGAGTGTCCTAATGCCCTTGCTGATTACAACTATGTGAAGAATTCAGTTGACCGTACCTACAGATGGCTGGTAAGATGCAGGGATAAGATGGCAGAGCTTAATAAAAGAGATGATACGATAAATAAGGACCAGCTTCTTTTTGGTATCAATCAGGGAGCCATCTATGAGGACATAAGGATAGACCATGCAAAGCGGATCAGTGAGCTTGACCTTGACGGATATGCGGTTGGTGGTCTGGCTGTCGGTGAAAGCCATGAGCAGATGTATCATATACTGGATGTGACTCTGCCATATCTGCCACAGGACAAACCGACCTATCTGATGGGAGTCGGAACTCCGGCAAACATCCTCGAGGCAGTCGACAGAGGAGTCGATTTCTTTGACTGTGTATATCCATCCAGAAACGGACGTCACGGGCATGTATATACCAATAAGGGAAAGAGAAATCTTTTCAATGCCCGCTATGAGAAGGATATGAAGCCTATAGAGGAGGGCTGCGGCTGTCCTGTATGCCGCACCTACTCAAGGGCATACATCCATCACCTGCTAAAGGCAAAGGAGATGCTGGGAATGAGGTTCTGCGTTATGCATAATCTTTATTTCTACAATCATCTTATGGAGCAGATAAGAAATGCTATAGATGCAGGATGCTACGCAAGGTTCAAGAGAGAGAAGCTTTCAGAGCTTAAGGAAGTTTCTCTTGAAAAGTGACCTTGAATTGGTTACAATAGTAAAAGCTTTGTGATTAACTTTAGGAGGAAAAAATGTTAAACCCTGTATTTTTGAGTAAGTCGGCATCTGCAGCCGGCGGAGGATTCTTTACCATCATATGGATCGTGATCATGTTTGTGATCCTTTATTTCCTTATGATCCGTCCTCAGCAGAAGGAAGCAAAGAAGAAGGAAGCCCTTCTCAATACAGTCGCAGTAGGAGATACGGTCCTTACTACAAGCGGTTTCTATGGAGTGGTTATCGATATCGACAGTGATACGATAATAGTGGAGTTCGGTTCCAACAAGAATTGCAGGATCCCTATGCAGAAGGCTGCCATTGCTGCAGTCGAGAAGCCTGAGGATGCCGTAAAGGAAGAGACTTCCGATAAGAGAACAAAGTAAATTATTTTATTTTTTTTCTTGACAAAGAAAGATGAAAGTCATATACTTTTAACATCGTAACAGAAACGGCAAAGGCGCCTCGAATTCCATAAGGAGTTCGTGACGCCTTCTTTTTTGTCCTGAAAGCAGAAAAGAGGCTGTTGGAAAGAAAAGAGGTATAAGAAATGTGTTCTATTATGGCAGTTGAGGATATGTCAGCGATCACTGATGCATCCTTTCGAGAGCATTTTGCAAAGACTCATTCCAGAGGTCCTGACGATGAAAGGATAATGGACTTTGGCAAGACAAGACTCGGATTTCAGAGACTATCGATCATGGGACTCACCCCTGAGGGAATGCAGCCGTTTACATTGAATGGCAATGCAGTTATCTGCAATGGTGAGCTGTATGGTTTCCGCAAGGAAAAGAAGATATTAGAGGAAAAGGGCTATACATTCAGGAGTGACAGTGACTGTGAGCTTCTGCTCCCTATGTATGAAATATACGGGACGGAAATGTTTAAAAGACTTGACGCCGAATTTGCATGTGTTATCTATGATGCAAAGTCTAAGAGCCTTATAGCAGCAAGAGATCCTTTCGGGATCAGACCTCTTTTCTATGGATATGACAGTAATAAAAATATAGTCTTTGCAAGCGAAGCCAAGAATCTTTGTGGCCTTGTAGACAAGATCATAGCTTTCCCGCCAGGGTATTTCTATAAGGACGGGAAGTTTGAGCTATACTGCGATATTGCAGCAAGACATGACTACATAAGCGGAAGCCTTGATGATATATGCAGCGGTATAAGGGAGCGCCTTATAGCGGCTGTTGACAAGAGACTCGATGCTGATGCTCCGGTTGGCTTTCTGCTTTCAGGAGGACTTGATTCATCCCTTGTATGTGCCATTTCCCAGAAGCTTTTAGGAAAGCCTATTGAGACCTATGCAATCGGAATGGATACAGATGCCATAGATCTCAAATATGCTAAGGAAGCAGCAGATTATATAGGCTCCAACCATCATGAGGTGATAATAGACCGCGATACGGTTATAAGCTCTCTCGAGGAGGTCATAGCTGAGCTCGGTACCTACGATATCACGACCATAAGGGCAAGCATGGGAATGTATCTATGCTGCAAGGCTATCCATCAGCAGAGCGATATCAGGGTGCTCCTCACAGGAGAGATCTCCGATGAGCTCTTCGGCTACAAGTATACAGATTTCGCTCCGAATGCTGAGGAGTTCCAGAAGGAAGCCGAGAAGAGGGTTCATGAGCTTTATTTCTACGATGTCCTTCGTGCCGACAGATGCATATCCACCTGGTCCATGGAGGCACGTGTGCCTTTTGGCGATCTGGACTTCGCAAGCTATGTGATGAGCATAGATCCAGAACTCAAGATGAATAAGTATAATAAGGGAAAGTACCTGCTCCGTCATGCGTTTGAGGGAACTGGATATCTCCCTGATGACCTTCTCTTCCGTGAAAAGGCAGCATTCTCAGATGCTGTCGGACATTCCATGGTAGATGATATAAAGGAATATGCCGAGACTGTTTATACAGACCAGGAATTCCATGAAAGGGTAGCCCTCTATGGAAAAGAGGGCTTAGCACCGGTTCCGTTCACAAAGGAGTCTCTGCTTTACAGAGATCTCTTTGAGAAGTATTATAAGGGTCAGGCCCAGATGATCCCGGCATACTGGATGCCGAACAAGAACTGGGAGAACTGCGATGTGGATGATCCTAGTGCCAGAGTTCTGAAGAATTACGGCGCTTCAGGGATATAAACTTCTGTTAAGGAAAGGAGAAACAACACAATGGTAAATGTACCGGAGATTTTTGGAAGCAAGGTCTTTAATGACGATGCTATGAGGCAGAGGCTTCCAAAGGACGTCTACAAGGCACTTCAGAAGACTATCAAGGAGGGAAGCCACCTTCAGCTTGACATGGCAAATGTCGTAGCCGAGGCTATGAAGAACTGGGCTCTCGAGAATGGAGCAACCCACTTCACACACTGGTTCCAGCCTATGACAGGAGTGACAGCTGAGAAGCATGATTCCTTTATTTCCCCAGTAGATGGAGGAAAGGTTCTTATGGAGTTCTCAGGAAAAGAGCTCGTAAAAGGTGAGCCGGATGCTTCATCTTTCCCATCAGGCGGGCTTCGTGATACATATGAGGCCAGAGGATATACAGCCTGGGATCCTACCAGCTATGCCTTCATCAAGGAGGATACACTCTGCATTCCTACAGCCTTCTGCTCATACTCAGGTGAGGCACTCGACAAGAAGACACCTCTTCTTCGTTCAATGCAGGCGCTTGACAAGCAGGCTGTAAGAATCTTAAGACTTTTCGGCGACAATGATACAAAGAGAGTCATCACAACGGTAGGACCTGAGCAGGAATATTTCCTGATCGATGCTGATGTCTACAAGAAGAGACCTGATCTCCTTTATACAGGTCGTACCTTATTCGGAAACAAGCCTCCAAAGGGACAGGAGCTTGATGATCATTATTTCGGTCAGATCAAGCCTCGCGTCAAGGAGTTCATGAAGGATCTTGATAATGAGCTCTGGAAGCTTGGTATTCTTGCAAAGACCGAGCATAATGAGGTGGCTCCGGCTCAGCATGAGCTCGCTCCGATTTTCTCCACCACAAATATAGCAACAGATCACAACCAGCTTACAATGGAACTCATGAAGACAGTAGCAAAGAAGCATCATATGCACTGCCTGCTTCATGAGAAGCCATTCGATGGAGTAAATGGTTCAGGAAAGCACAACAACTGGTCTCTCTCAACAGATACTGGAAAGAACCTCCTGGAGCCAGGAGATACTCCTTCACAGAATGCCCAGTTCCTGCTCTTCCTTACAGCAGTTATTGAGGCAGTTGACAGATATCAGGGACTCCTGAGATTCTCCGTTGCTTCTGCAGGAAACGATCACAGACTTGGAGCCAACGAGGCACCTCCAGCAATCATTTCCGTATATGTAGGAGATGAGCTTGATAATGTAATAAAGTCCATTATGGAGGGAACTGACTATACAGACAAGAGCAAGAAGCTTATGTCGATAGGCGCTTCAGTCCTGCCTCATATCCCGCAGGATACTACAGACCGTAACAGGACAAGCCCGTTCGCATTCACTGGAAACAAGTTCGAGTTCCGTTCATTAGGATCAAACGCTTCTATAGCTTCTCCTAACATAGTTCTTAATACTATCGTTGCCGAGGTATTAAGCGAGTATGCAGATCAGCTTGAGAAGGCATCTGATTTTGATTCAGCAATGTCAGAGCTTGTAAAGAAGCATCTTACAGACCATAAGAGGATCATCTTCGAGGGTAACGGATACTCTGAGGAGTGGGTAAAGGAGGCAGAGAAGAGAGGTCTTCGTAATCTTCCTTCTACAGTAGAGGCTACTGAGGCCTTCATTGAGCCTGAATCCATCGATGTATTCACAAAGAACAAGGTCTACACAGAGACAGAGATACGTTCCAGATATGAGATCAGTCTTGAGAATTATTACAAGCAGATCAATATCGAGGCTCAGACTCTCTCAGACATGACAAAGGATGAGATCATAGGTGCAGGTCTTCGCTATGAGCAGTTCCTTTCAAAGACCATCAATGATATGAAGGCTACAGGAACAGGCATCCCTACAAGAGTAGAGGAGAAGCTTTTAGCTCAGGCAGCAGAGATGGTAGAGGAGCTCTATGACAGACTCCAGAAGCTTGATATGGATGTCGCTAAGGAAGACGATATGGATGATGTAAAGGAACTTGCTTCCTACAACAGATATACAATCCTTCCTGATATGGACAGCCTGCGTGAAGTCATTGATGAGCTTGAGAGCCGTGTTCCTCATGAGCTGTGGCCATATCCTACATATGGTGAGCTTCTCTACTCAGTACAGTAATAAATAAGAGAAAAAGAAAAAAGATCAAATATAGAGCCCCGGATATGAATTGGACATATCCGGGGCTTGACTTTTTTCGAAAAAGTGCTAAAGTAATTTCGAACTTATTAATATTTTATTCGCAGAGTAGACTGTATTGCGTTAAGTGTCTGATGAACAGGGAGTTGTCATCAGGACGAAGGTTTTTACCGCGGTTTTATGGTCGCATCCCGCTGCTGCATAAGAGTGATGCCCTCCTGTGCGGTTAAAGGAACTGCAAAGGAGGTATTTTTTATGCAAAGGATAACAGCAATTTTCAAGGATTCAGCCGAAGAGCTTAAGAATGTAAGGTCATTATGCATTACAGCCATGCTTATGGCTCTTTCTTCAGTGCTTACCCTGGTATCTACTATAAATATAGGTCCATATATCCATATAGGCCTGTCATGGATACCTCAGGCCATGATCTCCATATTATTCGGGCCTGTCACAGGAGCAATAGCAGCAGGAGCCCTTGATCTTATCAATTACTTCATCCGTCCGGATGGCGGATTTTTCCCTGGATTTACAATTTGCGCCATGATAGGTGCCCTGATCTACGGACTTCTTCTCTATAAGAGGAAGCTTTCCTTCGTAAGGATTTTTGTGACAAAGGGTATAGTTGATCTGTTCTGCAACATTATTATAAATACCCTCTGCCTGTCTATCCTTTATGGTCAGGCCTTCAAGGTCCTCTTCCTGCCAAGAGTCATAAAGAATGTGATCACCTGGCCTATCTATTCGGTAATGCTTTTTGTGGTGCTCACTGCGCTGGATAAGGCAAGGGTGAGAAGAGCTGCCTTTTAAGCCTAAGACATATCACCTGTAAGCGCCTCTAGTAGTCTGTCATTGTCTTCAGGCATCATGAAGCAGATACGGATGAAACGATCCGACAGGAAAGGGAAGGTTGAGCAGTCACGGATCATAAGCTTTTTCTTGATACAGCGTTCAAACAGACTGTGACTGTTCTGGTCTGCATCAAGGATCTTTATAAGCATAAAATTCGCATGAGGATAGTAGGGTCTGTAGCCCCTGCTATCCTTTAATATGTTATAGATCCTTTTTCTCTCGGAAAAGATCAGATCCTTGCTGGCCCTTATGTAATCGGTATCAGTAAACATTATCTTGCCGGCCTCCTCGGCAAGTGAGGAGATCATCCATGGATTCTTTTTCTGGTTTATCTCCTTAAGGATGTCCTCGTTCCCTGTGATAGCATAACCAAGACGGAGACCAGGCGCGGCAAAGAACTTGGAAGTCCCTCTTAATACAATCAGATTATTGTAAAAAGATGTAAGACCGACAGAGGTGATATCTCTTTCATTTTCACAGAACTCAACATAGGTCTCATCTACCATCACATTGATATCATGCTCCTTGCAGGAATCGAGTATTTTCCTCATAGTGGAACTTCTGATCACCGATGAGGTCGGGTTATTCGGATTGCAAAGTACTATAAGGTCTATATCATCAGACAGATGAGAGATGAAGTCATCCGGATTCAGAACGAAGTCTCCGTCCTCCTTCAATGGGTAATATGAGGTACGTCCGCCGTTAAGCGTTATCTCCCTTTCATACTCAGAATAGGTGGGTCCCAGGATAAGAGCTCTTTTCGGGGCAGTCACCTGTATGAAAAGAGATATAAGCTCGGTCGAGCCGTTTCCTACTATTATGCTTTTTTCGTCACAGCCGGCATAGGAGGCTATGGCCTTTCTTAAGTCAGTGTATTCGCGGTCAGGGTAGGTCTCTATGCAATGTATATGCTCTGACAGATCAGAGGAAAGACGCGGAGAGATGCCAAGCGGGTTTACGTTTGCAGAAAAGCTTACTATCTCTTCCTTTTTTATACCGTATATCTTCTCGATCAGCTCGAGATCGCTGCCATGAAAATGATCCTTATGCTTTATCAAAATACCACTCCTTATTGAATAAATTTTGTAAAACATTTATAATTATATTGTATTTTGTAAAAAAGTAAAGAAAGGCATTGTCTCCGGTGGAAAAGAAGATCAGAGGGATAAGCCAGGGGGATTTCGAAAGAGTCTTCCCGCTCCCGGCATTTGAACCAGAAAGAATAGAAGAGATCTGTACAGAGGGATACGATTATGAGGGTTCTCTTGTGATCTCCGGCCAAAGGGATGCCAGCATATCGGGGATCATTTATTCATCGAGCCCATATGTGACCCTAAAAGAGCCTGAGTTTTCTGGCCAACGGACCAGTATAGCCTATACTGTGCATATAAGTGGATTCTTTCCGGGGGAAAAGATAGAGGGACATTTCACTATAGTATCAGACGGATATGAGAATACTCTTCCCTATGTCTTTACAGTAGAGGAACGCCCTGTTTTTCTTAATGGGAAAAAGATACAGGACTTAAAGGAATTCGCTGAGGCAGCTGAAAAGGATCAGGACCAGGCTGCAGAGGTATTTGCTTCCTCTGATTTCAGGAATCTTCTTGTCAGACATTTTTATGATACCTATTTAAGCTATAGGGCGATCACTGCTGAAATGGGATTCACAAGGCTTGCGCTTGAAAGCTTTCTTACCGCAAACGGTCTTAAGGAGGCAGTGAATATCCATGTCTTTCCTGAGAATCTCTTTTTCTTTTCTATAAATGGTGACGCAAGGGAAAGCTTTCGAATCACAAGGAATACCGAGGGCTATATTAAGCTTCGTTTCGAGGTGCCAGAGGACAGCTTCATGGTGCTTGAGAAGACAGAGGCAACTGATCAGGATTTCTTTGGAGGGACCCTTGAGGTACCTTTCTTCATAAAAAAGGACAGACTGCATCAGGGGGTCAATCTGACCACCCTTAGGATAATAGGAAATGGTTTTTATATCACCCGTCCTGTTACAGCCTCTACCTACGGACGTGGAGAAAAGCCTCATGCAAAAAGGCTTAAGAGAAAGCAGATAATAGCCTCTGCAATGAATTCCTATCTGGATTTCAGACTGAGAAAGGCAGACGAGACTTTTTTCTTAAAGAGTGCCAGGGAAGCGTCCAGCTATTTCCTCGATCAGGATCCTTCTGACTGCTTTGCCCTATGCTATCTTACTATGGCGGAGATAGTTGCCGGAGAGAAGAAGGAAGCCTTCCTTAATATCAAGCGCCTGAAGGAACTGATTGCAGACAAGACCTCATTTGAATGGGCCTTTCTCCTTTACCTGTGTACCCTTCTCGATTCTGATGAGGAGTATATAGACAGGATCACCGAGGAGATAGAGCAGATACAGGAGCTTCATCCGGATGACTCAAGGATCTTCTGGTTCCTGCTTTTCCTTAGAAAGAGATATGTAAAGGCTCCGCTTGAGAAGCTTCGTGATATAAGACAGTGGATAGTAAGGGGAGTGAATTCTCCTGTGCTCTATGCCGAGGCTCTTGATATGCTTAATGCCTATCCATATATGACAGGCCAGCTTGACTCATTTTCGCTGTCAGTGCTCAGGTTCGGGCTTCGCAGGGATGCATTGTCCAAAAACCTTATACCGTCAGTCTGCGAGTGTATATATGATCTGAAGACCTTTTCGGACGGAGTATATGGCCTTGCATCAGAGCTTTATCAGAGGTTTATGGACCACAGTCTTCTTGAGGCGATAGTATCCTTCCTTTTAAGGACAAGATGCATAGGAAAGAAATATCTGATCTGGTACAAGAGAGGAATAGAGACAGGGCTTAATCTTACAGGACTCTTTGAGTGCTATCTGTACAGTGTCGATGATTTGAGCATGGATATGCTGCCTCGAATGCTTACTATGTATTTTGCCTATGAGAATGATCTGCCTGATGACAAGAGAGAGTTCCTTTATGCAAATGTGATCACCTATAAGGAAAAGCGTCCTTCGGTATATGAGGTATATCTGAAGCAGATAGAGAGATTTGCTATAGAAAAGCTTAAGGAAGGCAAGATAAGTGACAATCTGGCTATAATATACAAAGATATGTATACAAGGGGTTTTCTGGATAAGGACCTCCTTTCTATACTGAAAAGCCTTAAGAATTCGATTAAGCTCATCTGTATGACCGAAGAAAGCGGAGAGCTGTATATATTCACGAGGAAGGACAGCATACCCAAAAAGCGGATCTTAAGGGATCATTATGCTATAATAGATATAGATGATCAGGAATACTTCCCTGTGCTTGTTACTCCGGGAGGGGTTCTTTTTGGGAATGATGCCTTCTATACAGAAAGGCTATTCCCAGACTTAACCGACAACTCGGAGCCCGTATCCGATGATGGCGAGTCAGAGATAGTCTTTGCCATGTCACCTGAGGCTGACTGGGGCTATCGTACCAGGTTCTTTATGGATATAGATCCGGCAAGGCTTAAGGAACAGGGGTCTCTGGTTGCGACCTTTTCCTATGAGAAGGGTGACCTGAAGAAATTCCCTCCACAGGAGAGCGCCTTTATCATCAGGAATCTGATCTGCCAGGGAAAGACAGATGAAGCCTACTCGGCTATAAAGGAAATAAATGCCTTAAACATAGCAGACAACCAGCTTCTTTCTCTTGCCAGCTCCATCTGCAGACAAAGGAAGGAGGATGAAGAGGAGGATGGCTTCCTTACCTCCCTGCTTTCATATCTGCTTGGGCGGCTTCTGTTCAACGACGACAGCCTTGCCTATCTGTGCAGGTTTTATAAGGGACCTACAAGCCAGATGCTCGTTCTCTATAAATTTGCCCGAGCAAGGGAGGCTGATGTCAGGGACCTTTGCGGCAGGATCATAACCCAGATGATCTACGAGGAGGGCAATGAGCCTGTTATCTCACAGGTATACAAAAGCTTCGTAAGCCTTGGAGGTGACGAGGAGCTTAGGAGGGCTTATCTGACCTACTATTCTGACAGATATATAAGAGGATTTCCTTCAGAGACAGAGGATGGCTTCTTTGACGAGATAGAGGAGGACTTCCGCAGAAGCGAAATAAACCGTACTATGAAGACTGCCCTTCTTATGCATTATTCTGCCCTTGACTCACTTAGTGACCAGCAGATGGAAAATGCAACGACCCTTCTTACAGAGAATCTGCTTGCGGGCAGATATTTCGCCTTCTACAAGAAGCTTGATATAAGTCTTGTAGTAAAAAACGGCATCTACGAGAGGATGATAATAGAATACAGGGGCGATCCATTTGATACGCTTGAGATCAGACTGAGCTCTTCAGACGGCAGGGAAAAGACTGCCCAGATGACAGAGGTCTATGACGGGATCTATGTATATACCTTTATAATGTTCCAGGGAGAAAGAGTAAGCTACTCTATACGGAGCTTACAGGGAGATATCAGAAAAGAAGGACAGATAATGGATCAGGATTATATTGAGGAGATAGCGGACAGCCGGTTTGGACGCCTGGGAGCGATCTATAAGGACCAGCATTCCGGAAGTGACGCATTGAAGCAGGATGTGGAGGATTATATCCGCATAGATGTTTCAGAAAATGATCTTTTTTCTATGGTGTGATAAATGACTAGTGAAGGCTTAGATAAAGGCACAGGGACAGTCTTAGGGATAGATATCTCAGATGAGCGGGCTCTTATAAGCTATATCAATCCGGGGGATAAGTCTCCTGTGACAGTTTCAAAGGTTTATGGAGAGGAAAACTATGTTTTCCCTATGGCCATTGCAAAGAGAAGCGGGATAGGACAGTGGCTTATCGGTGATGACGCTTTAGGGAAGAAGGATGACAAGGATTATTCACTTGTCACAGGCTTCTTTGACAAGGCCGTAAACAATGAGAATCTGATAGTGGATGCCCAGCTGTTTTCAGCCGAGGAGCTTCTTCTCATATTTATCCGCGCTCTTATACAAATGGCACAGAACCTTTCAGGAATCAGGGAGGTGGCCTATGCGAGCTTTTCTGTTCCAAAGGTAAACAGGGAGACTGTAGATCTGATCACCAGATGCGCCGGGAAATGCCATATAGCTCCGGAGCGGACAAGTGTAATAGGAAAGAATGAGGCCTTTTACTACTACTGTCTTTCCCAGCCTATGGACCAGAGACGACATGACCTTATGCTTTTTGAGAATAATGGATTGTATGTCTATGCTATAAGGCTTAATGTAAACTATACTACAAAGCCAGGCATGGTCTCCTTATATGAAAAATATTATACGCTTGATGAGACCGACAGGGACACCTCCTTTGATGAGATACTAAAGGAATGTTTTAAGGGATCTCTTGTTTCGACAATATATCTTACAGGAAACGGATTTTCAAGAGAGTGGATGAAGGCTTCGCTTAAGAGGGCAATGCAGGGGCATAAGGTCTTCATAGGTCAGAACCTTTATGCAGACGGAGCCTGCTATGCTTCTCTTGTAAGGGCAGGCAGGGCTGAGTGGCCCTTTATGTATATAGGTGATAATGAGCTTAAGCTTTCGCTTTCGCTTCTGGTATCTGATCTGAACCAGAAAAAGTTCTATACTCTTATCGATGCCGGGAAAAGCTGGTATGAAGAGAGAGGAGAGTGCGAGGTCATTCTGGCCGGCGATCCCTCGATCTCCCTTTATATACAAAAGCCTGACAGCCGAAAGACCGTTGAGAATGTCCTGAATCTAAAGGATCTGCCTGAACGGGCACCGGGCCTTACCAGGCTTCGTATCACTGCTGTACCGCTTTCTGATCGGAAGGTAAGCGTAAGTATCTTTGATCTGGGTTTCGGAGAGATAGAAAAGGGAAGTGGCCGGACCTTTACGACCACGATTGGGATTGACTGATGGGTGAGCTTATTTTATGCAGACAGCCTATGGCTGCCACACCGTTCTATATAGAGAATGCATCGCTTAATATATATTCTCTTGAGGAACTCTGTTATTATATTTACCATAATACCGAGACTCTTGATCCTATGCTCATCTCTGATGAGCTTCTAGGCTGGATTGATCAGGAGCTTTCATTTACGGCTCTGTCTGAGAGACTGCGGACACAGAAGAGATCGGGAATGCCGTTTCATGTACAGATAGAGACTATCCTGTCCTCTTGCGGATATCTGACTCCGGCTGAGATAAGGGATACTGTGCATGATATAATGCTTTTCATGGAGCTTTCCCCTGAGGAGAAAAAGAAGCGGATAGCAGACCAGCTCCTAAAAAAGGGAAGAATCAGGAGAGCCATACTCAATTATCAGGAAATCTTAAAGATACCCGGGATCTCAAGAAGCTTCTACGGTGATGTATGTCATAACATAGGATATGCCTACGCAAGGGCCTTTCTGTTCAGGGAGGCAAGCGAATATTACAGGATGGCCTATGAGCGAAACACATCCTCAAAAAGTCTTTCCCAGATGCTTTTCTGTCTTATGGAGACAGGAGATGAGAAGGCGATCGACAAGGCAGTCGAGGATTTCCATATAAGGCCTGACCAGATAGAAATGGCCAGGAAGGTATTCAAGGCAGCCTCTGAATCGGATCAGGTGAAGAAAGCCCAGGATGAGGCCCTTAAAAAAGAAAATGTTTTCTATGGTCTTAGGGAAGACTATATCAGGAAGTACGGAGCATAAGGTGTTTGGCTTTAAGAAGAAAAAAAAGAAAAAAACCCAGGATCAGATCTTCGATGATCTGATAGGTGAGATCGATTCACTGGAGAGCCTTGATAATCCCAAAAAGATCGAGCATTATATACTTGACTCCTGCGAGCAGATAATAGGCACTACGAAGGACATAGAGGGGAAAAAGGCCGGAGTCAGGGTTATAGACAGCTATCTGGAGGACATCAGGCGGATAAGGAAGCTTAAGGGCAAGGAAAGGGAGGCTGTAAAAAAGACCGCCTCCTCGATCGAACGTGCAAGAAAAAGCCGTCAGGCCTTTTTGGATGCGCCTAAAAGCATTTCAGATGATGCCTACAGGCTTATAGAGGAGAATGAAGGCAGTATATCCCTTGACATAAAGCGGATGAGGGAAAATGAAGCCTATCAGAAGAAAACCGAGACAAAGATGCATGCTCTTGAGGCTGATAAAGGGGAGCTTAAGATGGATTTCGATGAGGCTACGACGAAGAGCTCCTATGCGAGAAAGATCTGTATAATGCTAATGGCTCTTTTCTTTGCCACTATAATAATACTATTTGCAGCATCGGAAAGATCGGGAAACGAGGCAGCCCAGGGTATAATAGGGGTTTTCCTGCTCGGATTTGCTCTTGCAGCGATAATCCTCTTTCTCTGGCAGGCCTCTACGATAAGGATGAGAAAAGGACTCTTAAGGGACCTTAATTCAACGATAAATCTGTTAAATGTCGCAAGGATGGAGTATGCTAATATAACGGCAGCAATAAATGCTACATCCGAAAAGTATCATGTCCATAGTGCGACAGAGCTGGAGTTCTTATACAACAGCTATCTGGAATTAAATGACAAAAGAGACAGGTTCGAAAAGGATGACAGGGACTTAAGCTACTGGTCTACTTATCTGATGAAGCTTTTAGCTCCGCTACGGCTATATGATCCCCATATATGGGAGAAGCAGGCAGCAGCCTTAGCTCATGAGGATGCAATGAGGGATGTATGCGAGGAGCTTATCCAGAAGAAAAGAGACCTTAAGGAGCAGATAGAAGCGGAGAGAGACCAGGTAAGGGACGAGAGAAAGCAGATAGATAAGATGATGGAGGAAAAGGATTTCTATGTTCCGGAGATTCTTGAGATATTAAGGTCAGTTGATCGTCTCTGCGGACTTGACATCAATAAAAAAGTAGAGGAAAATAAGAAGACCGGCAGTAAGAAGGAAGCGGAGACTGTCGCGGGGGGAGGGGCCGGTGGTCACAGCAGTAGTGACGAGAAAAAAGGATTAGTCCCTGAAAAAAAGAAGGAACCAGTTATAAAAAAGATATCTGCTCTTGATATCTACAATAAAGAAAAAAAGAAAGAAGCAAGACCAATGAAAGTAAGAACAAGATTTGCACCGTCGCCTACAGGAAGAATGCATGTAGGGAATCTCCGTACAGCTCTCTATGCTTTTCTTATAGCAAAGCATGAGGGAGGGGATTTCATCCTCCGTATAGAGGATACCGACCAGGAAAGATATGTGGATGGTGCCATCGATATCATCTATAAGACCTTGAAGGATACAGGGCTTACATATGATGAGGGACCTGACAAGGATGGAGGAGTAGGTCCCTATGTCCAGAGCGAGAGGGTAGAGCAGGGCATATATATGAAATATGCAAAGGAGCTTATAGAAAAGGGAGAGGCATATTACTGCTTCTGTACTCCGGAGAGGCTTGATGGTCTTAAGCATGAGGTTACAGACGAAAATGGAGAGAAGAAGACCATCTCTATCTATGACAAGCACTGTCTTCATCTTTCGGAGGAGGAGATAGAGGAGAAACTTGCATCAGGGATTCCTTATGTCATAAGACAGAATAATCCAAGGGAGGGTACTACGACCTTCCATGATGAAATCTACGGTGACATCACAGTGGACAACAGTGAGCTTGACGATATGATACTTATAAAGTCAGATGGATATCCGACCTATAATTTCGCTAATGTAGTCGATGATCATCTGATGGGAATCACACATGTGGTCAGGGGAAATGAGTACCTGTCATCATCGCCTAAGTACAACAGGCTCTACGAGGCCTTTGGATGGGAGGTTCCAAAGTACATCCATTGCCCTCTTATCACAAATGAAGATCATCAGAAGCTTTCAAAGAGAAGCGGCCATTCTTCATTTGAGGACCTTGTAGATCAGGGATATCTTACGGATGCTATTGTAAACTTTGTCGCACTCTTAGGCTGGAGTCCTGAGGACAATCAGGAGATAATGAATCTTCCTGAGCTTATAGAGAAGTTCGACTATAAGCATATCAGCAAGAGCCCGGCTGTCTTTGACGTCACCAAGCTTAAATGGATGAATGGTGAATACATCAAGAAAATGGACCCGGATCTGTTCTATAAGCAGGCTCTTCCTTATATTGATGATACAGTAAAGAGAGACTGTGACAAGAAAAAGATAGCAGAGCTCGTCCAGTCAAGGATAGAGATCTTCCCTGATATAAAGGACCTTGTGGATTTCTTCGAAAAGGTAGGCGATTATGACAATTCGCTTTATATAAACAAGAAGAACAAGTGCACTGAGGAGAATTCGCTCGAGCTTTTGAAGGATGTCCTTCCTCTGCTTGAGGGAGTGGAGGATTTCTCTAATGACGGCCTCTTTGCCTCGCTCAAGCAATTCGCTGCAGACAAGGGCTTAAAGGTCGGCTTTGTTATGTGGCCTATCCGTACCGCTCTTTCAGGAAAGGCATCCACTCCGGGAGGGGCGACCCAGATCATGGAGATACTTGGTAAGGATGAGTCGCTTAAGCGGATAAGGGCTGCAATAGCAAAGCTTGAGGGATAAGAAGAAAGGGGAGAGAGTATGGAATTAAGCGGACCACAGCAGGAAGCTGTATCACATTTTAATGGACCCTGCCTATGTATAGCAGGGCCCGGGAGCGGGAAGACTCTTGTGCTGACCGAAAGGATAGGTCATCTGATAGAAAAAAGAGGCGTAGCTCCTGAGAATATATTAGTCGTTACCTTTACAAGGGATGCGGCTGTGTCAATGCAGAAAAGATTTGTAAGCGGTCATTCACCGGCTTCTCTTCCTGCATTCGGCACATTTCATTCGATTTTTTTTAATATCCTGAAAAGAGAAGGACTTATATCTGATCATTCAATCGTTTCCGGAAGGAAAGCAGCTGCCCTCCTTTCTTTTGCTGTAAAGGAGCATGGAATAAGGCCAAAAGACCAGACCTTTTATCCTAAGCTCATTCGTACAGTAAGCTATTATAAGAATTGCGGTCATCTCAGTAATGACAGCCTTCCTCCTGATATGACAGCAGAGACTGTGATGGCGGTTATAGGATCCTACCAGAGAGTGATGAGGGAGGCCGGACTTTTTGATCTTGATGATCTTCTTGTCAGAACTAAGAGCTTTTTTACTGAGCATCCCAACAGACTTGATTTCTGGAGAGGGCGCTTTAAGTATATCCTGGTGGATGAGGCACAGGATATGAACGCTCTCCAGTATCAGATCATAGGAGATCTGTCGAGGAAAAGGCAGAATCTTTTTATAGTAGGGGACGATGATCAAGCCATTTACGGCTTCAGGGGCTCTGATCCTTCCTTTCTGTTAAGCTTTACAGAGGATTATCCGGATGCACATACCATCATCTTAGCCTGCAATTACAGATCTGACAGGGCTATAGTTGAGGCCTCGTCAAGGCTTATTTCAAACAATAAAAGACGGTTTGAAAAGAGACTGCTTGCATACTCAGAGCAGGAGGGCCTGCTGCATGTCATAACGGCAAAGGATGAGAGGGAGGAAGCAGGGCAGGTCTGTGATATGATAGAGGACCTTCTGGCAAAGGGAGAGCCGGAAGGGGAAATAGCAGTGCTCTACCGTAACAGAAGAATAGCAGATTCTCTTATGATTGAACTTGAAAAAAGAGGCATGATAAAGGGAGGGGGCAGTCTGTCTCTTTACAAAAGCTTTGTCTACAGGGATATAATCTCTATACTAAGGTCCTCTGATAGATATGTAAGCTGTGAGGATCTTATCAGGGCTCTTAGTCATCCTGACAGGAATCTTGGCAGGATAGGGCTTTCAGGAGACATGGTTGACAGGAAAAGCTGGCTTTGTCTTATGAGAAACACTATCCTTTGCGATGAGGCAGACAAGTTCAGCAGGGAGCTTGATTTCATCAGTGGCCTAAGCCCATATGCTGCGATCGATTATATACTAAGGCGTATGTCCTACAGCACCTATATCTGTGACTATACACGAAGTAAGGGGCTTGATCAGGCTATGTATATGGAGCATGCCAGAAGGCTTAAGGAGGCCGCCCGGCCTCATCAGAGAATAGGGGATTTTGTAAGAGCTATGGAGGAGAAAAGGAAGATGGAGGAGAGGGAGGCTTCTAAGACAAAAAGGAGCTGTGGAATAGGCTTATATACCTTCCATGGGTCCAAGGGCCTTGAATTTGATCATGTTTTTATAATAGGGGCGGTAATGGGGATCACACCGTCTGATAAGGCTGATACAGCGGTAAAGCTTGAAGAGGAGAGACGGATGTTTTATGTGGCTATGACAAGAGCAAAAAGACAGCTTATCATTTCTCTTAGCTCTAAATACGGGAATCATTCATATTATCCTTCTCCATTTATCAGGGAGGCGCTTGACTAGGCTGATCTATTTTATAAAAAAATAGATTTTTTATAATGATCTATGATATAATAGCAGGTATTGTTGCGAGAGGAAATGTCCTTTAGAGAGGGCGTTTTGGCTTATGGCTGTAGAAGAAAGAAACAAGATGAAATTATCAATACAAAAGGGCAGCTTCAGACATTACGGAGCAGAAAGGCGTGCTGGCGGCTTTGAATTTACTGTGATAGCACGTACAAAGGGCTGGCTTTCTATTATTTTTTATAATAAAAGGCGTAAGGGGAAAACAGAGGTAATGCTTGACGAGAGCTTTGCCAGAGGACGGGTTTTCTCTGTCTTTTTTCCTGATCCTTTACCGGATGGAGTATTCTACAGACTAAAGGATGGTATTGGAGAATACATGGACCCCTATGCTCATGTAGTGTTCGGACGTGAGAAATGGAACGATATGAACAGGAAGAAAAAGGACTACAGGATCTTTGGCGGCGTAGGAGATCCTATTCCCTATCGTCCTGTGGAGTCTCCGGTGATAGATCCGCGTGATATGGTGATCTACAAGCTTCATATAAGAGGATTTACTGAGCAGGCATCTCTTCCGGCCGGGCTTAGGGGCACATACAAGGGTGTGATCAGAAGGATACCTTATCTCAAGGAACTAGGTATTACCTCAGTTCTTTTCATGCCTTTATATGATTTTGAGGAGATCCGTTACAATACCTTCAGGGTCAGCGAGTCAGGAGACAAGTATAAGGAGCATGTTAGCGAGCCGTCGGGGATAAATTACTGGGGCTATGGCGATGGGGCATATTTTGCCCCGAAGTCATCATATTTCCCATCAGATCCGCAGAAGGGGATGGATATGCTGTCAAATGCCCTGCATATGGCCGGTATGGAGCTTTTGATGGAGTTTTCATTTACATCAGAGGATATCATTTCAGATCCCAGATTTATAGCGGATATACTGGTATACTGGCATACTCGCTACAGGGTCGACGGATTTCATCTGATAGGAGAGGGTTTACCGATCGAGTATCTTCTCAGGCATCCAAGGCTTTCAGATGTAAAGCTTTTCTATGACAGGATAGATGAGAGGAAGCTTGAAAGAGAGGATCATAAGAGATTCTTCTACTACAACGATGACTTCATATATCCTCTTCGCAGGCTTCAGAACCATATGGATGGGACGGTAGCAGAGCTTGCCAATCAGATGAGACGGCAGGGGGAGAGGTTCGGATTTGTAAATTATGCTGCAGAAAAGACCGGATTCACTCTTCTGGACGCATATAGCTACGGTGAGAAGCATAATGAGGCTAACGGTGAGGACAACCGCGACGGGAGCAATTATAACTGCAGTTCCAATCATGGCATAGAAGGAAAGACCACAAGCCGAAATGTCATGAAAAACCGTCTGACCTGCGTCAGATCAGCACTGGCCTGCATAATGCTCTCTCAGGGCGTTCCTCTTATTACGGAGGGAGATGAGGCCTTGAACAGCGCAGATGGCAATAACAATCCATACGGGCAGGATAATCCTACAGGCTGGGTCAGGTACTCTTCGAAAAAGGACGTTAAGGAGCTTTATAGCTTTGTAAAGAATCTGATCAGTTTCAGGAGGGATCATCCTGCTATACGCACAAAGGCTCCTATGAAGCAGACGGATTATCTGAGCTGTGGGCTTCCGGATCTTTCATACCATGACACAGAGCCATGGATCATGGGAATAGGTCCCGAGAAGAAGGGGCTCGGAACCCTCTATGCAGGAGCCTATGCCGGTGAAAACGAGGAGGATGTGATGGTGCTGGTTAATTTTTACTACAACGACAGGACCTATGCGCTTCCTTCGACAGGAGATGGAAGGAAATGGTATCTGGTCGCAAATACAGGCGATGACAGCTTCCTTGATAAGCCACTCGAATGCGGCGATGGATCTGTTTCGGTGCCGGGGGGTACGGTTTCAATTCTAATAGGAAGGTAAAGCATGAGTTTGATCAATGCGATAAGGCATTTCAAGACTATAACTCATCACAGACATCTTGTGATGAAGAGCTGTTTCAAGGTTGGACTATACAGGCAGGGGCTGATGCATGACCTGTCAAAGTACTCATGGACAGAGTTCTCAGTTGGCGCTAAGTACTATCAGGGCACCAGAAGCCCCAACAACCGGGAGAGGGAGGAAAAGGGCCTTTCTACAGCCTGGCTTCATCACAAGGGAAGGAACAAGCATCATTACGAATACTGGATCGATTATAATGTAGGTTCAAAGGACGGTGAAATGCCACTCTGCGGGATGAAGATGCCGGTAAGATATGTGGTCGAGATGTATATTGACAGGATATCAGCCTGCAAGAACTATCTTGGCGACAAGTATACAGATGATGCAGCTCTTAACTATTATCTCAGGGGACATGGACACTATGTGATCCATCCGGATTCTGACGCTCTGCTCCATAAGCTTCTTTTGATGAATGCCGAAAAGGGAGAAGAGGAGACCTACAGGTATATCAGAAAATATGTTCTGAAGAACAAAAAGTAATTGCCTTTTTTCTGGATCCATGCTATCATTTCACTATCTTTTTCAAATTTCTCTTTCCAGATGATCTCCGGAAAGGATCTTTATGTTAAGTCAGATAAGGTGCGGGACTATAAGAGGCCTTACGGCAACTATGGTCACAGCAGAGGCAGATGTAAGTGACGGTCTGCCTGTTTTTGATATGGTCGGCTCGCTTTCAGGCGAGGTAAAGGAATGCCGGGAGAGAGTCAGGACAGTCCTTAAGGCAGCGGGCTTTCCGCTTCCGGCCAGACATATCACAGTCAATCTTTCACCAGCAGATATAAGGAAATCAGGAAACGGCTTTGACCTGCCGGTAGCTCTTTCTGTTCTTGCGGCTCTGGGCCGCATGGATCCAGACAGGCTTTCAGACGTTTTTGTCTGCGGAGAGCTTCGTCTGTCAGGAGAGGTGCTTCCTGTAAAGGGCATGCTCCCAATGCTTCTTGCGGCCCGTGAAAACGGTATCAAAAAATGCATTATACCTGTGGACAACCTGCAGGAGGCAAGACTTGTCCCGGATATGGAGCCGATAGGAGTAGGCTCATTTGCAGAGCTGTTAGAATACATTGATACAGGAAGGGTAAGAGAATACTGTCCTGATAAGGATAGTGAGGCCATTGTGGATGATCAGGCTGATTTTGGTGAGCTTCATGGTCAGGCCATACCAAGGAGAGCCTGTGAGATAGCAGCTGCGGGCATGCACAATCTTCTCATGTACGGGCCTCCCGGAGCAGGAAAAAGCATGATAGCCAGATGTCTTCCTTCTATAATGCCGCCTCTTTCAGATGATGAGAAGCTGGAGCTGATGAAGATATACAGTATCTGCGGTAAATTCAGGATCTCATATGAAAATATCAGGCGTCCGTTCAGAAGCCCCCACCATACTACTACAGCTGTTGCCATGTCAGGCGGGGGAAACAGCCTTAATCCCGGAGAGATAACAATGGCCCATAACGGAGTTCTTTTCCTGGATGAGCTTCCTGAGTTTAAGAGAGAGGCGCTTGAGGCCTTACGTCAGCCCCTTGAGGAAGGTAAGATCAATATAGTAAGAAACCGTTATCAGGAGGAATATCCGGCTGATTTCCTTTTTGTCGCAGCTATGAATCCATGCAGATGCGGCTATTATCCGTCAGAAAGATGCACCTGCTCGACTCCATCCATAAGACATTATCTGTCAAAGATATCAGAGCCCCTGCTGGACCGATTCGATCTTTGTGTACAGACAAGAAGGGTTGAGTATGGTGAGCTGATGGACAAAAGCAATAATGAATCATCAGAGAGGATAAGGGAGAGGGTGCTAAGGGCTCATGATATCCAGAGGGAGAGATACAGGGATAAGCCCTATACATTCAACAGTCAGGCCTCATCGAAGATGATAGAGGAATACTGCCGGCTTACTAAGGCGACAAGGGAATGCATAGGGGAGCTTTTCGCATCAGAGGAGCTTACAGCAAGGGGGTATTACAGGATACTTAAGGTATCAAGGACTATAGCCGACCTGGCAGGAAAAAAGGACGTAGGACAGGAGCATATAGCAGAGGCTGGATTTTTCAGATCTCTCGACAGAAGATTCTGGGAGGTCGTAAGATGAACAGGAGCTTTGATGAATTTGCATTCGCAGTGACAAAGTGTATGGATCGCAATGAAAAAAGAGCCCTGCTTACGGCCTTCAAGACTCCGGCGGGGTTTTTTGGGAGGACAGATAAGACGATCCTTGGGATGGACATCATAAAAAAGGAAAGTCTATCCATTCTTCGCGAGGAATACGGCAGCAGGCTTATGGCTGAAAGATACAGGGAGTATTTTTCGGATCCTTTGAATGGGATAAGCTTTATCTATGATGAGGATTTTCCTGTAGCGCTTAGGCATATACATAATCCACCGGTCGCGCTTTTCGTAAGTGGCAGGCTCCCGGATAAAAAGGAGAGGCTTATAGCGATGGTGGGTGCCAGAAGATGCAGCGGATACGGAAGACTTTTTTCCGAAAAGATAGGAAAGGAGCTGGCAGAAAACGGCTTTTCCGTCGTAAGCGGTATGGCAATGGGGATAGACGGCTATTCGCACAGGGGTGCACTTATGGCAGGAGGGAAGACATATGCCTTCTTAGGATCTGGGACAGATATATGCTATCCGGCATGCAACAGGGATATCTATGAGCAGATACCACATAGCGGTGCCCTGATAAGCGAATTTCCTCCCGGGACAGGACCACTTAAGCAGAATTTCCCTGACCGCAACAGACTTATAAGCGGGATCTCTGAGTCAGTGCTTGTGATAGAGGCGAGGGAGAGAAGCGGATCCCTTATCACTGCTGATCTGGCCCTTGATCAGGGAAAGGATGTATATGCCCTCCCTGGCAGGATAACAGATCCGCTTTCGGCCGGGACCAACAGGCTTATCTGGCAGGGAGCCGGTATGATAAGGTCTTCTGAGAGCCTTATCATGGCACTTAAAATGGAGGAGGAACCACTCGTTTCAGAGGAGCTTGAACAGGCTCTTTCAGAATTGAACCTTGAAAAAGATGAAATGGTGGTGTATAGTTGTTTCGATTTCTACGCAAAAAGCATAGATGAGGTCCAGAAGGAAACCGGTATGACTCTTCTTATGCTTTTAAGGATAGTGGCGGCCCTCTGCTGTAAGGGATACTTAAAAGAGGTCTTTATGAACCACTATGTCAGAAACATACCGGTATAGAGGTAAAGAGCAGGAAGGATCAGTTTTAATGGCAAAAAATCTCGTGATCGTTGAGTCACCGACAAAGGTAAAAACGATTAAGAAATTTCTTGGAAGAAACTACACCGTAGTTGCAACAATGGGACATGTCAGGGATCTCCCCAAGAGTCAGCTGGGGATCGATGTCGAAAATGACTTCGAACCCAAATATATAACCATCCGGGGCAAGGGTGAGCTTTTGGCATCTCTGCGCAAGGAGGTCAAGAAGGCAGATATGATCTATCTGGCTACTGACCCGGACCGTGAGGGAGAGGCGATCTCCTGGCATCTGATACCATCACTCAGGCTTTCTGAAAAGAAATATAAAAGGATCACCTTCAACGAGATAACAAAAAACGCCATAAAGGAATCCTTCAAGCATCAGAGAGACATAGATATGAACCTGGTCAATGCACAGCAGGCCAGAAGGGTGCTTGACCGTATAGTCGGATATTCGATAAGTCCTCTTCTCTGGGCAAAGGTAAAAAGAGGCCTCTCGGCAGGAAGGGTCCAGTCAGTTGCCCTTCGTATAATCTGCGACAGGGAGGATGAGATCAATGCCTTTATTCCAAAGGAGTACTATACGCTGGATGTAGAGCTTTGCGGAAAGGGCAGGAGAAAGCTTACTGCCTCATACTATGACGCTGATAAAAAGACATCTGACATCGATTCGAAGCAGGAGCTTGATCAGATAATATCCGATATAGATGGATGTGATTTCACTGTTGAGGCTCTCAAGCAGACTCCCAAGACCAGGAAAGCCCCGCTTCCGTTTACGACCTCAACTATGCAGCAGGAGGCCTCAAAGGCTCTTAACTTTGCACTGTCAAAGACAATGCTCATAGCCCAGCAGCTATATGAGAACGGACTTATCACATATCTTCGTACCGATTCTACCAGAGTATCTACTGAGGCTAAGGCGACAGCGGCAGCCTATATAAGCAGTGAGTTCGGAAAGGACTATCTGGGAGGTGAGATGGCAAAGAAGTCCCAGGGAAAGAATATTCAGGATGCCCATGAGGCGATAAGACCTGCTGATCTTACCCTTCTTCCGGATAAGCTTAAGGAAACAGCAAGCCGGGACCAGTACCGTCTATATTCTCTTATCTGGAAGAGATTTATAGCCTCCCAGATGGCAGCGCAGAAGAGGATTACGACCTCGATAAGGCTTGACTGCAATGGGCATAAGTTTACAGCTGCAAGCACAGCCACGATCTTTGACGGATTTTCAAGGGTCTATGTCTTATCTGATGATCCGGATCAGAAAAAACCCAAGGATCTGAGTGCATTCGAGAAGGGAGAGATCCTATCCGCTGAGAGTCATCAGGCAAAGCAGCATTTCACCCAGCCCAAGCCTCACTTTACCGAGGCCTCCCTTGTCCATACTCTTGAGGAGCTTGGTATAGGACGACCATCCACCTATTCTCCGACTATCACGACCCTGCTCAAGAGACACTATGTGATAAAGGATGAGAAGAATCTATTTGTCTCTGAGCTGGGAGAGATAGTAAACAAGATAATGGTAGAGTCATTCAGTGAGATAGTCGACAAGACCTTTACTGCCAATATGGAAAGCCTTTTAGATGGTGTCGAGGCAGGAGAGGTAGAGTGGAAGTCCATAATCAGGAACTTCTATCCTGACCTCATGAAGGAGGTCCATGTTGCTGAGAAGGAGCTCGAGAAGGTAGAGATAAAGGATGAGGAAACGGACGTCATCTGCGACAAATGCGGCAGACATATGGTGATAAAGTACGGACCACATGGAAGGTTCTTAGCCTGCCCGGGATTTCCTGAATGCAGGAATACCAAGCCTTATCTCGAAAAGATCGGTGTAGCCTGTCCCAAGTGCGGAAAGGATATAGTGATAAGGAAGACCAAGAAGGGAAGAAAATTCTACGGATGCGCGGATTATCCTGACTGCGATTTCATGAGCTGGCAGAGGCCGGTATCGAAGAAATGCCCTCGCTGCGGGAAGTATATGGTTATACGCGGCAGAAAGATAGTCTGCTCAGATCCGGAATGCGGATACTCTGAAGAAGTCAGAGATGACGATTGAATTTTTCAAAAAAAAGAGTATAATAGACAGTATTGATGGAATTATACTGAATAAAGGTTAAATAAAAACAATGAGTGCAGAGATACTTGAATTACTTGATAAGACAAGAAAGATAGGAAAGCTATTACACAACAACAATGACCGTTCCAAGGTCGTCTTCAATGATATCTGCAGGGTGCTTACGGATATCCTTGATTCGTCGTGCCTGGTACTTAGTAAAAAGGGCAAGGTCCTTGGCATAAGCTTCAGTAATGATGAACACAGGCTTACTGAGCTTATAACAGATAAGATCGGCGGACTGATAAACAGCGATCTGAATGACAGGATTTTGGGCATCCTCTCTACAAGAGAGAATGTAAACCTCCTGACTCTGGGCTTCGAGGGAGACGATGTATCAAAGTACAATGCCCTTATCACACCTATTGACATAGCAGGTGAAAGGCTTGGCAGTCTCTTTATCTACAGATACGATCATCCATATGGTATCGACGATATCATTCTCGCCGAGTACGGTACTACTGTAGTAGGACTTGAGATGATGCGGTCTGTAAACGAGGAGAACGCAGAGGAGAACCGCAAGAAGCAGGATGTAAAGAGTGCCATAAGCACGCTTTCATATTCTGAGCAGCAGGCTATAATCCATATCTTCGACGAGCTTGAGGGGAGCGAGGGCATTCTCGTGGCTTCAAAGATAGCAGACAGGGTCGGGATCACAAGGAGCGTCATAGTAAATGCCCTGCGGAAGTTCGAGTCAGCCGGAGTCATAGAGTCCCGCTCATCAGGCATGAAGGGCACTTATATCAAGGTATTGAATGATGCGGTCTTTGCCGAGCTTAAAAAACTTAAGAATAATATGAACTAATGGGTTACAATATATTGTGTCCATAAGAAACTTTTATCCACAAAAAAGGGTTGTTTTTTTTGCGGAATCAAATATAATTAAATAGTAGCTGATGATAGGATTATATTTGGGAGGACAAGCAGTTGATCAGATCCAATGCATTTGATTATATAAGCCTGATGGATAAGGCTGCGGATGCCAGCTGGCTGCGCGAGACTACTATATCCAACAATATAGCAAACGTAGACACACCCGGATACAAGAGAAAGGATGTGAAATTTTCAGATATCCTTTCTGACCAGCTGACAACTACAAGGTACAATAATCTTGATCAGGCTGTAAGCGCTCTTGATTATACGGACGACAGCAGCCTTCATGGAGAAGTCTATACAGACTATCCTTCGTTTAATTATCGACTCGATGAGAATAATGTCGATATCGACAATGAAAATGTAGAGTACGCCGGAGAACAGCTTAAGTACCAGGCTCTTACGACAGCTATTTCAGCTGATTTCTCCTGCTTTAATGTAGTTACAAGATCATAAGGAGGAAGCGCTTGGCTCTTTTTCAGTCCTTTAATATTGCCGGCAGTGGTATGACAGCGGAGAGATTCCGTATGGATACGATCGCCGAAAACATTGCAAATGTAAACACTACCCATACAGAGGACGGCTCCGGTCCCTACAGGAGAAAGATAGTGACATTTGAGGAGAGAAGCCTCAATCCGTCATTTTCTGCTACTCTCGATCAGTACAGGGATTCATTCAAGGGCAACGGAGTAAGGGTTGCATCAGTAACCGATGATACCTCTACGGATTTCATTATGGATTATGATCCATCGAATCCTGACGCAGATCAGAACGGATATGTCAGATATCCCAATGTGAATACAGTTACCGAAATGACAAACCTGATTGACGCCACAAGAGCATATCAGGCGAATGTGACGGTATTTAACGGGCTTAAGAGCTCTGCGTCTCAGGGCATCTCTATCGGCAACTCATAAAGGAAGGAGACAAAGGATCAGATGACAGGAGTTACATCGATAGAAGCAGCCAATGCAGGATATAAGACAGCCCCGCAGAGATCCGGTATAGACCCGGATAAGAATACAGACTTCGGATCGGTATTCGATGCAGCTGTAAATCTTGTGGACGAGACAAATACCCTCCAGAATAAGGCAAATGCCGAGCAGGTCAAGTTTGCACTGGGACTTTCTGATAATACACATGATATGATGATCGCCCTGCAGAAGGCGAAGATCGCCCTGCAGTATACAAGCGCCATAAGGTCGACCTGCGTGCAGGCCTATCAGACTATCATGAATATGCAGATATGATCCGGTCAGCTTTATCAGAGAATACTTATAAAGGGGTAAAAAATGCCTGAAAGAATTCAGAATATTTTAAGCAGAATAGCAGAGTGGTGGAAGAAATTCACTGTAAGACAGAAGGCGCTTATGATAAGCGCTGTTTCTGTCGTGGTTATCGCGCTTATTATTCTAGGAGTTGTCGCTACAAGGCCGGACAAGATGGATCTTGTGACCGCGACTGACGCCAAGCAGGCTGCATCGGTAAAGGATCTGCTTGACGGGCAAAGCATTGCCTATTCCCAGTCTCAGGACGGCATGACCTTCACTATAGACAAGAAGGACGAGGCAGCTGCCACCATACTGCTTGGCCAGAATGGTATCTATTCAAACGGATATACAGGCAAGACCTCAGATGAGGATTATCCCTTCAGCAATGTGACTGACGGCTCCTTTACTACGACTGAGGCTGACAAGCAGAGGAAGAACCAGCATTATCTGCAGACGCAGATGGACAGCTATCTGGCTACGCTTTCAAATGTAAAGAGCGCCAAGGTAAACTTCAATATACCGACCGATGACGGAACCCTTGCCGCCAAGCAGGAGGAGGCCTCGGCATCATGTCTTCTCGACCTGTCAGGCTCCATGTCAGATGATCAGGCAGCAGCCATAGCCAAATTCATTGCAACTGGTCTTGGAAATAAGACAACAGAAAATATCACGATCATAGATACTGACGACAATATACTTTTCTCAGGAGGCGACGAGGCCACCTCAGGAGGGATTGCCTCGACAAATCTTACTGCAAAACAGAAGCGTGAGAAATATACAGAGAATCAGGTAAAGAAGGTCCTTTCAAAGAATGCGACCGGCAAGGCTATCTATGACAATGTCCAGGTGGCAGCAAATCTCAAGATGGATTTCTCCAATACCAAAAAGACCAGATGGGAATACGATGTTGCCGATGGTCAGTCACAGGGATATCTGGACAGCAAGACAACCAAGAGCTCCTCATCTGACGGCTCTACTGCAGGTACGCCTGGAACCGATTCCAATGATGACACAGGAAGCTATGTGACTCAGCAGGGAGCGGGCTCTCATTCTGAATCGAATGAGGAGACTTATGACTATCTCCCTAATGAGACCAAGACAGAATCCCAGCAGGAGGCCGGAGCTGTTGATTATGCCAATTCCTCGATCACAGTCACAGCCTATAACGATGTGATCTATGATGAGGACAAGATGAAGGCATCTGGCCAGCTCAAGAAGATGACCTTTGACCAGTTCGTGGCAAAAAACAGTGGGATGACAGCGACAAAGCCGAGTAATGCGGTGATAAATGCCATAGCCAATGCTACAGGCATACCGGCTTCAAATATCACAGTAAACTCCTATGATGTCCCTCAGTTCCATTATTCAAGCGGCGGGCGGACCTGGCTCGAGTGGCTTGAGATTCTTCTTGCCCTGCTTATATTTGTCCTTCTGGGCTTTGTGGCATTTAAGAGCCTGCATGGAAAGAAGGAAGAAGAGGAGGCCTCCGAGGTTACTGTGGATACCCTGCTCCGTGACCAGCAGCAGGAGGAGGAGCTTGAGGACATAGGATATAATGAGAAGTCTGAGGCCAGACAGCTTATTGAGAAGTTTGTGGAGGAGAAGCCTGAGGCAGCGGCTAATCTGCTAAGAAACTGGCTTAATGAGGACTGGGGTGAATAAAGATGGCTGAAGCAGCAACAACAAAACCGGTAGCAGCAGCAAAAAACACACCGGATGCCAATACAGGAACCGAGGGACTGACAGGAGTCCAGAAAGCAGCGATACTTCTGATCACCTTAGGACCTGAAAGGTCCGCGGATATATTCAAGCATCTGAAGGAGGATGAAATAGAGGAGCTGACGCTTGAGATTGCTAATACACGAAGCGTTTCTCCTCAGGTCAAGGATGCCGTCATAAATGAATTCTATCAGATCTGCCTGGCACAGCAGTATATTGCAGAGGGTGGTATCGGATATGCCAGGGAGCTTCTTGAGACAGCTCTTGGCTCGGACAAGGCACAGGAGGTAATAAACAAGCTTACCGCATCTCTTCAGGTACGTCCATTCGAATTCATCAGGAAGACAGAGCCGTCTCAGGTACTAAACTTCATTCAGGACGAGCATCCTCAGACGATCGCTATGATACTTTCATATCTGCCTCCGACACAGGCTTCTATGATACTCGGTGCGCTTTCTCCTGAAAAGCAGGCAGATGTAGCCAAAAGGATTGCTCTTATGGACCGTACCTCACCAGAGGTGATAAAGGAGGTCGAGAGAGTGCTCGAAAGAAAGCTTTCAAGCCTTATCAATCAGGACTACACCTCTGCCGGTGGAGTCGATGCAACCGTCGCCATCCTTAATGCTGTAGACAGAGGTACAGAGAAGCGCATAATGGAATCTCTAGAGATTGAGGAGCCGGAGCTTGCAGAGGAGATCAGGAAGAAGATGTTTGTCTTCGAGGATATCCTGCTTCTCGACGACCGTTCTATCCAGAGAGTTCTCCGCGATGTGGAGAACCAGGATCTCGAATATGCACTCAAGGGAACCAACGAGGATGTGCAGAATGCTATCTTCAAGAACCTTTCCTCTCGTCTGTCTGCTATGATAAAGGAAGATATGGAATATATGGGACCTCTTCGTATGAAGGATGTAGAGGAGGCCCAGCAGAAGATCGTGGGCGTCATAAGGCGGCTTGAGGATAGCGGCGAGATCATTATCTCCAGAGGAGGAGGTGATGACCTGGTTGTATAATATATATCATGGAAGCATATTATCGGATCAGAAGGTAACTATAGATTCCAACGCCAGAATAAAAAGCTGTCTGGAGGCAGCCAGAAGAAAGGCATCCGAAGAAAAGCGCCGCGAGGAAAGGATGGCTATAGACTCCTTTATAGCATCCCTGCCAAGGGACGATTCAGATCAGCCTGTGCTTGAAAAAGATCAGAGCGGGAATTATATAATCCCTGCAGGTAAGGACGGAGAGCCGCTTCTTACTGCGGATGACAACGGACATCCGCTGATCAGGCAGGAAGAAGAAGCTTGCCAGAAGGCACCAGATCCCCTTACTGAAGAGACCATAAGCCAGCAAAGAGACCAGATCCTGTCTGAGGCAAGACAGGAGGCAGACCAGATCATAGCTAAGGCAAAGGAGGAGGCCGATGGCCTCTTTGAAAACACAGCCATGAAGGCTCAGCAAAAGGGCTATAACGACGGCCTGGTAAAGGGTCAGGCTGAGTATCAGGAAAAGCTCGATGCCGTAAGGCAGAGGGAAAACGATCTTGATGAGCAGTACCAAAGAAAGGCAGAGTCTCTCGAAAAGGATGTGCTTGATGCAGTAATAGATGTCGTATCAAAGGCCTTTGATATAGAGTATTCGGATGACAGCGGTCTATTGCTTAAGCAGATAGATAACTGTCTTAATCATATAGAGCATTCAAAGAATATCCTTATCAGGGTAAATGAAAAGAACTATTCCCTTCTCCAGTCCAAAAAGGATCTGATAACAGATAAGCTCGGAGACAGTGTGAACGTGGAGCTGGCCAAGGATCCTCTGCTTTCCGACGGAAGTGGAATGATAGAGACCGACGGCGGAGTATATGATGTTTCGATAGATACTGAGTTTTCTAACCTGATCAAGCGGATCAGGCTCTTGTCGATATAGGGAAGAAGGGATTCTTCCCGTTTTTTATGATTGAGGAGCAGATGGACGTTTCAAGGTTTATCGAGGCTCTGGATGAGCCCCTTTATGATGAGCTGGGCAGAGTTACAAAGGTAGTAGGGCTTACTATAGAATCCATCGGACCAGGTGCCAGGCTTAATGATCTTTGTATGATAGAGACTGCCACAGGCTCCAGGGTCATGGCAGAGGTAGTAGGCTTTAATGACAAGAAGCTTATTCTTATGCCATTTGAAGCAACAGAAGGCATAAGCGTAGGCTCAGTCGTTAAAAACACCGGAAAGCCACTGTCGATCCCTGTTGGCGATGCCCTTCTGGGTCATACAGTAGACGGAATAGGACGGATAGAGGACCTGGGACCAGACGAGGAATATCCTGTATTTGACCAGGAGTATCCTGTAGAGGCTGATCCGCCAGACCCAATGTCAAGAGTCATTATAAGTGAAGTCCTTCCACTTGGAGTTAAGGCAGTCGATGGCCTTATCACAGTAGGTAAGGGACAGCGTATAGGTATCTTCGCAGGCTCAGGAGTTGGTAAATCGACTCTTATGGGAATGTTTGCAAGGAATACAAGGGCCGAGATCAATGTAATAGCGCTCATCGGAGAGCGCGGAAGAGAGGTCCGGGAATTCGTCGAGCACGACCTGGGTCCAGAGGGTATGGCGAGATCGGTTGTCGTTGTAGCGACCTCTGACAAGCCGGCCCTTATCAGGCAGAAGGCTGCAAAAACGGCTACAGCTATAGCTGAGTATTTCAGGGATCAGGGGAAGGATGTCCTTCTTATGATGGACTCCCTTACCAGATTCTGTATGGCACAAAGAGAGATAGGCCTGGCAAGCGGAGAGCCGCCAGTCACAAGAGGATATCCGCCTTCTATCTATGCCCAGCTGCCAAGACTATTAGAAAGAGCCGGCAATGCAGAGAGAGGCTCTATTACAGGACTGTATACTGTGCTTGTCGACGGAGATGATTTCAATGAGCCGATCACCGATACAGCCAGAAGTATACTTGACGGCCATATTGTGCTCAATAGAAAGCTTGCCCAGAAGAATCATTATCCGGCAATAGATGTGCTGGCCTCCATATCCAGGGTCATGAGCGCAATTGCCAAAGGGCCGCACAAGAGGGCTGCAGGTCAGCTTAAGAATGTTATGGCGACCTATGCTGAGGCAGAGGATCTGATCAATATAGGAGCCTATAAGAAGGGATCCAATCCCAATATAGACTTCGCTATCTCAAAGATCGGAGAGGTCAATGATTTCCTGCTACAGGGTACAGACCAGAAGTTTTCTTTCGAGGAGATAGTAGATATGCTTCTTGAGATCTTTCCTCAGGAGGAGAATAAAGAGGAGGCATAAGGACGGCAGATGGCTAAATTTATATACCGGATGCAGAATATCCTGAACTTAAAGCAGATGCTCGAGTCTCAGGAAAAGGCAGAGTTTGCTCTGGCAGCTGCGAGGGAAAGTGAGGAGAGAAGGAAGCTTTCTGCGCTTTTCATTAGAAAAAGTGATTATGAAAAAAGCCTTGCTATCTCACTTGACTCTGATCAGATAGACCTAAAGGAAGTAAACTTCTACCGGGACGCGGTAAGGACCATAAAGTCCATGATACGTGACCAGATGTTTGAGGTAAAGAAAGCCCAGCAGGCTCTTGATATGGAAAGAGAAAAGCTAGACCTTGCCATGAAAGAGAGGAAGACCCAGGAAAAGCTTAAAGAAAAAGCCTTTGACAGCTTTAAGCAGGAGCTTGCCTCTACAGAGAACAAGATAAATGATGAGCTTACAAGCTACAGATATTCAGGCAGGAATTGATAGGAGACAGCAGCTATGGCAGATCCCAGAGAGGAAAAGGGAAGGAAGACTTCGGAAGATTCAAAGAAGGCCGACAGCTCTTCCAAAAAGAAAAATAAAAGATCAGACGGGGACGGAGATGATCCTGATTCAAAGGGATCAGGAGCGGTAGTAGCTCTTGCGGGTATAATCATCCTTTTAGTCTGGCTTGCGATAATTGCTATAATAGTAAGGATGGACGTAGGAGGGATAGGCACAATGCTTTCCCCCTATCTCAAGAATATCCCAGTCGTAAACAAGATCCTTCCGCAGAATAAGCAGACCGCAAAGTCCTCATCGGAAAACGATCCTTATGCATTTTCATCAATGCAGGAGGCTGTAGCAAGGGTAAAGCAGCTTGAAAAGGAAAATGCCTCGCTAAAGAAGCAGGTGGATGCAGCTGCCACGTCATCAACGGATCTTGCAGCAGCAAAAAAGCAGCTTAAGAAATATCAGAAAAATGAGAAGAAGTTCGAGCAGGAGAAGGAGGACTTCTACGAAAAGGTAGTATATTCGGATAAGGCTCCTGATATCAGTAACTATAAGAGCTACTACGAGGAAATAGAGCCCGAGAATGCAGAGAAGATCTATAAGCAGGTGGTTTCTGACCTGCAGAGCGATAAGAAGATGAGCGACTATGCCAAGACATATTCGGCTATGAAGCCACAGGAGGCAGCGGATATCTTCGATAAGATGACCAACAACCTGAAGCTTGTCGCAAAGATACTTAATGCTATGGACACGGATTCAAGAGGAGCAGTACTTGGAAAGATGGACAAGGATACTGCTGCAGCAGTTACAAAGATAATGAATCCGTCATGATAATGCTTGTCCCTTCTGCCTGTAAACTTTTTCAGGCAGAAGCCGATATATAAAATGAAGTAAAGCTTATACCAAGGAAAGGATGGTGCCAATGAAGCCACAGGGTGTGATAAATGTCCCTGTAGAAAACGGTAAGGCCTTAAAGTCAAAAGTCTCAAGGCAGGATAATTCTTCCGGAGCGGATTTCATAGCGGTCATGAATGACCTGTCTATAGATCTGAAAGGAAGTAAGGATACTGTATCAGAGAACAGAGCTTACAGGACTTCTGGTGACAATGGACGAACTTCTTATACAAAAGAGGACCTGAAGCTGTCTGTCTCATACAATAAGAGATCAGATCCTTCTCTGATAAAGCAGACTGACAAAAACGCCCCTACCGATACAAGGACAAAAGACAAGGACATATCGACCGAGCAGACATCCGTAAGGACTAAGGATGATAAGAGGTCGGACAAGGGAAAGGAGATAAAGGACCAGGACAAAAAAACAGACATAAAAAAGCCAGCAGATAAGGATAAGGACACGGGTATATCCGGACCGGAAACGGAAGATATTACAGTGGATGAAGCCAAAGCCACGGATGACTTTACTTCGAATATTCTTACTACAATTGAAAAGGACACAGGTTCAAGCGAGCAGTCAGTAAAGGATGCAATGGAAAAGCTTGGCCTTACAGTCACAGATCTTTTCAACCCATCAAATGCAGCAAAACTTTATATGAATCTCACAGGTCAGGACACATCTGATATCCTGACATCAGATGATTTTTCAACCTTTCTTGATGATCTATCACAGGCTCTGTCGGATCTGCCTGCTGAAATGGCAGGAGCGGCTGAGATGACATCTGACATCGCATCAGATGATCCTTCCATGTCATTTGCCACTCCTTCTGCCAATGACTCTATGAGCGGGACTGATGGGTCAGCAGATACGGTAAATGTAAAGGTCGTTAATGCAGTAACAGTAGAAGAGACTTCTTCTGATGATAAGGCAGTGACGACTGAAGCGGCCACAGATACTGACGGGACAGCTTCTGATACGATGGTCCAGCAGAATGAAAATATAAGCCAGGACACTGATAAGGGCAAGTCACCTGACCAGTACCAGGGCAATCCTTCCGATACAGAGGGGAATCCTTCTATGTCAGATAAGGGAGGAGGCGCCGCTAAGACCACAGAGACAGAAAATGTCACTCTGACCCAGAATACAGTAAGCTCACAGACTGTCAGGTCATTTACAGAGACGATCACCTCTGCTCTTAAGTACACAGATATCAATGCAGATAATCTGATACAGCAGATAGCAGAAAAAGTAAAGGAAGCTAAGGGAGCTGCGGTAAAGAGTCTTGAAATGGAGCTTAATCCAGCAAGCCTTGGAAAGATCTTCCTTCAGGTGTCAGAGAAGAGCGGGGATGTAAGCGCTCATCTCTATGCACAGAATGAGGCAGTCCGTCATGCTCTTCAGAACAGACTTTCAGATCTAAGGGAAGAGCTCAACAAGCAGGGAGTCAGGGTAAACGAGGTCACGATCTCAGTTGAGCCTCATGCATTTACAGACGAGGGAGCTGATTTCGGGCAGTCTCTTTCTGATCAGGGAGGAGACTATAAGGGCAGAAGAGGAGAGCATATGTCAGGATCATTAAGTGGCAGTGCCTTTTCTGACACTGACAGCATTGAGGAGACAAGGGAAGAGATCCTTCATTCCATGATGAAGGACAATGGAAATACGCTAAGCTACCTGGCTTGATAATATTGGAGGTAAATGCGCTATGATGCGTTCACTTTTTTCCGGCGTAGCCGGACTTAAAACCCATCAGCAGAGGATGGATGTAATCGGTAACAATATAGCTAATGTAAATACAACGGCCTTCAAGTCGTCATCTACTACATTTCAGGACATAATGTACCAGACCATGTCTGATGCTTCAGGCGGAAATGCAAAAAGAGGAGGAATAAACCCCCGTCAGATAGGACTTGGAGTTACCACAGCCGCGACAAAGGTCTCCGTTTCCACCTCAGGAGCCGCAGAGACTACAAACGATGGATTCGATCTGCGTCTCTCAGACACAAGCTCTACAAACTTCTTTATAGTAAACACTGGTGCCAAGAATGTATTCACCCGTGCCGGAAGCTTCTATGTAGATGCAAACGGATATCTGTCGATGACCTCGACAGGATATCATGTAATGGGATGGCAGGCAGACAAGGAAAACGGGACCATAAAGAAGGATACAGTAAGCGCACTTCGTCTCATGGATCCTGCAAACCAGACCTCAGAGCCTGAATATACATCACAGGCACATCTCACCGGCATCGTGGATGAGAATGATTCTAATGTCGAGAGTACAGATGGGCTGCCGATCAGCATGACCTTCTATGACAATCTTGGATATGCATATACAGCAAAGTT
>DLDA01000024.1 GCA_002480925.1 Lachnospiraceae bacterium UBA7784 | reverse complement strand
AAGCCTGCCCGTGAACTGTAACACTTTTTGACTTATTGGTTATCGCATACGATGCAAATGCTTGTATTTACGGGAGATAAACTATATAATAAGGGAGCGCGGCAGATACCGTGCTCCCTTTGTCATGCAAGGCAAGGGAATCTGTCTGAATGGTTGGGGGCAGAGTATATGCCCTAAGAAGGAGATTTATGGACAAGAAAAGAATTGTTATCGCACTTGGTCATAATGCGCTTGGTACAACACTTCCTGAACAGAAGGAGGCTGCAGCCAGAAGCGCAAGGGCAGTAGCGGATTTTGTTTCGCAGGGATATCAGGTAGTAGTGACTCATTCCAATGGTCCTCAGGTAGGGATGATCCATACCGCAATGAATGAATTTTCCCAGAACTATCCTGAGTATACTGACACACCTATGAGCGTATGCTCGGCAATGAGCCAGGGATATATAGGCTATGATCTCCAGAGTGCAATAAGGAGTGAACTTATCAATAAGGGAATATACAAGACTGTAGCAACTGTCCTGACACAGGTGACCGTTGATCCTTATGATGAGGCCTTCTACAGACCGACAAAGATAATCGGAAGACTTATGACAAAGGATGAGGCGCTTGTCCAGGAGAAGAAGGGCAACCATGTGACAGAAGTCGATGGAGGCTACAGGAGGATAGTAGCTACACCGAAGCCGCAGAGCATAGTTGAGATAGATGCGATAAATGCTCTGCTTGATGCTGATCAGGTGGTCATTGCATGTGGAGGAGGCGGTATCCCGGTCCTCTCCCAGGATCATCTGCTAAAGGGCGCATCAGCTGTCATAGAAAAGGATACGGCAGCAGGAGTTCTGGCCGATCAGGTGGATGCAGATATGCTTATTATCCTCACCGGAACCAATAAGGTCTGCCTGAACTTCGGCCAGTCAGATGAGAAGGCCCTTGATTTCATTTCAGTATCCGATGCCAGGAAGTATTTAGAACAGGGCCAGTTCGAGGCCGGTACTATGGCTCCTAAGATAGAGGCAGCAATAAGCTTCATCGGCGACTCTGCGATCAGGAAGACACTTATAGCAAAGCTCAATCCTGACAGACCGCTGGTCGCAGGCCGTGACGGCACAATGATAGCGAAATGACCGAAAGCTTCGAGATGAGAGCAAGCTGAAAGCGAAGCTCGAATCCGAAACGAAGCCGTTCTTTGAGATTAATGAGAGCGAGCCATAGGCGAAGCTCGAATTTAGCGAAAAGAACTTCCTTAGGTGATAAGCGTAGTTCGAACCTAGCGAAGAGAACTTCCTTGCAGGCGAAGCTTGAGCTTAGCGAGCAGAACTTCCTTATTACCAAGTAACTAGTAATCAGTGATCAGGAATCAGGGAAGTAACTTTTACTTATATACTAGAATATTAGGAGAAACAATGGAATACCGAAGAAAAACCAAGATAATATGTACCCTGGGCCCGGCCTCTGAGTCGCCTGAGACCATGAAGGAGCTTATAGAGGCAGGTATGAACGTGGCCAGATTTAATTTTTCTCATGGAAGCCATGAGGAGCATCTGGGAAGGCTTCGTACCTTAAGACAGCTGAGGAAGGAGACAGGTAAACCTGTAGCGGCTCTTCTTGATACCAAGGGACCGGAGATCAGGTTAAAGAATTTCAAGCAGGGAGGAGTGGATCTTGTCGATGATCAGATCTTTACTCTTACGACGAGGGATGTCGAGGGAGATAAGGATATAGTATCGATCACATATAAGGATCTGCCAAAGGATGTGTCTGAGGGAGTCCATATTCTGATAGATGACGGACTTGTGGAGATGGTAGTGCAGAAGGTGAGCGAGACAGATATCACCTGCAGGGTCGTAAATGGCGGCCATATCTCAGACAAAAAGGGTGTAAATGTCCCTAACGCAGAGCTTTCGATGCCTTTTGTAAGTCCAAGGGATTACAAGGACCTGGTGTTCGGGGTAAAGGAGGACTTCGATTTTGTCGCAGCTTCATTTACCAGGACAGCCGATGATATCAACGATATCAGAAAAATCCTGAAGGAGCATGGCGGAGAAAAGATCCAGATCATAGCAAAGATAGAAAACAATCAGGGAATCAAGAATATCGATTCTATAATAGATGCAGCGGATGGAATAATGGTTGCCCGTGGAGATATGGGAGTTGAGATCCCGCTTGAGGATGTGCCTGTGATCCAGAAGATGATCATCAAAAAGGTATATGAGGCGGGAAAATTCGTTGTAACAGCAACCCAGATGCTTGATTCCATGATCACACATCCGAGACCGACAAGAGCCGAGGCGACAGATGTGGCAAATGCTGTCTACGATGGCACATCAGCCATAATGCTTTCCGGAGAGACGGCAGCCGGAAAATATCCGGTTGAGGCAGTACGTACAATGGATAAGATCGCAAAGAGAACAGAGCAGGACATCCATTATCTGAACAGGATGATAAAAAACGAAAGGGAAAGAAGCGGTGAGAATTCCATAACTGATGGAATCACTCATTCGGCCTGTATGCTTGCCGGTGACCTGAATGCTACAGCTATCGTCACGGTAACCAAGTCGGGACGTACTGCCCATGCGGTATCAAAGTTCCGTCCTGCATCACCGATCATTGCAGGATGCATAGATGAGAAGGTATGCCGTCAGATGAATCTCTGCTGGAGCACCACTCCTATAATGATCTCTGAGGAAAAGGATGCTGAGGAGCTCTTTGCACATACATTAAAGAAATGTGAGGAAGAGGGACTGCTTACCGAGGGTGATGTGGTCGTTCTTATAGCAGGCGTCCCTCTTGGAATTTCCGGTACAACAAATCTGATCAAGGCTCAGATGGTCTGAGAACCTTGTCTTCATACAGAGCATAGGCCTTTTTCATGGCCTCAAAGGTCTCGGAAGAGACATAATGCTCCATTCTGCAGGCGTCTCTGGTGGCTATATCCTCAGGGACGCCCATTTTTTTGAATGCATTTGAGAGGAACTTGTGCCTCTCATACATCTGCTTAGCTATTGCGAGCCCAGAATCTGTAAGAGTGATATGATTGTGCTCGTCTATATTTACATATCCATTTTCCTTAAGCTGCTTCATGAAAACTGAAACCGTAGCTCTGGCATATCCGAAATAATTACATATATCTGTAGCACGGACATAATCCTTCTGCTCTGAAAGAATAAGAATGGATTCCAGGTAATCCTGCGCTGATTCCTGCATTTTCATAAAAAATTCCTCCTTTATCGTATCCTTATAATGATACAACATCCAACTCTTAAAAGCAAACCCACCATTTTGTTAGGGAAGACGGATCTTTAACACTTACTATAGCATA
>DLDA01000013.1 GCA_002480925.1 Lachnospiraceae bacterium UBA7784 | reverse complement strand
GTCATCGAAGTGTTGAACACGACTTCGCTTATGGACTCTCTTGTAGAGCCAATGCTCTCACCTGTGAAAACCGTACCGTCTTCGAGGTAAAGATATGCTTTCATTCTTTTCCTTTCTTTATTTGAGGATTTAGGGGATAGGGGTTAGAAACAAATCCTATCCCCTATATCCTATCCCCTGTATCCTAATCACTTAAAGTAGCTAACTCCTGACTCGAAGACCTTCATATCCAGATTGCCGTAGATATTCTTCGACACTCCGTCTCCTATCCTCTCGCAGTGGCACATCTTTCCGAGGATACGACCATCCTCGCTTGTGATTCCCTCTACTGCACGGTAGGATCCGTTGATATTCCACTCTTCGTCCATTGAGCAGTTTCCGTCTATGTCAACATACTGGGTTGCTACCTGTCCATTTGCGAACAGCTTGTCAAGCCATTTCTCGTCTGCGACGAATCTTCCCTCGCCGTGTGATGCAGGAATGCCATAGACGCTTCCAAGGCCTGCCAGGCGAAGCCATGGGCTCTTGTTGGATACAACCTTTGTATAGGCGATCTTACTGATATGGCGTCCGATCGTATTGTAGGTAAGTGTCGGTGAGTCAGGCTTCTGCTCCGTTACTTTTCCATAAGGTACAAGGCCGAGCTTTATCAGAGCCTGGAATCCGTTGCAGATACCAAGGACAAGTCCATCTCTCTTTGTGATCAAATCCTCGATGGCCTCGGTTATCTTTTCATTTCTGAAAGCCGTAGCAAAGAACTTCGCACTGCCCTCCGGCTCGTCTCCTGCTGAGAAACCACCAGGGAACATAACTATCTGAGCCTTGTTTATGCCATTTACGAAATCATCGACTGAAGATCTGATATCCTCTGCATTCTGGTTTCTGAATACTACTGTGTTCGTAGTCGCTCCTGCCTGCTCGAAGGCCCTCGCTGAATCATACTCACAGTTGGTCCCAGGGAATACCGGAATGAATACATTCGGCTTTGCGACCCTGTTTTTGCAGACATATATATTTTTCTCATCATAGAGTCTGCATTCTACAGGAGTCTTACAAGAATCCGCCCTTGTCGCAAATACGCCCTCGAGAGGAGCCTTCCAGGCTAGAAGGGCCTCGCTTGCAGCAAAGGAGGTGCTTCCAATGGTAAACATCCTGTCATCTGTAACCTCACCTACGGTATCATAGTAATCAGACAGGCTGTTGTCTGTCATAGCTGAATCAACAGCCTCCATTGCTGATTGTGGGACCTCGGCCAGGATAGCGCAAGGATAAGCCCTGAAAGCATTCTTTTCAGACGTCATGGAAAGCTTTACTCCAAATCCGTTTCCGAAGGCCATCTTGGAGGCAGCAGCTGCTACTCCGTAATTATCTATCACATAGGCTGAGACTATAGCCTTTGCCTTTATTAGCTGATGGATAGTATCATAGAGCCTCATTACCTGGTCATATTCAGGAAGATCATAGAGATCCTTTGAGATCCAGAAGAGAACCAGCTTGTCTCCTGCCTTTTTAAGCTCTGGTGTGATTATATCATGCACATCTGCTGTATCAACTGCAAATGAGCAGAGGGTCGGCGGAACATCTATGTCGTTAAAGGTACCTGACATGGAATCCTTTCCTCCGATCGAAGGAAGGCCATATCTCATCTGTGCCTCAAAGGCTCCGAGAAGGGCTGCAAAAGGCTGGCTCCATCTCTTGGGATCCTCATTCATCCTCCTGAAGTATTCCTGGAATGTAAAGCGGATCTTTCTGAAATCGCCGCCTGCTGCAACGATCTTTGCCATAGACTCGGTTATAGAATAAATGGCTCCGTGATATGGACTCCATTTGGACAGATAAGGATCAAAGCCATATGCCATCATGGATACAGTATCGCACTTATGATTTCCGACAGGAAGCTTGGCTACCATGCTCTGGGTCTCTGTCAGCTGATACTTCCCACCGAAAGGCATAAATACAGACGATGCTCCGATCGAACCGTCGAACATCTCGACAAGCCCCTTCTGTGAGCATACATTGAGGTCTGAAAGGGTATCTAGCCAGGCTGCCTTGTAATCATCCTTCTCTATATCCTTCTTTACCTTTGACAGAGCATAGTCCCCAAGATAATCCTTATCCTTATCAGGTATCTCTACGACAACCCCTGTCTCCTGATGAGCTCCGTTTGTATCAAGGAAATCTCTTGAGAGATCAACTATGGTCTTTCCTCTCCAGTCAAGACGAAGCCTTGGTTCCTCTGTCACCTCGGCTACAACAGTCGCCTCGAGATTTTCCTCAGCAGCATATGAAAGGAACTTGTCAACATCTGCCGGAGCAACAACGACTGCCATCCTCTCCTGAGACTCTGAAATAGCAAGCTCTGTTCCATCAAGCCCTGCATACTTCTTCGGAACCAGATCGAGATTTACCTTAAGTCCTCTGGCAAGCTCTCCTATGGCAACCGATACACCGCCGGCACCGAAGTCATTACATTTCTTTATCAGATAAGCGACCTCCTCACGCCTGAAGAGCCTCTGAAGCTTTCTCTCTGTAGGTGGATTACCCTTCTGGACCTCAGCTCCGCAAAGTGCCGTAGATTTGGTATTATGAGCCTTTGACGAGCCTGTGGCACCGCCTATACCGTCACGTCCGGTACGGCCTCCGAGCAGGATTATCTTATCACCCGGATCCGAGTCAAGTCTCCTTACAGCTCTTCTTGGAGCAGCTGCTATCACAGCCCCGATCTCCATCCTCTTTGCTACATAATCAGGATGATATATTTCCTTTACATATCCTGTCGCAAGTCCTATCTGGTTTCCGTATGAGCTGTAGCCATGAGCAGCCTCACGGACAAGCTTTTTCTGAGGAAGCTTACCCTCTAAGGTCTCGCTTACAGGTCTTATCGGATCAGCTGCACCTGTGATCCTCATGGCCTGGTATACATAGGTCCTTCCTGAGAGAGGATCTCTTATAGCGCCTCCAAGGCAGGTCGCAGCACCACCGAACGGTTCTATTTCTGTAGGATGGTTATGGGTCTCGTTTTTGAAATTAAGGAGCCACTCCTCTGTCTTTCCATCCACCTCTATAGGGATCACTATGGAGCAGGCATTTATCTCGTCCGACTCCTCCTGGTCGTCTAATAGTCCCTTTTTCTTAAGGAGCTTTGCGCCTATAGTAGCAAGATCCATAAGGCAGACAAACTTATCGTTCCTGTCCCTGTAAAGGACCTTGTAATTATCACAGTATTTCTGATAAGAATCCATCATAGGCTTCTTATAGTAGCCGTCCTCGAACTCAATACTTGTAAGCTCTGTCGAGAATGTAGTATGACGGCAGTGATCAGACCAGTATGTATCAAGAACCCTTATCTCTGTAATAGACGGGTCCCTGTGCTCATCTGCCCTGAAATAATCTCTTATATGAAGGAAATCCTTATAGGTCATGGCAAGGCCAAGCGAATCATATCTCTTTCTGAAATCACCATCGCTCTCGTCGCAGAATCCATCAAGAATCTCGACATCCTCCGGTTCACTGAAATCGTCCTCCAGACTATCAGGCTTGCTCTCGTCTGCTATCCTCGAATCAACCGGATTTACACAGTGCTTTTTGATCCGGTCAAAATCGTCATCAGAGATCTCTCCCTCGATAACATAGGTCGTAGCTGTCTTTATGATAGGGCTGGCCTGATCGTCAAGGAGCTTCATGCACTGCTCAGCTGAGTCTGCTCTCTGGTCAAACTGTCCAGGCAGGAATTCCACAGAAAAAATCCGCCCGGTATAATCGAAGCTCTCCTCGTAAACATAATCTACAGGTGGCTCAGAGAATACTGTGCGGACTGCTTTATCAAATACATTGTCCGGAAGATCTGAAACATCATAACGAACAAGAAGCCTTACGCCGGTAATACCATCAATGCCGACGAAATGGCGTAACTCGTGTGAAAGCTGCTTCGCAGCAACTGCGAAATCAGGCTTTTTTTCTACATATACGCGTCTAACTTTTCCCATGGTCTTTCCTTTCGTGAAAACGGAAACAACAGCCAACAGATGTAAAAATCTACATCTGTCTGATTATATCACAAAAGGAAGGATAATAAAAACCCTTTTTGCAAATTCCTATACGATCACAAAAGAAAAGCTGCATTTTACTGCGAGACGGTCGCCAACATATGCCGCTCCCTCTGCAAGTCCTACATTTGCCTTCATATTGGTAAGGACTGTCTTTATGGTAAGGACATCGCCCGGACGCACCTGGGACTTGAATCTGGCGTTCTTTACCGATCCAAACATAGGCATCTTACCCTTGAAGTCAGGTGAGGTGAGGAGTGCACATGCTCCGCACTGGGCTATAGCCTCTAGTGAGAGCACCCCCGGAAAGACCGGATAGGCCGGGAAATGTCCTGCGAATACCGGGTCATTCCTGCTCATAAGCTTCTCACCTACAGCCCATTTAAGCGGCTCATAGTCGACTATACGGTCTATCATAAGCATGGGCTGCCTGTGGGGAAGGATCCTTTCTATATCATCACAGGTAAGTATATTTGGATTTTCTCTTACTTCTATATTAGTCAATCTTTCTACCTCAAAAGACATCAGATCTTAGTCATAAGTATGGCTGCATTATGGCCGCCAAAGCCTAAGGAATCGCTTATTCCTGCCTTTACATCTGCTTCTACTCCCCTGCAAGGGACATAGTCGAGATCACACTCAGGGTCAGCCTCCCTTAGATTTGCAGTAGGCGGGATGAAGCCCTCCTCTATTGTCTTTGCCAGAAAAACAGCCTCAACGCCACCGGCTCCGCCAAGCAGATGACCTGTCATAGACTTTGTGGACGATATCTTCATATCCTTTGCATGATCGCCAAAAGCCATGTGGATGGCCTTTGTCTCAACTGCGTCATTTATATGGGTAGATGTACCATGAGCATTGATATAATCAATATCATCTGTCTTCATTCCTGCATCATTTACCGCAAGCGTAAACACATCAGAAGCTCCCTCAGCCGAAGGATCAGGAGATGTGATATGATATGCGTCGCAGTTTGCTCCGTATCCCTTTATCTCACAGATGATATGGGCGCCTCTTCTTTTTGCATGCTCGTATTCCTCAAGGACTATAAGTCCGCAGCCCTCACCTATTACGAAGCCGCTCCTGTTTACATCAAACGGTGTTGAAGCATGTGATGGGTCATCTGACTTTGTAAGGGCTCCCATATTGGAGAAGCCTCCTACAGCAAGAGGGGTAATACAGCTCTCTGTTCCTCCTGCAAGCATCAGATCCTGATAACCATCCCTTATCATATGGAAGCTGTCACCAATCGCATTGGTCCCGCCTGCACAGGCAGTAACAGGGCAGGTAGCCATTCCCTTAAGACCGAATCTGATAGCTGTCTGGCCTGCTGCCATATTTGATATGGACATAGGGATAAAGAATGGAGAAACTCTTTCAAAGCCCTTCTCCATGCCCCTTATATGCTGATCCTCTATAGTCGGAAGTCCACCTATACCGCAGGAGATATCTGTTCCGAATCTCTTTGCATTAACTTCGCCAATAAGCTTTCCATCCTCACTGACAAGTCCTGCCTCAGTCAGTGCCTCTGTGGCTGCTGCAATGGCAAACTGGGTGAAGCGGTCCATATGACGCGAATCCTTTTTTGCCATATACTTTAGAGGATCGAATCCCTTTACCTGTCCGGCAAGCTTTATAGAAAAATCCTCTATCTGAAAGGCACTTATAGGAGCTATCCCTACCCTTCCTGCCTTTATATTGTCAAAGCTTTCCCTGACCGAAAGGCCACAGGGATTGACTGTTCCAAGTCCGGTTACAACAACTCTTCTTCTATCCATCCAATCCTCACATTCCGCCGTTTACTTCGATCACGGCGCCTGTAATATATGAAGCCCTCTCGTCTGCAAGCATAGCCGCGATATATGCTATCTCGCATGGAGATGCCATCCTTTTCATCGGGATCTGTTCCAGGAGTTTTTCCTTTGCTAAGTCACTTATAGCCCTTGTCATCTCTGTATCTACCATGCCTGGAGCAATACAGTTTACCGTTATGTTTCTCGATGCGACTTCCTTGGCAAGCGACTTGGAAAAACCTATGATACCGGCCTTTGCCGCCGCATAGTTGGCCTGTCCGGCATTCCCGTATATACCGCTTACACTGGTGATATTTATGATCCTGCCGTATCTTTTCTTTATCATAGGACGGATGCAGGCCTTTGACATCAGATAGACGCTCTTCAAGTCGGATGCTATCACATCATCGAAGTCCTTCTCCTTCATGGAGATAAGAAGGCCATCTCTTGTAATTCCAGCATTGTTTATAAGCACATCCACCTGACCTGCTTCCTTTGCTATTCGCTCAGCCGTTTCGGCTTCGCTTAGGTCTCCTGCTACTATAAGAGGAGTCTCATATCCTTTTTCCACAAGGGATGATGCAATCTCCTCCAGTCTGTCTGTATTTTTATGACAGTGAAGGACAAGCCTGTTTCCTCTTTTCGCAAATTCCTCTGCGATGGCCTGTCCAATACCACCGCTTGCTCCTGTGATCAGGGCTGTACTCATAAGTCTTCTATATCCTCCACGGTATTCAAGCTCTTTATACTGATATCCTTTATGTCCATTGCCTTTGCGCATTTTTTCACAAATCCGCTCAGTGTCTTTCCAGGACCTATCTCTATAAATTCGTCAAAGCCCTCAGATAGAAGAAGGCAGAGGCTCTTTTCCATAAGAACAGGGCTTTTTACCTGACGTACCAGAAGATCTATTATCTTATCCTTCTGATTGACAAGAGGAGTGACCTCTCCATCATCTCCTGTAGCATTAAAAATAACCCTGCATCTTGCCGGAGCCATCTCGATGCCAGGAAGGAATTCCTTAAGGGCATCTCCGGCCGGCTTCATATATGGAGTATGGAAGGGTCCGCTGACCATAAGCGGTATCACTCTCTTTGCTCCGGCTTCCTTTAGAAGCTGGCCGGCCTTATCTACGCTTTCCCTCTTTCCTGAGATAACGACCTGTCCGGGACAGTTGAAATTGGTCGGATAGCAGCCAGCCTCCGAGGCAGCCTTTTCTATAGAATCCTTATCCATCCCTACTATGGCTGACATTCCCCAGTCACCGCCGGCTCCGGCCTCCTTCATTTTCCTTCCGCGAAATGATGTTGCTTTAAGTACTGCCTCAGGAGAAAACACTCCTGCTCCCATAAGAGCTGAGTATTCTCCAAGAGAAAGTCCAAGAACCGCCTCAGGGAATATCTCCTTTTCCTCAAGAATCTTTGTGATGCCAGTGGCAAATGCACAAAGAGCCGGCTGGGTATTCTCTGTATCTGTAAGCGCCTCATTCTCGTTGTTAAAGATCACATCACAAAGTCCTGGCTTTATCGAATCTGCCAGATCATAGACAGCCTTAAAGGCCGGGTAGGTCTGATAGAGATCCTTTCCCATTCCTGTCTTCTGTGCTCCCTGTCCGGCATATAAAAAAGCTCTCTTCAATTCTTCTGCCTCCCTGTGCAAATATCCTCGATTATTTCCCTTAAAGGTCTTATAGCCTTCACCTGTCCTGCTGTCTGTCCTGCCATCAGGCTTCCGGTCTTTGTATCTCCGTCAAAAACTGCTCTTCTTAAGCTCCCAAGTGTAAACTTTTCAAGCTCCTCCAAGGAAGCTCCTGCCTTCTCGCTCTTTATGTACTCCCTTGTCATCCTGTTCTTAAGTACTCTTACAGGGACTCCGCCTATGCGTCCTGTGACTACTGCATCAGTGCCTTTTGCCTTTACTATGGCCTCCTTGTAAGCTGGATGGATAGGACACTCCTCTGAGCATAAAAGAGCCGTACCCACCTGTACTCCGCAGGCACCGAGATCCATTGCTGCCTTAAACTGTCTGTGGTCTCCTATACCGCCTGCTGCTATAACAGGGATATTTACTGCGTCGCAGACCTGAGGCACCAGAGTCATAGTAGTCATCTCTCCTATATGTCCTCCGCTTTCGCATCCCTCGGCTATCACTGCATCAGCCCCATCACGCTCCATCAGGATAGCAAGAGTAGATGAAGCCACAACAGGGAAGACCTTTATCCCTGCTTCCTTCCATTTTTTCATGAATCTTCCAGGATTTCCTGCACCGGTCGTAACGAAGCTTACGCCTGTCTTAATAACGATATCAGCAATTTCCTCGATCTGTGGATGCATAAGCATCAGATTCACTCCGAATGGCTTATCTGTTTTTTCCTTCGCTATACTGATCTCCTCTCTGATACGGTCAGCGCTGAATCCTCCTGAGGCAATAAGTCCCAGTCCTCCGGCGTTTGATACGGCGGCTGCAAAGCTTCCATCTGCTATATTTGCCATTCCGCCCTGAATAAGCGGGAACTCTGTCCCCGTAAGATCTCTTAAATCCATAATGCCCTTTCTGCGCTTATCTATAACTAACTATGCAGCTCCCCCAGGTAAGTCCGCTTCCAAATCCTAAGAGAAGCAGTTTCTCGCCGCTATGCAAAAGTCCCTTCTCCTCCATCTCTGCTATGCAGATAGGGATAGAGGCTCCTGAGGTATTTCCTATCCTGTCTATATTACAGTAGAATTTTTCTCCGGGAAGCTTCATGGCCCTTACAACGTGATCGATTATCCTCTTGTTGGCCTGGTGACAGACGAACCAGTCTATCTGATCGTAGGTCATTCCTGCCTTTTCAAGAGTCGTGTTTATCATATGGGGAAGTATCCTTACTGCGAATCTGAATACCTCCTTACCGTCCATCCTTATATATGAGCTGTCTGACTTGGCTCCCATGCAGTTTATGGCTAGTGAGCTTTGGGCTCCTAAAACTGATGCATAGCTTCCTTCGACAAGCCTTATCACAACGGCTCCGGCTCCATCACCAAACAGTATATTCGTAGATCTGTCAGTCATATCAAGAAGCTTTGAAAGCTCCTCGACACCTGTGACAAGAGCATAGGGTCTTTCCGGATTTGCATACAGAAATGATCTGGCGGTCTCTATAGCGTAGGGAAAGCCTGAACAGGCTGCATTAATATCAAAATAAGGGATATCCTTATCGAGCCCTAAGGCTTGCTGCAGCTGGGAAGCAACAGACGGAGTGGAATAATCTCCTGAAAGCGTGGCTACTATAACAAGACCGATCTTCTTCCTGTCTATCCCGGACTTCTTTAGTGCCCTTTCTGCTGCCCGTAAAGCAAGGGAGTTGGCGCTCTCTTCCCCCTCGGTAAAGCGCCTCTCCCTGATGCCTGTTCTTTTGACTATCCATTCGTCGTTCGTATCTTCAATGGCAGCCAGATCATCGTTTGTGACAGCCCTTGAAGGAAGAGATAGACCTGTGGATATTATCTGAACTGATTTCATAATCATATTTTTCTGAACTTACGATGTCTGTCGGCAACAAGCTCCCTTGGAGACATCCTGACAAGCTCCTTTAAATTCCTTTCGATCGCCTTGTCAAGCGCATCATATACGCTTACCGGATCAGATGATGCTCCGCCTGCAGGCTCAGCTATTATCTCGTCTGCCATCTTGTCCTTATACATATCGTCTGCCGTCAGATGCATAAGTGAGCAGGCCTCCTTCTTTCTGGACGTATCCTTGAAGAGGATAGAGCAGAAGCCCTCTGGTGAAAGCACTGAGTATACTGCATACTCAAGCATAAGGAGACGGTTTGCAACAGAAAGAGCCAGAGCTCCTCCTGAATTGCCCTCTCCTGTGACTACAGAAATCACCGGGACCTTCAGATGGCTCATCATGGCCAGTGATCTGGCTATAGCCTCTCCCTGTCCATGAGCCTCTGCCTCCATACCCGGATACGCTCCAGGTGTATCTATAAATGTGATTACAGGTCGGTTGAATTTCTCTGCCTCACTAAACATACTCATGGCCTTCCTGTATCCTTCCGGAGAAGGCATACCGAAACGGCATCTCATGTTTTCCTCGAGGTTCTTTCCCTTCCTGTGGCCTAATACCGTAACAGGCATCCCGTGATATAAGGCTATACCGCCGTAGATGGCCTCATCATTATCATAGAGATGATCGCCTCTTATTTCAAAGAAATCTGTAAAAAGGGCATCGATAAAGTCAGTAATATGAGGTCTGCCTGAAAATCTTGCTATATAAACATGATCCTCAGGCTCAAGATCCCTGCATTGCTCGAGAAGATCGCTTCTCAAGCCCTCAAGGTGTCTTAGCTCATCCTGCTTGTCATAGTATTCCTGCCCTACTGCATCTCCGTTCAGCTCGGTAAGAGCCTGCTTGGCCTCGGCTATCTGCTGATCGGTCTTTGAAACAAGCTCCAGAATCTTATCTACCATTGGACCCTCCTGCTGTCTTAAACCCATGAAGCATCAGGATCCTTGTGATAGTGGCCTTAAGCTCATCTCTCGGAACAATCGCGTCTATAAAGCCATGCTCATAAAGATACTCAGCCCTCTGAAACCCTTTTGGAAGCTTCTTTCCAATAGTCTGCTCTATGACCCTGGGGCCTGCAAAGCCTATAAGTGCTCCTGGCTCTGCTAATGTGATATCACCAAGCGTCGCAAATGACGCAGTAACCCCGCCTGTAGTAGGATGGGTAAGCACGCTTATGTAAAGGCCTCCGTCTCTTGAGAACTGCTCTACTGCATCGGCAGTCTTTGCCATTTGCCAGAGAGAGAACATACCCTCCTGCATCCTGGCACCACCAGATGCCGAGAAAATTATAAGCGGAAGCTTGTGTCTTCCTGCATATTCTATGGCCCTTGTGATCTTCTCACCACAGGCCTGACTCATAGAGCCCATGAAGAATCTGCTGTCTAAGACTATCACAACAGACTTCACTCCTGAAATCTTGCCAACTGCTGTAACAGCTGTCTCCTTAAGGCCGGTCTTTTCCTCTGCCTCCTTAAGCTTTCCCCTGTATCCGGGGAAATCAAGCGGATCATCCGATGAAATCCCCGTATTTGCTACCTTCATGCTTCCGCTGTCAAGAATAATAGAAAGCCTGTATGGTGCGGAAATATTCTTAAGCTTTCCGCAAACCGGACAGGTATAGTAGTGGCTCTCCCACTGGCTCTTTCTCGATCTTCTGTGACAGCCCTTGCACATTATGAAAGGATCTGTTTCTATATCCATTATTCTGCCTTTTTGATCTCGTCAAAGATATCCTGAACCGTAACAAGCTTCTGTACGTCCTCCTCAGGGATCTTGACTCCGCTCTCATCCTCGATGGTCATCTGAAGCTCAACAATAGAAAGTGAGTCTGCACCAAGGTCATCAATAAGCTTTGCCTCTGGCTTTACCTCATCCTTGTCTACATCAAGCTCGTCTGCGATAATCTCCTGTAACTTCTCGAAATCCATTTTTATCTCCTTTCAGACTGTATCAATTCTTTTTAGCTAAGTCAGGTATAGCTAAATAATAATTAGCTAAATTGCACTTGACTAAAGCAGTTTTAATATATACTATAATTTATTGTATGTCAAGAAAAAATTTCTTTTGTAATTTTAACTAAAGAATGCTAGAATGATAAAAACAAGTAAAAGTAAGTGAGGAAATTATGTTGGATTTAACAGAAGTGCTTCATAACGTTTACAGCAAGCTCAGACTTCATTTCTATATGCAGGTCTACTCTCATTTTGAGAAAAGGGAGGCTACGCTGACCACAGTAGAGACCTTCAGTATGGAGGCTATCACGACGCTTGACCACCCTACCGTGGCCCAGTTTGCCGCCGCTATGAATATCTCTACATCGAATGCCGCATACAGGGTATCAAGCCTTATCAAGAAGGGATATCTGAAGAAGATCCAGAGCAGGGAAGACCTGCGTACCTACTTCTTAGAGCCTACCACCAAGTATCTGAAGTATAACCGTATCAATGAGGCCTATATAAAGGTAATAGCTGACAGGATAAAAACCCGCCTGTCTCCTGAGGAGTTCGAGAAGTTCACAGAGACTCTCGATATGATCGACAAGGAACTAATGAACGATGTGAAATTTACAGGATTGGAAAAGAAAAAAAATGCTAAATAAAAAAAGGATCGTAGTAAAGGTGGGTACCTCATCCCTTACTAATGAGCTGGGAAACCCTAATCTAAAGGCTTTTGACAGCTTAGCCCTGGTGCTCTCAGATGTGCATAATATGGGCTATGATATAGTGCTTGTTTCATCAGGCGCCATAGCTGTAGGTGCAAGCAAACTTCATCTTAAGGAGAAGCCGACTGAGCTAAGATACAAGCAGGCCTGTGCTGCCGTAGGTCAGTGCAGCAATATGTTCTGGTATGATAAATTCTTCAGTGAATACAATCAGGAGGTTGCCCAGATTCTCTTCAATACCGACGATATAGAAAACGAGGAGAAGAAGGAGAATCTGTCCAATACCATAAACACCCTTCTTGAGATGGGAATAATACCTATTGTAAATGAAAACGACTCGGTAAGCTATACAGAGATAGATTCCAAGGAGCATCTGTTCAGTGACAATGACAAGCTGTCTGCCATAGTCGCCATCCTCTGCAAGGCCGGCAAGCTTGTGATATTCTCAGATATTGACGGCTTTTTTGACAAGGATCCAAGACTCTATTCAGATGCAAGGCTTATAGACAGGATCGATCAGATCACTGATGATACATTTGAGCTGGCAGGAGGCGCCGGCTCAAGACGCGGCACCGGAGGCATGCGTACCAAGCTTGAGGCCGCCCAGCTTGCCACAGCACAGGGTATCAGCACTATAGTAACAAATGGTGCCCATCCTGACGCTCTCTATAACGTGGTCTCCGGACGTAAGGTCGGTACGCTTTTCAAGGGAGTAAGAAAATAAAATAAATCAGGCTGTAGCCATGGTCTTTACACGGGCCATGGCTTTTCTTACAGGCTTTATTGCAAGAAGAGCAAGAGTCAGTGCTGCCTCTGCACCCAGATAGATTCCATTATAGGCAAGTGAATAAAGTGCAGGTCCGAAAAATCCCTTAAAGCCATAGCTTGCTGCATATGTACCAAAGAATATAAGTCCTGAAAGAAAGGCAAAGAAATATCTTCCCACAACTCCGACTATATATCCCTTTACAAGTCCATTTTTTGAATCAGAAAAGATACCTGAGAGTCCTAATGCTCCGAAGGCAAGCACATAATCGACGATAGGCTGTAGCGGATTTATTATATAAGGCTCAAGTATCAACTGAACAAGACCATAGGCCACGGCCGAGGTTATTCCTGCCCTGGCCCCGTACCAGTATCCGACAAGTGATATGAAAAGCATTGAAAACAGAGTCATTGCTCCTCCCATAGGGAACTGGAAAAGCTTTATCATCGAGGCCACTGTCGCAAGAGCTATAGCAACGCCTGAAAAGGCTATCTGTTTGGAACTTAGCTTTTTTTCATTTCCTGATACGGCCGCTCCAAAAAGCAGGATCATGATAATAAAAGCTGCTATCATCATATATCCTACTATTCCCGGCACATACTATCCATCACGTTTTACTAATAAGGCTGACATTATTTCTCCTTTCTATTATCATCATCGTCATAGCTTTCTGATATGGGATGAATCCACTGGTATCCTCCGGATGTGGGGCTTCCGTCAAAGGACCTGACATAGATCCATTTCCTGACCGCAAAGATTCCTGCGATCGAAGCCACACCTAAGAGAAGCTCAAGTCCATTGCCTCCATCAAGTACCATATGCCTTGCTATGGAAAAAAGCAGGACATCGAGCGCACTTCCGGGGGTATGTCTTATAAGCATCCTGATAAACTCTATACCTATGACCAGATTAAAGGCATGCTCTAAAAAGACATGGAAGGTATAATCATTCTGATTATCAAGAAGCGAAGGCATATCCCTTACAAATGGAATGACATTTATTATAAAGCCTATAAGTACTATCACTGCTACTGTAAGCTCAAGGACCTCTGTAACTATTTCCATCCAGTCAGAGAAGGCCCTTCTCTTTATGGCGTTTCTTATCTTCTTTTTTCTTAGCTCAGTCAGTTTTTCCTGATCCATTTTTCCTCTCCTTTCGCGGCAGCGGGAAACCTACCTCTGCGATCACTATTGCTACAAACATGAGAATGCAGCCGCAGGTCTCCCTAACAGATGACAGCTGCCCCAGAATAAAGATCCCTCCTATCAGCGAAAAGACGCTTTCCATACACATTGCAAGTGATGCAACTGCTGGATTAAGCCCCTTCTGCCCTATGGCCTGAAGCGAATAGCCAATAGCGCTTGACATCACGCCGACATAGATAAGGGCCGGAAGCGCCTTATATATCTGACCGATCGATGGCCCAGAGAAAATGACCATTACAGCTGTAGAAATAATGGCACAGACCGCGAACTGCAGGAAGGTAAGTCTTACTGCACCGACTTTTTTTACAAAGAAAGAAACAGTAAGAATCTGTCCGGCGAAAAGGACTGCACAGGCAAGAGTAAGGATATCTCCTGCCGAAAAGCCCTTAAGCCCTCCCCTTGCGCAGAGCAGATATAAGCCAAGCAGACATAAAGCCACACTGACCCATAGCCTAAGCGGCTGTTTTTTTCGAAAGATAATAAGAGAGATTATAGGGACAAAGATAACATAGAGGGCTGTGATGAAGCCGCTCTTGGCTGCCGTCGTATATTTTATCCCTATCTGCTGGCATGCGCTTGCAAGACATAGAAAGCCTCCGCAAAGGGCTCCAGCAAGTAAATCTGTCTTTATATCCTTTTCCCCATTAGTTCTTCTCCTGTCGATTATTATAACAAATGGCAGCATGACTATTACCGACATTATACTTCGGATCGACAGAAATGACCAGCCGTCCAGGTATCTGGCTCCTATGCTCTGAAAAGGAAATGCCAGTCCCCAGATAAGCGCAGCCTGAAAAAGTATCAGGGTATGGATTATTTCCTTAACCAGTATATTTTTCTTTTTTTCCATAGATAAGATCTGCCTTTTGTCATATATGTATTACTACTGCTATCAAAAATCCCAGAAGGAATCCAAAGAAAACCTGAAGAGGAGTATGTCCTACAAATTCCTTCAGCTTCTCCTCCGGTGAAAGGTCCTTCGCATAAACTATCTCTACCAGATGATTGATCACCCTGGACTGCTTGCCTGTCTCAAGTCTGACTCCCATTGCGTCATGCATGACTATTATCGCAACAAAACAGGCAAGAGCGAATACAGGGGAGTCAAACCCCTGCTCTATACCGCAGGATACTGCTATAGCCGTGACAGTAGCTGAGTGTCCGCTTGGCATTCCTCCGTCACCAACAAGACGGCTCATATCGATCCTGTGGTTGGTTATCGCAAAGATAATGGTCTTCAAGACCTGAGCAGAAAGCCAGCCGCAGGCTCCCGAAATAAGAATTCTGTTTGATATGATCTGTCTTATTATTTCCTGCATATTTCTATCCTCTGATACCTTTATACATCCTTTTATATTCTACTTGTAAAAAAACATTTTTTCAATAAAAAGATAGGCAGGAATCTGCTAAACCTTGTCACATCCATATGATCTTCAGTGTGTCATGGTGTCAAAACTTCCCATCTCCCTGCCCTTTACTTCGACTACAACCCTATTGGGAAGACAGGTTATAGTCTCAGAAACCTTTGATTTCTTTCCCTGATGGATACAGATCTTATCCGGACAGTTGGCCTCCTTCATATATACATATCCGTTTTTTATACATACTATATTAGTAAGCCGTCCCTTCTTATCCTTTATCCTTATCTCCCTGTTAAGGCCTAGCGGATAGCTACCTGTCACTTTTCCGTAATGAAAGATCACCGCATAATTGCCTGTCCTTCTTGTCCTGTAAAAGATAAGTGAGAAGATAATCAGTGCTATAAGAATTATAGCTATGGCTATGGCTCCCTTTTTTGTAATATAGCTATCCTCGTTCATCTGTCTTCCTTATCCGAAAATCTGCCTTTTTTAAGCCTTCTGTGTACCGCCGCACTAAGGGATCCTGTAATAAGTCCCGTTATAATTCCAGATACGGCAAGTATCGGCATATAAAAAAGTATATCCATATTGCTTACAAAAATGCAGGCACAGATAAGCTGACCTGCATTATGAGAAATGGCACCTATAACAGAAAGCGATATCATCCTGGCCTTACCTGTCCTGAAGAAAAGATACATCACTATAAAGCTTAAAATACCGCCTGAAAGGGAATATAAAAAGGACATGCCGTTACCGAAAAGAAAACCTGAAAGCAGGATCCTTATCACCAGGATAAGAAAGGCCTCAGACGGTGAAAAAAGATACATCAGTATAACTGTGACCATATTGGCAAGCCCAAGCTTCATTCCTGGTATTCCAAAGTTTATCGGAATAAGGGTTTCTATATAGCCTGCTATCATCGCAAGAGAAAGAAAAACTCCAAGAGAAGCTATATGTGATGATCTTTTCATAAATAAATCCCTTCCTTTGTCATAGGCAAAAACCCACTGCCTTTAGGCGGTGGGTAGTTGACACCAGTGCCTTCCTCCTTTCGTATCAGGTCCAGTGCTCTATAAAGCCCTCACCCATTGCCTCCGAAACATTTCCTACTATAAAGAAGGCCCGCCTGTCATGCTCCCTTACTATATCCTTGATCTGTGGTACATCTTTTTTTGAACATACGCAGCATATGATCTTCCTTGGCTTCCTGGAATATTCTCCAACTCCGGACAGGCTTGTAACTCCCCTGTCCATATCTATAAGGATATCCTTTGATATGGCATCACATTCCCTTGAAATAATAAGAGCTATCTTTGCCTTCTTACCATTATCCACAACCTTATCTATTACCTTTCCCATCACATATACTGAAAGAAAAGCATAAAGAGTATTCTCCAAGCTGAAGGCAAGCAGGCCGACAAGGACTATACTGCCATCAAGAAGTTGGATAAGCATACCAACAGGAATATGACGGAATATATGGGACAGGGAGTTGCCCAGCATATCAGTCCCGCCGGTAGTTGACCTGGCCAGCAGCAGAATACCGGTTCCAAGGCCGAAAAGCACGCCTCCATAGAGACTTGTCAGAAAAAGATTATCCGATATAAGAGAATACTCAGGCATAAGGGCAAGCTCAAGCGTCATTAAAGAAAATCCCAGCCCGGTTCTTATTATGCTCTTAATCCCGTCTACCTTTAATGCTATTAAAAAAATAGGTGTATTTAATAAAAGATTTGAAAGCCATAGGGGGATTGGTCTGTTAAGATAAAGCCCACTGAGTTTTTTTATAACAATAGCCAGACCACTGACTCCGCCTGTATCAAGTCCGGAAGGGTCCAGAACATATTTAACAGCAAGCGATATCAGGGTGGAACCCAGTAGAATTATGAAAAAATCCCTGATATGCTTTTTCAGATACCTGGTCTTAAAAAAATCACTTCCGAATACTTCTCTCATATATTCATTCTCTAAAAACCCTGAAAATAAAGTAAGAGCCTGTGACATAAGCCACAAGCTCTATTACAGAGGCAGAAGGACTTGAACCCTCGACATTTGGTTTTGGAGACCAACGTTCTACCAACTGAACTATACCTCTAGATTCTGATTCCTAACTCCTGCTTGTAAACAAGTACCTTCAAAACTTCATACAGAATCATGCTTTCTAAGGAAGTCCTTTTCGCTAAGCTCGCACTTCGTCTTTGACTCGCGCTCGCTAATCTCAAAGAACGATCTCGCTTCGGATTCGAGCTTCATCTTTGACTCGCCCTCATCTAGAAGCTTCTGCCCCACTTCTAAATTCGCACTTCGCTTACGCTCGTGCTCATTAAGAGTGGTGCATGCCTCGCACGTAAGACGCTGCTTCGCTTTCGCTTGCACCGTCTAAGTGCTCATGGCTAGATCAAGCCTTCGATCTATTAGT
>DLDA01000004.1 GCA_002480925.1 Lachnospiraceae bacterium UBA7784 | reverse complement strand
AAGCACTTCCGTATCGGCCATCCATTCAGTGATGCGACTATTACGCCTACCACGAACAATACTCTTCGCTACAATGGTAAGGAGCAGAAGCGTGAGTTCAATATTACATATACTGTGAATGGACAGACAAGGACTCTGGAGTCTGCAAGATACACAGTCAGGTATCCGGACAATATAACGGATGCAGGCGATAAGGTAGTGACATTCATCGCAAATGGCGGGCCGCTCTATGGTACAGCTACGAAGACCTATACAATCTACCCTGTACAGGGTAGCGTATGGTCAGCTGAATTTACGAATCTGACAATGGATTCGAGCGGTATGTATGTGACCCAGTATCAGGGGGCACCGATTACTCCTGAGGTCAAGGCCTATGTACTGACCTCAGCCGGACAGAGGAATGAGATCCCTCTGAAGCAGAGCGAGATCACCTACAAGGACAACAGCAGCGCCGGAACAGCAAGCGTTACCATAAAGCCAAACAACTATGAGGGCAGCAAGGTTCTATACTTCAAGATACTCGGAGTGGATATCTCAGGGGATAATGTATATGCAGCCTTCACAGACGGCATCACAAGGAGACAGTATACAGGATCAGCTATCACGCCGGCCCTTACGGTTACCTTCTCTGGTAATGCAGGAACCGTGAATCTGACTAAGGATAAGGACTATTCAGTCACCTATTCGAACAACACGAATGCAGGAAAGGCAGGCGTGAAGATCACAGGAATCGGAAATTACAGCGGAAGCAAGGAGCTTGATTTTGCTATATTTGCAAATCTAAACGACAAGACTTCTGTATTTACGATACCTAAGCAGATGTACACGGGAGAGGCTATTACAGAGCTTTCGGGAGCCACGATCAAGGCCGGAGGTAATGACCTGAAGGCTGGCAGCGACTATACTCTTTCCATCACCTCGACAGATGCTTTCCGTACAAAGGGAACGGCTATCTTTACAGCTCAGGGCCAGTACTATGAGGGCACGAGGACAGTGCAGTTCGAGATCGGAAATGACGCTTCCATGTATAATATCCTTGGAGTCGCTGCAAGCTATGTATATGATCATCAGGCTCATAAGCCCGAGCCGGTGGTAACCGACAAGCAGGGGCAGGTATATGCGGTAGATTCTGTGACCTACCAGAGCACAAGCGACGGAGACAGCTGTATAAATGCCGGCAATGTAAGGATGAATATAGCTATTACAAGCCATGGCCAGAGCGTAAGCATACCATACAACTATGTGATCGAGCCTAGAAATATCAATACTGCCACATTTACTCCGATCGGGGATGTGGATTACAATGGTAAGGCCCATACACCATCTGTAAGGATTACCGAGGGCACAAGACTTCTGACGAAGGCAGCCACAGACTCCGACGGATCTGCGGACTATGTGGTGACATATTATAATAATATTTATCCTGGAACGGCTCAGGTGACTGTGACAGGTATAAATAACTATACAGGAAGCTCAAACCTTTACTTCAGCATCAATGTGAAGGCTGCTCCTCAGATGATAGTGACAGCAATGCCTAGCGGCAGACTGAAGGTCACATGGAAGAAGGTAAGCGGTGTAAGCGGCTACAGACTTTTCTATACACCTGATGGCGGAAGCCAGAAGCAGGTCAATGTCTCGAAGAACAGGAAGTCGACCTATCTGACAGGCCTCACAAGAGGAGTTGTATATACAGTCGGTGTACAGAGCTACATTACCGCTAACGGTGTAAATGGCTACAGTACCGCATCAGTACAGCAGATCGCCACATCCACCAAGAAGCCGACCATAACCTCGCTTAAGAAGACGAGCAGCACTAGTGTTAAAATAAGCTGGAAGAAGGTTACGAATGCGACCGCCTATATGGTCTACAGAAAGGCCGGAAGCGGAAAGTGGAAGAGAGTAGCGACGACAAAGAGTACATCCTATACCAACAAGGGGCTTGCGCGCGGAAGTAAATATACTTACAAGGTGATCTCCTACAAGCAGTCAGGAGTGAAGAGAAGCTTCAGTATGTATTCTACAGGGAAGTCGATAAGGGTATAGGGGCTAGTCCCTAACCCTTAACCCCTAATAAAAAAGGACCAGGTATCTTACCTGGTCCTTTTTATTATGCCTGTTTTGTCTGTTTCTTTACTATACTGTACTTGCGTTTGTTGCCCCAGATCATGATGAAGACTCCGAGCAGGAAGATGCATGCACAGAATATGTATCTGATGTCGATCTCGATATCGGCGGTCTTTGGTGTCAGGTCCTTGCCGCCAGAGGCAGGCCCGCGTCCGCCGGAGCTGCCAGAGCCTGAGATGGATCCATTGTTGCCTCCTCCGGCGTCTCCGCTGGCTGAGTGGGTCTTCATGTGACTCTTACTGCCACCAGAAGGATTATCGTTATTTGAATTGCTGCCACCAGAAGGATTATCGGGATCATCGTTATTGGAATCGCTGCCTCCTGAAGGAGAATCAGGATCATCGTTATTAGTGATGCCGCTGTCAGGAGAATCAGGATAGTCGTTATTAGTGAGCCCGGATGATGAGCTGCTGCCATTTGCGCTTGAGGAGCTGGAGCCGTGTCCGGCGTCAAGAGCTATGAAGGTGATGCCGTTGGACCTGGCGTAGGTCTGGGCGGCGCTCTTCTGGTAACCGTACATCTCCGAAGGCTTCCAGCTGCCCTGTGAGCCGATGCTTACTACGCTCTTCGGGATAGTGATCGAGGCCACCCTTGAATTGGTGAAAGCGCCGGATTCAATCGCATCAGCAGAGTTGGGTAAGCTGACTGAGCGGACATTCCTGTTGTATGAAAAGGCACCGGCACCAATGGTCCTTGTATTGGCTGAGAAGGATACCGATGACTTACCGGGAGGGACCAGGATAAGCCTTGTCCCTGAAGCGTTGTAGAGGCATCCGTCGTAGGATGAATAAAAGCTGTTCGAGGCCGATATGGATGTCAGATTGTTGCATTCGGCAAAGGCATTTGTGCTTATGGAGCTTACAGCACCCGGTATCGTGACCGAGCCAAGCGAAGCGCATCCGTAGAATGCCTGGGATCCGATCCCTGTGACAGTAGACGGGATAGAAACCGATGTAAGGCTCATGCAGTTCTGAAAGGTCTCAGCCGGAATGCCTGATACCCTGCCAAGAGTCACGGTCCGGAGATTGGTAGCGCCCTTGAAGACGCCGCTTCCCAGAGTCCTGACTGAATTCGGCAGAGAGACGTTGGTGATCTTTGAGTTGTTGGCAAAGACACCGGAATCGATGCTTGTGACGCCGTCAGGCACCTGTACAGACCCTCCCGAGCCCTGATAGGACTTGAGGACGGTGCCGGAATCGTTTAAGACAAATCCGGCATCGGTGGTTTTATCGGCTTTACTGTTATGAAAGGTGAAGACCCATACAGCCATGATAAGAGCGGCGGTGATAAGTATCCACCCGGCTTTCGTACTTTTTGTCATTTTACTTCCCTGATAATTATCATGATTTCCGTAATCCGTACTCCTTATTATACTTTAAAACCGCGATTCTTTCAATAGAAAGGAAGGATTTCTAGCTCCTTCTTGCGACAATGAAAAGCCTGCCGTCCTCGACATAATTGTTGCAGGTAGAAAGAGTCAGAAGCTCGTCGCCGGGCTTTGCGTCAAGGCCGCCGTTCACGACCATACCGCCTACGCTTGCGGTGAAGGCATCCCATTCGCTTTCATTCTTTGCCTGAATGAAGTTATAGTAACGGAAGCTGTCGTCGTCCGAGGACTGGACCTTTGCCAGACAGACAGCCATGACTTCATATTCGCGGTGCTCGTAGATGGTGTCAAACTTTATGGTCTGGTGGCTGTTGAAATACTTCTCATTGAGAAACTTCTTCAGGCAGCCGAACATGGACCCGTTTCGCATATTATGACCATATATGATCGTGTTTGTCGTGGGATTAATAGCATCGGAACGGTAGTCCATGAAGAGAGCGCCCTGATTGCTGTTGGTACCGTCAAAGGCATGGGAGAGATAGTAGGAATTGTCCTTCTTTCTCTGCATCACAGGGTAGTTGATGTCGGTTCCGTCTATACGCAGCCAGCCTATAAGCTCAGGATGGGCTTTCTTAAGGGCCCTGTAGTCCTTTAGGACAGTCAGATCCTTTTCCTTTACAGTATTCTTATGCTTGAATGGATCCTTACCCTTGAGGTCGGCGGACTTTTCAGTGGTGGCAGACCCACCGGATGACTGTGATGCCCTTGCGTCGGCAAGGGTCTGCTTCTGAGCCTCCTTCAGACGTCTGGTGTTCAGATAATCGTCCAGCTGGCGGAAACCGAAGTAGGCGAAAAGAACAGCAGCAGCAGTGATGACAGCCATACCGAGAAAGCGCTGGTGCTTTACTGCGCCCTCGGCGGTATCGACTACCTCCTTGTCACGAAGCAGTCCCACGGATTTGTCAGCAACCTTGTCGCCCAGATGCGCGAAGAAATCATGACCTATCTGAGTCTTGAAAACTATCTCGCCGTCACGGATAGTATTATAGAGACGAAGGACAAGAGCCGGGTCATCCATATCTATCCTTTTCTCTATAAGGGCGATCTTTTCCTTATCCTCCATTCCGTCACGGTATTCATGGTATGAATCGAAGATATAGTCACCAAGACGGAATTTCCGGAGACCGTCTATTTCCACAAGACCGTCAGAGGATGTCATGTCCTCTTTTCTGTCGGTGCCATCATCGAGACCGGCCTCTATGCGGGACTCCTTTTTTTCTTTTTCTATATAAGGCTTCATAGCCTCTGCAATCTCTTTTTCTCTCATGGCAAATATCTTAACACGGCATGCTCTTCTAGTAAAGTCCTGTAAAAAAACGCCTCCCCCTGGGGAAGCGTTCTGTTAATGCTTACTGATCATAATCCGATGGAATTGATACCTGAAACTCATTGGAGCTTCTGAATATGGTATCATTTGATCCCAGCTGGTTTACTACAATGTAATCGCCGTCTCTTATCTTATCCGAGTTGATATTTAGGACCTGACCGCTGACATAGGTCGTGTTGACCTTTTCTCCGTTGACATAGACCTTGGACCATGGGGTGAAGTTCTCGCCGTATATATGGAGCTTGTCATCATAGACATAGGTCCGGTCGATCTTTACAGGTCTGATACCCATTACTATGTCGGAGGCCGGATACATATCAACACCGTGGTAAGCGTATCTCTTGCCGTAGAGCAGGTCATACTGGAGTGTCTCCAGATTCTTCAGATACTTCTCAGATTCAGGATCCACACCTCTGTCAGTCATGGTCTGGTCATAGTCAACGACTGTGCCGCCATGGATACCGAGCCTGTCGAAATATTCGGAAACCAGCTGATAGCTGGTCAGGTCCTGATCCTTCTTCTCCATCCCGAAGTTGTTCCAGGTGATGTATCTGGTCTTGTAGATATCGCCTGAAGTGACATCACTGTTCTTAAGACCCATGGTAGGCAGGTGGTCTCCGAAGCAGATAAGAAGGGTTGGCTCCTTTCTCTTTGCAAGCATTGCTGTATATTCCTTAAGGAACTTGTCAGTGTTGTGGAGCATGTTGATGTAGTATTCCCACATCCATTTGTGCTCCTCATCACTGCCCTTGAGCTTTACCGTGTATTCCGGATCCTGTATGACCTGCTGCTTAGGATAGTCGCCATGAGTACCGACTGTTATCGTATAGCAGTAATCAGGCCCTGGAGTAGAATCGAGAGCATCCTTTGTAGCACCGACGAGTATATCGTCACGCGGCCATGTGTTGAGCGGAGTGTAATCGGTTATGTCGAGAAGCTCCTTGGAGGTAAAGGTGTCAAAGCCCATCTGGGAAAAGGCGTTGGCTCTGCTGTAGAAATTGCCTCCGTTATTGTGTACTACATGGGTCCCGTAGCCTAGCTTGGCGATGACATCTGCAGTGCTCTCGCAGTCAGTCTTCTTGAGAATGGTCTTCTGAGGATACTCACCGGGTCCGAAGAACTTGCAGCTCATGCCGGTGAGGATCTCGAACTCAGTGTTGCAGGTGCCGGCGCCGACCACAGGGACGGTTAGATGTCCGGTCGAATATTCCTTCTTCAGCTTATGGAAATAAGGGATGGGATCCTTATTATATGTAAGAGCCGGATACTCATCTATATCGAAGTAGGATTCGAGCAGGACGACGATTATGTTCGGCCTGACCTTGCCAGGAGTGGATTCGCCCTTCTCTGTGTCCTTTATGATATTGTCGACTGTCTTGGCAGAATAGTCCTTGGGCTGGTTCATACCGCGGCCAAGCATAGACATGGCAAAGCCGTATCCATAGCCGTAGTCGAGATAGCCCTGAGCCAGGTTGCCAAAATAGGTCGCTAGGACCCCTGTGCTCTGTGCAATCTTCGTCACAGGGAAAAGACTTGCAAGGCCGACAGCGAATACAGCAAGTCTGACCCAGAGCTTGGTCTTGGGCTTCTGCTTGTGTCCCTTCATATGAAGGATAACCATAAGGAAGACATATATCAGTATAGCAATGAGACAAATGCCGGCCTGTTGGGCCGTGAAGTATTTGGTGTTCTGCATGGTCAGCAGATCGCCTATCATGCTGATATCGGTAAAGCCGAACGGAGTCACCCTGTTGGTAAGGATGATGCAGTTTATGATACCGAACATGACCACAAGGGCGGAAATGACCAGTCTGGCGAAGGTCCGCCGCGGTGTGACAAAGACCAGCAGGAGCAGTACATAGATTATGTATGAGTTGTAAAGGAAGGGCAGAGGGTGGTGTATGATGAATCCAAAGCCCTCTATAAGAGAGTGACGACTCAGTGATTCATTTACCAGACAAAGAAGCATTGCCCAGGGTAGATGAAGGATCAGAGCGTACTTGTTCATGAGATCAGTGATTTTTTTCAATGTGAACCTCCATTTGATTCCAGCGACCTCTTATTATATAATAGAAAAGTGCAATTTTCAACGGATTTAGAAAAAGGTTAGATTTATGCTGGACAACTGGATCATAATGTTCATACTGGCCATCTTCTTTGCGAGCATGACAGCGGTCTTTGCCAGAACAGCCCTTTTCGGGCTTTCCGGACCGCAGACGCTTCTTACGGCATCGGCGTCAGTGCTCGTGCTTTCATTTACCACTCTTTCCTTCAGCGGATTCTTCAAAAGCGCAAAGGCATTCGGCAAGGGCAGCATAGAGGATATCCTGATAGAGGGAGCGCTTCTTGCAGCAGGCTTCGTCTGTCTTCTGATAGCGCTTGGAATGGCGGAGACGATCTCGACGGCCTGCTTTTATCTGCTCGTGCCGGTCGCGGTCTTTGTTGTAAACATTTTTCTTTCAAAAAAGATCCCCCAGCCGGCACCGATAGTGATAAATGTGATGACGCTTACAGGCGTTCTGGCAATGGGGTTTAGTATAAAGCACAAAAAGGGCCTCTGGTGGCTTCCGGCCTTTCTTTCGGTTGCTTTTCTTACGGCAGAGAGGATATATGCTAAGGCAAATCCGATCGGAAGACTTGAGAGGGTTGCCGAATATTTTGTTATAGCTCTTATTGCGCTTGTCCTGTCCTTTGTGGTAAGGCATAAGGACCTGAAGAAAATCACAGCCTACCATGTGCTTTTTGCCATATTTACAGGAATAGCATTCTACTATGGGCCGATCTGCCTTCACAGGGCGCTTGCAATCAGCTCATTTGACCTCTGGCTTTCGCTAATATATAATCTTTGGTTGGTATTTACAGTAGCCTTCAGCAGACTTTTTTTACGAGAGAAGGGCTCTGCAGGCACATATGCAGGACTTGGACTGATAGCGGGGGCAGAGGTGATAAGCTTCGTCCTCCAAAACTTTATATAAAGGAGAAAAATGGCTCTATCATTTCGTACCAGAGGCATGAGCAGATCAGCCAAACGCAGGATCATAATTCTCATAATAACCTTTCTGGTTTCTATAGTATTTTTTTACATTGTATTAAATCATCACAGCATACCGGCTACTCAGGAGATGAAAAAGCCATCGCTTCCTACTATTTCTGTTAGCACTGGTGGAGTCAAGCAGCTGTGTCTTTCGGGCTATCGGGCAAAGATGTCGTCAGGTGAGCTGGGAGGATATCTGCTTCCGCTGGGAAGCGACAGGAGGATCAGCGCAGAGATCCGTACCTATGGGGCGGAGGTGGAGAGGGCCTCTTATCAGATCAGGTCAGCTGACCAGGACAGGATTGTTTCATCTCAGAGGATAAGCGATCTGTCGGCTGGCGGGGACAGTGTGACCTTTGACGCCGAACTTACCAACCTTATCTCACCGGGAGAGCAATATATACTTGTGATAAGGCTTGATACCGGCGGACATAAGGTCTGGTACTACACAAGGCTTCAGATGACAGATAATGACAGGATCGGAGAAATGCTTCAGTTCATGAAGAACTTTCATGACAAGAGCCTTTCTGAGCACAGTGCCGAGATAGGCAGGTACTTAGAAACTGATAAGACTGAGGCTGATGATAACAGAAGTCTGGCCAGGGTAGACATAAGATCCCAGATCGGTGACATTTCGCTTGAGGGACTGTCGCATAAGGTGGTATCGGATCCGGTGATAAGCGTGACCCAGATCAGGGATGATACAATCCAGGCAGAGCTTTCGTATATGATCCGTATCGAAAACGAGCTTTATATGGCAAGGGAAAGCTACAGAGTGAGATATGGTGCCCCGAGGATGTATCTTCTCGACTTCAGCCGGACACTCGATGTGGTTCCGTCTGAGCATACCTTTTCTGTGAAGAAAAATGTCCTTTCAGTAGGAATAGCATCAACAGATATGAATACGGTGACTAATGAGGCGGGGTCTGCGGCAGCCTTTGTCCAGGCCGGGGGCCTCTATGAATACAGCCGAAACAAGGCAAGCATCACAAGGATCTTTTCATTTGGCGATGACTATGCCAGCGACCCGAGGGAGGCCAATCAGGATCATGAGATAAGGATACTGAATATCGATGCGGCCGGATCGATGGATTTCGCTGTCTACGGATACATGAATGCCGGAGAGCATGAGGGAATGAACGGGGTGGATCTCTACCATTATGACAGCGCGACAGGCATTTCCTCAGAGGAGGGTTTTATAGAGAGCAGACATTCTCTTTCCTATATAAAAGACAATTTCTCCGAGCTTCTCTACAGGACGCCGGGCGGGCTTGTCTATCTGATGCAGAACGGAAGACTGCTTGGCATAGACTTAAATACAGGAGAGACAAGCCTTATACTGAAGCAGATGCAGCCGGAGCAGTACAGCGTTTCGCCTGACTCCAGATATATAGCCTGGACAGATACTTCCGACCCGTCTGATACTATAAGGATAAGGGACCTCTCCAGCGGAAAGACCTACATGATAAAGGCCAGGGACGGCGAGAAGCTTAAGGTCATGTGCTTCATGGAGGACAATCTGGTATACGGCACCTGCAGCAGCGCCTCGGATCAGTATATGTACCGCCTTACCATAGTTAGCGTGAAGAATGAGAAGCTTACCAGGCTTAAGGAATATCAGAAGAAGGATATATATATAGAGAAGGTGACTCCTGACGAGAATGCGATAAGGCTCTACCGTATCAGAAGGACAGGAAAGGGATATAAGAGGACCTCATCCGATACTATCCTTAATACACTTGATACGTCAAAGGATACAGGGGCCTCTTATACTACAGAAAGCAGGCTGGGAAGGATCAGAGCGATAAAGCTCTCTCCTATATACAGTGATACTCCGTCAGAGATCAGATTTGCCGACAGCAGACTCTACTTCAATCCATCGGTGATATCTGTTGATTTGTATAATAAATAGTTGTATCCTTTTAGAAAAAGCAAACAGTGTCGTTTATAGAAAAAGGAAAGCAGGCAGACAATGTATCAGATAAATTTTGACGATCCTATCCATGTACATTTCATAGGCATCGGAGGTATAAGCATGAGCGGGCTGGCTGAGGTGCTTCTCGACAGACATTTCACAGTCAGTGGATCAGACAGGGCAGAAAATGACCTGATCAGGCACCTGGAGAAGCTTGGAGCTAAGGTCAGCTTCCCGCAGAGGGCAGTAAATATCACAGATGATATAGACTGCGTGGTCTATACTGCAGCCATCCATCCGGACAATCCTGAATTTGCCGAGGCAAAAAGCAGAGGGATACCTATGCTTACCAGGGCCCAGCTTCTTGGGGAGATAATGAAGCATTATGATAATAGTATCGCTGTAGCCGGGACCCATGGAAAGACCACGACATCTTCTATGATCTCCCAGATCCTGCTTGAGGGAAAGAAGGATCCTACTCTTTCGATCGGTGGTATTTTCAAGGCCATAAATTCCAATATCCATGTGGGTTCATCTGATCTCTTCCTGACAGAGGCCTGCGAGTATACTAACAGCTTTCTTTCTCTTTTTGCGAAATATTCAGTTATCCTGAATGTGGAGGCTGAGCATCTGGACTTTTTCAAGGATATAGATGATATCAGGAATAGCTTCCATCAGTTCGCTAAAGATACGAAGGCCGACGGAGCAGTCATAATAAATGATGAGATCCCTGACTACAGACAGCTCGTAGACGGTATAGATGCCAGGGTGATAACGGTCGGCTTCAACGAGGGAGCCGACTATCATGCCTCCGATATAAGCTATGATAAGACGGGAGAGGCAAGCTTTGAGGTAACAGGCTTCGGCCAGGACTTAGGTCAGGTCAGGCTGTCCGTTCCGGGAAGACATAATGTCGGAAATGCTCTGGCTGCGATTGCTGTTGCCAGGGAGCTTGGCTTTGATATGGATCAGATCAGGGCAGGGCTTGCCAAGTTCGGAGGAGCCAAGAGAAGGCTTGAGCTCAAGGGGAAGTATCACGGGGCTACGGTTATCGACGATTATGCCCACCATCCGACAGAGGTAAGGGCTTCGCTTGAGGCAGCAGGCAGATACCCGCATAAGAAGCTGTATGTGGTCTTCCAGCCCCATACCTATACCAGAACAAAGGCCTTTCTTGACCAGTTTGCTGATGCCCTGTCTCAGGCTGATCAGGTAGTGCTGGCAGAGATATTCCCGGCAAGGGAGAAGGATATATATGGTGTACATTCGGCTGACCTCTGCGAAAAGGTGCGAGAGAGAGGCACTGCCTGCGAGGTTTTCCCTTCCTTTGATCAGATTGAGGAATTTTTACAAAAAAATATTGCTGACGGCGATCTGTTGATAACTATGGGAGCCGGAGACGTGTACAAAATAGGCGAAGACCTGCTTAAGCAGGAGTTATAAACATTATCCACAATTTTCGGTGGATTTATTTCACCGGGCATTGTGGATTTTTAATGGCTTATTATATGGATTCCACAGACTTATCCACTTTATCCACATTTGCCTATTAACATAATAGTTAAAGGAAATGTAATTTATTTGTAATAATCGATGTGATATAATGCACAGGACAATAAAGGAAAGGGATATCTCAATGGCAGATATAAGTCTTCATAACGCCGGCCCTGTGCCTGTGACGTGCATTTCGAATTATTTCATAGATCATTTTCTTTCGGAGCTTTCCGGAGAGGCTGTAAAGGTCTACCTCGCCCTTCTGCGCCTTGCGGGAGACAGACAGAGCGGATTTTCATGCTCTCTTATATCCTCAAGGGTCGGCACAGGTGTCCGTGAGGTGCGTACAGCTCTTGATGCCCTTTCCTCAAAGGGACTTCTATCGCTTGATTATGACAGCGAGGGGGAGCTTTGCGATATCTGTATCAACGAGATCGGGACAGACAGGACTGCGGAGGAGACGCCTGTCAGGATGGAGAAGGCTCCTGTGGAAATGGCTCGGCCTGTGAAGGAGGAGACCAAGGAGCCTCCTCAGATGGACACAGAGGCGACAGAGCTAAGGAGTGATCCTGAGGTGAAGACCATACTTTTCATAGCCCAGAGATATCTGGGACGTACTCTCTCCAATAAGGATCTGCAGATGATCACATACTGGTATTTTGACCTCCATATGAGCGTCGATATGATAGACTATCTGATCACCTCAAGCATTGAAAAGGGCAAGACCAGCATAAGCTATATGAATCAGATAGCCATTGCCTGGTACAAGAAGGGTATAGGCAGCAAGGAAGAGGCTGCTATGGAGCAGAGACAGTTCTCATCCGAGGCAAATGCTGTTCGCAGGGCCTTCGGGATCAGCGGTCATGCCTTAGCCCCTGCCGAGCTTGATTTTATTGACAGGTGGTTTCACGAATGGGGCTTTTCCGAGGAGCTCGTCACTGAGGCCTGCAGCCGCGCCATAGTAAATACCGGCAAGGCGAATTACGCCTATGCTGAGAAGATCTTAAAGGGCTGGCATGACAAGGGCATAAAGACCCTGGATAAGGTCGCTGAAAGCGACAGCGCCCACAGGCAGGAGAATGAAAAGAAGTATAACAGAGCCGGCTCACAGCAGGGAAAGAACAAGAGCAGCTTTTCATTTTCCGAGACCAACGGATATGACGATGCGGCTGTTGCTGCTGCAATGCTGCAGCGGAATAATTTTTGAATTTTATGAAATTGACAAACACTCAGTACAATTCTATAATGCAGGAGTATCGCCGTCTGCAGCAGGACAGGGATGAGCTTATCAGGAAGCGGAAGAGGGAGCTCAGGGAAAAGGTTCCGGGCTTTGCGAGGCTTGATGACGATTTCATCGCCCAGGGCAGGAAGGCGCTTTTCGATTCACTCTCCCAGGGCGGCAGGGCTGATTTCAAGGGCCTGACTGAAAGCGTGATATTTCAGGAGAAGGATCTTCTGAGGAGAAACGGATATCCTGAGGACTACCTTGACCCTCCATACCAGTGTCCGGACTGCAGGGACAGTGGCTATATAGACGGAGAACCCTGTCATTGCATGAAGAAGAGGGCAATAGAGATAGTGTTTAAGGATGAGCCTGTTATGAAGCGTATGCTTACTGACCGTTTCAGTGATTTCTCGCTCGACTATTATCCGACTGACCGTATAGATCCTCAGACCGGCGCCTCAGCCAGGGACTGGGCGAAAAGGGCTCTTGAGGCCAGCAGGGGCTTTGTCGATACCTTCGGAGACGGGATCAGGAACATTGTCTTCTATGGCTCCGCCGGCTCGGGCAAGACCTTTCTTTCGAGCTGCATAGCCGGAAGCCTGTTAAGAGAAGGAAAGACCGTCCTTTATCTTTCTGCCGCAAGGCTTTTTGATGTGATGGCCGATCATTCGTTCAGAAGAGACGGATATTCGGACGATGTGGGATACACCAGTATCTTTTCATCGGACCTTCTGATAATAGATGATCTCGGGACAGAGATTTCCAATGCATTCACGTCTCTGTCTCTTTTTGATGTGATTCAGTCGAGAGCTTCATCTGAGAAGGCTGTAATCATTTCCACCAATCTGGATCTTAAGGAGATCCGCGGGAGATATACCGACAGGATATACTCGCGGCTCATTGAGAGATATAACTTTTACCATCTGTTTGGTTTCGACGGCAGGTACGAAAACGGACTGAAGAACTTGAAACCTGCAAAGAAAAATGGAGGACATTAAGACATGCCGGCAAATGATGACATCCTGGCTTCACGTAAACCAGTAGCCCCTCTGGGACTCATTTCCTTAAAAAGCTGCGAGGCCTTAGGCGACAAGGTGGATTGCTACCTTGTGAAGTGGCGCAAGAACCGTAAATCAGACCATCTGGATTTTGTAGACCAGAATAATTACAAGGCTGATACCTACAAGATCTCTGTTTCCTGCCCTAGATTCGGAAGCGGAGAGGCAAAGGGTACTATAAATGAGTCTGTAAGAGGTCTGGATCTCTATATAATGGTAGATGTGACTAACTACAGCCTGACCTATTCGCTCTGTGGCCAGACCAACCATATGTCGCCAGACGATCACTATTCCGATCTGAAGAGAGTCATAGCTGCCGTAGGAGGCAAGGCCAAGAGGATCACTGTTATCATGCCTTTCCTCTATGAGAGCAGGCAGCACAGAAGGACAGCAAGAGAGTCACTCGACTGCGCTATGGGTCTGCAGGAGCTTGTAAATATGGGTGTTGAGAATATCATCACATTTGACGCTCATGACCCCAGGGTACAGAATGCCATCCCGCTTCACGGATTCGAGTCAGTCCAGCCGGCATATCAGTTCATTAAGGGTATCTGCCGTGAGGTAAAGGACCTTTCGATCGACAATGATCACCTGATGATCATAAGCCCGGACGAGGGTGGTACAAGCCGTGCGGTATATATGGCTACAGTTCTTGGTGTCGATATGGGAATGTTCTACAAGCGCCGCGATTACTCAAAGATCGTCGACGGCCGCAACCCTATCGTAGCGCATGAATTCCTTGGAAGCTCTGTCGAGGGCAAGGACGTGATCATTGTAGACGATATGATCTCATCCGGTGAGTCTATGATCGACGTAGCAAGGGAACTCAAGAAGAGAAAGGCAAGAAGGATCTTCTGCGTGGCTACATTCGGCCTCTTCACGAACGGCCTGGCTTCATTCGACAAGGCAGTCGAGGAAGGTACTATATTCAAGGTAGTAACTACCAACCTTGTATACCAGACCGAGGAGCTGCTTTCACGCGATTACTACATCAACTGCGACATGAGCAAGTACATAGCCTACATCATAGATACATTAAACCACGATTGCTCTATATCAAGCCTGCTCGATCCGTATGAGAGGATTGATAAGCTTATTGGGAAGTATAAAGGGGCCAGGGCCTAGGGGACAGGGGCAGGCTGCTAAACGCCAGCCTCTGATCTCCTGACCCTCGTGCCTGCCACCCTCTTTGCCACAAATGCTGCCGCTGTTCCTATTGCCATCCCTGCCAGCACATCTGTCGGGAAATGTACAAACAGGTACATCCTTGACAGAGCAATAAGGGATGCAAGGACCAGTGCGCAGGCTCCGTATTTTTTATTATATAAGAATATTGAGACTGCAACTGCAAATGAGGCTCCGGAATGTCCGGAAGGGAAGGAATAGTCCTTAGGGATCCTGATCAGCATATCAACTGAGTGATCGATCCAGCAGGGGCGTGGCCTTTGAACTATATTTTTTACAATGAAGATAATAAGCGCCTCGCCAGAAAGGGCCAGGCCGCAGGTCACGCCTATCCTTTTATCCTTTGCAAATATCAGTATAAGTATTGTAAGGGCGATCCAGAAGATCCCTCCATCTCCGAAACGGGTTATAAATTTGAAAAATCCGTCCAGAAGAGGGGTGTGTATGGTCTGCAGCGCATGAAGTATCTTAAATTCCCAGCTCATTTTTTTGAATCCTGACTTTTTTCTGATTTGTTTTTGATTTAACCATTTCATAGCTCCTGCCGGCTCTCACTCAGATCGTGATCCCAGCCTCGCGGAGGACAGATGCGATCTCGCGTATCCTGTCATTCCTTAGCGTTTCTGCTGAGGCGAAAGCTCGCGGATGGTAATGCCTGACATATTCGATGATAGCATCGAGAGAATCAATTGTTTCCTCGCCCAGCTTGATGAATTTTTCTGCAGACATAGAATGAGACAGCGATTCGCCTCTCAGATAGTAGTTGTAAAGAGGCCTGTTAAGCCAGCTGATCGAGGGATCTCCTATCTGATCGAGCCGCTCGAGTGTCCAGAGCTTGTCCTCATAGTGGGAGAGATTTTCCCTGAAGCCTGGAATGGAGCCATTTTCTGTGATCGAGCTGACTCGCCAGATCTTGTTCCAGGGATAACCTCCTCCGCATAGATATGGATCCTCAAGGATCATCTGATAGAGCTTCTCATTTGTGGCTTCTGTCTCTTTTTTTTCAAATACATATGAAAAAAGCTTATCCTTCTGGTGGATATACCAGCCGTATATGCACAGATCGGATGAGCTCACCTCCATCTGCCTGAAAAGAGCCGACAGACAGCCGGGCTCCAATGTGTCGTCAGCGTCGGCAAACATCAGATATTTGCCGCTGATCTGCCTGAGGCAGGCATTTCTGGCAGATGAGACACCGCTGTTTTCCTGACCTATAAGCCTGATCCTATCATTCGTGGAGGCGGCCTTTCTAAGGATCGACCAGGAATCGTCGCAGGAGCCATCATCGCAGATGATCCATTCATAGTCGGTGAAATCCTGCTTCTCGACAGACTCTATCAGGGCAGGGAGATATATTGCAGCATTATATACCGGAGTGATCAGTGAAATTTCCATAAGCATAAGTATAACCGGATTTGGAAAAGATGCAAGGCTGACAGGACTGGATTTTTTGGGGATATTATGGTAGTATATAAAAATTGCGTAGGGAAGGGTAAAAGGGTATAGGGGTTAGGGTATAGAGGATCAGAGCGGCACTTTGTAATACTGCCAGCTGCTGGCCCATCCAGGAGGACAAAATGACATTATATGACGAACTTGTAGCCAGAGGCCTTATAGCTCAGGTTACAGATGAAAAAGAAATCAGAGACCTTATAAACAACGGGAAGGCTACCTTCTATATTGGCTTCGATCCGACTGCTGACTCACTGCATGTCGGACATTTCATGGCTATGATCCTGATGAAGAGGCTGCAGCAGGGCGGCAACAAGCCTATTGCCCTGATGGGCGGCGGGACAGCCATGATCGGAGATCCTTCGGGGCGTAGTGATATGAGAAAGATGATGACGACCGAGACGATCGATCACAATGTAGAATGCTTCAAGAAGCAGATGAGCCGTTTCATCGAGTTTGGAGAGGGAAAGGCCAGGATAGTAAACAATGCAGACTGGCTGCGTAATCTCAATTTCCTTGACTTCATGCGCGATATAGGACCATGCTTTTCTGTAAACGACATGCTTCGTGCCAGATGCTATGTGAACCGTCTGGAAAAGGGACTGTCATTCCTTGAATTCTCCTATATGCTGATGCAGAGCTACGATTTCCTGAGGCTCTACCAGGATTACGGCTGCAATATGGAGTTCGGTGGAGATGATCAGTGGTCAAATATGCTCGGAGGAACGGAACTTATCAGGAAGAAGCTGGGTAAGGATGCCTATGCTATGACGATCGCCCTCCTTCTGAAGCATGACGGGACCAAGATGGGAAAGACCGCCGGCGGAGCCGTCTGGCTCGATCCTGACAAGACAAGTCCGTACGATTTTTACCAGTACTGGAGAAACGTAGACGATCAGGACGTGCTTGGCTTCCTTCGCAAGATGACCTTCCTTCCGCTTGAACAGATCGATGAGATGGACAAGTGGCAGGGTGAACAGCTTAATGAGGCAAAGAAGATCCTGGCCCACGAGCTTACATCCATGGTTCACGGCGAGGATGAGGCGAGAAAGGCAGAGGAGGCCGCAGTATCTATATTTACGAGCGGTTCAGCCGAGAATATGCCTTCAGCTCAGATTGCTGAAAAGGATTTCCGCGATGGTAGTATTGATATAATCGGCGTTCTGGTCGCAGCAGGTCTGGCTTCCTCGAGAAACGAAGGGAGAAGGGCAGTCGAGCAGGGCGGAGTCACTGTAAACGGAGAAAAGGTGACCGATATCCACACTTCTTATGAAAAGGCGGATTTTGAGAAGGACTTCATCCTGCGTAAGGGTAAGAAAAAATTCTGTAAGGTAACACTTTAATGGGCTTTTGCATTTAACAGGCAATAATAGACCGGAGGCGTGATGCTGTATTGGCAGGCCTCCGGTTGTTTTGGTTCTGATCCTCTCGAAATGGGAAGATACTTGTATCTATACCCTGTCCCCTTTTTATGCTACAATGATCATATGGCAAAACCCTGAGAAAGGACGGCATGGACTATGGAGAGACTTCTTCCGACAAGTGTACAGACATTCGAGACATTAAGGGACAAGGGTATGGTCTATGTTGATAAGACCAGCTATATAGACAGGCTTAGGAAAAAGAGCCGGGAGATCTTTCTAAGCCGGCCGAGACGTTTTGGAAAGAGCCTTTTTACCTCTACACTGGAAGCTTATTTCCTAGGAAAGAAGGAGCTATTTACAGGACTTGGTATCTCTGAAATAGAAGAGAAGAAGGGAGATCAGGCCTGGAGGAC
>DLDA01000051.1:13540-40180 GCA_002480925.1 Lachnospiraceae bacterium UBA7784 | reverse complement strand
CACTAAATTTGGCGAAAGGCCTATGATCATTCCTATAACCTCGGAAAGACAGTCGTTTACTTCACTCACTCGACAGCTGCGGACATAGGAGCTGATCAATAGAAGTGATCTCCTATGCGGTCTTTTTCGCAGTAATACTTCTTCCATCACTAATAGCAGTTAATGACTTAGCGGAATTACTATTCTCAATTGCCATAAGCATAACAATAATCTTACTCGCTCCAGTAGAAGTTTCTGGCAGACCAGCAGTTAAATCTTTCCGTTGCCCAGATCTGGATAGAAAAAACTTCTTCTTTCTGTTAAAATAAAGATACCTGAACATTCTAAAAAGGAAGCCTGTTCATGCTGTAACCTTTGAAAATGCTTATTGAATTTGGAGGAATGAATCTATGGCAACACCACATAACAGAGGAGAAAAGGGGGATTTCGCAAGGACTGTCCTGATGCCGGGGGACCCGCTCAGAGCGAAATTCATAGCCAGGCATTTCCTTGAGAATCCTCGGCTGGTAACCGATGTCAGAAATATGCTCGGCTTCACCGGGACATATGGCGGGAAAGAAATCTCCGTAATGGGAGCCGGTATGGGGATGCCGTCCATGGGGATCTACTGCCACGAGCTTTTCAGCTTCTATGATGTAGATCAGATAATCCGGGTAGGCACAGCCGGTTCCATAAGTCAGGATTGCAAAGTAAGAGATATAGTCCTGGCAGAGGGAGCCTGCACCAACTCTGCCTTTGCCTCTCAGTACAGACTTAAGGGAACCTTTGCGCCGACAGCCGACTTCGGTCTTCTGAATGCAGCCTATACAGCCGCCGGAAAATCGGGGCTTTCAGTAAAGGTTGGAAATGTGCTGTCATCAGATACCTTCTACTGTGACGATCCTGATGCCAATGATGGCTGGATAAGGATGGGCGTGCTCTGCATAGAAATGGAAAGCGCAGCCCTCTATATGGAGGCTGCGCGGCTTCACAAAAAAGCCCTTTCGATACTCACTATCTCCGATGAGATCCTGACCGGAAGGGAACTCTCAAGTGATCAGAGAGAAAGATCCTTCACCGATATGATGGAGCTTGCCCTCAGCATAGCCTAGGCAGTAAGATCAAGGTTAGATCCGACGAGACCCCTTGCCCTGTCATAGGAGGCAGCATTCCTCTGATATGGATTGGTCTCGTTCGGATAGGCGATCTTTGTCGTCGTGGTACCGCCGGACACATAGACTCTGCCGCACTCAGGACATACAGCAGTATGTATCGCTACTGAAGCCTGCAGAACCTTACCGCCACCCTGCTTTGCCTTATTGTAAGCATTGGCCACATGCTCGCCCTCATGGGCTCTTACCGCAGCCCCGGCAGCCTCAGGACTCACATGGGCGGCAGACTTGAACGATACATTTCCTTCGTCTGATCCATCCTGGTATTTCCTCTTCCTGCATGTCTCACATTCAGCAGGTGATGACTTCTTACCGGGTTTTATCTCCTCCGACTCACCGGGATTTAAGACAGGCTTTTTTGTATTTTCATCTCTTCCTGCACCTGTAGCTGAAGAGCTCTGATATGCACTATAAGGATCATATCCATATCCTGTGATCTGAAAAGCTCCCATACCGGCACCTCCTTGTACTTTGTCTATCACTTTGATTTTACCATGAAAACTGTTATAATTCCATAGACGAGGTGAATTTTTGATGAAAAAATACAGGAATATCATTTTTGATCTGGGAGATGTTCTGCTTCTCTACCGCTGGAGGGCAATGCTAACTGACTATGGCCTCTCTCTCGACCAGGCAGAACGGGTAGGTCACGAAATGTTTGACTCTCCCCAGGGCATCTGGCATAAGTTTGATCTTGGAATCGAAACTGACGAAGAGATCATTGCCGATTTCGAGAAACTCTATCCTTCTGATATAAAGGTGATCAGATGGTTCATAGAGCATGGTGAATTCATGCATGTTCCCCGCCCCAAGATATGGGATATGGTACATCGCCTGAAACTGGCCGGCTATAATCTCTACCTTCTCTCCAACTATCCAGAGGGACTTTTCAAGAAGCACACACAATATTCTGATTTCATGGACGATATGGACGGAGCCATGGTCTCCTACATGATCCATAAGGCAAAGCCTGACCGTGATATCTATGCAGCTCTATGTGAGAAATACTCGCTTGATCCGAAGGAAAGCATCTTCTTCGATGACCGCAGTGAAAATGTCGAGGGTGCAAGAGCCTTCGGTATGGACTCGGAGCTTGTGACAGACCAGACAAGCTTCCTTATACGACTAAATGAGCTTGCCTCTGCCTAAAAAAAGAGCACCCATATGGGTGCCTTTTTTTCTTGTCTTTTCCAGATCACTTTCTGTCAGTCTTGAAGGCCTTTGCTACTGTAGCCTTTGGACCCCAGGTCTTCTTGCCTGTGGCATCGACTGTATAAGCCTTTACCTTTACAGTAACCTTTGCTCCGCTCTTTACAGCGAGAGTAGTGCTGCTTCCAGTAACGTTCTTTCCAGACCACTTCTTTGATGAGCCTACCTTCTTATATACACGGTAGAGGACATTTCCGCCCTGACTCTTCCAGCTGACCTTTATCTTAGCTCCCTTTACGTTAGCGACCTTTACGCCCTTTACTGTCTGTGGCTTTACTACGATCTCCTGCTTGTCAACTATGACAGTAACCGTTGCAGTTGCCTGATCGAAGTCATCTGTTGCTGCAGACTTTACGGTGATGGTTGCAATACCTGCTGCCTTGGCAGTAACGATTCCTGTTGCGCTGTCTACATCAGCAACAGAAGTATTATCAGAACTGTAGCTGATGGCTGCGCCTGTAGCTGTAGTCTTTGCGTCAAGAGCCTGCGTACCTCCGACAAGAAGACGGACATTAGGAGCAACAGTGATCTTAGCTGCGCTCTTCTTTATCTCATCAACAACAGAAACCTTGATCTCCTTGCTTGTGGCACGGGTATCAGTTCCCTTGCCAACGGTTACGACAAGAGTCATCTCACCGATCTGCTTTGCACTTAAGACAGTTCCTGTGATATCAGCTGCATTCACATTCTGCTTGTCATATGCCTTCTTTGTATAGGAAACTGTAGCGTTCTTTGCATTGCTTGTGATCTCCTTTGCGAGGTCGACCTTTGAGTGATTCTTGAAGTCGAGCTTTATCTCTGACGGAGCTGTGATGATGGCCTGGGCGTCAGTATTTACAGTGACCTTTACCCACTTTGCATCACCCTTTATCTGCCTTGCGTTTGAATCAGCCGTGTAGACCTTTACATAAACAGTTCCTGCTGTCTTTCCAGCTGTAACTGTACCGTCCTGGGCAACCGAAGCAATTGCATTTGAATTTCCTGCAATGGCCTTTCCGTCCTTATCGGTATAAAGATCATATACTACAGGCAGTCCGCACAGTGAGCTTCCTGTAATCTTTACTGACTTTACAGCATTCGGTGCTGTAGAAGCGTAAGAATCAAGATCGAGTTCGCTTGCATCCTTTCCATTGACCTGAGTCTTTACCACATCAGATCCTGTTGATGAAACATTTACAGGGATCGAATACTTTGCACTTCCTACAGTGATGTTGATCTTTGTATTGCCAGCCTTTAAAGCGGCAACAGTAGCGGTCTTATCATCCGATCCTGCCGGCTTTGCGCTTACTACTGTAGCGTCCTCAGGCATATAGTATACAGCTGCTGAGGTGTTGGCTACTGCTATGGTAGTTGTCTTGTTTACAACTGTATCAAGCTCGATAGCCGCATTTGTCTTCTTCGAGGCGCTAAGAGCCGCATCAGTCTGGGCAGTCTTCTTCTCACCCTTTACTGAATAGCTTACCTCTGTCTTGTCTGTTGTCTCTGCATTTGCTGCAAGTGTAGTAGCTGCAACCGGTGCAAAGGTAAATGCACAGGCTGCTGCAAGTGCAACTGCAAGTCCCTTTTTGAAGTAATTCATTAACTATTTCCTCCTTGTAACATTGATAGTGAGCAGGGAGCATTTCCTCTTCCCTGTTTCCAAGGGCTATTATATCAGTTTGAAAATGAATGTGAAGTGATTTTTTTGTTTTCCCGGAAAAAAGGCCGGGAAAAACCCGTTTTTTTACAAGAAAAGCAGTTCAGGCTTCAATCATTTATTTAAAAAACCTCAAGCAGCTTTCAATCTTCATCCATATAGTATCTGTAGGTCAGATGAAATAGCAGCTTAAGGCCCTTTGCGACAGAATCCTTCCAGATCCATTCCTCCTCGGTATGGAGCATGGCTCCGTCACAGAGTCCTATGCAGATGGCAGGAACTCCCATCGAAAGAGGTATATTACAGTCTGTAGATGCTGAGGTCTCCTCCGGATCAATCCCGATAACTGACCTTATGCTCTCTCTTGCCCGCTCTATCATCTTCTCAACGGATTCCTCAGGAACGCCCTGGGCGCATGGCCTTTTTCCCAGAAGCTCTATGGAAATCCCTGTGGTAAGAGGCTTATAGCGCTTCAGTATATCATGGATAGCCTGATCGCATTTCTTCATTACCATAGGGTCAGCGGTACGAAACTCCATCGTAAACGAGGCCTCCTCAGCTATGCTGTTTACAGAGTTTCCTCCGGCTATAGTCCCGACATTATAGGTAAAGACCTCATCCCGAGAAGGCTTCAGGCGGTAGAGGTCGCCTATGATCTGCGAAGCCACATAAATAGCGTTTGGGTTTCCGAAATTCAGATATGAATGTCCGCCTATGGTATTGATCCTTATCCTATAGCGCAGGGAGCCTACCACATCTGTATAAATCTTTCTGTAATAGAGATCAAAAGCCCAGAAATGCGAGATCCTGTCAGCATGCTCCTCCATAAATCGCCTGCTGCCCTTCAGGTTCCCAAGGCCCTCCTCACAGGTCCCGAAAACGAAGTATATGCCGCATCTGATAGATGGTTTTTCCTTGGCAGCAAAAGCCGCAAGAAGCATCAGACAGACAAGATTTGCAGTGTCATCTCCTATGCCGGGGCAGTATAGCTTACTGTCATGCTCCTTTACAGAAAGACTTACATCCCTCTTGAAGACAGTATCCATATGGGCCATCATCACTGCATTGTGCTTTCCGGCTCTGATACCATATGGATAAATCACATTTCCGGCTGCATCCTTGTATACTCCGATTGCGCCGTTATTCTCAAGGTAATTCAATATGAATTCTGACCGCTCACCCTCATCTCCGGTAGGAGCCGGAATCTCGGTCACAGCGGTCAGAAGATCGATCACATTTTCCCTGTTTTTTTCGATGTATAAAAGAGCTTTTTCTCTAAGCATAGACCCTCACTGATCTTCTCATAAGGAAAGAGAAGGAATAGCATTAAGATCCAGTCCGGACCGCGTCCCCTTAAGGTATTCATGGTATCCGGCAGCGGCAATCATTGCCCCATTATCCGTACAGAGGATAGGATCAGGACAGTAAAATGACACTCCGTGCTCCTCACATGCCTTTCTTACTGCTTCTCTTAAGGCTCCGTTAGAAGCAACCCCTCCTGCCAGAGCGAACTTTTTCTCACCAAATTCCTCCAGGGCCATTGACACATGACCTGTGAGAGCCTCTACTACCGCCTTCTGGAATGAAGCTGCTACGTCATTCCGTGAAATGCCCTCGCCCGACATCTTCTGATGATTCAGATAATTGAGCACTGCCGACTTAAGTCCTGAGAATGAGAAATCATATGGATGGTCTGCGACCTTAGCCTGAGGAAAATCTATCGCGTCCTTATCCCCTTCCCTGGCAGCCTTTTCAATCTTTGGCCCGCCAGGATATCCAAGGCCTATGGCTCTTGCGACCTTGTCAAAGGCTTCTCCTGCCGCATCATCAACAGTACGGCCCAGGACCTCATAGACTCCGTAGTCCTTAACCCTGGCCAGATGGGTATGTCCTCCAGATACCACAAGGCAGAGAAATGGAGGCTTTAGCTCAGGAGAAGCTATGTAATTCGCGCTTATGTGACCTGATATATGATTTATCCCTATAAGCGGCTTTCCATTAGCATAGGCAAATGCCTTTGCAAAGGATACTCCTACCAGAAGAGGTCCGACCAGCCCCGGTCCGTAGGTAACCGCAACCGCGTCTATTTCCTTCTGGCTTACATCCGCCTTTCTCAAGGCCAGATCAACGACCTGGGTGATCCTCTCCACATGCTTTCTCGAGGCGATCTCCGGTACTACTCCGCCATAGAGAGTATGTATGGGGATCTGGGTTGATATCTCATTTGAAAGGACCTTCCTGCCATCACAGACCACAGCTGCTGCGGTCTCGTCGCAGGAGCTTTCAATTCCTAAAATCTTCACTTTGTTTTTTCTCCAGCTTTTATCACGTGTCCCTGAGCTAATGGATTGCCATCAGCATCAGTAAGCTCGAATCCGACTATCTTCCAGTGATCCTTATCATCCATCCTGAGGATAAACCTCTGAAAGGTCCTCTGATAGCTTGAGGCTTCCTTAATGGAATATGTCGCCCTGACATAGGCTACATCACTACCGTCAAGCTTACCGTATATCACATCGGAGGTATCACAAACATCGGTGCTTATCATCTTGGTCTTCCTGCTCGTATACTCCTTTATCTCCTGTGACAGACTCCTTTCATAGTCATCTGCCGGATTCGCATCGGCAAGCTTTGGATCCATCATCTGGCGGATCTTGCCCGCAAGAGTCTTTATATCCTTTGAAGAAAGCTTGCTGCCACCGAAGCATAGATTCAAGTATCTGTTGTATACCTTTATGACCTCGCGCGGAGTAGGAGGATAATTCTTCTCGAAGTCCATAGTAAGGAGCCTGTCCTTTTCAGTGATCCTTACATTCTCAGAATTATTCGCCTTCTCAGACGTGGTCCTGTCCAGATAGGTGTAGTATCCAACTACTATACATGCACAGATAAGTACCAATATAACCGTTCGCGCCGTTCTTCTCGCACTCATAGTCAGGCCTCTCCTTCGTCTGTAAAATCAAGCTCCTTCTTCCATCCATCCCTGCAGACAGTTGTGGCTTTAAATATCCTCTCAAGCTCCTTTGTATATATCCTCGGATCTGTCATAGATGGAGAATAATGTGTAAGCCATAATTCCCCTACTCCGGCTCTTGATGCAAGACCGGCAGCCTCCTGCATGGTCATGTGCTTTTTCTCCTTGGCGCTTGCTGCCTTCTCAGGGTCTCCGTACATTCCCTCGCAGATAAAGAGATCGCTGCCTGCTGCATTCTCTTCTATCGATCTGACTGGTCTGGTATCAGTAGTATAGGTGACCTTCAGTCCCTTCCTGTCAGGTCCCATTACCTGACCCGGTACAAAGCCTCCTACCTCCTGACCCTTCTGCAGCAGATGCCAGTACTCAAGCGGGATTCCAAGCGACCTTGCTGCATCAGCATCAAATCTTCCCTTCCTGTCTATCTCTGCTGTGTATCCATAGCATATCACATTGTGACAGACCCTGAAAGCCCTTACCCTGATACCGCTGACTGCAAAGATCTCCTCGTCGTTGTGGTATTCGTGACAGACAAGTTCAAAGGGAAGCTGGGGAGTAATCACTGTAAGCGCCGATACTATCCTCTTAAGGCCTCTGGGTCCGTAGAGATGGACAGGCTCCGTCCTGTCGGAATTTCCCATATCAAGCAGCAGACCAGGAAGTCCACTTATATGATCGGCATGATAATGGGTAAAGCAGATAGCGTCGATAGGATATGGAGAAACTCCTGCCTTTTTCATAGCTACCTGAGTGCCTTCCCCGCAGTCTATCAGAAGCGTCCTGCCATTGAAGCGAAGAGCCAGTGATGTAAGAAACCTTCTCGGCAGAGGCATCATCCCGCCTGTACCCAGAAGGCAGACATCAAGCATTGTATCCTCCTGCGCCAGATCCGGCCTTTTTTCTTTCCTCTGCCTCTCTCTCAGCCTGAGACTTGCGCAGATATACAGGTCTGAACTCCTCTGCCGAGGTATAGAACTCCTTGTTGAAATATAATCTGCCAAGAGAAGCAACAGCGCCAGCTCTCTGCCTGTTGCAGAAGGCCGGAGCGAAATCATAGTCCACCGTAGTATTTTTCTCTATGAAATCCTTAAATACCGGGACCCCGTCTCCTAAGAAGGTGACCGGGAGATCCTCAATATTTATCCTTTCGATTATGTCGGCTATACTCTCAGGAGTCTGCTCCTTCCTGACTATGAACTTATTGGTCTCTGAGAACCTGTAGAGTCCTGAGTAGGCCTGCTGTCTTCTGGCATCCATAAGAGGACAGATAAGTCTCCTTGATCCGTATAGATTGTATGCGATCGCATCTACGGTAGGAACCGCTATCACCGGAATAGAGAGGGCATAAGCAAGCCCCTTTACGGTCGCTGCTCCTATACGCAGTCCTGTAAAGCTTCCCGGCCCTGCTGCTACAGCTATCGCATCTATCGATGAAAGCGGGATCCCAAGCATCTGTATCAGCTGATCGAGCATCGGCATAAGCGTGGTGCTGTGGGTCTTCCTGTAATCTGTTGTAAATTCTCCAAGCAGGACATCATCGTCAATAACCGCTACCGATGCGACGAGTCCTGAGGAATCTATTCCTAATATCCTCATCCTTATTATCCCTTCAGCGTCTCCTTATCTCTATAAGCCTGTAGCCATCATCTCCCGCAAGATCCTTTGAAATGGTGATCTCTGTACGGGGTCTCGGAAGCACATCCTCTATAAGCTCTGCCCATTCGATAAGGACGACTCCTCCGCGGTCCAGATAGTCATAGAAGCCGCATTCCTCCATTTCATCAGGATCAGAGATCCTGTATACATCGAAATGATAGAAGGGCAGCCGTCCGCTTGTGTATTCCTGAACTATTGTAAATGTAGGGCTTGTGACCGGCTCAGTCACTCCCAGTCCCCTGGCGAAGCCCTTGGCAAATACGGTTTTACCGACGCCCAAATCTCCGGAAAGGGTATAAACGTCCCCCGGAGCAGCCTTCTCTGCCAGCTTTTCGGCAAACCGTCTCGTATCCTGATCGCTTAAGCTTTCAAATCTTTCCATAGCTTTTATTATAAATAAATCCTGTCTTTTTCTCAAGTCCTCAGTTCATTTGACGCACAGATCAAACTGGTCTATAATCTGTCGATGTATCATTTAATTCTTTTCAGCAGGAAATTTCAATGGATATTAACGCTTTAATAGCACAGGAACTGAATGTCAGGAAATCGCAGGTAGATGCTGCGATAACGCTTCTGGACGAAGGAAATACCATTCCCTTTATAGCCAGATACAGAAAGGAGATCACCGGAGGACTCGACGACGACGCTCTCCGCGTATTAGGCGACCGCCTGACCTATCTGAGGGGACTCGAGGAAAGAAAAGCCACTGTACGCTCCACTATCGAGGAAGCCGGAGCCATGACTCCTGAAATAGCAAAAAGCCTCGACGCAGCGCTTACCCTTGCCGAGGTCGAGGATATATACAGGCCATATAAGCCAAAGAGACGTACCCGCGCGACTATAGCAAAGGAAAAGGGACTTGAGCCGCTTGCTCAGCTTATCATCTCGCAGAAGACCACGACTCCTCTTATCGACGAGGCTAGCAGATATGTAGATCCTGAAAACGACGTCCATGTACCTGAGGATGCCATCCAGGGCGCCTGTGATATAATAGCCGAATCGATTTCTGATAATGCCGGCTATAGAAGCCATATCAGGGAGCTTACCAGAAAGCAGGGGCTTATCTCTTCATCAAAGAAAAAAGGCGATGATGCAGGCGTCTATGAGATGTACTATGATTATTCTGAAAAGCTTTCCACCATCCCCGGCCACAGGATCCTTGCAATGAACCGCGGGGAAAAGGAGGACTGTCTTTCTGTAAGCATTACTGCACCCAGTGAGGATATTCTATCCTATCTTACGAGACAGGTCATAACTGTCGAAAATCCGGTCACCACCCCTGTCCTTAAGGATGCCATAAGAGATTCATACGATCGCCTTATAGCCCCTTCGATCGAGAGAGAGATCAGAGGTGACCTTACCGATATGGCTGAGGATGGAGCGATAAAGGTATTTCAGGCCAATCTCCGTTCCCTTCTTCTCTCCCCGCCTATAGCAGGAAAGACCGTTCTGTCCTGGGATCCGGGCTTTGTCCATGGCTGCAAGATCGCCGTATGTGACTGCACAGGACGTATACTTACTACAGATATGGTCTTCCCATTCAAGCCAAAGAATGATATAGACGGCACGAAGAAGAAGATCGGGGCTCTTATAGACAGATATTCAGTGGATCTCATTGCTCTTGGAAACGGTACAGCCTCAAGGGAATCTGAGGCCATCATTGCTAAAATAATAAAGGAATCATCACGCCCGCTTCAGTACGTGATCGTAAATGAGGCCGGCGCCTCCGTTTACTCGGCAAGTGAGCTTGCTGCAAAGGAGCTTCCTGATCTCGATGTAGAGGGACGTGGAGCGGCATCCCTTGCCCGTCGTCTCATCGATCCTCTGTCCGAATATGTAAAGATAGATCCAAAGGCCATAGGAATAGGGCAGTATCAGCATGATATGAACCAGAAGAAGCTTTCAGGGGCCCTTTCGGGTGTAGTCGAGTCGGTCGTAAACTCAGTCGGAGTCGATCTGAATACAGCCTCTGCTCCGCTTCTATCCTATATATCAGGTATCACGAAGACCACCTCCAAAAACATCATCGAATACCGTGAGGCAAACGGCAGCTTTACCAGAAGGGGTGACCTGCTCAAGGTAAAGGGACTTGGGCCAAAGGCCTATGAGCAGTGTGCCGGCTTCCTCCGTATCCGTAACGGAGAGGAGCCTCTTGACAATACCGGTGTCCATCCGGAAAGCTACCAGAAGACCTATGATCTGCTTTCGCTTCTCGGCTATAGCGCGGATGACTTAAGAAAGGGTGCTCTTAGCGATATAGAAGAAAGGGCATCCTCAGTCGATTCCCTTTCCACAAGGCTTGATATAGGTCAGATGACGCTTGATGACATAATAAAGGAGCTTAAGAAGCCTGGCCGTGATCCACGTGACGAGATGCCACGCCCTGTACTCAGAAGCGATGTACTTTCCATGGATGACCTGACCCCTGGCATGAAGCTTAAGGGTACAGTCAGGAATATTGTAGATTTCGGAGCCTTTGTAGATATAGGCGTCCATGAGGACGGCCTCGTTCATATCTCGCAGATCTCAAGCAGGCATATTAATCATCCGCTCGACGTCCTGAATATAGGTGATATAGTAGATGTGACCGTGCTTGATGTAGATAAGGAAAAGGGACGGATTTCCCTTACTATGAGAGAAGATGGCAGCCAGAGTCAGGCAAAGCATGAGAACAGGACAGACAACAAACGTCCTGACAAGGCCCGCAGGAATAACCGTCCAAAGGGAAAGGGCAGTGACCATCATGATAAGAAAAAGCCTGAAAAGAAGGGCTTCGGCACTGACCTTTCAAGTCTTCTTTCAGGCATTAAGCTGGACTGATCTATGGCAGTGGATCCACTCCGGCGATCAGCAGGATAGCATTCTTTAATATGCAGTTTATAACAAGCAGGACAAGCGCTCCCCAGAGGGGAGCATCCCTATGAAGCTTTTGCTTTCTGTCAAGCAAAGCTATTGCTCTTACTACAGCTCCTCCGGACCCGGACGAGCTGTTTTCTTTTGCAATAAGTGCTGTAGCTGCCCTTATGCAGTAATAGATGATAAGAAAAACGCCATAGAGCACTAGAGGATGATACCATAGCGAAAGCAGGGGATGGCCGTGCAGAAGGAAGCGTAGTGCTCTTGTCCCTCCGCAGCCAGGACAGTAAAGTCCGGTCACCTCATGAAATATGCATAGAAAAGCTGCCCTCATACCTCTTCAGGCTCAGGATAGGTCTGGCCAAATGTCTCTACTGTGACCTCCTCCATGACCTGGGGCTCCAATGGACGGTCTGACCAGTCGGTCTCTGTTTCTGCTATCTTATTTACCACATCCATGCCCTCGATTATCTTACCGAAGGCTGCATATTCTCCATCGAGATGCGGAGCATCCTTATGCATGATAAAGAACTGGCTTCCGGCGGAATCCGGATCCATTGTCCTTGCCATGGAAAGGACACCTGCTGTGTGCTTCAGATCATTTTTAAAGCCATTTGAGGCAAACTCTCCCTTAATAGAATATCCAGGGCCCCCTGTACCGTTTCCGTCAGGATCGCCTCCCTGTATCATGAAGCCCTCTATTACCCTGTGAAAGCCCACTCCGTCATAGAAGCCGTGATTTATAAGGCTTATAAAATTATTTACTGTGTTCGGAGCTATCTCTGGGTAGAGCTCAGCCTTCATTACGGCTCCGTCGCTCATCTTTATTGTAACTACTGGATTCTTTGCCATTTTTCCTCCTAAAAAATCACCCGGCGTCAATGGCGCCGGGGATACATAAGGGCTATATCACCATTTATATCAGAAATCTGTAAAGTTCTTGTCTGTCTTTCCGTCGATCTTTAAGAAGGCTCCCATGCCCTCCTTCTTATCGTGAGTATCATTTACTACGCCGAAGAGATTTGCCTCGAGCTCAACTGCATTCTTGATATCCATATCATAGCCGTTGTTTATAGCAGCCTTTGCTACTGATACAGCATATGAAGCATTTGCCTCGATCTTCTCTGCCATTGCCTTTGCAGCCGGCATAAGCTCTTCCTTAGGAACTACCTTATTTACAAGGCCGATCCTGTATGCCTCATCTGCCTTGATATTCTCGCAGGTGAAGATCATCTCCTTGGCTCTTCCCATTCCAACAAGCCTTGCAAGTCTCTGTGTGCCACCGAATCCCGGGATGATACCGAGTCCGCACTCAGGCTGTCCGAAAATAGCGTTCTCTGAAGCGATCCTGATATCACAGGCCATTGAGATCTCACAGCCGCCGCCAAGAGCGAATCCGTTTACAGCAGCGATAGTAACCTGTCTCATGTTCATAAGCTTGAAGAAAGGAACACTTGCCTTCATTCCGAACTTCCTTGCTGCCGGAGCATCAAATCCATACATCTCGGAGATGTCTGCACCTGCTACAAATGAACGGTAAGGATCGTCTCCACCGAGCTTCTTGTTGAAGCAAGGACCGCCTGTAAGGATAAGGACCTTGATCTCGTCATTTGCCTCGATCTCAGTCAGGGCGTCGTTAAGCTCATCGATAGTCTCTGAATTCAGAGCGTTGAGAGCCTTTGGTCTGCAGATGGAAAGCACTGCTGTTGCGCCATCCTGTTCAATTTTCAGATTCTTGTAATCAGCCATTTTTTCCTCCGAAAGGCAGGAGGACGGTCTCCTGTCCTTTTAACTTATTTTTTCGAAGACATAGGAACCGTCCCTCTTGTCTTCGTCAAGGCTTTGGAATGGGACAGGATCTGCCCCGTCCTCCTCCGTTCATAATACAAGTCTGTTAAAACTTTGTCAATCCCCTTAGTTGAATCCAATGAATCTCTGGGCCAGATGATAGAAAAAGATCCCTAACCTCTTGCCAGCCGCTCCCTTAAACCTCATCGCAAAGCCTAGGACTCCGTATCTGAGCTGATGATAGGTCCTCTTATCGTGATCGTAGATATATTTCCAGAGGTCATCTATCTTCTTATAGTTCACCGGATCCTTTGACAGATATCCAATCGATGTGGAGACCACTGTCACTGATTCCAAATATGACAGAAGATACTTCCTCAGATGAGGCTCCTCTACCTGCCACGGGTCTACTGCGTCTATCATAGCATAATTGACCCGAAGCTGCTGGTCTATCCTCTTTATCATTGTCTGCTCAGCAACTGACTGACCCTCGCGGCCTATGTAGTATCTGTAGAAGCTTACATTCTCATAGTAAAGGGTCTTTACATGGATAAGCGGTATATAGACATAAAGGTTGTCTACATAGAAGGTATGCTGAGGAAGCTTGAGACCGCAGTCATGCAGCAGGCCTGTACGGTAGATCACAGAATGCATCAGGATAGAAAAGCCCTTGATATTTCTCTTCATCCCGTCCCAGCCTATTATCTGATTCTCCGGGAAAAGAGGTGAAAGCAGCATCCTTCTCTGGTGACCTGTAGACAGCTTCTCATAAACGAAATTGGACAGGTGCATATCGACCGGCTTCTCCATCTCAGAGAAACGTCTTAATGTATCAAGGATCTGAAGATAGGCATCCCTGTCCACCCAGTCATCAGAATCCACTACCTTGAAATAAAGTCCCTTTGCCTCGCGGATACCTGTATTCACGGCTGCACCATGGCCTCCGTTTTCCTGATGAATCGCTCTTACTATGCCAGGATAGGCTTTCTGATAGGAGTCAGCAAGCTCTCCTGTCCTGTCCGTAGAGCCATCATCAACGATAAGGATCTCTACATCCTCTCCTCCTGGCAGAAGCGAGTCAATACATTTTCTCATGAATGTGTACGAATTATAGCATGGTACACAGAAGCTTAAGATCTTCATTTCTCTCCTTTCCTAAAGCATCTTTCTTTTTTTTAGTACTATTGCTGTTATTATGCTTATGATAAGAGTAAGCAGACAGAGTATAGCGAATCCGAACGGCGTATGCGAAAAGGGCATCCATCTGGCATCAACGTTCATTCCCCAGAGTCCTCCTATGATAGTAGGAACTGATAGAACGATCGTTATTGCCGCAAGATATTTCATCGCGTTATTCAGACGGTTATTGATCAGAGTGCTTATCAGATCCCTGGTACCGTTTATTATATCACGGTAGATGGATGTCATCTCTATAGCCTGCTTGGTCTCGACTATCACGTCCTCAAGTATATCCTCATCCTCGTCATACTGCCTGATCTTTGTATATCTGGTCAGCCTGTCGACAACGAGATTGTTGGCACGCAGTGATGTCGCAAAGTAAACGAGGTTGGACTCGAGCTCATGCAGGTCCACCAGATCTCCATCCTCTGTACGATCGCCGTTTATCCTCTCCTCTATCTCTGTACGCTGTCTGTCTATAGTTCGCAGAAGCGACTGATAGACCATGCTGGTATTGTAGAGGATCTGATATGTAAACCTCATCTGCTTCTTTGTCGAGAACTCTCTTACCCTGTGGTCAATAAAAGACCGGAGGACAGATGTCTCCTCGTTGCATACGGTCATTATCAGATCATCCCGTAAAAGGATGCCAAGCGGTATAGTCGTATATGTATGGCGGCTGTTTCTTTCTTCTGCTGTAGGGATATCGATAAGTATAAGGGTATAGTCATCCTCGACACTGATTCTGGAGCTTTCCTCCTCATCGAGTGCCGCCCTGACATCATCTATATCCATTTTAAATTTTGTGGCCACCTCCTCGCACTCGTCGGCAGATGGCGCGGTCAGCTTGATCCAGCAGCCGGGCTCAAAACGATCGCTTTCATGTATTACAGCGTCGTCTGTCCTGTATATATCTAACATAGTGACATTTCCTCCATGTCATTTTCAAATCTGTATACATCGCTCGATAATGATTATCCGATTCCATGAAGGTGTCACCTCGCTCTCATTGTATCAGGCTCTTACAAGCCTTAAAATCTTTGCAAATCTCTTTTTGTCAAACTTGACCGGCACCGGATACCAGGGATTGACCTCCCTGTAAGCAAATGCCGCGAGTCTTGGTATATCCGCCTCATCAATTTCAAGATGCTTCGGAATCCCCATCTCCTCGTTCATGTCAAGTATAGTATCAATAAGACCTATGGCCCGTTCCTGTCTGGTGCCGTCCTTTTCTATATCACATATAGAAGCAAGCTTGGCGAGATATGGTACCGCTACTGATCCGTACTCTCTAAGCACATATGGCATTACCACCGCACAAACAAGTCCGTGCGGAAGAGACAATGCTCCTCCTACCGCATGGGAAATAGCATGGATATTTCCGATCCCGCTTGCCGACAGAGCTCTTCCTGCAGTAAAGGATGCTATAAGCATCTCCTCTCTTGCAGCCAGATCCTCTCCGTCCTCGAAGGCCTTGGGAAGGGCGTCCATTATTCCCTCTACTGCGTCTTCACAGTCCTCTGCGGTATTATCGAGATGAAACGGCGTATTCATATAGCTCTCGATCGCATGGGAAAGAGCATCCATTCCTGAATAGGCTGTCTCCTCCTTAGGCAGACTTATGAGAAGCGAAGGATCAAGAACCGCCACATCAGGCATGAGATGAGGATCATTGATCGTGATCTTGTAGCCTGTCGTGCTCTCACCAAGAGCTGTCATGCCTGTAGTCTCAGAGCCTGATCCGGCTGTAGTAGGCACCGCTATAAAGAACGGAGTATCATGCCTGACCCTGTTCATGCCTCTCATATCAGAAAGCCGCTTACCCGGTCTTGCCAGTGCCGCTGCTGCTCCCTTTGCAGCATCCATGGCGCTTCCTCCGCCGATAGCGATAAAGGAGTCGCAGTCATTCTTCTGATAGAACTCCGCTATCTCCTCTGCCTGTGATATGGTAGGATCCTTCTTGACCCAGTGATATACGACGTATCCTGTCTCCCTGTCATTTATGAAGCTCTCGAAAAAGGAGCTTTTTGAAACAAGCGGATCCGTGACTATAAGAGGTCTGTCAACCTCGTGCCGATCAAGCACATCAGGGATCGAGAACAATGAATCCACGCCCTCGATCCTTTCCGGGAACCTCTCACTTATGTGGCTTATTCGCCTCCCAGCCACTTTCTGATACAATCGACCAATACATTCTAACGGAACGTCCATAAAAACCTTTCTCTTAACTTAATTGCGTTTTTGCCGCAATCTTTACTATACAGGAAAAGGGTAATTTTGTAAAGAGGGCTCATCTGGACAGATCCGTCTTCCTGATCGCATCTCTTACCGCAAGCACTCTGGATGGAGATACCGAAAGCTCATCAACTCCCATCCGAAGGAATGTCTCGGTAAGTGAGGTGTCAGCTCCGAGCTCACCGCAGATACCTACCCAGGCTCCTCCCTCGTGTCCCTTCTTTATAGTGTATTCTATCTCTCTTATTACAGCCGGATGATGCGTATCCGAGAAGTCCTCAAGGTTAGGATTCTGCCTGTCACAGGCAAGGGTATACTGCGTCAGATCATTTGTACCTATGGAGAAGAAGTCGACCTCCCTGGCAAGCTCTCCTGACATCCAGACAGCAGCAGGCGTCTCGATCATGACACCCAGCTCGCAGTCCTTATAAGGGAGATTCTGCTGGTCAAGCTCCTTCTTTACCTCGGCTATTATCTCCTTTATCCTCCTCACCTCATCGACCGAGATTATCATAGGGAACATTATGGAGATATTACCGTAATAGCTTGCTCTGTAAAGAGCACGAAGCTGGGTCTTGAAGATTTCCGGTCTCTTCAGGCAGATCCTTATGGCACGAAAGCCCATGGCAGGATTGTCCTCGTGATCCAGGTGGAAATAATCGACCTGCTTGTCTGCCCCTATATCAAGAGTCCTGATTATCACCTTTTTCCCAGCCATGTTCTCTGCGACTGTCTTATAGGCCTTGAACTGTTCCTCCTCTGACGGATAATCATCGCAGCCCAGATATAGGAACTCACTCCTGAACAGTCCTATACCGCCGGCATCATTTGCCAGCACATCAGCCACATCCTTTACCGAGCCGATATTGGCAAAGACATTGATCTTCACTCCGTCCTTAGTGATATTCTCCTTGCCTTTAAGCTCCAGAAGAAGCCTCTGCTTCTCCTCCTCCTGTTTTTTCTTATCCTGATATTCCTTAAGGACATCCTGATCAGGGTCTACAATGAACCTTCCTGTATATCCGTCAACTATCCCGGTATGTCCCTCCATATCATCCTCTGTGAAATCCACGCCTATTAGAGCAGGTATATTCATAGTACGTGCCAGAATGGCCGTATGAGAATTCGTAGAGCCATGCCTTGTCACAAATGAGAGGACAAGTGACTTGTCAAGCTGGACTGTCTCCGACGGGGCCAGATCATCAGCCAGCAGGATAGAAGGCTCCTTTGCAGTAAAGCCTGATCCGCCTGTCCCTGAAAGGATACCTACGACCCTGTTCGAGATATCCTTTACGTCAGCTGCCCTTCCTCTCATATAATCATCGTCCATATTGGCAAACATCTCAGAGAAATTGTCCCCGGTCGTAGCCACTGCAAACTCTGCATTTACATTCTGGGTACGGATGATATTCTCGACTGACTCCTGATAATCGAGATCGTCAAGCATCATCTGGTGCACCTCAAATACGGCTGCATTTGCCTGTCCGACCTCCTTTAAGGCCTTGTCATAAAGAGCGGCAAGCTCCCTTTTGGCTTCCTCGCTGGCCTCGTGATAACGCTTTATCTCCTTCTCGGGGTCATCCGTCCTCTCCCTTTTTACAACTGAATCCTTCTTGTGATAGATGCTTATCTTTCCTATGGCTATTCCTGTGAAAACAGCCTTTCCCAAATATTCCTTCTGCACCTTTATCTACCTCTCTTTGTCTTATTACAAAAAAGGCGCCACAGGACCTGTCATATGTCACGACACTTCCTGCGGCACCCGAAATATCAAAGATTATCCTTCATGAACTGCTCCAGCTCAGCGCAGGCCTCTTCCTCCTGTTCGCCGTCAGTGCAGATAGTTACCTCATGTCCCTGCTTGACACCGAGGCTCATAACTCCCAGGATCCTCTTCGCATCTACTTCCTTACCGTCCTTTGCTATAGTAACCCTGCATGGATACTTGGCAGCTGCCTTTACAAAAAGGCCTGCCGGTCTTGCATGAATACCCTGTGGATCTGTGATCGTGTACTTGAATTCCTTCATGATATTTCCTCCTGAAAATCTGTGCTATTCCGAATCAATATTGTATATATTATAACAGACATGCTCTCTTTCTTAAAGACTGTTTTACCCTTATCTGTCTTCTGCTGCTACTTCCTTCCTGAGCACTCCCAAAAGGATCGCTGTGACAAAGGATCCGATCAGCCATGCGAGCAGGAAGAGAGGCCATCTGCCTATAGTAGCTATTACGAAGACACCTCCGTGAGGAGCCATCAGTGTACAGCCGAACAGGGCTGAAAGCAGGCCTGCTACTGCTGATCCGCAGAAGGTCGCCGGGATCACATGAGCCGGATCAGATGCTGCAAACGGGATAGCCGCCTCTGTTATGAAGCTTGCTCCCATTACTATATTCGACACAAAGCCTTCCTTCTCAGTTTTGGTAAACTTGCCCGGGAAAAGCTTCGATGCGATAGCTATTCCTACAGGAGGGCACATACCGCCAATCATCACGGCTGCCATCGACATATAGCAGAGTGCTACCTTAGGATCAGACTGCTGCGCTCCCTTGCTTAAATACTCTGATGCGTTTGTCAGCATGAATGTGCCGAATACATAGGCTGCCTTGTTGATCGGGCCTCCCATATCCACAGCCATCATTCCTGCAAGAATCATGCCTAGAAGCCATACCATTCCTGAACGTCCGAGGGCAGTAAGCATGTCCGAAAGCCCGGTGTTTATAAGTCCGATCAGAGGGTTGAATATGAAGCACATGATAATAGACACTATAAACATTCCGATCACCGGATATATGAGCATAGGTCTTATTCCCTGAACTGACTTAGGAAGCTTCTCTGTACTCTTCTCAAGCCAGAGGACTATATATCCGGCCAGGAAGCCTACTGCAATACCTCCGAGGAAGCCTGATACTGTGTTTCCGCTGTGCTGGAAGGCAAAGCGGTCTATAAAGCCCTGGAAGCCTCCGAGTCCATCAGGCCATATCTTCGCGAAATTATCCGCAAGAGCATTTCCGTTCGCCGCTAAGAGTCCGCCAAGAAAACCTACCGCAAGTCCCGGCTTGTCTGCTATTGAATAAGCTATAAAGCCGGCCAGCACAGGCACCATAAGGCTCATTGCCAGTCCGCCCGAATACTTGAAGAAGGCTGACAGAGGCACCATGGATCCGAAGTTTGATCCTCCTGTCGTGCCGAAGCCAAGAATAGTGTCTATAAGGAAGGCTATAGCTGTAAGGATACCGCCGCCTATTACAAATGGAAGCATGGCTGAAACACCGGCCATAAGGCTTGTGTATATCTTGTGTCCGGCGCTGCCCTTTGCAGAATCATCAGTATGCCCCACGCCCTTGGCAGAGTGATATACAGGAGCATCACCCTTTCTTGCACGGTTTATTAGCTCTTCAGGCTTATGGATCCCGTCCGCGACTCTTGCCTCGACAAGAGGCTTTCCATCAAAGCGGTCCATAGGGACATTTGCGTCAGCTGCGATCACGATCCCCTTTGCTGCGGCGATCTCAGCGTCCGTCACTACATTTTTTGCTCCGCCGCTTCCTCTGGTCTCTACCTTTATCCTTACTCCAAGCTTCTTTCCGGCCTTTTCAAGAGCCTCTGCAGCCATATAGGTGTGAGCCACTCCGTTAGGACAGCTTGTCACCGCAAGGACCTCATAGTCATTCTGACCTGACGGCGCCTGCTGCTTTTTCGCATCGGCCTCCTGCCGCCCGCTCTCAGCCTTATCGATCACTGCAAGGAATTCCTCCTTTGATCCTGCATGTAAAAGAGCATCTATGAAATCAGAGTCCATAAGAAGCTCTGAAAGTCTGGCAAGCACCTCCAGATGTACATTATCCTCTGTGTTCGGCGCTGCTATAAGAAAAATAAGATGTACCGGCTGACCGTCAAGTGCATCAAATTCTACACCATCCGGCAGCACCATTGCTGCAAGCCCCGGTGCCTTTACCGCATCTGACTTGCAGTGAGGAATCGCTATACCGTCTCCTATACCTGTAGTAGATTCCTCCTCTCTTGCAAATACCCCTTTTTCATAGGCCTCTCTGTCGCTGATGTTGCCGCGGCGGACCATCAGGTCGACCATCTGTCTGATCACATCTGCCTTGTCAGAAGCCTTTCCGGAAAGCTCTATGCATTCCGGTGAAAGCAGATCCTTTACCCTCATAATATACCTCCTTTTCCCAGCTGATCGAGCAGGGATACAACCTCCGGCCTAGTGGCCAGATCATCTGAAAACGCCGAGGCGCTTCCTGTACAAAGTCCTGTATAAAACGCCCTTTCAAAATCCCCTCCACTGGTCAGATAGCCGTAAATGAATCCGGCCACCATGGAGTCTCCGGCTCCGACCGAGTTTCTGACCTTGCCCTTTGGCGGATCCGACTCGGTGACCCTGCCGTCCCCGTCTATAAGCAAAGCCCCCTGTCCTGCCATAGAAATAAGGACATTCTCCGCCCCCTTTTCCTGCATCTTTCTGGCATAGGGGATCACCTCCTCCTTTGTCTCAAGCCTGACCCCGAAGATCTCACCCAGCTCGTGATTATTCGGCTTTATCAGGAATGGATGCAGAGGAAGCACATTCACGAGCAAATCCCTTGTCGCATCCACTATTATCCTGACTCCCCGTCCCTTAAGATACTTCATGATATCCATATACATGGACTCAGGCATGACTGAAGGGATTGATCCGGCAAGGACTAAGATATCATCCCTTGATAGCGCATCGAGCTTCTTATAGAGCTCGTCTATATTCTCCGCTGAGATAGCCGGTCCCATTCCGTTTATCTCTGTCTCCTCCCTGCTTCTCAGCTTCACGTTGATCCTTGAGATACCTTCCTCCACCTCGATGAAGCTCGTATCAATGCCACGGCTTTCCATCATCTGTTCAATGGCCCTGCCGGTAAAACCTGCCATGAACCCCACCGCAACAGAATCCATTCCCAGATTCTTAAGCACCATAGACACATTCAGTCCCTTGCCGCCTGGGAAAAGTAGCTCCTTTGTAGTCCTGTTTACCTGTCCTGTCCTGAAATCGTCTACGCTTACAATATAGTCAAGCGAGGGATTAAAGGTGACTGTCATTATCATGATCTGCCTCCTGATCCGCAGAATCCGCCTTCATTCTGCCATCCTTATGTTACTGTATCTTCTGAAGCTCCCCGGCACATGATCGGTTATCACATCTGCCTCCGAAAATCCCCCGAAGCTTACCGCAGATACAACTCCGAACTTTGAATTGTCTGCAAGGATAAATCTCTGTCTGCACGATTCAAAGGCAGCCTTCTTTACCATGCACTCCTTCAGCTCAGGTGTCGTGAAGCCTTCCTTTACTGTGATACCGTTAGTACCGAAGAAGCCCTTGGTAAAGTTGTACTTCATCAGAAGTCCCACGGCTTCCTCTCCGACTATCGACTCAGTCGTGCTCTTGAACTCTCCTCCTAGAACAAAGACCCTGAAGCCCAGTGCACCGAGAGTCATAGCATGGCTTAGTCCATTCGTGATATATGTAGCCTCCTTCTGTGATATATGGCCGAGCATCTGAGCTGTCGTGGTGCCTGAATCTATATATACGAAATCATCCTTCTCTATAAGCCCGGCAGCCAGGGACCCAATGGTCTCCTTCTCGGAGACCATCCTGATCTTTCTCCTGCTTACCTCATCATCGCGCAGAAGCCGCCTGTTCTCCTTAGCGATCGCACCGCCCCTTACTCTGGTAAGCCTCCCCTCGCTGTCGAGCTGGTCGAGATCACGTCTTACAGTCGACTCGCTGGTTCCTAGCTCCTCAAGCAGATCTGCAATACTCACCGAGCCCTTTGTCTCTACCAGCGAGAGTATCCTCGAAAGTCTCTCTTCTGTAAGCACTGTATCCACTGTCCTTTCTATAATCCTTCAATTCCTATCACAACCCTTCATTACATTTCAAATATTAGCACGATATTCTGTCTTTATCAATCATTTTCTTCCAAAATAGTTCACAAAAATAGAGGTCCCGGTTTGTGCACTATGCACAATCCAGGGCCTCCAAACAGCCATTCTATTTATTATTTCCCGGACATCTCCCTTGATTTCCTGGCTGCAGTACGGACAGCGTCGATCATTGCCGCTCTCATCCCGTCTCTCTCCAGCGCAGCGCATCCCTCTATAGTAGTACCTGCCGGAGATGTAACGGCATCCTTTAGCTCGCCCGGATGCTTTCCTGTATCAAGTACCATCTTTGCGGAGCCAAGCACCGACTGGGCGGCAAACACATAGGCCTGACGGCGCGGCATTCCCTCTGCGACGGCAGCATCAGCCATTGCCTCTATTATCATATAGATAAAGGCCGGAGATGATCCTGAGACTCCTGTCACGGCATCCATCAGATCCTCGGCAACAAGCTCTGCCCTACCAAAGCTCTCAAACATCCTGACCGCTGTCGTCTTCTCCTGATCGTTTACCTTATCATCTGTGCATAGCGCACTCATTGCCTCTCCTGCCATGGCCGGTGTATTAGGCATCGAACGTATGATATGAGCATCTTGTCCAAGTGCGGCATGAAGCTTTTTCAGATCAAAGCCTGCTGCCACAGAAATGATCAGCTGATCCCCTATCGTCTCTCTTATCTCATCACAGACTCCAGGGAGCTGGGCCGGCTTTACTGCAAGAAAGACTATCGATGCCTCTGCTGCTCTTCTATTGTCATGAGTCACCTCGATCCCATACTTATCCCTTATCCTGCCGGCCGTCTCCTCACTCCTTACCGAGGCGATCACCTCATCTGCTCTGGCAAGTCCTGCCCCAAGTATACCGGCAAGCATTGCCGATCCCATATTGCCTGCGCCAATGAATCCTATTCTTTTTCCCATTCCTTTGCCTTTCCTCAAATATCCTTTGTGATCTCGTCTATCCTCTTAAGCTCATCATCTGTAAATGTGTCATTCTGCAGGAAGTTCACATTGTCTCTTATCTGCTCAGGCTTAGATGCCCCGATGATGACTGAAGCCACTGCCGGATTCTTTAGTGCCCAGGCAAGCGACATATCAGCAAGAGACTGTCCTCTCTCCCCGGCCATCTGATCAAGTGCCCTAATAGCTGTAAGCTTCTTCTCTGTCAGGTCTTCCCTGTGGAGATACCTCGGGTCATGGCCTATCCTGCTGTCTGCCGGGATGCCGTTTAAATATCTGTCACTTAAGAGCCCCTGCGCCAGCGGCGAGAAGGCTATGATCCCAAGGCCCTCCTCGTCTGCGGTATCCATAAGGCCCTCCCTTTCTATCTTTCTGTCAAAGATGGAATAGCGTCTCTGGTTCACGACAAGAGGCAGATGGATCTTCCTCGCTATCTTGACTGCTGCCCTGGTCTGCTCGGCATTATAGTTTGAAATACCAGCATAGATGGCCTTTCCGCTCCTTACTATCTGAAGCAGGGCCTCCATGGTCTCCTCAAGCGGTGTATCCGGATCCGGCCTGTGATGATAGAATATATCCACATAAGGAAGCCCCAGTCTCTTAAGCGACTGATCGATGCTCGCGATCAGATACTTCCTGCTGCCGTGATCTCCATATGGTCCCGGCCACATATCGAATCCGGCCTTTGTCGTGATGATGAGCTCATCACGGTAGGGCATGAAGTCCTCATGAAGGATCCTGCCGGCATTTATCTCCGCCCTTCCATACTCCGGTCCGTAATTATTTGCCAGATCGAACTGCGTGATACCCAGATCAAAGGCAGTCCGCATCATCTGTCTCATGTTCCCGAAATCGCCTATGCTGCCAAAATTATGCCAGAAGCCCAGCGATACGGCCGGAAAAAGCAGTCCACTCCTGCCTACCCGGTTGTATTTCATTCTGTCATACCGGCTGTCACTCGCCACATATATATCAGCCATTCTATCTCCTTTCTGCAAAAAATATTTTCATCGGATATAAATCCTATTCTACCACAAAACAAAAGTTTGTGATAGAATATCTAAAAAGAATTCTTAAAGGAGCTGCAATGGATCTGTTTGACTATATGGCAAATGAAAATAAGAAAAGCGAGGCGCCTCTTGCTGAGCGTATGCGGCCTAAGACACTCGATGAGATAGTGGGACAGGATGACATCCTGGGGCATAATAAGATGCTCTACCGCGCCATCAGAGCTGACAAGCTGTCCTCAGTTATCTTTTACGGTCCTCCCGGCACAGGAAAGACTACTATAGCGCGTGTGATTGCCAATACGACTAGCTCTGAATTCATGCAGATAAACGCCACATCATCAGGGAAGAAGGATATGGAGGAGGTCGTCGCACGGGCCAAAGATACTCTAGGTATGTATGGACGGCGTACCATCCTCTTCATCGATGAGATCCACCGCTTCAACAAGGGACAGCAGGACTATCTGCTTCCCTTTGTCGAGGACGGAACTGTCATACTGATCGGCGCTACTACTGAGAATCCTTATTTCGAGGTGAATTCTGCCCTTCTGTCACGTTCTATCATTTTCGAACTGCATCCACTAACCCCTGAGAATATCAAGGCAGTTCTTTCCCGTGCTCTTTCCGACCAGACCCGAGGTCTTGGCCGGCTGAATATAGAAGCCGATCCGGATGCCATTGATTTTCTCGCCGATATGGCAAACGGTGATGCCCGCCGGGCACTGAATGCGCTGGAGCTGGCCGCAGTGACTACAGATCCTGACAGAGATGGTCTGATCCATATCACTATGGACGTAGCACAGGAATGCATACAGAAGAGAGTCATAGGCTATGACAAGAATGGTGATGGTCATTATGATACGATCTCTGCCTTCATCAAAAGCATGCGTGGATCAGATCCTGACGCCGCTGTATATTATCTTGCCAAGATGCTTACTGCCGGAGAGGATGTGAAATTCATTGCCAGAAGGATTATGATATGTGCCTCTGAGGATGTAGGGAATGCTGACCCTATGGCTATGGTCGTGGCTTCCTCTGCCGCTCTGGAGGTGGAGCGCGTCGGTATGCCTGAAAGCCAGCTTATCCTCTCACAGGCCGCTATATATGTTGCATGTGCTCCTAAGTCCAACAGCTGCACTAATGCCATCTATGCAGCAATGGACAATGTAAAGAGCACAATTACCGATCAGGAACCCGCCTATCTGAGAGATTCACACTACTCCGGCGCCGCAAAGCTCGGTCACGGCATAGGTTACAAATATCCACATGATTTCCCTGGTCACTATGTAAAGCAGCAGTATCTTCCTGACTCAGTCCAGGGAATGCACTTCTATCAGCCCTCAGATCAGGGAGAGGAGGTAGAGATCAGTAAAAGGCTGACTTCACTTGACAGATAAAGACTCTTCTATTCCTTACGCTTTCTTACTGACCTCCAGCTTAGCCCCTGATCTCTTTATCAGCTTTTTGTACTTGGAAAGCTTCTTTTCAGGAACTTTGATAATAGTTTTTTTATCCAGACTCTTGAAGGCATTCTTTGAAATGCTTGTTATGCTTTCTGATTTTATCTCTACACTGTCAAGCTTCCCTGAGGCGGAAAACGCCTTGCTACTTATCGAGGTAATCGTATAGGTATAGCTTCCTCTTATGAAGCTGTCCGGTATAACAGCAGATGTAGCCTTTGCATCTGTATTTTTCTTATATGCAGCCTTTACCTTCTTTCCTGATACTGAGATAACTGAATAGAGCGCATCCTCATATGCTATGGAATCTCCCTTCTTCGGAGCCTTCACCCTTTTCAGGAAATCCATTGACACATATCCCTTGATCCCTTTATAGGAGGTATAAGCCCAGTCATCGCTCTTTGATCCACTGGTCTTCGTCACAGCAATGACCATATCCTTTGGGATACCAATAAGCGGAATTCCCGATTTACCGGGAGTCTTCCTGAGGGTAAGTGGCGTGCTTTCTGTGGCTATCTGATAATCACCTGCGCCTTTTTTTGAAAACACAAGCTTCTTGTCCGTATCCTTTTTACTGCTATTGTCCTTCTTATCTGT
>DLDA01000051.1:0-13435 GCA_002480925.1 Lachnospiraceae bacterium UBA7784 | reverse complement strand
TCTGTATCCTTTTTGCTGCTATTGTCCTTCTTGCTGTTATCTGCCTTTTTATCTGAATTATTCTTATTAGAATTGTCGTCTGTATTATTCTTATCTGTATCCGGAGCCGGCGTCACTGCTCCATTATATGCCGGTCTTACAAACCTTCTCATCACAGTGCCATTAGCCAGGGAATGTCCATGGGTGTCCTTATAGACCCCGCTTACCACAGTGACCTTGCTGGTATAGTTCCCCTCTATCGACCTGGTCTGATCGGCCATGATGCCCACATGGACAAAGCCGTCAACAGTACAGTAATAGAATACCAGATCTCCCTTCTCGGGCGATGAGACCTCTCCTCCGCCGGCAGCTATAACGGAATTATAAAGAGAAGATACCTTCCCATTGAAAGGAACTGCATCAGACGCTCCGGCAAGGGCCGCACAATCGCATACAAAGTCGGCGCACCAGGACTCAGTGTAACCGAAGTCAGCCTTTGTCCTTCCCTGCTGGGCCAGAGCAATATTTACCATATCAGTTGCCTTGTCCCCGGTCCTTATATACATGCTGCTGTATGAGCTGCTCCTGCTCTCCGTCGCATCTGCCAGGGTCATGGCCTGTGAAAAGCCCACCGCCACAGCACATGATATAGCCAGAAGCCTCTTTATCCTCTTTACAAACCCGTATCTATCTATCATAAAATCCTTCCTGAAATATCCAGATGATCTCGCCCTATACCCTTTCCATCATATCAGAATCAGGATTTTTTTCAACCGCATCATCACAAATTGCAATATGGATCAGGTGTCTTTAATTACAGGCTCCCTATCTTTTTTCCTGCCGCCGCATAGAAGTCAGGGAAATTCTCCCGCAGATAGCGAACATCCCTGACCCAGTTTATCAGCATAGCTCTTAGTATTCTTTCGAAATCCTGATTGAAATGCTCTATATCCTGAGCCGAAAGATCATCCCAATCACCTCTCAGCCGGTACTCATCCATCAGATGAAAGATCCCCCAGAGCATATCTGTAAAGGCCTCATGCTCTATTACAAGCGGATTCGATGCGATTATAAAAATATTGGTCTGATTTTCACGGATGATCTGCCTTATCCTGTCATAGCCCTCCCTGTCTATATGTACAGTCAGGTCCATTTTTCTTATCCGGTCAAGGATCTCCTTTTCCTGCCTTTTATCGTATGAGCTGCCACGCACGACCTCAGTGATGAACTGATCGGTATCAGTCATCCTTATGATCTCCTTCAGAAGATATGCTCCGATCCCTGTAAAAAAAGAACTCGTAAGCATCTGAGTCTTCTCAAGTCTCTCCCTTTTCTCCCGTAAGCTTATGATCTCTCCTACCACTATAGTAGCAATGGCTATAGTAATCGGCATAAAGGCCATATCCTGTAGGAAATAGAAAGCTGTAGTCCTCACATCATGAAAAACAGCAATCTGTACAGCATAAATAAGCGCTGACACTGCGATCAGCGCCACAATAACCCTTCTGGTGCTTTTTCCATAGAAACCTTACTTCCTTTAGAACAGCTCTCCTACTGTCTCGACGAAGCTTCTCGCAACTGAATACAGTGTCTTCGTCTGGACCCGACTGGTCCTCTCATCCGAGGTCTCAAAGCCCGGATCATCTGTATTGGTAAGAACAGCAGCTGCATTTACGCCCCGGTCATATTCGGCTACGAGCGATACCCGTGTTCCCTTCAACTTCTCCTGTATCCTTGCAGCCAGGCTGCCGAGGTTTTCACTAAGAGTCTCGCGGCTTTCTCTGCGGTCAGTCCTTATCCTGCCCTCGATGCCGCCATCCTCTGTAGCCTTAAAGCGGGCATAGATCTCTCCGGTAGTATCAGAATCCATAGCCAGATCAATAAGTCCCTTTTTCTCATCACTGCCGCGGATGATCCGGACATTCATATTGCCCAGCTCATCACCGACCATTACAGGTATTGCATATTCCTCTTTTTTTTCCGAAAGCTCTTTCATCATGGAAAGCTGTCTCACCGACTGCTGGATGAGCCTGATATCGATCCGACCTGCTGATGCATCATCTGCAAGTGATTTCCTCAGAACATTCTCAGCTGTATCATAGAGTTCCTTCTCGGCACGGGCCAGCTCCTCCGGAGAATCCATGGCCTCTGAAAAGTCCTCGATCAGCTTTTCCCAGCCATCATCAAGAGTCATCTGTTCCCCATCGGCCATGCTCTGTGAAAGTAAGCCCTGAGTCTTCCTGCCGTTTTCTCCATAAAGCCTTGTATAAAAAAGCCTGTGACTACTTAGCATCTGGTTTATGGCTGCCAGATTCAAAGGAGAATCAGGGATTCCAGCATCGCTTATAAGCCTGTAGCTATCCTGACCTGTCTCTGTAAGCGCCTGTTCGATCTCAGCCTGTCTCTGCTGGTATTCTGTATTCTCCTCTTCAGGCCCCTCTGCCTCAAGCGCACTTGCAAGCTCATCCGGCGACATAGGAAGATAGGCCTCCTCTCCTCCTATAGCCGAAAGCCTGTCAGGTGTCATAAGAGCCTTTGCGTCACGGGTCCTCATGGTCTGATACTCGACCTGATTTCTTTCCCTGTCAGAAAGGATCTGTGCCCATCTGCTCCTGTAGGCAGCTCCTATCTGATCAGTGATCGAATTCGTGATATGGGAATTCGGTGCCTCAAAGCTGTCATCTATCACATAGTCATGTCCGGCATACTTTTCAGAACGGACAGCCATCATCAGATTCTGCATAGTGATGTCAGCTCCCTGAGCCAGCAGGGCTCCTATAGGTGCTCCGTCCGTCTCATCGATCTGGTGCATCAGCCTGTAGAGTCCGATAAATGACTGGGACTCCTCATCCGTGACCTTTCCGCTCTGTTCTGCCTTCCATAGGAATTCCGCGAAATCCTCTGCATCTTTATCAGCCTGTGATCCGCTTGAGGCCATGACCTTTTTTATCTGCTCAGTCTTGTCATAGAGCTCATCCATGGACATCTGCAGCGGGTTTTCGCCGTGCTTTACCATTTTCATCACGACGCCCGGAGTCATATTGCCAAAGACTCTCTGCACCTTCTCATCGGCAGTCCTTACCTGCTCTATGCTGTCTGCATTTACCTCCCTGTTGTTATAGACAAGGATCCTCACAGCCCTCCGATTATTCAGAGAAGCCTCAAGGCCATTATCCTCAAGAATCTGATCTATATCAGAAAATGCCTTTTCGACTGTATCTCCATACATCTGATCCGGCAGCGTTGAAAGCTTCTGATAAAGCTTTTCTGCTTTTATATATCTGCTCAGACCTGTAATGCCTGTGGCCTTATCAGACAGGTCAGTAAGAGTTTCCGAGAAAATATCATCATATCTTTTGAACGAGGAAATAAGGGCTGCAGGAGCATTCCCAGCCTGACCTACGGCCTCTGTCGTATAGTCAAATATCTGGGCAGCCTTATCATCATCAGGAAAGAGAACCTCTCCCAGCGATCTCTCCCGCTCCTTAAGCTTCTCTACCAGATCAGAAAGAGCCGTCGTATCTATTGATACTCCACGCTTTATCAGGTCGAAATTCGCCTCTGTAGTCATAAGGAGCCTAGTCTCCTCAAGCTGCCTCTGGGCAGTCACAACCTTTAGAGCAGCATCCTGACCGCTGGCTAGCGGCTGCTCCTCTGATCCGGCTGTCATTGATGCCTTCAGATTCGCAATGGTAAGGGTCTTTCCAGAAAGCACAATACGGGAAGCATCGTCCGGGCCAGCTGCATTTACTGTCTGCATGGCATCCCTTGCCTTATCCATAGCTGAAAAGCCGCTTACTGCCATCAGGTCGCTTATCCTCTTTCCTTCTTTTACAGTGTCGGTCACAGCACATGGCAGGTCGCCTTGATCTATGGTCTTCTTGCCGTTTAGATCATTAAATAATTTTATATTTTCTGAGGTCAGATCTACTCCATTTTTCAACAGTAATACTGCATTATCGATCTGGGACCCATCTGCAAGGAGGCCTGCGCCTTCTATTATTCCGCTGATCTGTGGCAGAAGCTCCTTTATGTCGCTGTCTGAAATGGAAGCATCATAAGAGAGGTCAGTATTCCCGGCATATGCTGCCCTTATCACATTATCAAGTGTCGGATCAAGCTCGTTTTTTATCAGATAGATGCTGCTTTCTGCGCTTATGGTATCTGGAAGCTGGGATATCATTGAGGCAGCCTCCATCACCTCGGATGCTGTAGAGGAGCTAACAGGCAGATCCTCCTTAGAAAGGGATTCAAGTGTCCTGTCAACAGCAGCGTTTACATCTGCTGCCTGGCCCTGCTTAGGTACAACCTGCAAAGCCGAATCGCCGCTTGTCTTTTTTAGGGCTTCCTCTATTCCGTTGGCCTCAGCAGATGAACCCGAGACCGCCTCAACAGCTGCCCTTTTAACCTTGCCGGTGATAGACATATCCTTGCCGGCCTTTGCCATCGATATCCTTATCTTATCGGCTATAGTCACAAATGTCTTTGAATCCGTATCGGTCGGGTCAAAGCCATTTTCCATCATGGCCTTGTAGTCCTTCTTTGACATGGTATGGGCAGCAAGGATCATCTGATCCTTTATATTCTTCTCAGAGGATCCTGCCTTAGCCTGCTTCTCATAGGCCTGAGCGGCTGTCCTTATCTCCTTTTTATTATAGACAGGCGCACGAAAGACCTTGTCTCCCTTCTCCACCTTCACCCTGGCACCATCAAGACCTGTGCCTGTCGTCACCACTGTCTCGTCTGTATTCTTTGTATCTGATAAAAGCTCTGCGGCCATGCCGGTCTTTTTGTCAGAGCTGTTTTTTAATAAAAGATCCTCTATCTGCATTCTCTTCCTCCGAAAAATCTCTCTTATTTCTATTTCGGAGAAATATCTTTATTACTTAACTGATCAGGCTTTCCTTTTCCTAAGTATGGCATAGGTCCTCTCAAGCATGACCATATTAAGCGCTGCAAAGGCAAGCAGATAAAAAGGCATTATCCCGATTCCGGCGATGCGGGAGAGATTGCCGAATACCATAGGCATAAAGGTACTTCCTACATATGCCGAGGCCATCTGAAGGCTAATCACTGCTGCACTGTTTCTTTTTCCAAAGTTATATGGCGCCATATGCTGTATGGCCGGATAGACCGGTCCCATGCCAGTTCCTATCAGGACAAAGCCTGCTGCCGCCGGAATATAGCTTTTCAGCGGAAGCATTACTATGAATATTCCGATAAGCTCTACCGATATTCCGATCCTGATCAGAAGCCGGTCTCCAAGCCTGTTTGAGACAAAGCCGGAGATCAGTCTCCCGATCATCAGGCCTCCAAATACAAGCGAGCCGAATGAAGCTACCATGCTCTTACTAAGCCCATCCCTTGTAGCTGCGAAATAGCTTGATGTCCATAGAAAGCAGGTTGCCTCTCCTGAGCAGTAGGCAAAAAAAGCTATCAGTGTAGGGATCACACCAGAGACCCTGATGGCCTCCCTGATACCGGCTCCCTCCTCCTTATCCTCTTCGCCGTTTTCATTTTTCTTCCAGAGAGGAAGTGAGATGATGCAGACTAAAAGTATCCCGAGCTGTATAAAGGCGGTCCATATGTATCCTTCGTTCCATCTGGCCTTACTTAGAGCAAGTGCCATTATGTTAGGGCTTATCACCGCTCCCACTCCATAGAAGCAGTGGAGAAAATTCATCACCGCTCCCGAATAATTATTTGCCACATAGTGATTCACTGATGCGTCTATCGCGCCGGCTCCCAGACCATATGGTATGGCAAAGATAAAGAGCATCCAGTATTCTGATGAAAATGAGAAACCCAAAAGTCCCATCACTGTAAGAGCTATTGAAATGATAACTATCCATCTGGTATGAAGCCGTTTCAGAAGTCCCGGGCTTAAAAGCGCTGATATTATCGTCATAAATGAGATAGCCATCGATACATATCCTGCATAGGACGATGGCACTCCAAACGCCGTATGCATGGCCGGCCAGCCGGATCCCAGCAGTGAATCCGGCAGCCCCAGGCTTATAAATATCAGATAGATGACTGCCAGCAAAAATGAATACATTTTATATACCTATGTCCTCCAGCCAGATACCGTACTCCTAAACAATTTGATCCGAAAACATTTCACAAGCAGACATCCAGCGATTTGATCCTTTTTAAGTTAAAGACATTCTAACATAATTCAGTGAAAAGACAACCTGCGCCTGACCATGAATATTCTGCAAAAATATTTCTACCTCCTGTCACCCAAAGGCCATCTGTGATAAAATATCTGGTAAAGAAAGGAATGTTACTATGACAAGAAGAGAAAGAGAGATAACTGATAAAAACAAGCTCAGGTATATACTAGATACTGCTAAGGTCATACACATTGCCCTTTCAGATGACGGTATGCCATACGTGATCCCCATGAACTACGGATATGAGATGACAGACGATGGAGGGCTCACTCTCTATCTTCACTGCGCCAAGGCCGGCTACAAGCTCGATGTGATAAGAAAGAATCCACGCGTCTCCTTTTCAATGGAATGCGACACCCAGCTTTTCGTCGGCAAGGTGGCCTGCCAGTACGGAATGATCTATAAGTCCATCTGTGGTCAGGGCAGGGCCGTCATAGTAGATGATGTTGCAGAAAAGGAGCGCTCGCTTTCTCTGCTTATGAAGACCCAGACCGGTGAGGACTTTTCATTCAATGAAAAAATGACCTCGATCGTCACAGTGATCCGTATCGACGTAAGCGAATACACAGGCAAGGAACGTCCGATTCCAGCAGCACTGGAAAAATAAATCACAGATCAGGTCAGTTGATCTTATAATGTATAAAATTGCTACAATTCGCTAATATTTATTCGTCTAGCCTAACATCTAGGCTCTTGACCCTAACCCCTCGCACCTCTCACCTCTCACCTCTCACCTCACACCTATTCTGCTAAGGAAGTTCTTTTCGCTAAATTCGAGCTTCGCNNTCGCTCTCATTAATCTCAAAGAACGGCCTCGCACCTCTGACCTATTTTGCTAAGGAAGTTCTCTTCGCTAGGTTCGACCTTCGCTTATCAGCTCGGTCTCACCAATCTCAGAGAACGACCTCGCTTCGGATTCGAGCTTCGCCTTTGGCTTGCTCTCATTAATCTCAAAGAACGGCCTCGCACAGGACTCGAACTTCGCTTACGCTCGTTCTCGTCTCTGTGCTTTCGGCCTCTTTACACTCTGGCTAAAATATAGTATCCTGTTTTTAAGTATATGCATAATTATCCAAAGGAGGTAACCTTATGGAAACGAACGTAAAAAGGGGGAACGGGAAAACCCTGACCATCAAATCCCGGATCACGCGGACAGTGATCCTTTTGAATGTGATCGTGCTTCTGCTGCTTGCTTCGATCCTGACCACGATCGCAAACTTTTCAAAGGCTGCACTCTTCAGAAAAGAAGTGAAGATGCAGGCAGAATACAGCGGATCCAAGCTTGAGTCCCTGATCAACAGCCAGAAGACCTTTGTAAAGGGAGTCGCAAAAAGCACCGAAGCCTATGATCTGCTGGAAGATAAGGAGAAGATGAAGTCAGTTATCCGCAGCTACAATGGTGAGCTTGATGATACGGTAACAGATCTTTATATCGCCTATTCTGATAATACAGTCTTCATGATGACAGGCAGTGAGGAAAAGCTTCCTTCAGATTTCAAGGTCGTAGACCGTCAATGGTACAAGGACGCCGCAAACAGCGACAGCGAGGTCGCAGTATCTGATCCTTATGTAGACGCATCTACGGGGCAGCTGCTTATCACTATCTCCTGTCAGATAAAGAATACCCAGGGCAATACAGCAGGCGTTATAGCTGAGGACTTCGCATTAAGCAAGCAGGACAGTGTCCTTAAGAGCATAAACTTCAAAGATGGAGAGAGTGCGTTCCTTCTAGACAGGAGCCATAACTATATGTGCCGTTATGAAAATGGAGCGATCTCAGTCCCTAAGGATGTCAATGAGAAGGCATCTGGAAATATCACGGGACTGATCGAAAAGGGCACCTTAGGACAGTATAATTCAGGCAAAGGAAATGTATTCTTTTCATCATATACTCTAAAGGATGATGGCTTTACCTTCTGCGTGACCCAGTCAGACAGGACCCTTATCTCCTCTGTGATTGAGCTTATAGCAATAGCCTGCCTGATCTCAGTTATCTCGATAATCATTACAGTGATAGTGATGAATATAGTGATAAGCAGGAATCTGAAGCCGGTAAGTGGCTTTATGGATTTTATAAAGGAGGCTGTTGTCGGGAAAAACAAGATGCCTCATATGAAGACTGAGACCGAGGAGATAAAGTATCTCGCGGACGAGATGAAGACCAGATTCATAGGGACAATAAAGCAGACCTCCGCTATAGCAAGGGATATAGGAGGAAGCGTTGACAATACGACAGGACAGATCGGAAGGATGAACGACAGCATCACCGAAATCTCCGCCACGATGGAAGAGACAGCTGCAAGCGTAGATGAGCAGACCGCCAAGATCCAAGCTATCGATTCAGCCTGCCGGGAGGTCGAGTCTGGTGTCGGCGACCTGGCCCAGAAGGCAAGTGATATGGCAGAGAATTCTGCAAAGGTCATCGAGAAGGTAGATAAGATAGTCGCAGAGCTTCTAAAGAGCCGTGACAATACCATATCAATCACAGAGACCAGCCGCAAAGAGCTTGCTGACGCAATAGAGGGTGCCCGCTCCATAAACGATATTGTATCGATCAGTGAGAGCATAAGCGATATCTCTGATCAGACCAACCTTCTCTCACTGAATGCCTCGATAGAGGCAGCCAGAGCCGGTGAGGCTGGTCTTGGATTTGCTGTCGTGGCTGAGCAGATACAGCATCTGTCGCAGAACACCAGCACAGAGATAGAAAAGATAAATGAGATAATAGAAAATGTCCTGAACGGAGTCAATGCCCTTTCGGCAAAGAGCCAGGCCATACTTGATTTCATAAATGACAATGTAATACCGGACTACAATAAGTTCTCCGACCTTGCCGATTCCTATACAAACGATGCCCGCTACTACAACGACGTCTCCGGAACACTCGGTGCCACAAGCGAGGAACTCTCGGCAAGCATTACGAATATCACAAGCTCGATTGGCACCATATCAGAGATCCAGACCCAGCTTTCTGAGGGAGTAGAGAACATAAACGAAAACCTCCAGGCCATGTCGGCTGGCAGTGCGACTGTAGTATCAGCTGCAAGCAGCATGAAGGATCAGTCAGACAGCCTGAGCCGTACAGTCGGAAGCTTCAATATCTAAGCTATATCAAGCTCTCTGCCTAATGCAAGGACCGCATTTCTCACACAGTCCGGGCATTCGCAGAGGGCTTTTCCTGTCTCAAGGCCCTTCAGGTCCTTGCAGACAAGAGCCCCGGAGCTGGTCCGAAAATCCGATAGCATATTTCTGGCATGGGCAGCAGTCCCCCGTCCGTCAGTAAGGGCTCCGGCTACCATCACAGCTCCTATAAGCGCCCCGCAAGTGGACTCCATACATCCCATTCCTGCCGCAAAGCCGGCCGCTAGCTTCATAAGCTCCTGATCAGAGACAGATATCTGATCCTCAAATACTCTAAGCACCGCCTGGGCGCAGTTACACTGTCCGGCAGCCTTTAAAGCTGCTGCCTTTTCTGCTCTTTCTTCTATAGTCATAATACACCTCACTTCCTGATATTATAGTAGTCTGCGCGCTTTTTAGCAATCTTGATTTTTGACATAATGAGGTTAATGTGAGAAAATGAGGAGAAACAATGCATGTATCCAGGAGAGGAAGCTGTAAATAATGCAGACGGAAAGAAATGAAAAGAAACACCGCAGATCTGATAAGATCCTTAAGGAAGCTTATCTCGCACTTGTCCTTTGCATGCCGCAAAGTAAGATCACGATAACAGCTATTACGAATCATGCCGGCTTGAATCGCAAGACCTTCTATTCACATTTCGAGACGCTTGATGATCTGGTATTTGAAATAGAGCAGGACTATCTTGAAGAAGTCAGCGAAAAACTTGACGCAATAGATCCAGATGATCTGGTCCTGGGTATAGAGGTCTACTACGAGGCTCTTGATACTGATGATCCCGCTATGAAAAAGCTTCTCTACGGGGATAATCCCGGCTTTTTCTACTCTTTTACCACCGATGTCACATCTCTCCCATTCTTCATGCATTTCTGCAGGGAAGAAAAATACCAGAGCCTGATGACCGGCTATCTGTCAGCGCTCACAGGGATCTATCTCAGATGGAAGAAAAAGGCTCCCGATGTCCGGGAGCCATTAAAGGAGCTTGCAGAAAAGTCTGCAAATATCATAGAGACTGGCCTTGCATCACAGAATTGAGAAAATAGCTGTGTATCCTCGTATCTCCGCTTATCTCAGGATGAAAGGATATAGCCAGCTGGCTGTCATACCTTACGCCTACTACCCTTCCATTACATCTTGCCACTACTCTTACGCCCTGGCCTGCAGACTCTATATATGGAGCACGGATAAAGCACATAGGAACCTTTCCGTCTATGCCATAAAAGTCCTCATTTGCTATAAAGCTTCCCAGCTGCCGTCCATATGCATTCCTTCTCACATTCATAGGTATCGTTGCTATATAGTCTGATTTCCTGCCATCAACAGAATCTGCAAGAAGGATCTCTCCGGCACAGGTCCCCATCACAGGAAGTCCGTTATCTATCATAACCTTCAGGGGATCGAGTATATCAAGCTCCCTAAGGAGCTTCCCTATCGTCGTGCTCTCGCCTCCTGGTATGATAAGAGCACTGATGCCCTTCAGATCTTCCTTTCTCCTCACCTCTGATGTGTCCTCTCCGAGGCTTACAAGTATCCGCTCATGCTCGTAAAAGGCGCCCTGCAGGGCTAGGACGCCGATCCTTCTTTTACTCATTTTCCTCTCTCCTCCATGATAAGGGCTATTTCGTCAGCATTTATCCCGACCATAGCCTGGCCAAGATTCTCAGACAGTCTGGCAAGGATATCAGGCCTGTCAAAGTTTGTGACAGCCTTTACTATAGCCTGCGCCCTCTTTTCCGGATTTCCGGACTTGAAGATTCCGCTGCCAACGAAGACTCCCTCTGCTCCGAGCTGCATCATAAGGGCAGCGTCAGCAGGAGTAGCAACGCCTCCGGCAGCAAAGTTTACGACAGGAAGCTTGCCATTATCATGTACGAAGCTTACCAGTGAGACCGGGACAGCCAGCTCCTTTGCCGCCTCATAGAGCTCGTCACTGCGGAGCGAAGTCAGCTCGTGGATCTGCTTCTGTATAAGCCTCATATGGCGGACCGCCTGCACCACATCTCCTGTTCCAGGCTCACCCTTTGTACGGATCATAGAAGCGCCCTCGGCTATCCTCCTTAAGGCCTCACCTAAGTCCCTGGCTCCGCATACGAATGGAACCTTGAACTTAGTCTTATCAATATGGTAGGTATCATCTGCAGGAGAAAGAACCTCTGATTCATCGATATAATCGATCTCTATCGCCTCAAGTATCTGGGCCTCGACGAAATGTCCTATACGGCACTTGGCCATTACAGGGATCGAAACCGCTTCCTGAATCCCCTTTATCATGGCAGGATCACTCATCCTTGAAACTCCGCCGGCAGCTCTGATATCAGCCGGTATCCTCTCAAGAGCCATAACTGCACATGCTCCTGCAGCCTCGGCTATCTTAGCCTGCTCGGGATTGGTCACATCCATTATCACTCCGCCCTTCAGCATCTTAGCGAGCCCTCTGTTCAGTTCGGTCCTATCTGCAGCATTCTCTGTCATCTGAGTCCTCCTTTAACTGGTATTACCTATCACAACCAATCTGGTCATATTTCTCTTTCAGATCTGATGGATATAGTTATACCAGTTTTCTGATAAGGGAAAAATAACCAGTTTTAATATAAATAATATGACCAGTCCAGCCTCAGTAACCTATTCTGAAATAAAAAAAAACGGCAGAATATCATTCTGCCGCCTTATTTTTTCTTATCGCATCAGCCGGCTTTGCTGACTACTATAGCATTCGGAAGGAAACGTCCCAGCGAGCTCACGCTCGATGGCTTAGTGATCTGCTTCCCCTTGTAGCACATGATCGCTGAGCTTCCTCCATCAAGGTTTATTGCCTGATAGGCCTTATAACGGCTCAGTATCTTCTCACAGTCGGAAACCGTGCATCCAAGAGAGTAGCCAACCTGACGTCCATCTATTATAAGCATCATGAAGTCTCCGGCGCTGTTCTGTCCGATCGCTGTCCTGGGCTGTATACCCATTCCAAAGGTACCGTCTACGACATTCTTCCCATCCACTATAAGAGCCGGATAGAATTCAAGCCCCCATCTGTAGTCGCTTATGTCTGTGGAATAATAATTACTCACATACATCTTGCCATCGCTTCTGACTCCGACGAACTTCCAGTAGCCTCTTTCCGGTGTACCTATCTCCCTGCCGTTTTCCACGCAGGCGCCACGTATCAGGCCACCGCTTCCGTGTCCTCCGACATCCCTGAATGCACTGGCATTGATAGTCACCTCAGCGTCATATCTCTTCGCATAGACTCCGCAGGTCTCTCCGCGACTACCCAGATAGGCCGAATTCTTTACTGAAACCTGGTTTATATTCTTTACAATAGCCAGCTTTCCTGAATATCCCTCGCCCTTCACACCTATTATTATAGTGTTATTAGCAGCATCCACCGCAAGGATCCTGTCACCCTCCACTGTATAGATCGGCAGATTGCTATACATATTATCGATCAGGAGATTGTTATATCCATCCGAAAGGAAGACACTTTCCCTTTTCAGATAGTCCCTGAAGGATTCAGAATCAAGCTCCCAGTACTTGTCAAAGAAAGCCTCCTCATCGGTCTTTGCCGTACCAGCATCTGCTCCGACCTCCGCCGTATCCCATTTACTCTTCAGCTTCTTCTGATAAGCCTCCTGAGCCTTCTTCTCATCCATCACCTTATCGATTATATAGTGCGGGATAAACATAGTCGCAAGCCATTTATGCGAATTGGTGGTCATAGCGGTCTCTATATATACCGTCCTCCATCTGGCAATAAATGGTAAGGGGCAGAACACGAATGTCAGATACAGGGCTGCTATCACACCGATGGTAACGCCGAGAATCCTTCTCCTCTTCTTACGCGTCTTCGCTCTTTTCATGCGCTTGTTGCGTCTATTGATATATTTGATCTTCTCCTGCTCGGTCATGTAAATGAACCCCCATTTGTAAAATCCATGTAACGGGAATAGGATATCATAAAATATAAGGAATTACAATGGCTTTGGGAGTGGATAGGGCTTAAGGCCATCCTCTTTCTTAGAAAATCGGGTGGTGTTTTTTGACCTGAATATTCTGTTGAAGGGATATCGGTCTTGTTGTAAAATAGAGCAATGAGCAAAAAGAAAGATATTAAACGTGGAAATATGAGGCTTCATCAGTTTGTG
>DLDA01000026.1 GCA_002480925.1 Lachnospiraceae bacterium UBA7784 | reverse complement strand
GAGACACCGGGAATTTAGGTTAAATATATCTGGTTATCCTTAATAATGATATTTTCAAGAGTCAAATCTCCATGACACTGAGTTTCACTAAAATTATCCCATGAATGATTTTCAAGCATATCAAGTGCTTCATCAATGACTGTGTTCTTTCGTCCGTAAAGTTTTTCTCTTAGATCCTCTATTTTATTTGAGAACTTTTCTGGTTCTGCTTTTGTTCCTTCCTGAATATTAACGAGGCTTTCCACTAGTGAATCTACAAAATGTCTTATCTTTCCTATCTCTATGGTTTTAATATACTCAGAAAGTGTAACACCCTGAATATATTCCATATCAAAGTAAAAGAGCCCTTCTCTGTCATATCCAGAAGAAAGAACTCTTGGAACATTTACTGAACTACTATGAAAAGCTTGTTGTTTATGTGCTTGCTTTTCTAGTCTCTTATTATAATCCAAACTACTAGACACTTTTCTCACATAAGCTCTTTCTCCATCCTCGCATAATACTATTTTGCATCCAGAGTGTCCGCCAAGATCAGTAGTTCTCATAGATTGATACCTTTCTCTACAAAATATTGCGAAGTTTTTGCTTTCTCATACTCTTCTGGTGTACCGAACTCCACATGGTAATCAAGCAGATAGTCTTTTACCTTCATTCCATGTTCACACATGATGTTATATACACCACTCATAAAACATTCATTGTAAGGGCATTTTTTTACATATTCATCCGACATCATCCTAAAAATATCTGCATTCTTAAAAAGATAAGCACCACAGATAGCATGATTACTTACAACTTTTTTTTCAACAGTCCCTATGATAGAGCCATTAAAATCATATTTAACGTAACTGAATTGTGATTCTTGTGATTCAAAAGTGAGCAACACACCGTCTTCTTCCAATGAACCACTGTTTAAAATATCATTTACTACAGCACATTTGAACATATGATCACAGTCATTGAAGATAATTGGTGCATGATCTGTTATGTCTTCTACACCTCGCAGACTTGTAAAAACCGGACCATCAAGAATCTTTTCTAAAACTACTATTTGAGAATCTGGATAGTACTTTCTCACTACTTCATCGATATGAAACTCATCGATGTGTTGCTGCAATACAACAAAAGTGATATCTGCGACATCCACATAACGGTTAATTGATTCCGTTGCCCAATATAGAAACGGCTTACCATTTATCTCTATAAGTGGTTTTGGTTGCACAAATCCATTTTTATAAAATCTTGATCCAGCACCACCCATCGGCATAATCAAATGTGTTTTCAAAAGTTTATTCCTCCTCGTATAATAAGTTTGTAAGCAAGAAAAAGCTTACATTCTTATTACACTTCATTTCATTGTGTTGTATGACAACAGGAACCATTCTTAAGATTCTCCTTCTCCTGTTCATTGTCATACCGTTGATAAGTTACTTTTAACTACAGGTTAATCTTATGGTATGATATCAGCAGAGTCTGATGTCCTGGGGCACTGCATTTTTCTCCTTTCAGCCAGGCTTACACCTGCGACTGCTATGAAAGCAAGCAGCCCAGATCTGACAGTATCATTCCGCTGACACAGAAGTTTCATCCCCTGTCGTTAGCTCCAGCAAAAAAGCTAGCAGGGTGCATGCTCATTGCGCGAGGTTTCGGTCATCTGCCAGATACCTGGGATAAACCTACATGCTCAGACTCCACAAGTCCAGATCGGAAAGGAAGTGATTGTCATGATAAAGATCAACCAATTGTCTACGTTGTTCGTTGGTATTGATGTGAGTTCAAGATTCTGATTAACGGGATAAATAACCGCTGGAAGTTTTCCAAGACTCTGTAATTCTTCAGGAACAATTTTTGCAGATGGAATAATAATATTCATAGCAATCAACAATCCTTCATAACAGTATCAATAATATAATCAGCTACAGCAGTCGGAGACCATTTCTTCTCAAATGCTTCTACAATTTTAGCTGGATCCGTCTTAGGAAGATTCTGTATATCCTTTTTGAACTGATCCCAATCTACTTCATCATTTCTCATATAGCCCATCTCTACCGTTTCAGAGACCTCGCTGTCAAACGGCTGATACCACTTAACATGCAACTTATCGGTAACAACCGCAGTTCCAACCAGCATGCTTTCAATAAAGCGATTAGGAATTGACATACGATATCCAGAAATGTTCAAATTGTATTCAAAGTTTGCGATATGCGCACAGAACTCCGGAAGAGGAATAACAAGATTTTCATTCCGCACTTGGGATCCATCCGACTCATCCCGGCTGATTACTCTGGCGTCATACTCGTCGCCAAGAGTTGCCATGAAATCTGCTGCAATGCCTCGCTTTTCATTCGGGTGAGAAACTTTGTCGCCAAAATACCCCATGAGATCTCGTTCCCAATCCCAGTCCGGATCCGTTACATTACTCTCTGCTCCTGGTCCCTTTGCATTACCGAAATAACACATGAGTTTTTTTGTTTTTTCAAGCTTCCGGTCTTTTAGATAGTTCTGATACCCCCCCTCGAGCTGCTGATACGATGTGCTCCTGGATAGCTGTCGAGGTCCAATCATCAAAGGTTTAATCTTTGAAAGATACTGTGTCAAATTATTGATGACTTTCCTAGGGCCTCTAGCAGTAAGTGAAAGTCCATCTTCTACATGCGCATGATCACACCAAGGAATACGAATATCCTTAGTCAATTCGAATCCTTCCGGTGAGAAATCCTTCGGGCACTGCATTTTAAAATAAATGTCATATTCCTTTAGCTGCTGCTCATCAAAAAGATATGGCGCATCTGCGCTGTCTATCACAAAAGTTTTCTTTACATTTCCGTCAACAATATAACCGGTCATATTGTAGGAATCCTTCTCAAACATACGCATGCATTTATTTGCCAACCTGGTTGTAAATGTTCCATTTGACCTGGACAGCGTCTTACTCCAAAATGGAGTCTTCATACGAAACTTGATTTTTCCCTGCTGCTCCAATTCATGAAAGCCTAACAGGAACCATTCAAAATATGACCAGCGATATCCTGATGTAATTACAATTTCTTTCATTTGTTGCCTCTATCCTAAATTGATTACTTTTGGCGTACTGCAGATTCCAGACACTCAGCCACATACTTATCCACATTATAGGCCGGAACAATGATCTGCAAATCATATTGTGGATTCATTGTGTTATTGGCTACACATGTTGTGGATGGATCCGGAGAGTACGAATGAAGGATGGATACAGCAGTGTCCTCAGTCGTTGAAGATTTAGCAATAAACAATGGCGCTGAAAGCCGGACGATATTTTTAATTCTTTGTTTTACTGGCATTTCTGATTCCCTCATTCTTCATCTCTGTCGGCATTTGAAGTAACTCATTCCTACACGCTTCAATATTTTCTTTGTATTTTATCCTATAAATAACATCTTAACAGCTTTATAGTCTCCCAATTCAAAGAACTTATTCCAGAGCTCTATTCGATCTATATTTCCGCGAAACCTTGGCGCATTATCCGGGATACTCTTCATCCCCTTACTAAGTGCATTATAAATTCCGCTGTCAAGATTTTTTGCTCGATCCCAATAGATAATGTCGCTTAAATCCCCAACCTCAAGTGTATAAGCTTCTGTCTCCTTCTTCCCTCGATACAGAGCCACACGCCATTCATTCTGACCCTTATACTTATAAGTCTTATCAAAGCAATCTCTTCTATAAATGATGGAATCAGCTGCATCTTTCAAATCAAACTCTTCGTCTGTTTTTAAAAGAACACTACATTGATTATAGATTTTTGAACGCTCACCGTTATATTTCAACGGATGATACCGAACACTGCCAATCAGGTCCTTATACCCTTCTCTATTGGCGGCTGCTTCAATCCTTCTGGTTAATTCGTCAGGATTAAGAATAAAGGCTACATAATCACCAAAATCATTCATTGCCGATGTGGTTGTATATTGGATCATTTGTTTTCCGCCCATCATTGGCACAAAGTCATAATAGAGCTTATAAAAACATAGCGTATTGCAATACCCCATACCCTTTGAGCGATAAAGCACACCTGTCAAATTATGTCCATCGAAGTCTTTTAAAGACTCATCAGTAGAGCTAAGCCCAATTACACCTTCTAGCATGTCCTCCTGCTGTTCTGGAAGACGTTTCATCGGGATAGTAACTGTATCCGGATTGATGCCAAGATGTGAAGAAATATACTGGTCTCTCCGTTTTTTCGCATCATCGAATTTGTCCTCATCCCAAAAGAAATGGAGCGTGTTCATATAAAGATTTCCGCGAATAAACTCCCTCAAATATTTTTGCTTTGAAAAATACTTTAGTAGATAGTAGGGCATATTGTCCGTCTCACTTTCTAAGCGTCTTTACGACACCAGACAACCCATGCGTCTTGAACTTATTCACGACTCTGAATGGTAGTGAAACAATTCGTCTCAATTTATATTCGACTGAAGCTGTTCCTTTACTACACCGCTCAATCTTGATAATTAGTTCTTCAAGACCGCTGTGCCATGACGCACTATAATGGTGGATAGACCGAGTATTTTCTGTGATCGTGGTAATTCCAGTACTATAATTCACTGGGCAAAAGTAGTCCGGAGGATAGATGTAAATTCCATCAATGCATTCTATAGATCGATTACCCTTGAAACCATGTCTCTTCAGAATATTGGATGTTCTGGTAACCACCGTCTCCTGATTGATACTGCCATCTGGATTCAGAAAATGCTGAGTACTATAGTAATCAAGGATCTCCTTATAGAGGCCAAGCCCTGGATTACATTCGCTATTATTATCTGACAATCCAGCTTCTTCCCCATAAATGGTCCTTTTTCAATCAGATCGTTCATTGGCTTAATCACTTCTTAACCTATCATTTTATAGGAATCCTTCTCAAAAATACGCATGCATTTATTTGCCAACATGGTTGTGAATGTTCCATTTGACCTGGACAGCGTCTTACTCCAAAATGGAGTCTTCATACGAAACTTAATTTTTCCCTGCTGCTCCAATTCATGAAAGCCTAACAGGAACCATTCAAAATATGACCAGCGATATCCTGATGTGATTACTACTTCTTTCATCCTTACATACCTTCTTATAGTATAATACTTCTCAGTAATTAATCTCACGGTGCATTCTTTTAATAATAGCCGCCTTTACACCACATATCCCCTGCGTCTTGAACTTTCTAACGACTCTAAATGGCAACGAAACAAGACGACGTAACTTATACTCCCATGAATCTTTGCCATAATTACACCGCTCGATGTGAAGTATAACTATATCAAGGCCACTGAGCCAGGTCGATGAGTAGTGGTGAATTGAACGAGTATTTTCTGTGATAGATATTTTTCCGGTAAAAAAATTCACCGGACAAAAATACTCTGGTGGATAGATATATATACCATTAATGTACTCTATAGTTCCATCTCCAGTAAAGCCATGTTTCCTTAAAACCTCTGATGTCCTGGTTACTATAGTTTCGGTATTCAGACTTCCATCCAAATTCAGGAAATGCTGTGTGTTATAATAATTAATTAGCTCATCATACAGGCCAAGCCCTGGCGCGGCCGCCAGGCCAAGCCCTGGCGCGGCCGCCAGGCCAAGCCCTGGATTGCATTCGCTTTTATTATTATATGGCTGTCCAGCTTCTTCTCCCATAAATGGTCCTTTTTGTATCAGATCATCCATCGGTTTGATCACCTCTACATCTGTGTCAAAGTAAAGACCACCGTAATGATATATAATCCACAAACGGGCGTAATCACTAACAAAAGCCCATTTTTTAGCCTGATATGCCTCATGAACATAGTCGCAATACGTTACGTCAAAGTTCGACTCATTCCACTGTTTAATCTCATAGTCTGGAAAATATTTTCTCCATGATTCAATGCATCTTTTTGCATCATCTGGTAATGGATTACCACCAAACCAACAGTAATGTATTATTTTGGGTATCATATATGCCATCCTTCTAATTAAAACTCATTAATACATAAGGAACCGTTTCATTACTATTAAGATACACTATATCATACCCCCAGAGAAAAGCTATCATTCCGATAACGAATGCCACCCATATTCCTCTACTCAATTTAGTAAAACACTTTCTATAAATTATCTGAGTAGTATACTCTAGTGGAATATAATAATAAGCTATTCTATACGCAAAAACAGAAACCATAGTCGTAAAGGATAAAATCAAAGAGAAAAAGACCATGAAATCCAAAAAAATCGAACATCGAATAATCCTCGATGTATATTTAAACAAAAACAGGTCACAAAGCAGAAATATAGCGGGCAGTATGAATGCAGTCAGGTGAAAACCGTTATCCTGTCTACTATACAGTGCTCCCGAAAGATAGTTTAAATAATTGCTTCTAAATAATCCAACCTTTACCAATTTAGTTACTATCATTTGTGCATTTATAAGGATTGCAACAAATGGTACAAACAGACAGGATAATCTAAATAGATTCTTCTTAATTGAGCTACTATCATTACCGAGAATAATGAAAGCTATAAATCCCATAAAGCCGACTGCAGCAGAGGTATGGAACAACATGGCTATCAGATTCCATATAATATACCATCCATATCTTTTTTCTAGCATGAAGCTGAAAGCAAAAAAAACTATCGATACTGCTATAGACTGTCGAATCATGTTCAACGTTGTATTATACATAGACAAATAATATATCAGCATCCCACACCAAATAGGTATATCAAATAATTTTTTTAATCTTTTATATGCAAGGTAAAAAAACGTTGTAGTAATCAATGATGCCAGGAATAAGCCCATATGATAATCCGCAAAAAACCTAGATGAAATAAAGTACAACATATGAAACCCATAATCCGTCAGGTCTCCCATGGAATGAACCTTAGCTGTATATTGACTGAAACTGCTGCTAGCTGCTGCCCATTTATAAAATACAGAACCATAGCCTCTTGTATCACTTCCGATAGTTCTATCCCTTAATCCTGCTAGAACAGTCGGGATTAAAATTCCTAAAGTCACAGCTAGCCATTTCAGAAATTTATTATTTATCCTTTCTGAAAGGAAAAATAGAAATACAGAAACGACAAAAACAATTAGATATATAACCATTTCAAATAATCTTACAATCCTTTTTTTAATTTCCTGCTGTTACTCTGATGTAATAATTGTTTTATATCAATCCCAATCAACGCGATTTTATGCGTCAGCATATAGTTTCCACGATTGATAAGAGTAATAAATACATTATTTGCCAGATTAAGCCACTTCTTATGGCTATTACAGTATTTCCAGACCTTATTTTTTTTCACCATTTCCATTACTACATTCATATGGCTGGATTTTATCTCACTTTTATCTAATTCAGATATAAAAAAGGCTATATTCTTGATATATTTATTCACCAGCTTTTTATACTGCTTTTCTGGACAACCTATCGATTGAAGCATTAATAGTGTCTCATAATGAGCAATCGAAGAATCTATCAGATGATCAATATGAACTTTGTGTACTATACTACTATAGTTTATGTAGTAGTTATACAACACATCAGAAATATAGTATATGCTTTTACATTTCTGGACAAACTGACAGGTATATGCAGCATCTTCTGCCATATTGAAATGGTGATATACTGAAATCCTACTGACTAGTTTATTTCTTATACATTTGGCCCAAAGGTTATTGATCTTTGTCTCTAAAAAATCATTTAAAAACTCTGCACAGTTTATAAATCCGGTCTGGAAGAGAGTTTCACTGTCCTTAGTTTTCAATGTGTCATTATCCACCATTCTCCAACGAAATACTATCATATCCGATTTGGTGTCGAGAATTACTTTTTGAAGTATAGATAGCGCATCACTGTCAATCGTATCATCCGAATCGAGAAATACCAGATACTCGCCTTTTGCTACTTTTATTGCATCATACCTGGCCATATATAAGCCATCATTCTTTTTATGAATAGTTCGTATCATATCATACCGGTTTGCATAAAAGTCACAAATCTCACCTGACCTATCTGTAGAGCCATCATCGACAAGTATAATCTCATAATCGCTCAAACTCTGATCCAGCACACTTCTTATACACCGGTTCAAGTATTTCTCCACATTATATACTGGTATCAGTACACTAAAAAACATATCGACCTCCTGCCATCAGCTTTGTGAAGCTCCTCCAATACCTGAGGCTCAGCATATGCATCATCATCTGCAAGGAACATATAATCACAGTCTAGATTAAGTGCTTCTTCAACTCCGCGTGAAAACCCGCCGGAGCCTCCTGTATTCTTTTCATTATGAATAATAATCTTCTTAAAAGGAGCCTTTTTCTCTTTCCAGACATCTAAGTATTCTCTTGTCCCATCTGAGCTAGCATTATTAACGATTACCATAAAATCCGGCTGCGCTGTCTGTTCCTCATATTTCTGTAATGCTATTTTTAGACAGTCAAGCCTATTGTACGTACATAAAACAACAGCAATCTTCATATTCTTTTCCTTTTCACTGTTCCTTGTCAAATTTCTTCATAAAATCAAGTATCTTAATATATGGCAGTGGTATTTTAAAAACGCTCTTTAAAAAGATTGATTTGCTTCCGTTATTGAGGAATTCTGCTAAAAAACTTTTTGGCTTTAATAAATAATATCCAAGGCAATGTTGCGCTACCATAGAGTGGCTCTCTACGTTCAAAAAAGAAAATTCTTTTAAATGATTTACCGTATCAGATGAAGGTGGATTGATGAATTTACTATATGCGGCCTCGCACACGAACGGACTCATCTTAACATCTATTTCTTGATCTAGCTTTTTGAATTCCCTCACAAACTTAAATGCAGCATTCTGCAATGCAATGATATCTCCGGCGCTCTCTTCTGTCTGCTCTGGTTCAGCCTGTACACAATAACATTTTCCTGTATCATCACTTGCATATTTTTTGGCGGATCCATCAGTAGAAAGGAAGAATAATTCGAACAAATCCGGTGCACTCATAACTTCACTTAAAATAGATTTATTATAGTTATTTGTAAACAAAAAGGCTTCAGATTTTGCCTTTCTAACCACTGAATGTCTTTCCTTTTTTCCAATATAATATCCACAGATATCATTTTCTGTAAATATATCTTGTAACGCATTTTGAATTGTCCCATGCCAGCCTACATCACATACTGCAATTTTCCCGCTAAAATCAAACTGTTTAAGATAACCGCGAATATATTCCTCTTGCTGCATTGATGTTTTTATAATATACGGTTGTGCACACCTAAAAAGATTCTCACGTGCATCAATGCTTAAACTGCTGATGTGCTCATTTCCCTTACAGATTGTGGAATTCAACACTCTTTTAATATCTTTTTCTGCTAATTCGCAAGAGCAAAGAAAATCGTGCACAGTAAAATTTGCACGTGTAACAGTAATACGTGCAAGAATAGCATCTAAACTCTGTGCCTTATAAAGAAGAGGTAGTGCTGTTGCTCTTCTAGAGACACGTATCACATGATAGACAAGCCCTTCCGGATGAAATGCATCAAAAGCTCTCTCCAGCATGAATCCTTCTCTTGCTAAAAAGAACACCTTATTGATGTGATTACTCAGCAACTTTTTATAGAGCCACTTGCAGTAGCCATAAAGAATTGGGCCTACAATTTCAAAGCCGATTGTTTCATAAAAGCTATACATCGGATTTTCATTATTTCGCACAAATGAGCTTACTATATTATAATTTAAGGATATTTCCGAATTCTTCGAAGATATGACTTTATTATTAAAATATCTGGTGTCAAGATCATCATGCGGTATCAAAACCGCATGAATTCCAAGACTTCGAGGTGTCAGATAGTCTCCCTTCAATGCATCACCAATGTGTACAACTTCGTAGGCCTTCAGTCCTTCACAATCGAGAGCGATCTTGAAAAGGGAGCCTGTAGTCTTTCTCGCTCTTCTATCATTTGATAGATATATGTTAGAATACCCTTCATAGCCAGCATTTGCTAATATCTTCTTCACTGTATCCAGTGGAAGGTACATATCGGATGTTATAAACACCCTCTTTCCATTCTGAATGCACCACTGATAAATGCTGAACATTCTTCGATTTCTCTGGCAAAACTGCAATTCCAGATTAATTTCCGTATCTCGAAGCCATTGTCGTTCTTCATCTGACACCTGCTCCATCGCAGCATATATTTCATCAATATTGACATCTTCATACTGCGATCTTTCATTAGCCTCTACTTCTGCATTCTTTCTCAGTTCAAATATTGGAATATCCTTATGAAAATTATTTTTATAATGATCTTCCAGCACACTGAAGACATCATATGCATGACGGATGTTCCGCTTAATCAAAGTATCAAATATATCAAAGGAAACAGCGTTACAATCGCTGCATTTTATAATATCTATTATCTTATTTAGTGGAGTCACATATTTTTTGATCAGAAGCTTTTTTGCTAATTTTTTCATTAACCCTTACCATTTATTCTTAAACAGTCTCCATCTAGCTAATTAGTCTCAACCAATCGTAATAATTGGCTTAACCCCACTATCAATTTCTAATACCTTTTCCCTAAATGCTTTCCTCGGGCCGTACCCGAAATATTGTTCGGGATAGGCCTGATACGACACCGGTATACGTTTACTTTGTAGTAACTCTATATATTTCCTGCGTTCAACCCATGGAATAGGCAATTCATCTACCGTCTTATAATCTTCGCCATATACTTTGCCAGCGTCCTGTATTAACAAGTCTGCATCAACAATCCTGGCAATATGCCTAAGATCACCCACCTTGAAATATATGCTCTTATCATATTGAGATACTGGCATAGCTGGATCCTTATTCAAGTTCTCATATCTTAACTTTTGAGCTTCTTCTTTTGCTTTCTCAAAATCTGGTATTAGTGCAAAGCGCCATTCATGTTCATCTTGATGCGTTTTATATTTGTTAAAGCAATCCATATATTCATATTCTGCAGTGGGATCTTTATATTCTATAGGACCCATCAAACCATATATGTGTTCCCTATAAATTTTTTTATATAAGAGGTCAACAAACGCTTGCACATCATCGATTTTCACAGCGTACTTACCAAGTCCTTTAATAGACCTAGGTATTCTTGTCGCTACCTTCAAAGCTGCATCATATTCATGTAGATAGAAACAAAGAATATGAACAAACTGATATCCTTCGACTCGATTCATAACAGGCATTAGAATATGAGATGAGAATGATTCTGGCATCTCCATCCCATATTTATTCTTAGTATCCTCAACTGATAGAGTCTCTGTAGTTCCTTCTAAGAAATCATCCTGAGGGTTTGGCTGACCCATAGTCCAAAAATGCCCAATTGAATTCATATACAGATTCCCATCGAGAAAATCATTCACATATTCTTTTTTCTCAAAGAATCGAATTAAACTGAACATTTTCTGTCTTGTCCACCTTTTACCACTTATTCTTAATCGGTCTTCCATACGCCTGCAGAAATCCGGCAATGTGCATTGCGAGTCCTCTAGGCAATTTCTTAAATATCCGGATTCCACTTAACATCCATGCAGGTCTTGTATCTTCACGAAGTGGTTCATCCCTCCACGGACTCTCGGCCTTATAGCTTCTCCACAGCTCACAATATCTGTGATGGCAGTCCTTAACCCACGGACGGCGGCTCAGGAATGATGTCGTGAAATGAATGATCACAGGATATTCTGTTGCCTCCTTAATCTCTGCTTCTGTGTAATACTTTCCCGCGGGTTTCCGATACACGTAAAGCTCATGGTACGTGAAGTCGTAGAAGATCGTGACGGAGTTGAATCTTGGATTGAAGCAGTACACATCGTGTGACAATACTGCGTTTAATGCCCCCTGGTCTCCCTGTTGAATCTTACCCTTGTGGTCGCTGATGAACTTTAGCAAGCTTTTCTCAACTTCTCGTTCTCTCCAACGATTCAAATTGATGAGCATCACACCAGAGTTGAACATAATATCTTCTGGTTCCAGATCGATGTTTTTTCGATAATAACGACTAAAGGCATCATTCAGAACTGCCATCGTCTTACCGTGCATGTCGAGATTCCATAGTTCACTAATGGATTGAGCGATGATTATGTCGCAGTCTAGATAAATAACACGCTCCAATTCATCCGGTAAATCACTCGATACAAAAAGGCGTGCGTATTGCGATAATGAACCACGGTCTATTGCAACACTCATGCCTACCTCTTTACTGACATCACGAGCTTTGATCCACACAGGTATCGGCTCATGATACTGTCTTGCTACTTTTTCTATTCTGCTTCTATTTAATGGGGAAATTCCGGAATCTAAAATATAGACATGAACGGCATCCATATCCTGAGAGTTTTTATAGAGAGAAACTAAAGACACACCAAGAATTTCAGCGAATCGATCATCGGACGCGTAAACAATATGTGCCTCTGATGGATTAAATTCATTTTCTTCCATTTATTCTCTCCCCATCTCATCTTCTATTCCTCTCCCGATTAATACAATCAAGCGAGTCTTTCTAATAATCCAACAACGCCACAGTTTAGTGGGTGCTACATCTATTTCCACATTTGCCATAAGAACCCCAGTTCCTACTCTCCCATTTACCCGCAGGTCTAATCATTCTCTCGCCGTTCAATCACTGACCGATCTGTGAATGAATACCGGAGCATAGAATACAAACATTCATAAGCAAGCGATTGTTAAGCTCAGTTAAGAAAAGTCACCTGCCTTCACTCCGCCCCATCTTCCCCTCTGAATATCTGCTTCACTGTTCTTGCGATTATCCTGATGTCATTGCCGATCGAGAAGCTGTTGATATATGAGAGGTCCAGCTTTACGATCTCCTCGAAGTCGCTTATTTCGTTGCGGCCGCTGGTCTGCCAGACGCCGGTGATGCCGGGGCGGACTGCCAGGCGGACTCTGTGATGAGCCTCGTACTGCTGCCATTCATCGAGTGTGGGAGGGCGGGTGCCTACGAGGGACATCTGGCCGAGGAAGACGTTTACGAACTGGGGGAACTCATCGATAGAGGTCTTGCGGATGAACCAGCCGTAGCCATGGTGGCTGCCGTCAGGGCCGCTTCCTATGATGCGGGGATCGTTCTTCATCTTGAATATGGCTCCCTGCATCTCATTCTTCTTCATCAGGGCTGCCTTTCTCTCGTCAGCGTCCAGATACATGGAGCGGAACTTGTACAGGTTGAATACCCGGCCGTTTTTTCCGACCCTTTTCTGCTTGTAGAATACAGGGCCGGGATCACAGATCAGAATGCCCGGGATCGCTACGAATACTGTAAGCAGCGCACAGAAAGCCATGCCGATGATAGATCCGATGATATCTATGATCCTCTTTACCAGAAGAAGCATCGGGTCTATGATCCGAAGCGAGCCGGTAACAACCACAGTACCTGCCATCGTCTCGACTGCCACCTCGGCGGTGTGATCCTCCTCGACGTTGATCTCCTGATGAGTCGTGATACCCATCACATGGCAGCCTCTGATGAAATCATCCACCGCCTTGCCACTCATCCCGCGAGAGATGAAGACCTCATCCACCCAGTGGCTTTTTAAATATGCGAGCGCACTTGCCGGATCCTTTGCCACTACTGGAATACCAGTCACAGTCTCGCTTCCTGCACCATGGTGACCTGCTTCCGCCTCGCTTGAAGCATCTGCGGCGCCGGCAGCGGGGATCATACAGCCGCTCAGACGTATGTCATTTTGTTTCTCAGAAAACTCACGCACAAGAGAAGGCATCTCTTCTTCTGTGGCCAGAAGGATCAGATGCCTCGTGTGGTAGGTATCCTGTCCCAGGATGGCCTTTAGGATTACCTTGTAGCAGCTCCTGAATATAAGCATCAGGATCGTAGAGCCGATCCAGAAGTATAAAAGCACGAGCCTCGAGAAGCTTGCTGAGATCTTCAGCGCGAACAGGATGATAAGAAGCTCGATAAATATAGCAGTGCTAAGCTTCAGGCAGGACTTGGCCTCCTTCAGAAATCCCCTCTTCAGGATATCAGTGTGCGACTTTTGAAATATCACATCGAGAATGCACAGGAAAAAAATCGCGAAGAACAAATCTCTGAATATTATATTGTTAAAATCTACTGCATCTGAGAAATATACACCCCTTATAAGTTCATAAGCTCCCCCTCCCTGCCTCAGCATAAAGGACAGGAGAAAAGCGACCTTACAGGTGATGATGTCAATAATCATAAAATCCAGATGCTTCAGCATCCAGGATCTGTTTTTACTGTACATCTGCTCTCTCTCCACTCTTTAGCATTGGCATATTTACTTTTCCTTTCGGGTATGCTGCGCCATCCCGCTTTCAGCGCCCTTTAATTGCTTAAAAGGTCCTGAAACCAGACTGACTATAATTTCTTACGGCTTATATCAGACAGCGCGCGCTTTGGCGACGACCTCATCCATAAGCTTTTGTAACGGCGTATTTGAAAAATCCCCAATATATAGCCCGTTCCGGCCCATGCCCGGAACGGGTTTATAAATCCTTTTTTCAAGATTTAAGGTTTGATAAAAATCCCTCTCAGGCAACCTTTACCTTACCCTTGAAGCCAGCCTTCTTGAGAGAAGCCTTGAGAGCCTTGAGATTCTTCTTGCTCATCTTCTTGCTTACGGTAATGGTGATTCCCTTGGTGTTTACGCCCTTGAAGGCAGCCTTGTCAACTGATACCTTCTTTGTGGTGCTTATCTTTACGGTCTTTAAGCCCTTGACACCTGTGAAGGCCTTTGATCCAAGAGAAGTGATTGATGAAGGAAGAGTAACCTTCTTTACTGTCTCGCCCTTGAAAGCATTGGCGCCGAGCTTTGTAACAGTGTATACTACACCGTTTACAGTAACCTTAGAAGGAACTGTTACAGCCTTCTTGTTGGAAACTGTAATCTCTGTTACAGTAGCCTTTCCACTTGCGCTGGTGTTGGCTGCAACTGTCTCAACTCCCTTTGCATTGCTCTTTTCAGCATCTGCATTGGTCTGTGATGTTGGCTCAGTTGCTGTGGTCTTTGAATCAGCGGCGTTTGCTACAACCGGAGATACTGAAAGAACCATTGCTGCTGCCATTGCTGTTGCAAGGATCTTCTTGATAGAAAGTTTCATGAAAAAACTCCTTTCCGTCCGAACCGTTTCTATCTGGCGATAGGGACTGGTGCAACCGGGCGGGCTTACCCGCCCGAGGCAAAGCCGCAGCAAAATACATACTTCCTCTCCGGCTCTGCCATCTTCTAGTGACGCCCTCTTTTCAGAGGTATATATCAACATGCATGGGCATGTGGATACCAGATCATTTATTCTTGCCGTAATAGTACTGCTTGTCCTTACCGTAGTACTTGCTCTTGCCATAATAGCCGCCGTACTTCTTGTAATAGTAGCCGCCCTTGGCTCCCTCGACACGGTTCAAGACTATCCCAAGCAGTGGGCATCCGGCCCTCTCGAGCTGCATGGCAGAATGCTTTGCCATGTTTCTCGAGGTTATCCCTCCTCTAACGACAAGGATAGCCCCGTCGCATTTGCTTCCTATCTGTTCTCCGTCGGCCACCAGATCGAGCGGCGGCACATCGAGAAAGACATATTTATATTTAAGCGATGCATACCTTAGAAGGTCAGAGAACCTGCTCTTCTCGAAAAGCATCGAGGGATTGACTATATTGTCAGTATTAGGCATTATATAGGCGTCAGGTATGCCCTTCACCCTGTATATACAGTCATCAAACTCTCCGTCATGCGACAGACAGTAGCTGGTTCCCCTCTGCGGTCTGGCAGTGAAGGCGCTGTAGCCATCTGCCCCTGTGACTGTCATTCCGTACTTGTCACTGAGTATAGACTTCCTCAGATCACAGTCTATAAAGAGCGACTTCATGCCTGACCTTGCCATCTGGGCGAAAAGCTGCATAGCGATAAAGCTCTTCCCCTCATTTGGGGTCGTCGATGTGACCATTATCTTCTTCACATCGCTTCCCATGAAGCCCACATTGATCCTGAGCCGGTTCATGGCCTCCTCGACTGCATATGGCAGCTCGCCCAGGTTCTTTATCTCTATTTCCTGCATTATCTTCTCCTCCTGGCTGCCTTCTTCATCGACCTTGCTCTGGCCTTCTCATTTGCCTTTCGGTTCTTTGCCATGGCCTTCGCCCTTCTTCGGTTGGCTTTGTCATCGTCATCTGACTCATTCTTCTCATTCAGGATTCCCAGATCCGACTCAGGGATAACTGTAAGAGGCATGACTCCGAACATCTTCTCCACATCCTCTCCTGACTGGAAGGTATCATCAGAGATAAATGATACTGTAAGCATCACAAGCATTATTACAAGTCCTGCCAGACCACCGGCCACTATATCTATAAGCAGATGAGGTGATGACTGCTCGTCCGGCACTATGGCTGGCTCTATTATATGAGGCTCCGATGTCTCCATGGTACGCGGCACCTGCTCTACTGCGGCATCGGCTACGGCATTTGCTATATCCCTTGCCTCCTTCGGATTAGTATCCGTCACATCTATCTGGACTATTCTCGTATCTCCTACCACAGAGGTCTTTATCATCTTTGACAGCTGTCTGTAGTTATAGTCCAGATGGAGCTTGTCAATCACTGACTCATATACCGGTCTTGTCTTAAGAACCTCCACGTAGTCCTGAGACAGTGATGTTCCTATATTAAAATCCGAAATATCTACGACTGACTTGGTCGATGATGAGACCATATAGAGCTTACTGGTAGCTGTATACTTAGGCGTCACCAGATAAAATGCTATAGCTCCCGCTGCAAGGGCACCGAGTATGAATACCAGGATTATGGATACCAGGTGGGATCTATAAAAATAAAACAGCTCCCCAAGGTCTATCTCCACCTCATCATCGTTTGTGGCCTCATCCGCTATCATGTTTTCTTTTTTCTCTATCCGCTCGTCGCTCACTTCTCTTATCCTTTTACTTAGCCGAAAGTCCCAGCATTGTGCTCAGATTATCGAATATGGATGACTGATCCGCACTAAACATACCGTGCGGCCTGTCATCATCAAGTATCTTTCCTTCTTTGTACTTTCCTTCTATATGAAGGCTTCCTGTCAGATCCCTTGTCGCAAATGTATTGAGCAGGTAGCTCACTTCATGTCCGTTCATGTTCGTGACCGCCTGATCAGTAAGCTCTGAATACAGATCATTCGCAAACGACGGCTCTTTCTCTGCCTTCTCCTTTGCTGCCCTGATAAAGGCATCCATATACTGCTGCTGTCTGCCCATCCTGGCTGAGTTACGGTTGTCATCCGGCATATCACGTCTCTCATGGACATAGGTAAAGGCCTGATCGTCGCTCAGATGTATGGTCGCCCCTTCCTTAAGAGACGGATCGATCGTGCTGAAGTCACCTTTGACCTTTACTGTAACGCCTCCTACTGCATGGTTTATCTTTTTGATCTGATCCATGCCTATGCTGTAGTATGCCTTTATCGGAAGGCCGCCGAGCAGGTCTGATACTGCCCTTAATGTATTACTGCAGCTCTGCTTCTCATTTCCGCCATACCAATGGGCCGTGCAGATCTGCTCTGTAGTCGAGGCATATGACTTGCCCTTGTCGTTCATCATATAGACCTTTGTCATGGTATCTCTGTCTATAGGAAGAAGTGTATAGGTCCCCCTGGTATCGTTTATGGAAATGACTAGAAGAAAGTCGGCCATCTCTCCGTGATAATCCTTTCCCTTGTCAGTGCTGTAGCTTCCGCTGTGGTCTGTACCTATGATAAGGAAATTAGTGATATCATCCTTATAGGTATAGTCATTCAGGCCAAGAGTGATCACAGGCGTCTTCTCTGTACTGGCTGCATCTGCTGATGCATCCTCTGCCGTCATATCCACTCCCTTATTTCTTTCTGACAGCCCCTTAAAGGCCAGAAAAATAACCAAGACCGCTATGACTGCTACAACTACCGCAGCTATCAGATTCAGTTTATCGTGCCGTCGGTCCATAGCCTCCTGCTCCTGTTATCTATCCGTGACAGAGCCGCTGTCCCAAGCTTCTTCTCTATCACCCTTCTGCCATCTGCCATATTACAGGGTCTAGACGTAGTATTATGGGCATCGCTGCCCAGTATCACTGGCCAGTGCTCCTTAATGGTACGAAGCCCCAGTCCCCTTGTCATAAGGCCCTTGTAGATGCCGGCATTGTGCTGGGCTATGACCGGCAGGGAAAATATCTGGTCCCAGATGGTCTTATCCTTCTGGAACTTATAGAATCTCTCTATATGCACCAGCACGACCGTAAACTGCCTCTTCTCGATAAGTGCCTTCACCTCCTGATACATGGACCTTCTCCACTGGGTAAACGGCATCTCGACAAAAAGGACCTGCGCCGAATCCGTATGCATGCAGAGATCATCAAGAATACCGGCCTCCGAGATACCCTTGAAAAAATAGGTCTCGGCGGCTGCCCTTGTTTCTATCGCATAACCCTTGGAATCGATCAGGCCCTTTACCTTATCGAATGCATTTCCCCTGTGCCTTAGGAATTCAGATCCGGATTGCTGCTGGGCGTAAAAGTGAGGAGTAAAAAGGATATGGTCTACCCCCTGCTCCTCCTCTGCCCGAAGCATCGCATCTGTCATCTCTATGTCCCGGCTCCCATCATCTATCCCTGGCAGAATATGACAATGGAAATCATATATCTCGGACAAAGCGCACCTCCTTGTGATTGTCATCTCAGATATCGTTTCCGTATTCGAAAAGTGATATCTATTTCTGACATCTATTTATTCTATAGTTTTTGAAATATAATGTCAAGCAAAGGAGCTCAAAATGTCTAAATTTGTAATTCGTAAGCCCGAAAAGGAAGTCATATCTCTCCGTATACCCGCTGATCTATTGCAGATTGTGGACACCAAGGCACAGGAGGCAGACGTCAGCAGGAATGAACTGATCAATCAGATGATAATTTATTCGTTATCGAATATGGAAGGAAAGGGGTAGGATTCAGGGACTCGAATCTCCAATAAAAAAAGAGCCCGAAGGCTCGATGGTAGGGGTTAGGGGTTAGGAGTTAGGGGTTAGGGGTTAGTCTCACCAATCTCTGAGGATGGCCTCGCACAGGACTCGGGCTTCGCTTCGCTCGTCCTCGTCTCTGTGCTTTCGCTAAGGATGTCCTCTTCGCTAGGTTCGAGCTGCGTTTCACTTGCTCTCACCAATCTCAGAGGACGGCCTCGCACAGGACTCTGACTTCGCTTCGCTCGTCCTCGTCTCTGTGCTTTCGGCCTCATTCCAGGGTCTTCCCGGATTGGGTTCTGGCGGGAGATCCTTTACCGTAAATGGCTGATCCTCAAGGTTTCTGTCACGGGATCTCTTCACATCGAGATAGGTCTCGACATATGGCTCATCTTCCTTATTGCGGGCTGCTGATAGCTCAAGGAAACGGTCGTATCTTACGCTTCTGATATAGGTCATAAGAAGCGAAAGTATTCCCAGTATTCCAGATCCCATAACGCCTGCATTTATTAGACGGATGTTTTTTATTATTATCCCCTGATCCTCTATAAAGATACAGATACCTAGGGCCATAACAGCGCCTGCTATCAAGAAATTTATTATCGCAGAAAACGGTCCTCTCATAAATGCGCACTGGAGAAAAAACTGCAGCGTGACAACTCCCAGAAGAATCAGAAGCACTGCTGTCACATAGATGAAATACGGTACCAGACTCTTACCCGTTATTATAAGAAGAACTCCGGCTGTAACCAGCAGGACCCCAAGTGAAAAGTCGTAGTTTGAAACCGCCCTGTACTCCTCCTTCATGAAGAAACGCAGGATAAGCCAAACTCCGCCGACTATAGAAAAGCCGCTTATCACATAGAGAAATCCCGCGACCGGAAATGAAGGAAAAGCACAAAGAATTGCTCCTGAAATCACAAGGAGCACTGAAAGTACTACTACTGCCATCATCGCGGTATAGTTTTTACTGATAGCTCTTCTCATAAACGTCACCTTTTTCTACTTCCATAGCTCCCGGGTCTTCCCGGATCGATACCTGCAAGCTGATCGCTCGTATCATCATAGTTAAGGGCCTCCTCTACGAAATCCTCCTTATGGAGCTTTATCCCGCAGTTTCCTACAGATGTCTTGTGCATCGAGGCTATATCGCTGCACTCTATCCGCAGTCTGTATCCCTTATCCGTCCTGATAAGTACAGAGGATCTCTTCTCTGCAAAGCCTGCTGCTACAAGACTATCATGTTCCTTGAGCTTTGTCGCAGCAATAGTCTTCCTCGTCGTCTCGAATTCATCTCCACCTGTCTTCTTTATCATACCCCTTTTGGTGACAAAATACACCTCTTTTTCTATGATTTCAGAAAGTGGTGCGACAAAAACCCCTCTTTCCTTTGTACCATCATAATTACTTACGTTATCGACAGGCTCTCCCTTGTCACGGAACTTTCCCATTGGCAGATCAAGGACCTTTATGGTATGAGCCTTTCCACTGTCAGTAAATATGACAAGCCTGTCTGTATTCTTGCAGAAAATGACCCGACGGCTTTCGTTTATGGCCGCCTCCTTGTTTCTCTCGTATGTGGCCATATCTATTCCTCTGGCGTATCCGAATCTGTCTATAAGGACTACCTGATCTATCTCCTCTACAGGCTTCTCTCTTACTACAGCCTCAGCTACATTGTCGATAGTAGTCCTTCTCTCGATCGAATATTCCTTTTTGAGACTCTTAAGGTCGTCTATTATTACCTTAGTCATCGATGTGCGGTTCGTAAGGATATCAGAATAAGTCGAGATATTCTTGAGGGTCTTCTCATAGTCTCCTCGAAGGGCCTCTATCTCAAGTCCAATCAGACGATAGAGCTTCATGTCAAGTATAGCGTCCGCCTGCTTTTCTGTGAAAAGAAGAGTAGCCGCTGCCTTCCTTGATCTCTCTGACTTGAAGCTGATGCCATCGGTCACTCCGTTTACCAGACAGTTGCAGGCCATCTTCCTGTCCTTGCTGCCGCGAAGAATCTCAATAATGAGGTCAATGCAGTCGCAGGCCTTTATAAGTCCCTCCTGGATCTCCTTCTTTTCTCTTTCCTTGTTGAGAAGGGTAGTATACTTTCTCCTGCATAGCTCATAGCGGAAGTCCACATGATGCCTGATAAGAGGGATCAGTCCAAGGGTCTCAGGACGCCCGTCGCAGACACAGAGCATATTCACTCCGAAGGTGTCCTCGAGCTTGGTCTTCTTGTAAAGGAGGTTGATGAAATTTTCTACATCGGCTCCCCTCTTCAGGTCTATGACTATCCTTATGCCCTCCTTGGAGGACTGGTTTGATATATCAGAGATATCGTTTGTCAGATGGTTCTCCTGGAGAGCAGCCACATCTGACAGGAACTTTCCTATTCCGGCTCCTATCATGGTATATGGTATCTCGGTCACGACCACCTTTGTGTGTCCGGCCTTTCCAGGCTCTGTGACTACTCTTCCGCGGAGCTTTATCCTTCCCTGTCCAGTCGAATAAATAGAAAGGAGATCGTCCTTGTTTGTGACTATGCCACCTGTCGGGAAATCCGGTCCTTTGACAAACCTCATGGCCTGTTCTGTAGACATGTCAGGGTTTTTCATATAGTTTATACACAGGTCTATGACCTCTCCCGGATTATGGGTTGGGATGGATGTAGCCATCCCTACTGCTATTCCCTCGGCTCCGTTTATCAGGATATTTGGTATACGGACAGGAAGGACAGACGGCTCCTTTTCAGTCTCGTCGAAGTTTGGTACGAAGTCTACCACATCCTTGTCGAGATCAGAAAGAAAGACCTCCTGGGTAACTTTTGAGAGCCTTGCCTCCGTGTATCGCATGGCTGCAGCTCCGTCTCCCTCTATGGAGCCGAAGTTGCCGTGGCCGTCGACTAAGGGCAGCTCCTTCTTGAAGTCCTGACTCATCACGACAAGAGCATCATAGATAGACGAATCGCCATGAGGGTGATACTTACCCATGGTATCGCCGACTATACGGGCGCTCTTCCTGTATGGGCCGTTATATCTGATGCCCAGCTCATGCATATCGTAGAGGGTTCGCCTCTGTACCGGCTTCAGACCGTCACGCACATCGGGCAGGGCCCTCTGAACTATGACACTCATTGCGTAGTCAATATATGATTTTTCCATGATCTCAGAATATTCCGAGTGGATCATTTCTTGTGGCATGTTATCTCCTTATGAGGTGTGAGGGCTGAGGCCTTAGGTCTGAGGTCCGAGGTGCGAGGTCTGAGGCCCTAGGTCTGAGGTCCGAGGTGCGAGGTCTGAGGCCTTAGGTCTGAGGTCCGAGGTGCGAGGTCCGAGGGCTTAGATCTGAGGGTCAAAATTCTTATACCTCTAACCTATCACCTCACACCTCTCACCTCTCACCTCTTACCTCTCACCTCTCACCTAAACATCCAGCTCTGCTTCTCTCGCATGCTTATGTATAAACACCCGTCTTGGCTCGACGTCATTTCCCATAAGCATCTCTGTTACATCGCTTGCCATACGGCCGTCCTCTATCTCTACCATACGTAGCTTCCTGTGCTCCGGGTCAAGGGTCGTCTCCCATAGCTGGGAAGCGTCCATCTCTCCGAGTCCCTTGTATCTCTGAAGAGTAAAGGCACCCTTGTGCTTCCTTCTGTATTCAGCAAGTGCCCTGTCGTCGTAGAGATACTCCTCCTTCCCTTTCTTTGGCATGGCCTTATAGAGAGGAGGCATGGCTATGAAAACATGGCCCTCGTAGATAAGCTCAGGCATGAATCTGTAGAAAAGAGTGAGAAGCAGGGTCGCTATATGGGCTCCATCCACATCGGCATCAGCCATTATGATTATCTTGTCATAGCGAAGCTTGGTAATATCGAAATCATTGCCGTAGCCCTCTGAGAATCCGCAGCCAAAGGCATTTATCATGGTCTTTATCTCGGCGTTGGCAAGGACCTTGTCTATAGAAGCCTTCTCCACATTAAGAATCTTTCCGCGGATAGGCAGGATGGCCTGATACATCCTGTTCCTTGCAGTCTTTGCAGAGCCTCCGGCAGAATCTCCCTCTACTATGAAGATCTCGCATTTTGACGGATCCCGGCTCTCGCAGTTGGCAAGCTTTCCGTTTGAATCAAACGAGTATTTCTGCTTTGTAAGCAGGTTGGTCTTTGCCTTTTCCTCGGTCTTTCTGATCTTTGCAGCCTTCTGGGCACATTCTATAACAGCCTTTAAGGTATCGACATTTCTGTCAAAATAGAGGACAAGCCTTTCATTTACGACAGATGAAACTGCCTTCGCTGCATCCTGGTTGTCAAGCTTGGTCTTGGTCTGTCCCTCGAAACGGGGATCAGGGTGCTTTATGGAAATGACTGCTGTGATACCGTTTCTTACATCAGCACCGGTAAAGTTCGGATCCTTATCCTTAAGTATACCAAGGGTTCTGGCATAGGAATTTATGATAGTCGTAAATATAGTCTTGAAGCCCGTGATATGGGTACCGCCCTCCGCATTGTAGATATTGTTGCAGAAGCCCATTATGTTCTCATGGAATTCATTTACGAACTGGAAGGCCACATCTACCTTTATGCCTTCACTTTCACCGCTTAAGGTCACAATATCTGTAACCGGCTCACTATTTACATTAAGATCCCTTATGAAGCCGGAAAGACCGTCAGGCTCATGGTAGACGAAATGCTCATTTTCATCGGTCCTGTCATCATCATAGATTATGGTAAGGTCCGGATTCAGATATGCAGTCTCGTGCAGGCGGTTCTTTATCTCATCCTCCTTGAACCTGGTCTTTTCAAAGATAGTCGGATCAGGAAGAAATGTGATGGTCGTTCCTGTCTCCTTTGTGTCCCCTATCACAGGAAGGAGGCCTGCATCAAGCTTTTCGACCGGCTTTCCCTTCTCGTATCTGTCGTGATAGATATGTCCGTCTCTTTTTATCCTGACGTCCATCCATTGCGAAAGTGCATTTACGACAGAGGAGCCTACTCCGTGAAGCCCGCCGGAGGTCTTGTAGACAGAATGGTCGAACTTTCCTCCTGCATGAAGAGTCGTAAGCACGACTCTCTCTGCCGAGACTCCCTTGGCATGCATACCTACGGGTATACCTCGTCCGTTATCCTCTACCGTGCATGAGCCGTCCGCATTCAAGGTGACATGGATAGTATCGCAGTATCCCGCCAGATGCTCGTCCACTGAATTATCCACTATCTCGTAGATCATGTGGTTTAAGCCCTTGCGGGTAGTAGAGCCTATGTACATTCCCGGACGGACTCTTACTGCCTCTAGTCCCTCGAGGACCGCTATACTGTCTGCGCCGTATTCTTCCTTCTTTTTTGCCATTATTACAATACTGTCCTTACTATCTTTGGCTGGTAGCCGCCCTTCTCAAGGGCGTCCATTATCTGATTCTTGTGGTCGCTGCCAAAGGCCTCAAGTGTGATCCTAAGCTCCACCTGTGCGCTGCGGTTTACAGCAACGAACTGATTGTGCTCGAGCTTTATTACATTTCCCTGTTCCTTAGCAATGGTATCTGCTACTGCAGCAAGCTCTCCCGGCTTGTCCGGAAGCAGTACGGATACTGTAAAGATCCGATCTCTCATTATAAGTCCCTGCTGGACTACTGAGGACATGGTAATTATATCCATATTGCCGCCTGATAATATGCAGGCTACGTTTTTATTCCTGCATTTAAGCTGTCTGGCTGCAGCGACTGAGAGAAGACCTGAGTTCTCTACTATCATCTTGTGATTTTCCACCATATCGAGGAAGGCAACGATCAGCTGATCATCTGTAACTGTCAGTATATCGTCAATATTCTTCTTGATATAAGGGAAGATATGCTCTCCCGGAGTCTTTACTGCGGTTCCGTCGGCAATGGTATTTACATGATCAAGCGTCGTGACCTCACCGTTTTTAAGTGAGACCTGCATGCAGTTAGCTCCTGCCGGCTCAACTCCTATCACCTTTATCTTTGGATTTATAAGTTTCGCTAATGTGGAAACTCCTGTCGCAAGCCCGCCTCCTCCGATCGGGACAAGGATCACATCGACAAGAGGAAGCTCCTTTATGATCTCCATTGCTATTGTACCCTGTCCTGTAGCCACTACCGGATCATCAAACGGATGGATGAAGGTATAGCCGTTTTCCTTAGCAAGCTTAAGCGCATAGTCGCAGGCGTCATCATAGACATCTCCATGCAGGACTACCTCTGCCCCGTAGCTCTTGGTCCTGTTTACCTTGATAAGAGGTGTGGTGGTAGGCATTACGATGACGGCCTTGCAGCCGAAATGCTTTGCGGCATAAGCCACTCCCTGGGCATGATTTCCGGCTGATGCTGTGATAAGGCCCTTCTTTCTCTCCTCCTCGGAAAGAGTCGAGATCTTGTAGTAGGCTCCTCTTACCTTATAGGCTCCTGTCCTCTGCAGGTTCTCAGGCTTCAGATAGATCCTGTTACCTGTGACCTGACTGAAGTAGTCACTGTAAACCAGCTTCGTCTCAAGCGTCACCTGATGGACTACATTATAGGCTTCATCGAAATCTTCTCTTGTCAGCATAATCTTTTTTCTCCTTATAAAAACACATCAATGTGCGTATTTTAAACCAGTTTTTTTAAAAATTCAAGAATCGTCTTCTCCCGAAAGCTCAAATAGGGCCTTGGCGAACTGCTCCGCATCAAATCTCTCCAGATCCTCTACCTTCTCTCCTATTCCTATATACTTAACAGGTATATGAAGCTCTGTAGCTATCGCTATAGCGATACCGCCCTTTGCGGTCCCGTCCATCTTGGTAAGGACTATGCCTGTGACGTCGGCTACCTCAGAGAAATCCTCTGCCTGGTGAAGGGCGTTCTGTCCTGTTGTCGCATCAACTACCACAAGAGTCTCCCGGAAGGCCTCAGGAAACCTTGAATCTATTATACGGTTCATCTTTGCCAGCTCGTCCATCAGGTTCTTTTTATTATTAAGTCGTCCTGCCGTGTCAATAAGAAGACAGTCGGCATGTCTGGCCTTTGCAGCTGCTATAGCGTCATAGACGACAGACGAGGGATCAGCCCCCTCACCTGCTCCTATTATCTCTGCTCCGGCCCGGTCTGACCAGACAGCAAGCTGCTCCTTTGCCGCTGCCCGGAAGGTATCGGCTGCGGCTATGACTACCTTTTTGCCCTGATCATGGAGCTTTGAGGCTATCTTTCCTATAGTGGTGGTCTTTCCTACTCCGTTTACTCCAATCACGAATACGACAGATGTCACCTCTGTGAAATGATAGGCATCCTCAGGAAGAGCCATCTGCTCCTTTACATACTGGACGAAGTATTCTCTTAAGGGTCCTGGCTTTTTGATATGCTCCTTCTTTGCGGCGGTCTTCAGCTGGTCGATTATCTCCTCTGTGGTCTTTACTCCTATATCTCCCATTATAAGAGTCTCCTCCAGATCCTCATAGAAGTCATCGTCAAGCCTTTCATGTCCCATGAAGACTGCATCCATGTCAGCTACAAAGGTGCTTCTGGTCTTAAAGAGTCCATCCTTTAGTTTCTGAAAAAATCCCATATCTGCTTCTCCTTAGAATTATTATGTCAGCTGTTCCTCTATCAGATTTACAGAAACGAGAGTAGATACTCCCTTCTCCTGCATTGTGATACCATACAGGCGGTCAGCAGCATTCATAGTACCTCTCCTGTGTGTTATCACGATAAACTGGGTATGGGAGGTAAGCCTTCCCAGATATGAGGCGAATCTGTCGACATTTGAGTCATCAAGCGCTGCCTCTATCTCATCCAGAAGACAGAAAGGCGACGGATGGAGATTCTGTATGGCAAAGAGCAAGGCTATAGCTGTAAGGGCCTTTTCTCCTCCGGAAAGCTGCATCATATTGGTAAGCCTTTTGCCAGGAGGTGAGGCTATGATATTGATCCCTGCCTCCAGCACATTCTGATCCGGATCAAGCGTGATACGTCCATGTCCTCCGCCGAAGAGCTCCTTGAAGGCCTTGTCGAACTCAGTCTGAATATCCTTAAAGCCTGCATTGAACTGATCTGTCATTCCCTTGTCCAGATCCTCGATCAGGGCCAGTAGCTTTTCCCTGGCATTCATCAGGTCATCATGCTGTGAGCTCATGAAGTCATAGCGCTTTGAAAGCTCATCATATTCCTCGACTGCGTTTACATTTACGCTTCCCATACTCCTGATATCGCTCTTTAATGCCTTTGACTCTGACCTGATATCAGACAGAGTTGCTATCTTCTCACTCTTCTGCCTTTCGGCCTCATGTCTTGTGAGCTCATACTGGTCCCACATATAGTTATTAAGCTCATCTGACCTCTCCTTGTTCTTCTCGAGCCGTGTATTTATCTTCACGCTCTCCTTTTCAAGAAGTGAGATCTGCTGTGAGATATCCTCGCTCTGGTCAAATATGGTCTGACTCTTCCTGTCGAGCTCCTCCTTTTCTCTGGCTGTACTTTCTATCTGAGAAAGTATCTGATCCTTCTGCTTCCTGCCTTCCTCTATCGCAGAATAAAGCTCCTCTATCTCCTTATTATGTGCCTCTGTCTCCTTTGATCCCGAGTCCTTCCTGCTTTCAAGCTCCTCTATCTTCCCTCTGGCAGTATCTCTTGTCTCCTTAAGCCCGGAAAGCCTCTCGCCTGCTGCATTTATCCTCTCTGTAAGTGAGGCCTTCTCTATCCTTATCTGTCCTATCTTTTCAGACAGCCTCTCAATGCTTGCTGCTATCCGGCTTTTTTCCTTTTCGAGCTCTGATGATCTTACAGATATATCCTTCTCCTTCAGATGGATCTCTGAAAGCTTTTCATCATATGAGCTCTGCTCGGCCTCCATCTCCTTTAGCTGCTTCTTTATTGCCTCCTCCTCTAAGACAATGTCCTCATATGCCTTGGTCTGATCGGCCTGCTGCTCCTTTAGCAGAGTAAGGTCATGCTCTATATTTTTCTTCTCTATAAGAAGTGCATTGTACTCTTCTCTTTTCTCCTTCTCGAGAGCTGCCTCCTCCTCTCTTTTCTTAGTAGAGGCGTCCATTGACTCATTTATTATAAAGAGGCGCTCCTTTATGCTCCTGCATTTATCGCTTAAGTCATCGAGCTGTCTTTTCCTTCCGAGCAGGTTGTCAGACCTCCTGAAGGCTCCTCCTGTCATGGCTCCGCCCGGACGGATAGTATCTCCATCAAGAGTCACTATGCTGAGTCCATTCCTGTATTTCTTCTGCAGGGCTACCGCAGAATCGATATTGTCGACTACAAGGTATCTTCCCAGCAGATAGGAAAAGATTCCCTTATAACGGCTGTCTGTCCTTATAAGGTCATCGGCTGTCCCTATTACTCCCCTTTCACTCATGGCAGCCTCTGGCACCCTTGCATTGCCATGGACCATGCTTACAGGAAGGAATGTCGCGCGTCCGAGCCTTTCTCTTTTAAGATATGCGATAAGACCCTTTGCCGTATCCTCTGTATCAACGACAATATTTTTTACGCTGCCGCCGAGAGCTATCTCGATAGCCGTCTCGTATTTCTTGTCTGTGCTTAAGAGGTCGGCTACGACTCCGTAGATACCGGGGTTTTCTCTTTTCTTATCCATCACACTCTTTACAGTGTTTCCGAAGCCCTCGTATCTCTCAGCTATATTTCTTATCGACTCAAGCCTGGCATGGCTTACATTGTATTCCTCTGTCTTTTCCTTAAGCTCTTTCTTAAGAGCCTCCCTTTCCTTCTCTGTGGCCTCCCTTCCACTTACAAGCTCATCAATCTCCTTCTTCCTGGCAGACAGCTTTTCTAAAAGAGCCTGATCCTCATCTGAGGTATTTCTTATCTGGTCGGCAAGATCCTTGTTCTTCGCCTGTCTTGAAAGCATCCTGCCTGCTATCTGACTCTTCTGCAGGGTAAGCTGCTCCTTTAAGGTTTTGTTGCGCATGACCATGGCCTGGTGACGGGACATAAAGGAGCTTACCTCATCAGAGGCCTTCTTTATTGTCTCAATGTCATTGGCAAGCTCACTCTCTGATCTTTTCGCATTGGTAAGAAGTCTGTCTGTCTCCTGCTCTCTTTCATTTATCTGTGAAAGATCACCCTCAAGCGAATTCAGCTTTTCCTCCTGCTCCTTTATAAGAGCCTCTGTAGCTGTTATCGAATCAAGCGTCTCATTCTTCCTCTTCTCGAGGTCAAGTGAGGACTGCTTCTGATACTTGAGCTGCTCCCTTAGGAGATTTATCCGGCCTTCCTTTTTCTCATTCTCTACATCGAGAGCCTGCTTACTCTCACGGAGTCCGTCAAGCTCCTTTTCACGCTCGGCTGCCTCCTCCTTCAGTCTATGGAAGCTCTCCTTTATCTGCTCGCTTTTCTTGTAGCCCTCATCAAGCTGGGACTTTACCAGATCCCTGTTCTCCTCTGTCTTCCTTTGATCCTCCCCGATCGCATCCGACTCAAGGATGAAGGAATCGATGTCCAGCTGACGCAGCCTGTCTCTTTTGCTCAAATATTCGCGGGCAAGCTCGGCCTGCTTCTTTAGAGGCTCTCTTTGTCTCTCCAGCTCGCCCAGGATATCGTTTATACGTACAAGAGATTCTTCCTCATCGCCAAGCTTCTTTATAGTTTCGGTTTTTCTCTTCTTGTACTTTACTATTCCTACTGCCTCATCGAAGAGCTCTCTCCTCTCCTCAGGCCTGCCTGAAAGGATCTTGTCTATCTGTCCCTGTCCGATTATGGAGTAGCCCTCTTTTCCGATACCTGTATCGTAAAAAAGCTCGGTTACATCACGAAGACGACAGACCGCACCGTTTATCAGGTATTCGCTCTCTCCTGAGCGGTATACCCTTCTTGCGACTGTCACCTCATCGAATTCTATAGGAAGCACATGATCTGAATTATCAAGTGTGATTGCTACATAGGCATAGCTTAGTGGCTTTCTGGCCTCGGTCCCTGAAAATATCACATCGGTCATGGCCGATGACCTCAGTGTCTTTGCTGACTGCTCTCCTAAGACCCAGCGGACGGCGTCAGCTATATTACTCTTTCCTGAGCCGTTTGGGCCCACTATCCCCGTTATTCCGTTATGGAATTTAAGTACGATCTTGTTGGCGAAGGACTTGAATCCCATAAGCTCCATGCTTTTTAAATACATTGTCTCTCCCCTAATCCTTCAGCACGTCTGCCTTGTCTTCCTCATGAAGTGATACAAGTGCATTAAAGGCAGCCTCCTGCTCGGCATGCTTTTTTGAGCTTCCGCAGCCCTTTCCTATTATCCGCTCACCTACCATTGCCACGGCTGTATATACCTTGGCATGGTCAGGTCCTGATTCATCGATCACCTTATAGACAAGTGTACTGTTGTGCTTTGCCTGGACTATCTCCTGCAGCGCTGTCTTGCAGTCATGATAGAGTTTTTTATTCTCTATGTCGGTAAGAACGAATCTCCTTATGAATCTGGCGGCGCTCTCCATGCCTCCGTCCAGATACATTGCCCCTATGACTGCCTCAAAGGCGTCAGAAGTTATGGATTTCCTTGTACGGCCGCCTGTAGCCTCCTCGCCTTTTCCCAGCCGGATGAAGCTGCCGAGATCTATGTCCTTTGCACAGAATGCCAGTGTAGGCTCGCATACTAAGGAAGCACGAAGCTTCGAGAGATCGCCCTCCGGCATATTCGTATATGTCCTGTAGAGATAGTCACTGGATACCACTTCAAGAACAGCGTCGCCTAAGAACTCCAGACGCTCGTTATCAGAAAACGGCTTCAGATTCTTCTCATTCGCATATGAGCTGTGTGTCAGCGCGTGTAAAAGAAGCTGTGCATCATTAAACTGATATCCAATCCTATCCATTAGTAGATTAAGATCTGTTTCCAAAATAACTCCTTAAAAAGCCCCCTTACGGGGGCATCTGCTTAGTCTTCTCCCTTTGTCTGTCTGATCAGATCGACTGCATCGCCTACAGTCCTTATCTTTTCAGCCTGATTCTCATCTATCTCGATCCCAAGCTCGTCCTCGACTGCCATTATGATCTGATAGACGTCAAGTGAATCTGCTCCGAGATCGTCTATAAATGTGGTATCAGACGTGATATCGTCAGGGTCTACAGACAGCACATCGGCTATGATCTTCTTCAACAGGTCCAGTTCCATTTACTGTTCCTCCTTTCTTGAACTTATCCTTTCAAGAATCTTTCCGTTTATATCTTCCTTTGAGAATGCGCTGCACTGAAGTATAGCATTCTTTATCTCTACTGCCTTGCTTGAGCCATGGGCCTTTACCACGAGACCCTTTAGTCCCAGAAGAGGCGCTCCACCGTACCTCGATGCATCGTATGCCTTCATGGACTTCTTTAGGGACGGCAGTATAAGTGCTGCACCGACCTTCGAGCGGACAGAGGATGTAAGGGTCTCCTTTAATACCGATCCAAGCATTCTGGCTGTACCCTCATAGGTCTTCAGGGCTACATTTCCTGCGAAGGCCTCTGTTACGACTACATCTGCTGCTCCGAATGGAAGGTCTCTGGCCTCTACCGGCCCTATGAAGTTTATATCGTCACATTCCTTCAGGAGAGGAAGAGTCTCCTTTACCAGAGCGTTGCCCTTCTCCTCCTCGGTCCCTATGCTTAAGAGTCCCACAGTCGGGTTCTTTTTCTTCAGGACATTTTCCATATAGACTGAACCCATCCTGGCAAATGACAGCAGATGCTCCGGCCTTGCGTCCACATTGGCTCCGCAGTCTATGAGAAGGGAAACTCCCTTCCTTGTAGGGATGACCGGAGCAAGCGGCGCCCGCTTCACTCCTGGAAGCTTCCCTACTATAAGCTGCCCTCCAACCAGAATGGCTCCTGTGGATCCGGCTGATACGAATGCATCGGCCTCACCCTCCTTTACAAGCATAAGTCCTCTTACCAGCGAAGAATCCTTCTTCTGTCTTATGGCTCGTACCGGCGGCTCTGCCATCTCTATGACCTGAGTCGTATTACAGATCCTGATACGATCCATAGGAGCATCGCTAAAGGCTGAAAGCTTCTCCCTTATCGTATCTTCGGGTCCTGTGAATATGATCTCAATATCATCTCTGGCCAGAAGCGCTGCGCAGGCTCCCTTTATGATCTCATCCGGTGCGTTGTCGCCTCCTTGCGCATCCACTACTATTCTCGTATTATTCATTTTTCACCTCAAAAATACAGAGTCTAATATACTATATCTGTTCCTGTAATGCAACATCACCCTACATCTGGCTCATAAGCTTACTTACGAACTCTGCGTTGGTAGAGGTAGACTGCATTGTGGCGATTATGGTCTCTGCGCTTTCCTCACTCTTGAGGCCCGAGAGATCTCTTCTCATTTTCTCGGTGACAAGCCTCTCATCCTGATTATAGAGCAGGTCGTCTCTTCTTGTGGATGACTTGGCCAGATCTATTGCCGGGAAGACTCTCTTTTCTGAGAGACTTCTGTCGAGGACAAGCTCCATATTGCCTGTGCCCTTGAATTCCTCATAGACTACATCATCCATCCTTGATCCTGTATCTATAAGCGCTGTCGCAAGGACTGTAAGGGAGCCTCCCTCCTTCATATTTCTTGCTGCTCCGAAAAATCTCTTCGGCATATGAAGGGCTGCAGGATCAAGTCCACCGGAGAGTGTACGTCCTGATGGCGGTACTGTAAGGTTATAGGCTCTTGCAAGTCTTGTAATGGAATCCAGAAGGATCATCACATCCTGTCCCAGCTCGACTCTTCTCTTGGCATGCTCTATTACCATCTCAGAAAGTCTCTTGTGGTTCTCCGGAGTCTCATCGAAGGTAGAGGCTATGACCTCACAGTGTCCACCGAAATTCTCGACCGTCTCCTTCATATCTGTGACCTCTTCCGGTCTCTCATCGACTAGAAGGATCATCAGATGGATCTCCGGATTATTCTTCATTACAGACATTGCGACCTGCTTTAAGAGCGTGGTCTTTCCTGCCTTAGGCGGAGATACTATCATTCCCCTCTGGCCCTTTCCTATAGGGGAAATGAAATCCATTATCCTTACTGCTATAGATCCGCCCGGCCTCTCAAGCCTTATTCTCTCATTAGGGAAGATAGGAGTGAGCTTCTCAAACGGTGTTCGTCTGGTGCAGGCATCTGGGTCTATTCCATTTACATTTTCTATGAATAAAAGCGCGCCGAATTTATCATTTGGATTATTGCGTCTGGTCTGCCCTGTAATCACATCTCCTGTACGGAGCTTGAATTTCCTGATCTGTGACTGGGAAACATATACATCATTTTCGCTCTGCAGATATCCGGCTGTACGAAGGAAACCATATCCCTCTGACATGATCTCAAGCATTCCCTGACACGGCTTTGCATCGTCATAATGTGGAATCTCGTTGGTTTCGGTCTTTACCTGGACTGGCTGTGAGCTTTCAGTATTTCTCACCTTCTCACGGTCCTCATCATAATTATTCTGATAGCTGTGCTGGGTATATGACCTGTGCTGATTATTATTATAGGTCCTGTGCTCATTTCCAGTATTTCTGCTGCGGGAATATTTCTGATTGCCTGCATAGGTACGTCCCTGACCGCTGTACTGGGAATTCCTGTTATTCTGATCTTTCCTGTGATATGGACGCCTGACCTTCTTCTGGTCCTGGACTGCGGTCTCTGTTCCCTCTTTTTTTTCTTCAGGAGAATCTGCTATCTCTTTAGTCTGTATAGCCTCTGCTGCAGCTGGCAAAGCCTTCTCTGCAGTCTCATCTGCTGTATCTATCCGACCCTCCTTCTTCGCATCCTTAGGAGGTCTTCCTCTTTTCTTTGCCGGGTTTGCTATCATAGCAGGATTACTCTCTCCGGCCGCTACCGCTGCATCATACTTCCTGTGAACTGAAATGATAGTTGCCTTGCTCTTTCCGGTCACACCCCTTATGCCTCTTTCTCTGGCCAGATCCTTTAATTCAATGACCGACATCGAGCTGTATTTGTCTGTTTCCTTCATAAATATCCTTTCGCGAAAGATTACTTGCTGATATAGCATCAATCAGAATTCTCATGAAAATGGGGGAAATCTTTAAAAAAAATGTTTCTTATTCGAATTATAACTAAACATGCGTCCGATTGCAAGCCTTATTTTTTTCTGCTATTATTATCTGCGGAATTATTGACTGTTCATATGCAAAGGAGATAAGAATGGATATCAACGAGGAAGCCATGAAGCTTCACAGAGAATGGAATGGAAAGATTACGACCGAGCCCAGGATGAAGGTAACCGACAGACATGACCTGTCTGTCACCTATACCCCCGGTGTTGCCGCTCCATGTCTTTGCATCGCCAAAAATAAAAGAGCTGCCTACGACTATACTATAAAGGGCAACACTATTGCTGTCGTATCCGACGGATCCGCTGTTCTTGGCCTTGGAAACATAGGTCCTGAGGCTGCTCTACCTGTAATGGAGGGCAAATGCGTCCTCTTCAAGGCCTTCGGTGGAGTAAATGCTTTTCCTATTGTGCTTTCCACTCAGGACACTGAGGAAATAATAGCCGCTGTAAAGGCGATCGCTCCTACCTTCGGCGGTATCAACCTGGAGGACATCTCTGCTCCGCGCTGCTTCGAGATAGAGGAGCGTCTTAAGGCAGAGCTTGACATACCTGTCTTCCATGATGACCAGCATGGTACGGCCATAGTCCTTCTTGCCGCTATAATAAATGCCCTAAAGGTCACCGGACGTAAGGTAGAGAATACCTCTATCGTGGTAAACGGGGCCGGCTCAGCCGGAATTGCTATCACAAGGCTCCTTCTCACCTATGGCTTCAGGGACATCACCATGTGTGACAAGTCCGGCATCCTCTCAAAGGACAGCAGTGACCTCAACTGGATGCAGAAGAAGATGACAGAAGTCACCAACCTGTCCGGAAAGAGGGGTTCTCTTGCCGATGCCCTTGTTGGCGCCGATGTATTTATCGGTGTATCCGCCCCTGGAATCGTGACCACCGATATGGTAAAAACCATGAATAAGGATTCGATCATATTTGCAATGGCTAATCCTACACCTGAGATCATGCCTGACCTGGCAAAGCAGGGCGGCGCTGCTGTCGTCGGGACTGGAAGAAGCGATTTCCCTAACCAGGTAAATAACGTAGTTGCCTTCCCTGGCATCTTCAAGGGCGCTCTCGAATGCGGAGCAAAGGCGATCACAGAGGAAATGAAGCTTGCTGCCGCAAAGGCCATTGCCTCCCTTGTTCCTGATGACAAGCTAAGCGCCGACAATATAATGCCTGAGGCCTTTGACCCTGACGTTGCAGACGTTGTCGCTGCTGCTGTCCGTGATAATTACACCGGAGACAGGGACTGATGGCTGAGCTCGACCTGATCTATGAGATGGCTGAGCTGGGCCTTATCTCAAAGTCTGCCGATCCCGTCAGAGGTATAACGATCATCTCCTTTATGACAAACTATGACTACTGCGATTATTTCAAAGCCGCTCTTGCTCTTGAGACCCTAAGGAAGGCCGGCCTTGTCCATGACAGCGGCCATGACAGCTTTACCCTTACTGAAAAGGGCCATAAGACCCTCGAGGGTCTCCATGACAGGATCACTCCCGGCATGGAGGCTGACTACAAGGATTTCTACAAGAAAAATAATGAATTAAATGAAAAAAAGAGCACGATAAGAGCCCGCTATGATGCCCTTTCAGGGGGCAGAGGCTTCATCGTGCATTTAAGCTGTAAAAAATCCCGGCATACTCTCTTCGAAATCAACATGCATGTGATGACAAAGGAGCAGGCCGAGAATATATGCATGAACTTCAAGGTCCGTTACAACAGGACCTATGAGGCTATTATGGATGAGCTTATGAATTGATATAGTTTACAAGTCCGCCGGCATCTATGAGCTTCTGCATGAACTCAGGGAATGCCTGGCCCTTGAACTGCTCTCCTGTGGTCTCATCTGTGATGATACCGCTGTCGAAATCGACTGATACTATATCTCCCTCCTTTATCTTCTCTGAGGCTTCCTTGCTCTCTATGATGGGAAGTCCTATATTTATAGAATTCCTGTAAAATATCCTTGCGAATGTCTCTGCTATAACACAGCTTACTCCTGCTGCCTTTATTGCGATCGGAGCATGCTCTCTCGAGGAGCCGCAGCCGAAATTCTTTTCTGCTACTATTATATCTCCTGGCTTTACCTTGTTCACAAAGTCCCTGTCGATATCCTCCATGCAGTGCTTTGCAAGCTCAGATGGGTCTGAGGAGTTCAGATATCTGGCAGGAATGATCACATCGGTATCTATATTGTCTCCAAATTTATGAACTGATCCTTTTGCTGATTTCATATGTTTCCTTTCTTTATCACCCTGATCATGCTATCGTTGCCGGATCCGTGATATGTCCTGTGATCGCGCTTGCTGCCGCTACTGCCGGAGATGTGAGATAGATTTCCGAATCGGTAGCTCCCATCCTTCCGATGAAGTTCCTGTTCGTCGTCGAGACACATCTCTCACCGCTTGCTAAAATCCCCATATAGCCTCCGAGGCATGGACCGCAGGTAGGTGTTGAAACGACTGCTCCTGCCTCTATAAATGTCCTTATATATCCTGCCTCCATTGCATCGAGATATACCTTCTGTGTAGCAGGGATAACTATCACACGAAGTCCCTTCTTTACCTTTCTGCCCTTTAAGATCTCTGCTGCTATCCGAAGGTCGGACAGGCGGCCATTTGTACATGAACCTATCACTACCTGATCTATCTCCACATCGCAAGCCTCGTCTACTGTCCTTGTATTCTCAGGCAGATGAGGGAAGGAAACTGTAGGACGGAGCTTGCTCAGATCTATAGTATACTCTTTTGTATACTCTGCATCAGGATCTGCGTCGTAGATCACTGGCTTCCTGTCGGAATGTTCCTTTATATACTCAAGTGTCCTGTCATCGACAGGGAATATACCATTCTTGCCGCCGGCCTCTATTGCCATATTGGCTATTGTAAATCTGTCATCCATTGAAAGAGCTGCGACTCCATCTCCGGTAAACTCCATCGACTGGTAAAGGGCCCCGTCTACTCCTATCATCCCTATGATATGGAGGATCACATCCTTTCCGCTGATGAATGGAGCCGGCTTTCCTGCCAGGATGAACTTTATTGCTGATGGTACCTTGAACCAGGCCTTGCCTGTTGCCATTCCGGCTGCCATATCGGTAGAGCCCACTCCTGTAGAGAAGGCTCCGAGAGCACCGTAGGTACAGGTATGGGAGTCTGCTCCTATCACTGCATCCCCGGCTACCACAAGTCCCTTCTCTGGCAGCAGGGCATGCTCTATTCCCATCTCTCCTACATCATAGTAATTGGAGATGCACTTCTCACAGGCAAACTCCCTTACCTCCTTTACATGCTCTGCGCTCTTGATATCCTTATTGGGAACGAAATGATCCATTACAAGGGCTATCTTATCCTTGTCGAACACCTCCTGATTCTTGAGCTTCTTCATCTGATGAATAGCCACAGGAGACGTGATATCATTTCCGAGCACGAGATCCAGATCTGCCTCGATCAGCTCTCCGGCACTGACAGAATCAAGCCCCGCATGCTTTGCGAGGATCTTCTGTGTCATAGTCATTCCCATAATTATACTTTTCCTTTCCAAAAGATACAGATATTATCTTTTTATCGTTTTAACGTAACAGATCATATTATAACAATTCATCATAAAAAAATCCAGCTTATGCTCATCTGCTGTTCAAGGTCTTTTTCAGCCACTTTCCTGACTGGGTAAGGTCAGAGGTCTTCCAGCCAGAGGTCTTTTTGCAGGAGCTCTTTATTATAGAGGCTGTCTCATTCTTGTTGCAGAGACTCCAGTTGACATAGCTGATATGAAGCCTGTCAAGAAGCTTTATCCATTTATCCGACTCCTGCTTATTAAAGCCGCCGTTTCCTGAGGCATCACAGGTCCCATACTCTGATACAAAAACAGGAAGGCCCTTATCGTAGGCGTCAGACAGCTTTTTTCTCATATCATCTCTGTGTGTATTGGCATAGAAATGGAAGGCATATAGGACATTTTTATATTTGAGCGGATCTGATGCGGCTATGTCCACATCCTGCGACCAGGTAGGAGTACCTACTATGATAACGCTCTTCGGCGCATTTTTCCTTATGACTGGGATCACTTGCGATGCGTACTTCTTTATGTCCTTCCAGGATGTCCCGCTGTTCGGCTCGTTACAGATCTCATAGATCACGTTGTCATATTTACTATATTTTTTTGAAACCTTGTTAAAAAAACTTTTTGCTGCCTTTTTATGATCGAGCGGATTCGGATGTACATTAAGCACATGCCAGTCGATGATCACATACATATCATTGGCTGCTGCCGCCTTAACTCCTCTGTCTATCGTAGCAAGAAGCTTCTTTCTGTCGGCATTCCGATCGCAGTAGCCACCCCATTCATCACTGTACATGGCTATACGGACCACATTTGCATGAAAAGATTTCTTAAGTGTTTTAAATGCCTTATCATTCACATAATCACCAAACGAGATTTGTCCGTCATCGCTGTTGAAATTGATACCGTGAGTGCTTACACCGCGAAGCTGGACTGTCTTGCCATTTTTATCGCAAAGATGCTTTCCACTGACCTTAAGGGCTCCATAATAGCGGCTACCGGCCTCTGCCACACAGCCACTTTGCATGACAAGTCCGACAGCAAGCACAGTAACTAAAACGAAAATTATCAGTTTTTTTGAGAAATTATCCATCTGGCCTTCTCCTCTCTAAAAAAATCACCCCGCAAGGCATTGCTGCCCTGCGGAGCGAATAAAGATCACGATTCTAAATAACCGTATTAGTTGTTGATCAGCTTGTCCTCGCCGTCGTTCCAGCTGTAAAGCTTTCTGATCTGCTCGCCGATCTTCTCTGAAGGATGCTCTGAGTTCTTCTGACGCAGCATCTTGAAGTGTACCTGACGTCCTGCCGGGCTCATGTCAAGAAGGAAGTCCTTAGCGAAGGTTCCGTCCTGAATGTCTGAAAGAACTGCTTTCATGTTCTTCTTAACGTCCTCTGTGATGATACGAGGTCCTGATACATAGTCACCATACTCAGCTGTATTTGAAATAGAGTATCTCATGCCCTGGAATCCTGACTGATAGATCAGATCAACGATCAGCTTCATCTCGTGGATACACTCGAAGTATGCGTTTCTAGGATCATAACCTGCCTCGCAGAGAACCTCGAATCCTGTCTGCATCAGCTTGCAAACGCCGCCGCAAAGAACTGCCTGCTCACCAAAGAGGTCTGTCTCTGTCTCTGTACGGAAGGTTGTCTCAAGAAGTCCTGCACGAGCTCCACCGATTCCTGCGCCGTATGCTCTTGCGATGTCCCAGGCCTTTCCAGTTGCATCCTGCTGTACTGCGATAAGGCAAGGTGTTCCCTTTCCAGCCTGATACTCACTTCTTACTGTATGTCCTGGTGCCTTTGGAGCTATCATTGCCACATCTACATCTGCAGGTGGAACGATACAGCTGTAATGGATGTTGAATCCATGAGCGAACATAAGCATATTTCCTGCTTCAAGGTTCGGCTCGATATCCTGCTTATACATGTCAGCCTGCTTCTCATCTGGTGTCAGGATCATGATGATGTCAGCCCACTTTGCTGCTTCCGGAGTAGTAAGAACCTTAAGTCCCTGCTTCTCGGCCTTTGCCTTTGACTTGGAACCCTCATAGAGACCAACTACTACGTCGCATCCTGAATCCTTCAGGTTTAACGCATGAGCATGTCCCTGGCTTCCATAGCCGATGATAGCAATCTTCTTACCCTGAAGATATGACATATCACAGTCCTGCTGGTAAAAGATCTTTGCTTCTGACATAAAAAAGTCCTCCTTAAAAGTGATTGATAAAATATATGGAATGGTGCTACAAGGAGCGCCTCTTACCATCCTCGTCAAGCATAACCACGTCTTTAGTGCCACGGGTGAGTCCCGTGAGTCCGGTACGGGCCAGCTCCAGTATCTCATAATCCTCCAGCATATCGAGGAAGCTGTCAAGCTTGTCTGCCTTACCTGTGACCTCGATAACCATTGAATCCTTGGTCACATCGACACACTTTCCGTGGAAGATCTCACAGATAGAAAGCACTGACTGTCTGTCAGTATCCCTTGCTGATATCTTTACCAGCATGAGTTCTCTTGTGACTGAATCCTTAGGCTCTAAGGTCTTGATATCCACCACATCACAAAGCTTGGCTACCTGCTTCTCAATCTGCTCCAATATCATATCATCCCCGTGAGTCACGATAGTGATCCTTGTATATCTGGGATCAGCAGTAACTCCTGAGGAAAAGGAATCGATATTGTAACCTCTTCTTGAAAACAGTCCCGAAACATGGCTTAACAGTCCGGGAGTATTCTCAACCAGAATTGATAAAACCTTCTGCATCTGAGTTTCCTTTCTTTCGATGTCTACATTCTAGCACTCTTTTTTCTCATGTCAAGAGTTTTTTTCAAGTATACGGTGAATTTCATTCAACTTTAATATTTATTACAGCAGGTTCATCAAGTCATGGCCTTATGACCGCTTGCGGTCATAGAGTGCGGTAATAAACAGTTAAGCCACTGAAAAGCATTTCTGATAACAAACCATAGCCAATCATATACACAGCTTTTCTGGGGCAAAGATTACATTTCGTAATAGCACAGGCTCCCAACCACCTTATCACTGAATTGGTCCTGTTCAAAAAGCTTTTTTACCACAAGTCTCCCGGCCGTCCATTCTGACAGAACCGTCTTTTCTTCCTTAAGAAGCCTTGATAAGGGGATCCTAAGCGACTTCATAAGCGCCTCTTTCCTGGTCCAAAGCTCGAGAAATTTCAGTATAGGTGCATGGCTTTTCCTTACGGCCAGATATTCTTCCTCTGAAAAAAACCTGTCGGCAAGCCTGCTTACATCCTTTTTAAAGGCCCGCTCTATCTCCTCGATATCTATTCCTATGCTTTTTGATGAATCACTTGTGAAAGCCAGAGCTGTGAAATTGCCGCTATGACTGATAGAAATATCCCCTCTTCCGCCAGCTAAAAAGGGTCTCCCATCATCGGTCTCCCTGTACAGCTCAAGCGGGATATGATAAATATTAAAGATCGCATATACAAGAGCCGAGGCACTCCGGTAATCCCAGCTTTCACTGCGATTCCTGTATGGCTTCATCATCGGCTCTGTCTCCTCTACCTCCTGCGAGGTAAGATCACTTTTTTCACAGATAAGTATGCATATATCGTCTATATGATACTCCTTATACCAGCTGATCATTTCTCCTCCGTCATACTCCTGCATCACTGCTCTTCCATAGCCTGAATAAGCGCCGGAATGACCTGCTTCTTTCTCGATACTACTCCCGGAAGGAAAATATAGCTTCCGGCCGTATCAGAAAGCGCCTCTCTGCCTGGAAAAGCATCCTTTACTGTAACATCCGCACCCTCCCCGGCACAGATCAGTCTGGACGACTGGTCTAAGATATTTGTAAGCATCACATATACCTGGTTCAGATTACGGTCCGAAAGAACCTGCTTCATATAGTCAGGCAGATTTTTCCTGATATCATTAAGCTGCTTGTCTGAAACCGCAGAGATCTGTGATACTCCGAAGTCTATATCTCCCTGTGAAAAGGTCTTGAAATCCTGATAGAAGATCTCAGATATAGTCTTGCTGGCGAAATTGCTGCCGGCCTCGAACATGGCCATGGCATGCTGCTTGATATCGACTCCTGCTATTTTTGCAAGCTCAGCGGCTGCAGCCCTGTCGGTATCTGTACATGTCGGAGACCGAAACATCAGTGTATCGGAAAGTATAGCCGACAGCATAAGGCCTGCCATCTGAGGATTGACCTTTACTCCTCTTTCCTGATACATCTGATAGATTATAGTAGAGCAGCATCCAAGCGGCATATTCCTGAAAAAGATAGGCGATATGGTCTCAAGTGATCCAATCTTATGATGATCGACTATCTCCAGTATATCTGCCTCGGCAATTCCATCCACTGCCTGGCTCTTTTCGTTGTGATCGACAAGGATTACCCGCTTTTTCTCGGGATTCAAAAGATTCCTTCTTGAGAACATTCCTATATATCTCTGATGCGCATCAAGTATAGGGAAATCACGATGTCTGACCTTACCTATGACCTTTGTGACCTCATCCAGATAATCAGTCTCATCGAAGGTTATCAGATTTTCCTTTGTCATGAAATAACGAATAGGAATGCTCTGGTTTATAAGTCTGGCCGTGGTGAAGCTGTCATATTCCGTCGTTATCAGCACGCAGTCTATGGCCTCTGCTGTCTTTACTATCTGAGGATCTACCTCCTTGACACCTGTCACTATCATGCAGCCAGGTATCTCCTCAAGGACTGCCTTCTGACTGTCAAGGACATTTCCAAGAATGACAAGGTCATCTCCATCGACCTCATTCCTTATAGTCTCAACATCTCCTGATGCTACGACGACCTTGCCATGATTAAAATAGGCGTGTGGATTGCCGCAGACCAGACGGCCGTTTAATGTTTCTATTATATTCTTGTACTGGGTCCTGGCACGTCCTAACTCCCTGTTATCATATACGTCCATATAAGAATAGGCGATATCGCCATTTACGATAACGCCAAGGAGCCTGCCGTCAGGCCTTACCACAGGAAGAGTGACTACATCGAGCTGTCTCATAAGGGCCCAGGCCTTCTTAAGCGACAGATGCTCATTTACTCCTTCTGTTCTTCTGTAATCCATGTCCTTTATCTGGGTCCCTACGCTCCTTACTGTATCAGGCTCGCTTACATGGAACTTGTTCAGGACATATCTTGTCTCTTCGTTTATCGGCCCCGCCTTTTTGGGTACGAAATCTCCCTCCTCCGTCTGATTCTTCAGATTCGCGTAGGCTATGGCTGCACAGATCGAATCCGTATCAGGATTCTTATGACCTATAACCCATACCGGGCGCTTTCTCTTAAGCTTTTCCATCAATTCAGATTCCAAATATATTTAAAATATTTTCAGGTAATATACCTATCTTCATAAGTATCAGAACGGCCGAGATTCCGAGATTTAAGATCGCAACGATAAGAAGCACTCCGAAGCGTCCCTTCAGTGAATGGTATTTCTCATCGATTGAAATATCAAGCTGCTCACTGTGGTCCATCTCCTTCATTGTATCTGAAATATTCCTGTAGACCTTGACATTTTCGGAATGGATCTTCTCTGAGAGCTCCTCCTTCATCTCCTGAAGGCTCTTGTCCTCTGATGCCTTTGCCAGATAATCCTTGATCTCTGTAACTGATGAATTGACCTTATCCATCACTCCGGCAATCTTTGCCGATTCCTCTTTATTTTCTCTGCTGATCTGACTCGAAAGTCCTCCGCCAAGCCCTGCTACCTCCTTCTTAACTGAGCTAAGCATTCTGTCAACCTGGCTTTCCACAGTAGTGACGAGAGAGTCAGCCTCCTGCTGCTTCTTTACCAGCTCGTCCTGAAGTGCGGCTATTCTTTTCTCCTTATCGGAGATCTGGTTTTCCTTCTTTCTGACCTCGGTCTCTAAGGATACGACCTTCTTCTGATTGGCATCGATAAGACCTGAAAGCCTTACTGCCTTATCCCTGAAGGCATCGATCTGCTGTAGCAGTGCATCCTCTGTCTTATCAGATGAAGAGCCCTGATAATCGAACTTCTCCTCAGTATCCTGATCAGGCTCCTTATAGGATGAGAATGGCGCTGTAAAGTTCTCCTGATCCTCTGCTTCTTCCTCTTCCCCATCAAAAGCTTCGTTAACGGAATCCTCTACTGAGTCCTCATATGGTGTCTCTGAAGAAAGGATTCTTGCTGCATGGCCTCTGTCTGCCTTTTTCTCTCCGAGAAGGTCTGCTGCACTATTATCCTTGTATCCACTATCCTGCTCAAGAATAGATTCGGTTTCATTATGATCGGAATCATCAGTCCCCATAAGATCAGAATCATCAAATGAGTTATCCGCATTGGGCTCATAATTATAGTCTGTACCAGTTTCCGTTGAAGGCTCATAGTCTAAAGCAGCTTCCGATGAAGTCTCATAGTCTGTATCAGGCTCCGTCGAGATCTCATAATCTGCAGCAGGATCGGATGAAGTCTTATCATCTGTATTCCAAGTCTCCTGATCAGGATAATCATCATCCTGATTAAGAATGATCTGTCGCTCTTCTTCCTCAGGCTCTGAAGAAGAATGCCCCTTAAGCAGATCGGATGCCTTTACACTCTTTATCTCATCATCAGACGACAGTCTGCGACTGTCAGCCTTTTTCTCCGCCAGTACTTTATCTAGTAAGCTGTCCAGATCTGAGATCTCTGTATTGACATCTGAAAATGATGTTGTATTGCTTTTGGAACTCTCCGATACTGATCTGTCTTCATTATCGTTTACTTTCTTAAAAAAACTCATAACTTCTCCAGCTATATCCTCTCTCAAGCAGGTTGATATCAGATAACTGACTCTCTTCTTCCCGATATCAGTTATCACCATTTCGCACTTCTAGTTCAGGTTCTTTATAAAATCTCTATATATTGTACCATTTCATTTTATCGGTTGCAATAGAAATTTTAATTAAAAAAGCGATGCCGTTTCCGGCACCGCCTTTATTTATATTCTGTGAAGAAATTACTCTGCCTTGTAAAGATCTACCATCTTTGTAAGGTACTTATAGTGTTCCTTCGACTCTTCCTCAGACTCAGCGAAGAGCTTAGCTGCCTTGTTAGGATTGAACTTAGCAAGTGCTGCGTATCTGTTCTCGCCCTTAAGGAATTCCTGATAGTCTCCTGTAGGAGCCTTGGAATCGAGTGAGAATGCATCCTTGCCTTCCTTGGCAAGCTCAGGGTTGAAACGGAAGTTGAACCAGTAACCTGCCTCAACTGCAAGCTTCTCCTCTGTCATAGCCTTGCTCATGCCCTTCTTGATACCATGGTTGATACATGGAGCATAAGCGATGATCAGTGAAGGACCTGGATAAGCCTCAGCCTCAGCGATAGCCTTTACTGCCTGAGCCATGTTTGCGCCCATAGCGATCTGAGCTACATATACATAGCCATATGACATAGCCATGCCTGCGAGATCCTTCTTCTTTGTGTCCTTTCCGCCTGCAGCGAACTGAGCTGTAGCACCGCAAGGTGTAGACTTAGAAGACTGACCACCTGTATTTGAATAAACCTCGGTGTCGTAAACCATGATATTGATATCCTTGCCGGAAGCAATTACATGATCGAGACCGCCGTATCCGATATCATAGGCCCAGCCGTCACCACCGAATACCCACTGTGACTTCTTGGAAAGGAAATCCTTCTCAGCAAGAACTGCCTTTGCAGCCTCGCTTCCGTCCTTCTCAAGCTCAGCTACAAGCTTATCGGTAGCAGGTCCATTAAGGATTCCGCTTGCGAATGTATCGTTCCACTCCTTGATAGCGTCTGCAAGAGAGCCTGTAGCGTTCATGTCATCGAGCTGTCTCTTTAATCTGTCACGGATAGCTCTCTGAGCAAGAAGCATACCATAACCGAACTCTGCAGCATCCTCAAACAGTGAGTTGGACCATGCAACACCCTTACCCTCGTCATTTACAGTGTAAGGAGTAGATGGTGAAGAGTTACCCCAGATAGATGAGCATCCTGTTGCGTTTGCTACATACATTCTGTCACCGAAGAGCTGTGTGATAAGCTTAGCATAAGGTGTCTCACCGCAGCCGCCGCATGCGCCTGAGAACTCAAGAAGAGGCTTCTTGAACTGTGAACCCTTTACAGATGTAACCTTGAACTTATCAACTACATCTTCCTTCTCAGGAAGTGATACAGCATAATCGAAGAAGGCCTGCTCACCCTCGTTCTCTTCGAACGGAGACATTGTAAGAGCGNNGCATGAGCCGCAGCCTGTGCAGTCGAATGCGGATACATTGATAGCGAACTTGTATCCGTCCATGCCTGTCATATCCTTCATCTTCATTCCTTCCGGAGCCTTTGAAGCCTCATCGGCTGTCATAGCTACCGGACGGATAGCTGCGTGAGGGCATACAAGTGAACACTGGTTACACTGGATACACTTTGTGACATCCCATACAGGTACGTCTGTTGCAACTCCACGCTTCTCGAATGCAGCTGTTCCTGAAGGTGTTGAACCATCTGCATATTTCTTTACTACTGATACAGGGATTGTGTTACCCTGCTGAGCGTTAACCTTCTGCTGGATTTCCTTTACGAATTCAACAGCATCTGCTCTGTCGCCCTTAACAGCAACTGAAAGGTCATCATCCTTGCAGTTCTTCCAGCTCTCAGGTACGTTAACCTTGTGATAAGCTGTAGCACCTGCATCAATGGCATCCCAGTTCATCTTTACGATGTCATCACCCTTACGAGCATATGAAGCCTTTGCTGCATCCTTCATGAGCTTAATTACCTGCTCCTCAGGGATCAGCTTTGTCAGTGAGAAGAATGCTGACTGAAGGACAGTATTGATACGCTTTCCAAGTCCGATCTCCTTACCAATCTTCACACCGTCGATGATGTAGAAGTTGATATTGTTCTCTGCTATGTATCTCTTTACCTGTCCAGGAAGCTTCTCATCGAGCTCATCCTCGCTCCACTGTGTATTGAACAGGAAAGTACCGCCAGGAACAAGATCCTGAACCATATTGTACTTGTAGATGTATGCTGTGCAGTGACATGCTACGAAGTTAGCCTGTGAGATCAGATATGTGGATCTGATAGGCTGATGTCCGAAACGAAGGTGTGAAATAGTAACACCGCCGGACTTCTTTGAATCATAATCGAAGTATGCCTGTGCATACATATCAGTATTGTCACCGATGATCTTGATTGAGTTCTTGTTGGCTCCGACTGTACCATCGGCTCCAAGTCCCCAGAACTTGCAGTTCGTGGTTCCCTCTGGTGTAGTAACAGGGTTCTCCTTGACCTCAAGTGAAAGGTTTGTTACATCATCTGTGATACCGATAGTAAATCTAGGCTTCTCTGTATTCCTGAATACTGAGATGATCTGTCCAGGTGTAGTATCCTTTGAACCAAGTCCGTAACGGCCTGTGTAAACAGGGATGTTCTCGAACTCTGATCCCTTTAATGCGGCTACTACATCGAGGTAGAGCGGCTCGCCGATAGATCCCGGCTCCTTTGTCCTGTCAAGAACTGAGATCCTCTTGACTGACTTAGGGATTACTGAAAGGAGGGCTTCCTTTACGAACGGACGATAAAGCCTTACCTTTACTACGCCGACCTTCTCACCTTCCTTGCGGAGATAATCGATTGTCTCATCAATGGTCTCGTTGACTGATCCCATAGCGATGATAACGCTCTCTGCATCCGGATCTCCATAGTAGTTGAAAAGCTTGTAGTCTGTTCCGATCTTCTCGTTGATCTTGTCCATGTACTTGGTGACAATAGCTGGAAGAGCGTCATAAGCGCTGTTGCAAGCCTCACGTGTCTGGAAGAAAAGATCAGGGTTCTGAGCGCTTCCCATTTCTCTTGGGTGCTCAGGGTTAAGAGCATTCTCTCTGAATGCCTCTACCTGCTTCATATCAAGCATATCTGCGAGATCTTTGTAATCCCATGTCTCGATCTTCTGGATCTCATGAGATGTACGGAATCCATCGAAGAAGTTGATGAATGGTACATGTCCCTCAAGTGCAGCAAGGTGAGCAACAGGCGTGAGATCCATGACCTCCTGGACTGATGACTCGCAAAGCATTGCGACACCTGTCTGACGGCAGGCATAAACATCTGAATGATCACCGAAGATATTCAGAGCGTGTGAAGCCACGCAACGAGCTGATACATTGAATACTCCCGGAAGTCCTTCACCTGCGATCTTGTACAGGTTAGGGATCATAAGGAGAAGTCCCTGTGATGCTGTAAATGTGGTTGTAAGTGCTCCTGCTGCAAGTGATCCGTGAACAGCTCCTGCTGCTCCGGCCTCAGACTGCATCTCTGTGATCTGAACTGTCTGTCCGAAAATATTCTTACGGCCGGCAGTTGCCCATTCATCTGTGGCCTCAGCCATTACAGACGAAGGTGTGATAGGATAGATGGCTGCTACATCTGTGAATGCATAGGATGCATGAGCGGCAGCATGGTTTCCATCCATGGTCTTCATTGATCTCTTGATCATGTGTCTGTGTTCCTCCTATACTATACTTGTCATAACTTTCCTTAAGCCCGAAGGCATAAAGAAACGGCCTTACGCCGTTACGTTATCCTTAATAAGTGTAGTATTTTCATAAATAAAATTCAATGTTTTTTCCAACAATCGGGTGTTCTTTATCCGATACAGTAAGCTTACGACAGTAACCTTCCGACAAGCTTCACGCACTCTGCCGCATCAGATGAATAGCCGTCCGCCCCTATCTCATCCGAATATGACGGTGTTATGCAGGCTCCTCCTATGACCACCTTGCATGATGGATACTTCTCATTCTTAAGCTCTACGACCTCCTTCATATGGACCATTGTGGTTGTCATAAGCGCCGAGAGACCTATCACAGATGCCTTGTTCTCTATTGCTGAATCTATTATTTCCTCTGCCGGGACATCCTTTCCCAGATCTATCACATTGTAGCCGTAATTCTTAAGCATCAGGACGACCAGATTCTTCCCTATGTCATGGATATCACCCTCGACTGTAGCGCAGCAGATGGTCTCCTTTGTCTGTCCACCCGCTGCCTCCTTCATAAGGGGCTCAAGCACTGCGACTCCCTTTTCCATAGCGTTGGCTCCGGATATCATCTGAGGAAGGAAATATTTCTTTTCCTCATAGAGCTTTCCTACCATATTGATGCCGGGAATCAGATCCTTATCGAGGATATCCTTAGCACTCCTGCCGTCGGAAACCTCTTTTTTTACCAAAGCCTCTATATGTGAGGTATCTCCTTTTACCACTGCCTCCATCACAGGATCAAGCTTCTCCTGACTGTCCTTTTCCTTCCCTGCCCCTGCGCTTTCCTTTCCGGTTATAGCGACGTCAGCCTCCTGTGCTGTCTTTATATAGTTTTCTGTAGCATTTCTTCTGCAAAGAAGCATATCTGCAGCCTTTGCCGTAAGCATAAGAAGCTTCTGTGAAGGGTTCGCTATTGCCATTGTAAGGCCATGTGATATCGCCATATTAAGGAAGGCCGTATTCACAAAGGCTCTCTCAGGCATACCGAATGATATGTTGGACAGTCCGCAGACTGTAGGTATGCCCTTTTTCCTGCAGTAATCCATTGTAGAAAAGCACTTGATCGCGCTTTCCTGATCGGCCCCGACTGTCGCGGTAAGGACATCTACCACACATCTGTCCCAAGACATGCCCGCCTCCTTAACAGCAGCAAGCACCCGCTCGAGGTTTGCATGCTTTTCCTCAAGTGTCTTCGGCAATCCCTCAGATGAAAGAGGCAGAATGATAAACATGGCTCCGTACTTCCTTGCTATAGGAAGCATGGCCTCCATTCTCTCCTCCTCTCCTGATATGGAGTTGATAAGAGCCCTTCCCGGATATCTTCGAAGAGCTGCCTCCATGACCTCTGGATAGCTGGTATCTATGCAGAGAGGAAGATCTGAGGCAAATGTCACCTCGTCTATAGCCCTAAGCATCATCTCCCTCTCATCGATACCGTTGGTCCCCATATTCACATCGAGTATATCGGCCCCGTTCTCCTCCTGACTTCTGGCAAAGTCATTTACCATATCAAGAGAGCCTGCCCTAAGCTCTTCCTGAAGCTTCTTCTTGCCTGTAGGATTGATCCTTTCTCCGATCACGAGAAAATTCCCGTCCGGATCTATTTCCTGGACCTTTCTCTCGGATGAGATGACTCTCCTGCAGACTGGATCCGGTGGCAGTATCCTCATCTGTCTGGTCTTATCGACCATTGCTCTTATATGTTCTGGCGTAGTACCGCAGCATCCTCCGATCACAGCTGCTCCGGCCTCTACAAGCTTTTCCATATCGGCTGCGAACTTATCCGGTGTCATCCTGTAGACAGTATTCTGATCAATAAGCTCAGGAAGACCTGCATTTGGTTTCGCTATTATAGGGACAGTCGCATAGTGTCTCATCTCCTCTATAAGAGGGACCATCTTGTCAGGTCCGGTAGAGCAGTTAAGTCCTACTGCATCAGCTCCTAGTGACTGGAGCACGACTATTGCATTTGACGGAGATGATCCGAACAGTGTCTTTCCATCCTCATTGAAGGTCAGGGAAGTGATAGCCGGTATTTCGGCAGCTGTCTCCTTTACAGCAATAAGAGCTGCCCTGGTTTCCTGCAGGCTCATCATCGTCTCTATGAAAAAAAGATCTACGCCTCCCTCAATAAGAGCTTTGGCCTGCTGCTTGTATACATCTACAAGCTCCTCGAAATCAAGCTCTCCAATAGGTGCAAGCTGCTGGCCTGTCATGGTCATATCACCAGCCACAAGGCAGCGTCCTCCTGTGGCCTTTCTGGTATTCTCTGCCAGAGTCCTGTTTATAAGATCTACCTGATCGGAAAGGGAGTATTCCTGGAGCTTGATCCTGTTTGCAGCAAAGGTCGGCGCAAGGACTATGTCGCTTCCTGCATCCACATATGCCTTCTGCAGCTCTCCTATCGGCAGAGGATTGTCCACAAGCCATTTCTCAGGGCAGACTCCCATAGGCATACCTGCCTTCATCATATTGGTCCCGACTGCACCGTCAAGGTAGACCGGACGACCTTCTTCAAATAAGTTCTTAAATTCTGCGATAGTCATATAACCTGCTTTCCCTGTCAGAAATATCTGTCTCTTATCTCATTTATTATGCTGCATATAAGCGAGACCCTGTTGAATGGAACCATGAAGTAATAGCCGTCTGTCACATCCCTTATCTGGTCACAGATGTCAAGAGTCACCTCTCTGGCGGTTTCCTCCGCCTCCTCTCTTGTCATATCGGCTGAATATCTGCCTACTATCTCGTCCGGCACATGGATACCAGGCATCTCTGTCGACATGAAAAGAGCATTCCTATAGCTTACGAGAGGCATAAGTCCGCAAAGAATCCTTGCCCCTGTCTTTTCCTTCAGATAGGCTATCCTTCTCGCATCATCAGCTCCGTAGACCGGCTGGGTCAGGAAAAATGAGGCTCCCTGCTCTATTTTCAGTCCCATGCGCTTAGCTATCGCATCCGGGTTCCTGCCATGATAGTTAAGTGCACCCCCATATATGATCCTGTCGTTGGAAAACTCTTCATCATTTAAAAGCCTTGCCATATTCATGAATCTGATCGAATTGTAATCGAATACAGGTGTGATCTGATTCCTGTCGGCCGCCGGCACCGGATCTCCTGTAACCATAAGAAAATGTCTGATCCCGGCTGCATAGCTTCCAAGCAGGCCCCCGCGCAGTCCTATTATATTCCTGTCACGGCAGGCTACATGCGGCATCACATCCACTCCGCACTGCTGCTGCATCAGTGTGCCCAGGATCATAGGATCCATCCTGCTTCTTCCCATAGGGGAATCAGAAAGAGTGATCATATCTATCCCCTCATCCGAAAGCCTCTGTGCCGATTTCATGACCTTTGAAATGTCGCTTCCGAATGGCGGATCAAGTTCTACTATTATAGGCTTTTCTCCTGCGATAAGCTTTTTATAGAATGAGGAACGGGTCCTTTCCTTTTTACCGGAAAGCTCCATTATCTGCTTTGGATACAGGGCACTATGGCCAAATTTCTCGCTTATCCTTCTGATGAAATCAGGATCGGTTCCGCAACAGCCTCCTATAAGCGCTGCTCCGCTTTTTACGATGATTCCCAGCTTGTCTGAAAAGATCTCCTTATCGCCTCTGTATATCTGCCGGCCTCTTAATGTATATGGATATCCGGCATTTGGCATGACAATAAAAGGCTTATCGCAATAGAAATGCGCCCTCTCAATGATAGAAGCCATATGGGACGGACCGACCCCGCAGTTGAAGCCGTATCCGTCTATATTTTCTTCTTCTGCGCAGTAACGCATTATGTTGTCTACCGAGAGGCCGCCTGTTGTCATCCCTGCTTTATTTATAGAAAATGAAACAAGGATTATGGCCTCTCTTTTCTTCTCTCTGATATAGGAAAAGATCTCTGAGAGTCCTTCTGTCTGGGTCTGGGTCTCGAAATCAAAGATTTCAGCTCCCTCTGACAAAAATGCATCTATTACAGGCCTTATATCGGAAAGCAGACTTCCCTCCATTGCAGGATCGAATATGGTACCTATATCAGCTGCCACATAGCAGCTGCCTGCTGCCTTCCTTGCTATCCTGTATGAAGCTCTGGCTATCTCTGCTGCCTCGCCGGATGAGGAAATGAATGGTCCTGCACAGGCGAAGCTGTCGGTCCTTATGAAGGATGCCCCTGCCTTTATATATCTCCTGTGGATATCCTCTATCCTCTCCGGATGAGAGAGCACCGCCCTCTCGACTATTCCATTATCATCAGGGTAGAGATCCTTATAATAGGTCCCCATGGCTCCATCCGAAACAATTATCTTTTCCTTTATATCATTGAGAAAATCCATTAGTAATTACCGGTTTCCTTTGTGTCTCTGCTTTCCTCCTCGTACTGCATGAGTCTGGAAGCAGCTGCTGCCTTCTTATGGATACTGCTGTCTGGTCTGGGTGACCTTGCGATATCCATATGCTTATCGCTTAAGTCTGCGGGCCTTGCCATCTTAGGTGCAGCCTCTGAGAATCCGCTCTTTATCCCTTCTCCGAGTATCTCCGATCTCGACACCTCATCAAGAAGCTCTGTAGGCATAAAGATCTTTGTAGCATTTCCGTTTGCAACTCCCTGGATCGCCTCAAAGCTCTTAAGTCTTATTACCTCTGGTGAAACATTGGCCTCAGTAAGTGTACGAAGTGCTGCTGCCTCTGCATTGGCACGAAGCTCTATTGCCTTTGCTTCTCCCTCTGCCCTTGCGACAGCCGCCTCTGCCTCTGCCTGGGCTGCAAGTACCTTGGCTGCCTTGTCACCCTCTGCTGTGGTAACTACTGACTGCTTATGTGCCTCTGCCTCTGTGATCGCCTGCCTCTTCTCTCTCTCTGCTCTCATCTGCTTGGTCATTACCTCCTGGATATCCTTTGGAGGCTGGATATTCTTGACCTCGACTCTCGTGATCTTTATCCCCCAGGCATCTGTAGCCTCATCAAGTTCTGTCTGGAGCTTTGCATTGATCGTATCCCTTGATGTAAGTGTCTCATCAAAGGTAAGAGCTCCGACAAGATTTCTCAGTGTAGTAGCCGAAAGAGTCTCGACTCCCTGTCTTGGATTCATGATCTTGTAGGTGTAGAGCATAGAATCAAAGACCTTCATATAGACCACAGAATCAATCATCATCGTGACATTATCCTTGGTGATAACCGGCTGCGGCGGAAAATCAAGGACTGCCTCCTTCAATGACACTCTCGATCTGGCGCTCTCGATAAAAGGTATCATCAGATTGATACCGGCATGAAGCGTCCTGTTGTACTTTCCAAGCCTCTCTACTATCACCTCGTTCGACTCCGGAACGATCCTTATGGTTACGAGCAATAGTATCAGTACTACTACAATAACAATAACTGCAATCATTATACATCCTCCTGTTTTCTTAGCAGCCTTAAGTTACATTTCCATTCTATCATTTACTTAAAGCATTCTCAACTTTTTTGTAAAAAAAGAACGCGCCTAAACAGCGCGCCCCTTATGCTTGTCAGTTAACAGCCTCTCAGATATCAGCTTTCCAGAGTCCGTGAAGATTGCAGTAAGCATAAGCACATACAGCCTTCTCACCATCTGCAAGCTCGAATTCTGCGCATGGAGCATCTCCCGGCTTGAGGTCCTTCTTCTGGTAGCCGTTTTCTGTCTCAACGATGATGAACTGGATATAATGCTCCTCTGTCATCGGATGAGCTGTAGCTCCGACCTGAACCGTGATCTTATTGCCATCGGTCTTCACGACCGGAACATGCTTCTCTACTGCTGCGTCAGTTGTATTAGCCTTTATCTCTGTCATAGGCTGACCGCAGCATACAGGTGTGACTGGAGTCTTCTCTGTGAGGAAGGTTACGAAATTCCCGCAAAGATCGCATTTATAGAATAACATATATATCTCCTTTTCAAATACTATTCCGTCATGATCTATCAGTAGTTCTCAGCATGAACCTCAAAGAATGACTGAGGATGCGCACATACCGGGCATACATCCGGAGCCTTGGTCCCTACTACTATATGTCCACAGTTACGGCACTCCCAGACCTTTACCTCGCTCTTCTCAAATACCTGCTTTGCCTCGACATTCGACAGAAGCTTCCTGTAACGTTCCTCGTGTGTCTTCTCTATCGCTGCAACTCCGCGAAACTTCGCTGCCAGCTCAGTAAATCCCTCTTCATCTGCCTCGCGGGCCATCCTTTCATACATGTCGGTCCACTCGTAGTTCTCTCCGTCTGCCGCTGCGCTTAGATTCTCCTTTGTGTCTCCCAGCATTCCCAGTTCCTTGAACCAGAGCTTGGCGTGCTCCTTTTCATTGTCAGCAGTCTTTAAGAAAAGAGCCGCTATCTGCTCGAATCCTTGCTTCTTGGCTACTGATGCGAAATAAGTATACTTATTCCTCGCCTGGGATTCTCCTGCAAAGGCCTCGAGAAGATTCTTCTCAGTCTTTGTTCCTGCGTACTTGTTTTCTGACATTACAGAAACCTCCTTCCATTACTTACTCTTTTTCCATGCCCACCCATAATCTGATTATATCATAGCGTGGAGTCTTTTCCAATAGAATTTATATCATTTTCTGACCAGGGCCTCCACATGGATCCCGTCCTCCTGATAGTCCTCCTTCACTATCCTTCCTCTGTCACGAAGCCTTTCAAGATCAGCCACCTGGGTATATGAGAAAACCCTGCTGACAAGCTCCATATCCTCTGTAACCACCCTTTTTATCGCATCCCTTAAGGTATCAAGACCCTCTCCCGTCCTTGCCGAGGCTCTCAGTGTGATATCCGCAACCCGATCAGACAAGGGGCGGGGACCACCGCCTTTATCGGACTTATTAAATACTGTTATTATCGGCTTCCCTGAGATGCCAAGCTCGCTTAATGTCTCCCTTACCACCTGCATATTCTTCTCCGCCCTCTGATCCGATGAATCCACGACATGGATTATATAATCAGCATATCCGGCTTCCTCAAGCGTAGAGTGGAAGGCATCTATAAGATCATGGGGAAGCTTGCTTATGAATCCGACCGTATCGGTAAGCAGAACTGTAAGTCCATTCTCAAGCTCCAGCCGTCTTGTCGTAGGATCAAGCGTAGCAAATAAAGCATCCTCTGACAATACATCCGACCCGGTCAGGGCATTTAGCAGTGTTGACTTCCCTGCATTCGTATATCCCACTATCGCAAATACCGGAATGCCGTTTTTCTCCCTTGACTTCCTGGTATTCTCACGGTTCTTTTTCATCACGCGAAGTTCTTTCCTAAGTGATGCTATACGGTTCCTGATTCTTCTCCTGTCTGTCTCAAGCTTGGTCTCGCCCGGTCCTCTTGTTCCTATACCTCCTCCAAGCCTCGACATGGCCTTTCCTGCACTTCCTGACAGCCTGCTGGACTTATAGGAAAGCTGGGCCATTTCGACCTGGATCTTTCCCTCCCTGCTGACCGCATGCCTGGCAAATATATCAAGTATCAGCATGGTCCGGTCTATCACCTTGACATGAAGCTCTGCCTCGAGATTTCCCAGCTGGGCCGGAGTCAGCTCATCATCACTTATCACTCCGTCCGCCTCGAATGCATCGATAAAGCTCCTCAACTCCTCTATCTTACCGCTTCCTATATATGTAGCGGCCACCGGACGCTCCAGCTGCTGTATGACCTTATATACACACTCTCCGCCTGCTGTCTCCAAAAGCCTTGATAGTTCTGATAAGGACTCCTCCGTATCAGCCCGATCTTCCGCTCTGCTAACTGCGATCTCTATGTATCTTTCCTTTTTCTCTGCTGTTTCTGTCATTAGTATTCCTTCTATAGGGGTAGGGATTAGGGTGTAGCGAAAAGAATTATAGCATATATGTTCGGGTCTGGCAACCATAACCCGGTGACAAATGATTAACAGACTTCTTGCAAGTCTAAGGAGTTTCAGCCGATCCAGAGCATTCCATATTGTGATTACATCCGGAAGATCCCACAAAAAATCGAAATCGTAAAAGCAGCGCGTAAATATTCCGATTATCGGATCTATGCGATTCTTCCTACTCAGGCTGTACTGATAAAGTACGGAAAGTCATTTGGAAATATGCAAAAAAATGATCGATCGATATAGTAATTTCTCTATCCGGCTGATATAATAGAGACAGGAAACAGGAGTCACAAAAGCAGGCAGTTTTTTACAGGAGGAGAATATGGCAGAAGTTAACAGGGAGTATAAGGACAGGCTCTTTAAGTTTATCTTTGGCAATCCAGCGAACAAGGCCTGGACGCTATCACTTTACAATGCTATCCGTGGATC
>DLDA01000052.1 GCA_002480925.1 Lachnospiraceae bacterium UBA7784 | reverse complement strand
GATCTGCCTGTAGATGAAGTGAAAAGTATTATCAGTTCAGAGATTTAATAGCACAGGTATGAGAGCTCAGGGTATAGGGAGTAGGGTTCAGGACTTAGTTTGGATTTAGATGTCCCTAGGTCCTAATCTCTGGCCCCTTCCTTACTTCAAGGAAGATACGGAGGGAGTGAGAACTATGTGTAAGGTAATCGAAGAGATGCGTAAGGAAGTATGGAATGAGGCTTGGAATAAAGCCTCTAGTGAGGCAGAGCGAAAGACAAAAGCCAGTGTCAGAAGACTGTACCTTCAGGGACTTTCGTTTGATCAGATAGCTGCTGGAATAGATCTGCCTGTAGATGAAGTAAAGGATATTATCAGTTCAGAGAGTTAATAGCGCAGGTATGAGAGCTCAGGGGATAGGGAGAGGGGGTCAGGACTTAGTTTGGATTTAGATGTCCCTAGGTCCTAATCCCTGGCCCCTTCCTTACTTCAAGGAAGATACGGAGGGAGTGAGAACTATGTGTAAGGTAATCGAAGAGATGCGTAAGGAAGTATGGAATGAGGCTTGGGATGAAGCTTGGAATGAAGCTTGGGGTAAGGCCTCTAGTGAAGCAGAACAAAAGACAAGAGCCAGTGTCAGAAGACTATACCTGCGGGGACTTTCAGTGGACCAGATTGCAACTGACATTGATCTGCCTGTAGATGAAGTAAAGGATATTATCAGTTCAGAGAGTTAATAGCGCAGGTATGAGAGCTCAGGGGATAGGGAGAGGGGTTCAGGACTTAGTTTGGATTTAGATGTCCCTAGATCCTAAGTCCTAATCTCTAGCCTCTGGGTCCTCGCACCTCGCACCTCTGACCTCACACCTCACACCTCAGACCTCACACCTCCCAGTAACGGAAATGCCATAGGCGGACTGGTGACAAGGTTTGCAATGAGCAGGTGGGCTTCATGAAGTAAAGCTCCCGGAGCCCTTTTCTGTGGAAAAGGGTTCTTTTTTATGCGATGGAATAAATACATTCTGCTTTTAACCGCTGCGATCAGAACGGCTGTATTATTGCAATATGAAATACCGTATTTTATAATTACAAAGCAGAAGTAAGCGAAAGACCCTAAATCATTTTCCGGCAGAAATGAATTGGGCAGATAGACTGATCAGGACAGAGAATAAATATCAAAAGGAGGGCATCTGATGCCGAAGCCTAATACAAATAAAAACCCGAACGATATCAGATCGAAAAAGACCATGCGGGACATCAAAAATGCCATGCTTTCGCTGATCGCCGAGAAGCCCTTCGATAAGATCCGGGTAGAGGATATACTAAGAGAGGCTCCGGTCCAGTCCAATACCTTCTATAAGTATTATGCGTCGAAGAAAGACGTCCTATATGATATAGGAAACGATATAGTTGAAAGCATGAAGGCCGCTCTGAAGGCGCTTGATAAGGCGGATCTGCATGAGGGAGTAAGGATTTTTTATGAAGAGATCAGTAGCAGGGAGGAGCCTTACCACAGGCTGTTTACGTCGGATGAGTATGAGGACTTACTGGAGTGGATGCGGGATAAGTATTTTTCAAGCGTATTTTTCACCTCATTTGTTTCCGACAGTGGATACAAGGAAATAGCCGGCACCTTTATAGGATATACAGCGCTTAGCATTTATAAGGCATGGGAAAAGAGCGGGGATGGAAGTCGGACCATAGATGAGCTTGCTGCGGCCGCAGCTGATCTGATGCTGAATGGACTAGGCGGGTGAAAATAATCATGTGATCATGGTTGACAACTCCGAACATTCGTGCTAGAATATATGTGCCAAACGGATGTACAGGAGGTGACGCATGGATTATGGATACAGACAGGAGCAGGCGTATTTATGTGACAGTAGAATCGGTCTTTGATCAGACCGGATATATGCAGCCGATTTCGATCACATGGGATGGGCGGAGGCTCCCTGTTGAGGTCCGTGATTTCTGCCCGGCTGCCTCGGGAGCAGGCTCTTCACGCGGGGACTGCTATACCATAGTCATAGGAGGACATGAGAAGCATCTGTTCTTCGAGAGGGCGGGCTCCCTCTACCCGTCGAGGGTAGGCAGGTGGTTTGTCGAGGTGACCGGCTGATATTTACAGGTATTTTTGGGATAAAGGAGGACTCTGCATTGCCGGATCATACATATGTAGCCATAGATCTGAAGTCATATTATGCCTCGGCAGAGTGCGCTCTCCGTGGCCTTGATCCTCTGAAGACGAATCTTGTGGTTGCAGACTCATCCCGCACTGAGAAGACCATATGTCTGGCGGTGTCCCCCTCACTGAAGGCCTGTGGCATTTCAGGAAGGGCCCGTCTCTTCGAGGTCATACAGCGGGTAAGGGATATCAATGCTGACAGACTCTGGCGTCTCAGGCAGAAGGGTATAGAGGGATTTTCAGCGAAGTCCTTTGATCCGGATGCGCTGGAGGCAGATCCTACTCTGGAGCTTTCATTTATCATAGCACCTCCTCAGATGTCTTATTATCTGAAGACCTCTGCTAAGATCTGCGGTATATACGGTAAGTACGTCTCACCCGACGATACTCTGGTATACAGCATAGATGAGGTCTTTATGGATGTCACCTCATATCTTTCTCTCTATCATATGAGTGCGGCGGAGCTTGCCAAGGCCATGATAAGAGAGGTCCTTTATGAGACTCATATCACGGCTACGGCAGGTATAGGATCGAATCTATATCTGGCCAAGGTCGCTATGGATATAGTAGCCAAGCATATGCCACCGGACAAGGACGGAGTCCGCATGGCAGAGCTTGATGAGATGCAGTTCCGCCACAGGCTCTGGGACCACAGGCCTCTTACGGATTTCTGGATGACCGGACCGGGAACTGTGCGCCATCTGGGGAAGCTGGGTATCTATACCATGGGAGATCTGGCAGCCTTTTCCATAGACAATGAAGATCTGCTCTTCCGTGAGTTCGGGATCAATGCTGAGATCATGATAGACCATGCCTGGGGCTATGAGCCGGTCACTATGAACCAGATCAGGAGATACGAGCCATCAGAGAAGAGCGTCTCAGAGGGGCAGGTGCTGTCAGAGCCCTATCCCTATGCGAAGGCAGTTATCATAGTTCGTGAGATGGCGGAGAGCCTTGTCTGGAGACTTACCGACAGATCGCTTGTGACGGATTCGATCACTATCGACGTGGGCTACGACAGGGAGAATGTGGATATGGGTACCTATACAGGTCTGGTACATAGAGATCACTATGGCAGGCTTGTACCGACTCCTTCCCATGGCAGCATACGCCTCCTCTCTCCGACGAATCTCTCCACAGATATCTCCTCTGCCTGTGTGAGACTGTTTTCACAGATAGCGGACCATTCCCTAACAGTACGTCGTATCACTATCACGGCCAATCATACAGAGGCTGACAGCGGCTTTGTCCAGATGGATCTCTTTACAGATGCAGACGCGGCAGCTAAGGAGAAGAGACTCCAAGATGGACTCAGAGCTGTCCGTGAGAAGTATGGGAAGAATGCAGTGTTAAAGGGCACAAGTCTCATGGACGGGGCCACGATGAAGGAGAGAAACGGACAGATAGGCGGCCACAGGGCATGATAGCATCGGTAAAGAAAAGGATCATAGGAGGCTATAGTGGCATCAGAAAAGACAGGGAACATTGCGAGGCATCAGGAAGCTGGTGGCAGCCCGTCAGACAGATATGCAGACATTATCGATCTTCCGCGCCCGGCAATGCATCACCGGCGTATGGATCCGATAAACCGGGCGAAGATATTCGCACCCTTTGATGCCCTCCGCGGTCTTGACGAGGAGGTCGCAGCAGCACAGGAGAGAGCATCTACAGATACGACGATTGAGTATTCAAGGCTGGATCCGGATCCATGAGCTGCCTGTGGCCAAAGCTTTGCCACTGGCTAAGGAAGTTCTCTTCGCTAAATTCGAGCCTCGCCTATGACTCGCTCTCATTAACAAGGAAGCTGTCTTCGTTAAGCTCGAACTTCGTCTTCGACTCGTTCTCGATAATAATGAAGTTCTGCTCGCTAAGCTCAAGCTTCGCCTGCAAGGAAGTTCTCTTCGCTAGGTTCGAACTACGCTTATCACCTAAGGAAGTTCTTTTCGCTAAATTCGAGCTTCGCCTATGGCTCGCTCTCATTAATCTCAAAGAACGGCTTCGTTTCGGATTCGAGCTTCGCTTTCAGCTTGCTCTCATCTCGAAACTTTCAGCCTCACAGAACGACCTCGCTTCGGATTCGAGCTTCGCCTTTGGCTTGCTCTTATCTCGAAGCTTTTGGCCTCGAGCTTCGCTTTCAGCTTGCTCTCATCTCGAAACTTTCAGCCTCACAGAACGACCTCGCTTCGGCCTCGAGCTTCGCTTTCAGCTTGCTCTCATCTCGAAACTTTCAGCCTCAGACAGCGGCCTCGTACAAGACTCGAACTTCGATTACGCTCGTTCTTGTCTCTGTGCTTTCGGCCCCTAACCACTCACCCCTCTCACCTCACACCTCTCACCTCACACCTCACCTCCCCCTCCCATTGACTAATACCCACCACAATACTATAATAAACCCAAAACACATAAGAAGAGCAACGGAGCTCCCTGACGGGGGTTCCGTTTTTTGTTGTGGTGAGATAAATGTATTCGATTCAGCCGGACTGGACACTTAGTAGTGACTTTTACAAGAAGAGAATAGTGAATACGATGGGTATAGCCCATTTCTATGAGTTTCGGATAACGAGTCTGTCAGAGACCCTGCTTCCCTCGGTGCCTGATGACTGTGTGGATCTGGTCTTTGATCTCGATCATGGAAATGCGATAGCGGCAGGGACGGTATTCGAGCGCGGATCAACCTGGATGAAGGCAGGAAACCTATGCTTCGGGATGCGCTTTCTTCCCGGGGTGAAGCCAGTGATATTGAACGGGAATTTCAAGGAGTACAACTATCTGCAGGTCGATCTCACATCATGCTGCAATGACAGCTTTCTGGCTGAGCAGATAAGTGAGCTTTCGGATTTCAATGAGAGATGCAACTTTTTTCTGGATTATTACAGGCAGAGAATGGCCGGGGAGGAGAACAGTCTGAACTGTAAGGAGCAGATAGTAAGCTCGGTCCTGAAGAGCATTTCAAATAAAGGAGGGATAGTAACGATCGAGGATGTCGTGAATGAGACCGGATATTCGGCCAGATATATAGAAAAGGTCTTCAAGACGGAGATGGGACTTTCGCCGAAGAAGTATTCGGATATCCTGCGCTTTCAGGGAGCTCTTGACTATATAGACAAGCATCCGGATCAGAATATCTGTAATGTGGCAACAGATTACGGATACTATGACCAGAGTGCATTTGTCCGGGTCTTCAAGAAGAATACAGGGGTTACACCAGCTGAATACAGAAAGCTGATAAGGCAGTCTGACTATCAGTCACGGATAAGGATAATGTAGTCAAAAGGTTCGTTTTTTTACAATTCTTGTATAATACAAGAGGTTATACTATCCACTGTCGAAACAAAGAACAAAGCAGATACGGACAACGGAGTTCCTTATAAAGGAGCTCCGTTTTTTGGTATCCTGACTGGAAGGAGGATAGACTATGCAGCAGAAGAAACTTGGATTATTCAGTGCAGTTGCGATAAACGTAGGACTTATCGTGGCGACAAGCTGCCTCGTGTCTCTTGGAACAGGAATGGGATCGATAGGACGATGGTTCATAATACCGCTTTTCCTCGTCGTGATCCTGAATTCATTTGTCGGACTTTCATTTGCAGAGTTGAATCAGCTGATGCCGGATGTTGATGGAGGAACAGGACAGTACCTGCTGGCCGGAATGGGACCGATGGCCTCGATGATGGGAAACTTGAGCGCCTATGTGATCACACAGATCCTTTCGCTTACAGCAGAGATCACACTCTGCGGGACAGTGATCAAGCAGCTTTTCTTCCCGCAGATAGATAACAGGATCATATCGATGATCCTTCTGGTCGTTTTCCTGTTTGTAAATATAAAGGGAGTCGATCTGTTCGCAAAGGTACAGGATATAGTAGTAGTGCTTCTGGTAGGCTCAATGATCCTGCTTGGCATAATAAGCTTCTTCAAGCTTGGTAATCCTGCCCACCTGGTAGATTACTCTGCATCTGCACCGACCTTCTCTCAGATAGGTGGAATGAAGGGGATAATGAACAGTATGGCACTTGCCTTCTGGCTCTTCATCGGAGTCGAGTTCATAATCCCTCAGGCGAAGAACCTGAAGAGCCCGAAGAGGGACGTCCTTCTTTCAATGATAGTAGCACTAGTGCTTCTCTTCCTTGTTCAGGCCTTCCTGGGATGCGGAATGACAAACTATGTATCGCTCAAGGGACTTGCCAATGATCCGCAGAGCACGCCGCATATCACATTTGCTATAAATCTTCTCGGAATGCCTGGAAAGGTATGGATGGGAATAGTTACAATCCTTGCAGGTATTTCAACAGTGAATACAGGCTATGCATCGCTTTCGAAGATCATGCAGGGAATGTCAGAGGCAGGCATGGTTCCGAAGGTTTTCGCAAGGACCAATAAGAACAATGCAGCCTATGTGGGACTGATATTCATGTCAGTCGCAGTCGGGATCCTTGTGGTATCGGGAATGGGAACAGCGCAAGCAGTAACCTTCCTTATTCTCTCGGGATCATGCTTCTGGCTCTTCACCTACTGCCTGGTACATATATCGGTACTGATCCTTAGAAAGAAGTATCCTGACCGTCCAAGGAGATTCACAATGAAGGGAATCCCGCAGATCATAGGCATCATAGGAAATGTTTATATGATAGCAAATATCAGTACGGGAGCAGACCGTATCAGGATCTATGAGCTCTGCGGAGTACTGTTTGTAGTCCTTGTCACCTACTGCTCGATCTGGATCAGATTCGTGATGAAGGTAAAGCCTTTCGCGGCCATGGATATGGATGAGGTAAACAGAAAGGCATTAAGTTACGAGGAAGAAGAGGAAAAGATAGGCCTTCGCAGACCTGTAAGCGCAGGTTGATAGTGACTTCAGGAAGGGCTGAAACGGTCATATTATAAAAATTGTATTTTTTTTGGAAAAATGGAGGAAGCTATATGACAAGCAAAGTTGATTTCTTATATCTTGATGAGGAGGATATGAAAAAGGTCGGTGTAGAGGATATGAGTGCCTGCATCGATGCAATGGAGGATGTGCTAAAGGACCTGACAAAGGGAGACTTCGTTATGGCTGGTGAAAACCACAATTCTCACGGTTCAATGGTCAAGTTTCCTGAGAGCTCACCATTCCCTGAGATGCCGCTTGATACAGGAGATGACAGGAGATTCATGGCCATGCCGGCCTATATCGGGGCGCCGTTTGATATGGCAGGCTGTAAGTGGTACGGATCCAATATGGCAAACAAGGAGGAGGGTCTTCCCAGATCTATCCTTATGATCATGCTGAATGATAAGAATACCGGAGCTCCTAAGTGCCTGATGAGCGGAAACCTGGTAAGCGCCTACAGGACAGGTGCTATACCTGGAGTAGGGACCAGATACATGGCGAAGAAGGACTCAAAGGTCTGCGGTATCTGCGGCCCCGGAGTCATGGGACGTACGGCTCTCGCTTCCTTCGTAGCCACCTGTCCGGCGCTTGATACGGTAAAGATCAAGGGAAGAAGCAAAAAAGGTATAGATGACTTTGTAAGCTATGTAAAGGAGCATTATCCACAGCTTACTACCATCACTGTATGCGATACAGTAGAGAAAATGGTAAGGGATACGGATGTGATGTCGTTCGCATCCACATCAGGGGAAGACCCGGCCACCTATCCGTTTGTAGACGGTTCCTGGGTAAAGCCGGGAGCAATGATCGTAGCTCCGTCTGCTGTGAACTTCGACAGCGACTTCCTGGCTAAGAGGTGCAGGCTGGTCGTAGACAATATCAAGCTTTACGATGCTTGGGCGGAGGAATATCCTTACCCTACATTCGGTAAGGTAAATATAGTAGGAAGTAAATTCACAGATATGATCCATGACGGAAAGCTAAAGAGAGAAGCTATAAGCGATATGGGTGCTATCCTTCTGGGACAGGCTCCGGGACGCGAGAGCGATGACGATATAATCGTTTATTCGGTAGGAGGAATGCCGGTAGAGGATGTGGCATGGGGCAGTATATGTTACCGCAAGGCTCTGGAACAGGGAATAGGGGTGAAGCTGAAGCTCTGGGATAGTCCGACGTTGGCATAGGTAGGGGTTAGGGGCTAGGGGGGTTAGGGTTCAGGATTTAGTAAGCATGGATGCTAAAAGGAAAAACCGGAGGATCTATTGATCTTCCGGTTTCTTATATGCTTTACAGGCCTGACATGTGGTCGCCGCAGATAGCGACTATATTATGCTTTACGGGCCTTACATGTGGTTGCCCCAGACAACAGTAATATGATGCCTTACAGGCAGGCGTTGCAGATGGCTGAATGATGGCTTACATGCAGGCGGTACAGATGGCCGTATTATGCCTTACAGGCATGCGGTGTAGATGGCTACTATGTCGTCGATCGTAAGAGGAACGTAGTCGTTTTCAAGACCGCCTGTAACCTCCTTCAGGTCGTTTGCCATGTCGAGGAAGTGCTCGTTTCCTATGCCAAGCTCTGTAAGCGTTGAAGGAAGGTTTACAGAGGAGAAGAAATCTTCGAGGGCTTCGATACCCTCTCTTGCCAGAGCCTCGTCGTCATTGCCATCAAGCCCCCAGACATTGCGGGCAAATTTTACGAAACGTGGAGTGACTGAAGTGTCCTTCTTCAGGATGAATCTCATCCAGCGTGGGGTAAGAATAGCCAGGCCGACGCCGTGAGTGATGTTGTAGAAACCGGAGAGCTCGTGCTCCATTGCATGACAAGGCCAGAGAGTAGGGATCTTGCCGTATGCAGGAATACCGGAGCAGGCGATCGAGCTGTCCCACATCAGGTTGGCCCGGGCGCTGTAGTCCGATGGATCAGATAAGGCCTGGGGAAGGTTCTTTATAACTGATCTGAGGATACCTTCACCGATGGCTTCTGATAGGTCGCTGTCGAAGACCCTGGAGAAATACTGCTCGCAGATATGGCTCATTATATCGGCGCTTCCTGCGGCAGTCTGGGAGGCAGGGACAGAAAAGGTATAGGTCGGATCACATATCGATACATCAGGACAGCGATAGGTGCCGTCAAGCTTCTGTGAGGTCATGGAATTTGAGATCACGGCGTCGGCATCGAATTCAGAGCCAGTCGCCGCAAGGGTCATTACATCCACCAGAGGAAGTGATCTGTCCTGGCAGCCGCCGGCAAGGGCCATATCCCACGGATCACCCTTGTAGTAATATCCGGCAGCAATGGCCTTGCAGCAGTCAATGGTACTTCCGCCTCCGACGGAGAGGATCACATCGATGGACTCGGAATGGCAGAGAGCAATTCCCTTACGCACGGTAGCGATCTGAGGGTTTGGCTCAACGCCTGAAAGCTCAGTTACAGTTAAAGCTTTGTCATTGCAGATACCAATGATAGTGTCATAGAGGCCGGTGCGCTTTATAGAGCCGCCTCCATATACAAGAAGTACCCGGGAGCCGTATCTGGCCAGACAGTCTCCGAGACAGTCAATTGCACCCTTACCGAAATGGTATTCGGTAGGGATGCAGTGTGTAAAATTCTCCATAGATAAAATTTTCCTTTCTTAAACACCCATATAAGGGGAATCCCAGAGCTTAAGCCAGGTACCTATCCCCTTATCCTTAGCACGTCTGTAGCATTCATATCCCCAGCCAATGTCAAGTATCGGCATACCGCCGGCGCTGATCAGATAAATATCATCATCATTGGTCCGGCCAGGGGCGCGGCCTCTTATGATATTACCGATCTCGGTGACATCCGAATCCCTGATGCGGCCCTTAGAGATCATCTCCGAGAAGAAGATACCCGGAGTACCGGTCGAGAGCTTGTTGCCATCGGCATCGTATTCCTGATAGACCTTCACATAGTCATCGTACATGCCCTTGTTGTCGACGACCTTTTTCATATGGTCAGCAATGAAGTCATGGTCAGTAAGATCCATGGTCCCGGATGAAATGATAGTAGTTCCGGGGGCAAGCCAGGCCGGATCCACCAGAGGCCACTGCCTGTTGATCGTAGAGACCGCCTCGCTAATCAGGTCAGTGTCACGACAGGCCTGCTCAAGGGTCTCGCATATGATGACCTCCCTGACATCCGGATAGTTGTCCTCGACAAACTTTTTCATTGAAAGGGCACTCTTTGACCTGGCACTGCTTCCGCGGAGCTTTATCGTAGTCACATTATCATATATAGCCATGAAGCATTTGAGGATGGCCCGGTTGATCTCGCCGGTACCAAGAAAGCTTATGGTATGGATATCTTTTCTGGCCGTATATTTAGCCATCACAGCCGGAACCGCGCCGGTACGCATAGCGGACAGAAGGTTGGCAGACATATAGGCTATAGGGGCTCCGGTCTCGACATCATTTAAGGTGAACATAAGGATCGACCTAGGCAGCCCCTTAGGCACGTTCCTGCCGTTGCTCCCGTAGTATTTCTCTCCTGCTATGTGGAAACGGCCACCGAGATAGCCCGGCATGGACATGAATCTCCTGTCGGGGCTGTCCTCTAAGGGGAAGCCGGGAATAGGGCTTTCTCTTGGGAAGATAAGCTGTATCCCGTGCTCCCTGTGATTCTTACCTCCCATAAGGACGTCACCGTCAGAGAGAAGGGCAAGGACTTCCTCTGTAGTCGAAATGCAGGCGGGGGCGTCTAGCACCCCTGCCTGTATCATATCATTTTCATTCAGGTATAAAAAGCTTATTTCAGTATTATCCATGCTATCATTTTATTCTCCTTTCAGCTGAGTATAATAGTCATCCATTATGTCGATCTGTTTCTCAGAAACCGTGGCCTCCCAGGAATTATCAAAGAGATCCTTTGTCATCTGGGTCATGGCCGGGCTGTCATAGTAGTTCTTCGGCAGATACGAGGCAATCTTATCCTGCTTCTCAAGAGGCGGGACAGCATATTCGTTCAGACTCTTGGAGTATTCCTCGGGCTTTAAGATGAAGTTTATCAGCTTCTCGGCATTTTCCTTGTTCTTAGAGCTCTTAGAAACAGCCCAGTACTGAGCCCATCTCTCAACGCCGCCGTCAAGGCTTACATATCCGAACTTGTCCCAGTTCTTTTCAGAATCTCCGCAGAGAGTAGGGTAGTCCCAGCAGAGTGCTGCGTCGACTTCGCCGTCCTCGAGCTGGGGAACAGCGGTCTCACCGACGAAGGCCTTGGTGTTTTCCTTGATCTTCATCAGGAGATCATTGGCCTCCTTGATCTCCTTCTCGTTTGTGGAGTCAGCCTTGTATCCGAGACACTGCAGAGCCGCGCCGTAAAGCGAGATAGTCGAGTCAACAAGAGCGACGCGACCCTTTAGTTTAGGGTTAGTGAGGTCCTTAAGGCTCTTTATCTTTACAGGACAGGTCTTCTTGTTGTAGACAACGGTCGTGTAGTTAGGAGCCATATCAGGAACCGTATAGGTCAGTTTTTCATCACCGATAGGCCCCTCTTTCATGTATTCGTCGATGATGTTGGACTGGTTAGGAACCTTGTCGTCATCGATCTTTTCGAGCAGGCCATTCTTTATGAAGGTCTTTACATAGGCACCCTCCAGATCCATCACATCATAGGTCGCGCTGCCGTTTATAAGCTTAGTAAGAAGCTCGTCAGTGTTTGAGATGTAGCTTATATTTACATCGATGCCGGTCTCCTTAGTGAAGTCCTTAAACATATCTTCGGACCAGGTGCCCTCCCAGACAATGACGTTAAGCGATTTCCCGGAGGAAGCTTTTGCTTTGCCGGAAGCTGATGTCTGGCTGCCGCAGCCGCTCATCAACCCTATAGCCATGATAGCTGCAAGTGATGCTGCACATTTTTTTTTTAGTCTGTTCTTCATTGGCGTTACCTCCGTTTCTTATCGGGGAACAAAAAAAGAAGCGCTGCATGTGCAGGCGCTCCTTTGCGTGTTCCAGAATCAATTTTGACTGCAATGTTATCACTTGCGGACAAGGTCTGTCAAGGGCTTTTAGTGTACAAAAAATACGTCGAACATTCCGGAAAAATCTTGCAATATTGCCAAATCGGAAATTTTTGCTTGACAATGTCTGCCATAAGGGATATGATGGCCACGTATTGATCGAAAAGACAAAGAGGTCGCCCCGGACGCGGGACGGCTTCTTTTTTCGTTTCACACAAGATACATGAAGGCACAAAGGAGTGTTGCAGAGATGCAGTACTCCTTTTATTTTCCGGGTAAGGAGGAAAAGCCGATGAAGAAAAGTAACATGAAAAAAATTTTAGCAGTAATGCTCACGGGTGCCATGGCAGTAGGAATGCTTGCAGGATGTGGCAGTTCGTCCAAAGCCTCATCTGCATCGGGAGATGGATCAGCAAAGAAACTGAATCTTATGATGTGGGATGGTGACTGTTCAGAGGAAGTTGTAAAGGATTTTGAAAAGAAGTACGGTGTGGATGTCAATATTACCTATATTGAAGATACGAACGAAATGCTTTCAAAGATGATCAACAGCAAGCAGGATTACGATGTGATAGACCTTGAAAGCGCGTATGTCAAAGCGTTTGAAGATGCCGGACTTCTCGAGAAGCTTGATAAGGACAGTATGGACAATCTGAAATATGTGGACCAGGATACATTCATGGCGAAGGGATCAGGGCCTATAGGTGATGAAGATTTCACCTATACAATTCCTATTTCAGGGCCGCTCTACACCTGTATCGTATACAACAAAAAGACTTGTCCGAAGAAGATCACCTCATTTGCCGATCTTGCAGATCCGGCATTCAAGGGTCAGATCTGTTCGGTAAATGCCACGATTTCACTGTATGCTGAAGCATTGAGAGCCTGCGGATATCCAATAGGAAGCACAGATGATAAGGAACTCGCAAAGGCCCAGGAGCTTCTGAAGAAATTCAAGAAGAATGTCAAGTCATTCGTTGGTTCATCGGCTCTGTCGCAGCTTGAGTCAGGTGAATGTTCAGTGGCACTGTGCTGGGATTACAACTACCTGTGCGCCGATTCAGAAAAGTACTGGGATGAATTCGATATCGTGCCTGTGACCGGACTCGGATATACTCAGAACTGGGCGATAGCAAAGAGTTCTACAAGAAAGGATCTTGCAACGGAATTCATCAACTTCACCTATCAGCCTGAAGAGCAGGCAAAGACATTAAATGAATATGGAGGAGTACCTATTATAAAGAAGGCCGATATTGCAGACAAGCTCGCAGATAATTATTACGACAACCCATGTGTGACAAAGTACACAGAGATGTGGAAGGACAACGAGATGCTCTGCACGACAGATGAGCAGATATCCAAGATGGATGATCTTTACAATGAACTGATGAGTGAATGATAAGGAGGCAACAGAATGAAGAAGATTGAGATTATTACAAGACCGGAGAAACTTGGCGGAATCAAGAATATTTTACTTACCCATGATTGTGAGGGACTTACAGTCCTCTCGGTAATGGGATCCGGAAAACAGCGTGGATACATAGATGAGATGCATTTCTCAGGAGAGGATATCAATCTCCTGCCGAAGATCATGATATTTACAGTGGTAGAAGATGAAAAGTGTGACGGGATCCTCGCAGATATCGCAACAATAATCGGAACCGGAAAGACCGGTGACGGCAAGGTGTTCATCTCCGATATCGAGGATGCAATGAGGATCAGGACTAACGAGCGTGGACTTGACGCGATAAACTAACCGGAGGTGATCAGTATGGCACAGCCAATAGTATCAATGACAAATGTAGAAAAATGGTATGGTTCCAACCACGTGGTAAAGAACTGTAACCTGAATATTGAAGAAGGCGAATTCCTGACACTTTTAGGCCCATCCGGTTGTGGAAAGACCACGACGCTTCGAATGATTTCCGGATTCGAGCTGCCAAGTGAAGGCATGGTAAAAGTGGAAGGTGAGAATGTAGAGAAGAAGGAACCATATGATAGATCTGTGAATACGGTGTTCCAGAATTATGCATTATTCCCGAATATGAATGTTTATGACAATATCGCTTATGGCCTTAAGGTCAAGAAAGTCCCGAAGGCAGAAATAAAAGAGCGGGTCACACAGATGCTGAAACTCGTACAGCTCGAAGGATTCGGAAAGAGAAGGATCACCCAGATGTCAGGTGGTCAGAAGCAGCGTGTCGCAATAGCAAGAGCACTTATCAACAGGCCGAAGGTGCTGCTTCTTGATGAGCCACTCGGAGCGCTTGATATGAAACTCCGTAAACAGATGCAGATCGAGCTCAAACGACTCCAGAGAAAACTAGAGATCACCTTCGTCTATGTCACACATGACCAGGAAGAGGCACTTACGATGAGTGACAGAATTGCAGTAATGAGTGCCGGAGTCATAGAGCAGATCGGCACTCCGAAGGAGATTTATCTGAAGCCGCGTACGAGATTCGTGGCAAATTTCATTGGTGAGTCAGACCTGTTTGACGGGATCATAACAGCTGAAAGTGACGGAGTCCTCTCAATCGGAACCGAAGTCGGAACAGTAAAGGGACTTAAGGAAAATACGACGATAGGATCGGTAAAGGTAAATGATCCGGTATCTGTCTGTGTGAGACCTGAGCACGTGAAGATATCGACAGAAAAGCCGGAAGGTTTCTCGGTACAGGCTGTCGTAAAAGACAAGATATTCGTAGGAAATCTGATCAAAGAGATCGCCGTCATAAACAACGGCAACGAGATCAAGATCAACAGTATCAATGCCGCTGATCTTCCTGAACCGGGCTCACATGTATACTTGAGCTGGGACTTAAAGGATGCAGTAGTAATCCCTGAAAGAAGCGAGATTACCCTCGATACAGCAGATAAGCTGAAGGAGGTGGGATAAATGAGTGATATCAGTGTAAAGGCACAAACGGTTGTGCCGGACGCTAAAAAAGTAACTGCAGGTGAAAAGAAGGTAAAGCACGGCAGAAAACAGTCGATAAGAGCCACGATATCAAATATCATAATGTGCGGACCGATGACTATATGGTCGGTGCTTTTCATTCTGATACCTGTTGTAATGCTTGTTTTCATGAGCTTTATGACGAAAGGACTTCTTGGAAAGATAGTGTATAAGTTTACTCTTGTAAATTATACCGATATTTTCAAACCTGTATATTTCAATGTAGTAAAAGAGTCGCTCATCATAGCGCTCTGGACGACGCTTCTCACGGTACTCCTTGGATATCCGCTCGGAATGGTGATGAGCAAGCTCAAGAAAAAGACGACCGGAGTCATCACGATTCTCATGATGCTTCCGCTGTGGGTTTCAGGACTTGTGATCCTGTATTCATTCGTTATTATGCTCAATAATTCAGGAACGATAAACTCCTTCCTGATGAATATAGGGCTCATCAAAAAGCCGCTGCAGCTACTCTACAACAACTTCTCGGTGACGATCGGAATGGTCTACATGTTCCTTCCGTTTGCGGTGCTTCCTATGTATTCATCAATTGAGAAACTGGATCCTTCACTGATTGAAGCATCGAAGGATCTGGGAGCAAACCCTGTGACCACATTTTTCAAGGTGACACTTCCACTTACGTCTCCTGGAATTTTTGCAGGAGTGATCCTCACATTTATCCCATGTATCGGATACTACATGGTGACAGATATGCTGGGAGGCGGCACGAGCATGCTGGTCGGCAACCTGATATACAGGCAGTTTACAATCTCACGTAACTGGCCGTTCGGAGCAGCACTGTCTGTAGTTCTCTCACTGATCATCCTTCTGATGGTAGTCATCTATACGAAGCTCGGTGGAGACCTCGACGATCTCGCATCGTAGAAAGGAGCTTTTTATGCCAAAGAAAAAGAAAAAAGGGCACGGCTGGAAAATAGCTGGTAATATTTATCTCGTGATAATGCTGATCCTATTGTATGCACCGGTTGCGGTGATGATCAGGTACAGTTTCAATAACAGCCGTGCCAATGTGACATGGCAGGGATTTACGACAAAATATTATGCAGAATTATTTCAGGATTCCAATCTGTGGGATATATTTTTCACAACACTTCTGATTGCCATAATAGTCACAGTGATCGGAACGGTCATTGGAACTATGGGAGCTGTCGGACTCAGTAAGGCGAAGTTCCCTGGAAAGAAGCTGATCACGAATTCAATTTATTTTCCTATTGTAATACCTGAAATCGTGCTTGCGGTCGCAATGCTTCTGATGTTCAACGGTGCAGGTGTACAGCTTGGTATCCCGACCATTGTCATAGGTAATGTGACGCTGGTGCTTCCATATGTGTATATCACTGTAAAGGCAAGGCTCGTAGGAATGGACCCTTCAACTGAAGAGGCTTCTATGGACCTTGGGGCAGACAGATTCTACACTTTCACACATATTACAATGCCGGAGATAATGCCTGGAATAATTGCCGGAGCATTCATGAGTTTTTCACTCGTTCTCGATGAACTGATCATCACGAGTTTCCTGACAGATGCAGAGACAGTGACACTGCCAATCAAGGTATATTCTATGATCAAGAAAGGTATTTCACCTGAGATCAACGCACTCACAACAATCGTATTCCTTGCAGCAATGCTTCTTGTCGTAATGTATCTCGTGGTTACTGAGCTTATCGACAAGAGGAAGCAGAGACTTGCGGTATAAGGAGGGATTATCATGACAGCAGACAAGATCATATATGGAAAGATTTTTACCGCGGATAAGGATAATTCAATTGCAGAAGGATTTGCAATTTCAGGCGGAAAGATAATAGCTGTCGGTTCCAAAGAGCAGATGGACAGCTACAAAGGTCCGTCCACGAAACTCATAAAGTATGATGCCGGACTCATAACGCCGGGATTTACAGAAGGACATGCCCATATTTCACAGACCATAGAGCTTCTGATCGGACCTCTTGTGAATGGCAATTCTATTGAGAAATGCCAGAAGCAGATTGCTGATTTTGTGAAAAAGCATCCCGGGACAACTCCGATTCTCGGCAGCGGTTTTGATCCAGGACTCTTCGGTCCGGCGGGGCCCGATAAGAAATATATTGACGAGGTATGTCCGGACAGGGCGATAATGATCCTTGATTCAGGACATCATTCAGTGTGGGTCAATTCAAAGGCACTTGAAATGTCGGAAATCACTAAGGATACGCCGGATCCTGACAAGGGTCACATCGTAAAAGATGAAGCAACCGGTGAACCGACCGGATTCGTGCAGGAGCAGGCAGTAATGCTGATGACAAAGTCAATGCCCGAAATCGGAGTAAAAGAATATAAAGATGCTATTCTTGAATACCAGAAGATAGCGCTGTCATATGGAGTTACAAATGCATTTGAACCGATGCTTAGTTACTGGAATCATGAGTCGGCAATTTGTGAAGCATACAGACAGCTTGAAGCTGAAAAAAGATTACAGCTGTCCTACAGGGTGGCGCTGACACTATTTCCATACATGGATCCTAAAGTATTTTATGATAAACTTGACGATCTGCACAGGGAGTTTTCAGGACATGACAAGCTGCAGTTCAACACAGTGAAATTTTTCATGGATGGTGTGGTAGATGGACATACTGCATTCCTGCGTGAACCGTACAAGATGCCTCCATATGACTGTGGAACACAGAATTATGAGCAGGAAGAACTTGACAGAAGAGTCACTATGGCTCTTGAGAGAGGATACCGGACACATTTCCATGCCATAGGTGATGCGGCAATCGATGAAGCAATCAATGCGTGTGAGGCAGCACAGAACTATGTGGAGGGCGATGATTTCAGAAACCAGATCACTCATTTGCAGGTGTGTCATGAGGATCAGGCTGACAGGATGGCGGAGCTGGGAATTGTCGCAGTTGTAAACCCGTACTGGCATTACAAGACGGATCTGTATGAACCGCTTGAATACCCCTTCCTTGGAAAAGAAAGAGCTGAGCATATGTATTATCTCGGAAGCTATCAGAAGCGGGGAATCATAATGTCGCAGGCGAGTGATTTTTCTGTTACGATTCCACCGGATACAATGGATTCGCTTCATATGATGGTGAACCGTTATGATCCGCATTATTCTGATGAAGCATATTTCCCGGAAGAATGCATTTCTGTGGAGGATGCACTGCGTGTACTTACGATAAACGGAGCATATGAACTGGATCTCGAGAGTCGCAAGGGCTCGATAGAACCAGGCAAGGATGCGGATTTTGTATGGCTCTCACAGGATGTGACATCGATTCCGAAGATGAATATCTGGAAGACAAAGATTCTTGAAACTGATATCGGAGGAAAAGTTGTATTTGACAGAAACGAAGAGACTGTCCTCGATGACATCGCGTAGGATTCTTACAATAGAATACTGTCTGCTGCAGGGCGTCTACTGGATAGTCTCTGCAGCGGCGATGGATTTTGCGGCAACACCGCTCTTGAGAGAACGTGGATTTTCAAGTATTTCAATTGGAATCATAAGCGGCGCGAAATTTCTGTCGCTTATGTTTTTTCAGTATTTCATTGGAAAATTTGCCGACAGCCATAAGGACAGAATATCACTTAAAAAAATTGTATCGATTCTGACTGTAATAGCAATCATTGCAACATTAGCGATGATTTTTCTGCCGAACAGCTTCCTGCTGGCACTTGTTGTATTTGTAATATTTGGAGCCACGATCAACTGTATTCTTCCGCTTATTGAATCACTTTCAATCGATTACATGTCGGGCGGAATGCAGATGAATTATACGCTGTCGAGAGCTACAGGTTCATTTACGTATTGTGTATTTGCATATCTTCTGGGAATCTGGACCGGAAAGCTCGGAATGGATTTTTCCCTTGTATTCCTGGCAGTGATGCTTGTGATTTTTGGTGTGATAAATCTGATGATGCCTGCTCCACTTGCTATACATATCGACAAAAATACAGTAGAAGTTCATTCAACAGGCTGGATCATAAGAAACTGCAGAAAATACAGATGGTTCCTGATCGAGTGTTTCTTTATTTTTCTTGGATACGATATGAATATAGCATTTCTGTATGACAGAGTGAAGGATATCGGCGGCACGAATGCAGAATATGGACTTGTCTTTTCAATGATAGGAATATTTGAAATTCCTGTGGCCCTGGTTTTCAACAGGCTCCTCAGGATAAAAGGAATGTCAATCGAGCTTCTGATTGCTGGGTTCGGAATCTTCTGTACCGCCCGTGCATTCTTTACGACTATTTCAACTAATATGACAGCGATGATCATGTCGCAGGCGTTTGAACTCCTCGGAATGGGCGTCTTCTATGCCGGAAGCGTATATTTCGTGATGAAGACAGTTCCGGAAGCGGACAGCACCAAAGGTATGTCACTGATCAATCTGTTCGCGGTTGGTGCGGCAGAAGCGGTCGCATTTTTCGTATCGGGAATCATCCGTGATTCGCTCGGGGTGATGCCGCTGATGTATATCAGCTGCGTGGTATCAGCGGTAGGGATATTCGCAGGAATAAGGATGAGAAGTATTGGAACAATTAAAACAGTTACAGAAAGAAGGCTACAATGAAAAGAAAAATTATGACACTTGTTATGGCATTGAGCATGACTGTCGGTCTGCTTGCCGGATGTGGCAGCAGTCAGTCAGTCTCTAAAGCCGATGCGTTGTCAGGTGATGGTAAAACGCTTAATATCATGATATGGGGAGATACAATTTCAGAAGATGTGATATCGAACTTTGAAAAGGAAAACAACATTAAAGTGAATGTGTCATATATTGATTCTACGGATTCGCTTCTAGCGAAAATGGTAAACAGTAGTGAAAATTACGATGCTATTTCAATTGAGAGCGCATATGTCAAAACATTCGTGGATGCTGGTCTTTTACGGAGGATCGATAAGAGTAAGATAACAAGTCTTGACGATTATGATCCTGTATACAATAAAGGTTTCGCGGGTGATGAAGACATGGAGTACACAGTGCCTGCTTCAGGCCCTATTTTTACAACTGTGACATATAATAAAGAGACATGTCCAATAAAAATAAAGTCATTTAAGGATCTTGCAGATCCTTCACTCAAAGGGAAAATAGCTATGGTAAATTCGACAATCTCATTATATGGGACCGCACTCGCAGCTCTGGGCTATAAGCCGGATACAACGAATGAAGATGAGATAAAGCAAGCAAATGATCTATTGGAAAAAATCAAGAAAAATGTCAAGACGTTTTCAGGAACGTCAGCCACTTCACAGATGGAGAATGGTGATGTATGTGTTTCGTTCGGATGGGATTACCCTACTCTGTGTTCGATGTCGGAGGACAACTGGACAAAGTTTGCGGATGCATCATTGAACTCACCAGTTGAGGAGTCAATCGGCTATATGGCTATTCCTAAGAATGCTGAGAATGTTGATGGAGCACTTAAATTTATCAATTATATTATAGCTCCGGAAAGTCAGGCTGCTTCAGCAAAAGAGTTTGGTGGTATGCCGGCTACATCACAGGAAAAAACAGAGAAGTATCTTCCGAATGGATATTATGATAATCCAGCAATGAAAGAAAATCACGATCTTGCCTCGGATTCATCAAAATATTGGCAGATATCGATAAACGATGATCAGATTTCTATACTTGATAATTATTATACAGAACTGATGGCAGATAAATAATGAAGGGAGGACATATGCTCCTTGTGAAAAATGCAAGAATCTGGACAGGTAATCGTAAAAGACCATATGCTCAGGATATGGTAATAGATGGAAAGAAAATTCTTTTAATAGGGACAGAAAATGATATTAATGAATTTCCATCAATAAAGCCGGAAAATGTAATAGATGCCGAAAATCATATGGTGATACCTTCATTTCTGGATCCCCATACTCATGTGACGGCTGTTGCAGATAGTATGTGGATTCTGGTGCTTGAAAGAGGGAAATATAATAGTCTGGATGAAATATTAGAGGCGGTAAGAGAATATTCGCTGGTTCATCCTAAGGAAGAAGTGCCATTTATCTATGCGACGTCATGTCCTACGGAATGGATGAAGAATGCTACAAAAGAGACATTTGATAAATATGTTTCAGACAGGCCGGCTCTGTTATGTGACCAGGGCTTTCATCAGTGTCTTATAAACAGTTGTATGCTGGATATGATGGAAGTAAGCAAAAATACGCCGTATGACCCGTCGACAACAATGAACTATGAGAGATACGAAGATGGGACTCCAAATGGTATAGTATACGAGCATAGATATGAGAAAGATATCCATAAAATGTATGAAAAAATCAACTGGTACCCACCCGAACAGGACAATCAGGAATATTTGAAACCTTATCTGAATCAAATGAATACATGGGGAATAGCAGGAGTTCTCGATGGCTTTACGGAAAATGAAAAAACTTTGAAAGGATTTTCTGAACTCGAGAGCTCTGGTAAATTACATATGTATTATCACGGCAATTCACTTTTTATGAATCTGTCAGATCTGGATGATGCCATAGGGAGAGCTATTGAATGGCAGAAAAAGTATGATAGTGATCTGATAAAGACAGACTCGTGCAAGTTGTTTCTTGATGGAACAAATGAGATTGGAACAGCGGCATTGATGGACCCGTTTGTATCAGATCCAAATAACTTTGGAAAAATCAATATGTCAGAAGAAGATTTATGTAAGGCAATAATAAAGCTGAATTCTGCGAAACTGCATCTTCAGATACATCTTGTCGGCGACAGGGCATTCCATACAGCAGTAAACGCATATGAAAAGGCAAAAGATATGATAGAAGATTTAGGTAGAAGTATGTATACAAAAGTCACACTTCTTCATTGTGAACTCACAAAGCCATATGACAGAAAAAGGGCAGCTCCTCTTGGCATAAGAATAAATATAACGCCACACTGGAATGCAGGATGTTTTGGATCGGAAGCAATTAAATATGTCGGTCAGGATAGGTTTGATACATTTTACAGTTTCAATGATTTCTTCAGAACGGGGGCACACATAAGCTGCTCAAGCGATACCGTAGACAAAGAAGATATGCCACGGACAAATCCCTTTGTGGGTATAGAGGTCGGGCATACCAGACGGGACAAGGATTCTGAATTTGAGTACAGGAAACCATTAAGCGAATGCCTGTCAGTTGAAGACCTGATGTATGGGTATACAATTGAAGCAGCAGACTGTATGCATGAGTCAGAGCGTGCCGGAAGTCTTGAACCTGGAAAGGATGCAAATTTCTGTATTCTGAGTCAGGATGTCTTTGATGTACCGAATGACAAAATCCATGACACTACCATACGACAGGCATATTTCCAGGGAGAGAGGATTTTATAGCCGGTATCCCCTTGGTGTCACCATCTTCCCGTTGATAATGCCTGTATGACTGTTGCCAATGAAAACGGTGGTCAGCATATCTACCTTTGTATCACGAAGTTCTCTTAGAGTCATGATATGGTGTTCTTCGCCTTCACGGCTGATATTTTTTACAAGGCCACAGACTGTTTCAGGCGATTTATACTGCAACAGCATATCGCAGGCACGGGACAGATAGTCGGCTCTCTTGTGACTGCCAGGATTGTAGAGTACGATCACGAAATCAGCTTCAGCAGCGGATTTTAGTCTTTTTTC
>DLDA01000033.1 GCA_002480925.1 Lachnospiraceae bacterium UBA7784 | reverse complement strand
ATGTCTGAATCGAGTGCTTTTTTAAAAGTCATCCGGCTTAACTAATCAGCATTCAGATTGACAGATGGATAACTCTGTTATCCATATTCCGATCAAGTCCTTAACTAATTAGCATTGGCTTCACTGGACTGTCATATAGAGGCGCCACTCGGATTTGAACCGGGGATAGAGGTGTTGCAGACCTTTGCCTTACCACTTGGCTATGGCGCCATATAAACGGAGAAGGAGGGATTTGAACCCTCGCGCCGGTTTCCCGACCTATACCCTTAGCAGGGGCACCTCTTCGGCCTCTTGAGTACTTCTCCAAAAAGCATTTACACAAAATGCCCTGTACCAAGACACGATTGAAATTTCCGATACTCAACGTGCTTTTCTATTTTACTAAATTCCAGGGCTTTTGTCAATGGCTTTTTAAAAAATTGCTGTACTTTCATAATGTTGGTTAAAATCGATTGCCGGCTTTTTTATAAATGAAAAAATTTCACTTGAAAAAGCAGGACATGAGTAGTAATATAAATGCAAATTTAATTGAAACCGATGAAGCGGAGATCAAAGTAAGCTATCGCGCACAGAGAGTCCGGGATGATGAGAGCCGGATCGTATGAGACTTGCCAAATGGACCGCTGAGGGCACAGTGAAAGGATATATTTTCTTAGTACTCTGTGACGAGAGGCATGCGTCAGTTGCCGGAGGTATGTTGGTACCTTGCTAAGTGTGTGGACTTCCACGAATCAGGATGGCACCGCGGGACTATAGACATTTATAGACTCGTTCCTGGAGATCGTTAATGAGACGACTCTGGGAACGGGTCTTTTTTATTTAGTGATCAGGGCCTGGTCCCTGACCACGGAAAGGAGCATAATTAAGCCATGCAGCCTGAATTATCAAGAGTAAAGGAAATCGCGATGGATTCGGAATTCAGAAGGATTCCGGTATATGAGGAGATCTACTCCGATATGCTTACACCTATCATGGTGATGAAGAAGCTTCGCGCAAAGAGCAATCATGTCTATCTGCTGGAGAGCGCGAGTCAGGATAAGACCTGGGGCAGATATTCATTTCTGGGCTACAAGCCGACAATGGAGATAACCTGCCAGAAGGGACATATGGTAGAAAGGTCCTTAAGCGATGATGGAACGACAGAGGTTAAAGAAATTGAAGTAACCCACCCGGGAGATGAGCTGAGAAGAATTGTAAGAAAGTATAAGAGCGCAGTTCTAAAAGAACTCCCATATTTTACGGGTGGTCTGGTCGGATATTTTTCATATGACTATATCAGATATGCAGAGCCAAAGCTTGATCTTTCAGACGACGGTGATTTCAAGGACATGGACCTGATGCTTTTCAACGAGGTAATAGCCTTCGACTATTATAAGCAGAAGATCTATCTGATAAGCGGGGTCGATACGACTGATCCGGAGGATTCATATGAGAAGGCCGCTAGGAGACTTAAGGAGATCAGGGAAGTGATCACAGGTGATGATGAATATGATTTCGCCCCGCTTGAGCTCAAGTCTCAGATAAAGCCTCTTTTTTCAGAAGAAGAATATGCCGGAATGGTAGAAAAGGCAAAGCACTATATCCATGAGGGAGATATATTTCAGGTAGTGCTCTCAGATCCTCTACAGGCAAAAGCAAAAGGTGATCTATTTGATACATACAGGGTCTTAAGGACCAGCAATCCGAGTCCTTATATGTTTTATTTCTCAAGTGATGACATAGAGATGACAGGAGCATCGCCGGAGACCCTGGCCAGACTTCAGAACGGGGTTTTATCGAGTTTTCCTCTGGCAGGAACGAGAGCGAGAGGAAGGAATGATGAGGAGGATCAGGCCTTGATAAGGGATCTGCTCTCTGATGAGAAGGAGCTATCAGAGCATAACATGCTTGTGGATCTGGGAAGAAACGATGTGGGAAAGATTTCAAGGCTCGGAAGCGTAAGGGTGACTGATTACCTGAGCGTACAGAAGTTTTCGCAGGTCATGCATATAGGATCGACAGTAGTCGGAGAGATAAGGGATGATAAGGACGCTATCGATGCAATCGACGCCATCCTTCCGGCAGGAACCCTTTCCGGAGCGCCGAAATTCAGAGCCTGCCAGATAATAGAGGAGCTTGAGCATTCCCAGAGAGGAATCTATGGCGGAGCAATAGGATACATAGATTTCAGCGGGAATCTTGATGTATGTATAGCGATAAGGCTGGCTTATAAGAAAAATGACAAGCTGACGATAAGATCAGGAGCTGGAATAGTAGCAGATTCGGTGCCTGAAAAGGAATTCATGGAGTGTCAGAACAAGGCAAAGGCAGTCGTTCTGGCAGTGGAAAAATCAGAAGGAGGTCTGTAATGGTAGTTCTTGTGGATAATTATGACAGCTTCACCTATAACCTTTATCATCTGGCTGGCTCGGTCAGGCCGGATATAAGGGTGATAAGGAATGACGAATGCAGCCTTGAAGACGTCGAGAAAATGAAACCTGATTACCTGCTCATATCTCCAGGTCCAAAGAGACCGGAGGATGCAGGTATATGTATGGAGCTTATTAAATCATTCGCTGGAAAAGTCCCTGTAATGGGAGTCTGTCTGGGACACCAGTCAATAGTCCAGGCCTTCGGTGGGAGGATAACCTATGCCAGGGAGCTTATGCATGGGAAAAAGAAGCCAATCAGACGGACTGGTAAGAGTATCCTTTTAGATGGCCTGCCGGAAGTATTTTACGCAGCCAGATACCATTCGCTTGAGGCTGATCCGGACAGTCTGCCGGACTGCCTTAGGGTAACAGCCGTTTCGGATGACGGGCAAAGGGAGATAATGGCAATAGAGCACAAGGAATATCCTGTATTCGGGGTCCAGTTTCATCCGGAATCAGTTATGACAGACGTTGGAAAGCAGATAATGGAAAATTTTTTCAGACAGTGATATAAGGAGGCAGAAATGATAGCAGAGGCGATCAAAAAGGTTGTAAATAAGCAGGATCTGACCTATGATGAGGCCAGAAGTGTAATGGATGAGATAATGAGCGGAAACGCCAGCCAGGTTCAGGAGGCAGCCTATCTTACCGCCCTTTCCATGAAAGGTGAGACTATAGATGAGATAACAGCGTCTGCAGAGGGAATGAGGGCAGCAGGCACAAAGCTCTTGAATGATATGGATGTCCTTGAAATAGTAGGAACAGGCGGAGATGGTTCAAATTCTTTTAATATTTCTACCACCGCATCGATCGTAATAGCAGCAGATGATATACCGGTAGCAAAGCACGGAAACAGAGCAGCCTCATCAAGGTCAGGAGCAGCAGACTGCCTTGAGGCACTAGGAGTAAAGATTGATATAGATCCGGCCAGGAACTTAGAGATCCTTAAAAAGATAAATATCTGCTTCCTTTTTGCCCAGAGATATCACAGCGCAATGAGATTTGTCGGACCTGTAAGGAAAGAGCTTGGGATACGTACAATTTTTAATATACTAGGACCTCTTACCTCTCCTGCCGGAGCAGCCTACCAGGTCATGGGGGTTTATGATGAGTCGCTTGTTGAGCCACTTGCAAAGGTGCTTTCAAATCTCGGAGTTAAGCGCGGAATGGTAGTTTACGGACTTGACAGTCTCGATGAGATATCGATGAGCTCGCCTACAGCAGTATGTGAGATAAATGGAGACAGGAAGGGCATCTACAGGATCTCACCTGAGGACTTCGGATATAAGACCTGTGATAAGAAAGAGCTTCTTGGCGGCAGGCCTGAGGAAAACGCAAGGATCACGAGAGACATATTAAGCGGTGCAGATAAAGGACCTAAGAGGCAGGCCGTCTGCCTGAATGCCGGCGCAGCCATTTATATAGCCGGTAAGGCAGGGGATATGAAGGAGGGAGTAAGGAGAGCAGAGGAGCTTATCGACAGCGGTAAGGCTGGGGACAAGCTCAGTCAGTTTATAGAGGAAAGCAATAAGTAAGTGATGAATATACTTGAAGAAATAGCAGCTAAGACAAGGGAGCGGACAAGGCTTTATAAGGAAAGTATTACAGCAGACCAGATGGCGTCCATGGCAGAAGCTATGGCAGGAAAGACTAAGGTCCCTTCCTTTGCAGAAGCCTTGAAGGGACCTGGGATATCATTTATCTGTGAGGTAAAGAAGGCCTCCCCGTCAAAGGGCCTTATAGCAGAGGATTTTCCTTATCTTAAAATAGCAGAGGAATATCAGGAAGCAGGTGCTTCGGCAATCTCCTGCCTGACTGAGCCCTGCTGGTTTCTAGGAAAGGATCAGTACCTTAAGGAGATTACTGACAGGGTCACTATACCGGTACTAAGAAAGGACTTTACCGTTGACAGATATATGGTGGATCAGGCCAGGGTCCTTGGAGCATCGGCTGTCCTTCTGATCTGTGCAATCCTTAGTCCTGACCAGATCACTGAATACAGGCAAAGGGCCGAGGAACTCGGAATGGATGCGCTTGTTGAAGCACATAATGCAGAAGAAATCCGAACTGCTGTAGGCTGCGGGGCAAAAATTATCGGAGTAAACAACCGCAATCTGGCCGATTTTTCTGTAGATATGGATAATACAAAAAGGCTTGTAGGGCTCATCCCTGACGACTGCATAGTTGTCTCAGAAAGCGGTATAAGGACAGCAGATGATGTAAGAAATGCTGCAGAATCAGGGGCTTGCGCGGTCCTTATAGGAGAAACCCTTATGAGAGCAGAGGATAAGGCAGCAAAGCTTAGGGAGCTTGATGGCAGATAAGGAGAGCAGGGGATCAGATGACACGGATAAAGATCTGCGGTCTGAGAAGGCCTGGAGATATAGAGATAGTCAATAAATATAAACCTGATTTTGCCGGGTTTATAATAGATTTTCCAAAGAGTCACCGAAGCATAACAGGCGAAGAGGCAGGAAATCTCAGACGTATCCTCTCGCCTGAGATAGCTGCTGTTGGTGTATTCGTAGATCAACCAGCGGGAAAGGTTATAGGTCTCTTAAGAAATGACTCCATAGACATAGCCCAGCTGCATGGCAGAGAAAATGACGACTACATCAGACGGGTTCAGGAGGAGAGCGGTAAGCCTGTGATAAAGGCCTTTGAGGTAAAAAACAAAGAGGATATAGAGACTGCTCTTTCATCTCCTGCTGATTATCTTCTACTCGATAAGGGCAAAGGCGGAGGAGAGACCTTTGACTGGAGTCTTATAGGTAAGGATATGGACAGAGCATGGTTTCTGGCAGGTGGACTTGATCCCTTTAATCTGAAAGAGGCTATTGACCGACTTCATCCATGGGGCCTGGATATATCGAGCGGAGTCGAGACAAATGGAGTCAAGGATCAGGCTAAGATAGCAGAAGTAATGAGAATCATAAAAAGGAGTTAATATGTCGAAAGGTAGATTTGGTATTCATGGCGGTCAGTACATACCAGAGACGCTGATGAATGCAGTGATAGAGCTTGAGGATGCTTACAATAAGTATAAGAAAGATCCGGAATTCAACGAGGAGCTTTTAGATCTCTACAAGAATTATGCAGGACGCCCGTCTCTTCTTTACTATGCAAAGAATATGACAGAGGATCTGGGAGGAGCAAAGATCTATCTGAAGAGAGAGGACTTAAACCACACAGGAGCCCACAAAATAAACAACGCCCTGGGACAGTGTCTTCTCGCTAAAAAAATGGGAAAGACCAGAGTCATTGCTGAGACCGGGGCAGGCCAGCATGGAGTAGCTACTGCTACTGTTGCAGCTTATATGGGACTCGAGTGCGAAATATTCATGGGAAAGGTAGATACTAAGAGACAGGCTCTTAATGTATATAGGATGAAGCTGCTCGGTGCCAGGGTGCATCCTGTAACAAGTGGAACGGCCACGCTTAAGGATGCGGTTTCAGAGACCATGAGGGAGTGGACAAACAGGATAGATGATACCCACTATGTACTGGGAAGCTGTATGGGACCTCATCCTTTCCCAACTATCGTAAGAGATTTCCAGTCTGTGATCTCAAGAGAGACAAGGCAGCAGATCATGGAAAAGGAGGGCAGACTTCCTGACGCAGTGATAGCCTGTGTTGGCGGAGGATCCAATGCGATCGGTTCTTTTTACCACTTCATAGATGACAGTTCGGTAAAACTGATCGGATGTGAGGCAGCAGGCCGCGGCATAGATACCAAAGAAACAGCTGCGACAGTAAATACCGGAAGTCTGGGTATCTTCCACGGTATGAAGTCATATTTCTGTCAGGATAAATATGGTCAGATAGCTCCGGTATATTCTATTTCCGCCGGACTCGATTATCCGGGAGTAGGACCTGAGCATGCCTATCTGCATGATATAGGAAGGGCCGACTATGTACCTGTAACCGATGATGAGGCGGTAAACGCTTTTGAATACCTGTCGAGGACAGAGGGAATAATTCCTGCGATCGAAAGCGCTCATGCAATAGCATATGCAATGAAGCTTGCTCCTGCAATGGATAAGGATAAGATAATAGTAGTAACAGTATCCGGAAGAGGGGACAAGGATGTGGCAGCAATAGCGAGGTACAGGGGCGAGCAGATTAAGGAATAAGGGTATAGGGTCTAGTGGGTCTGACTCACCTGATCCCTGACAATAGAATGGAGAAATAAGATGGTAGAAAAAGCATTTAAAAACGGCAAGGCATTTATCCCCTTCATCACAAGTGGGGATCCTTCACTTGATATAACTGAACAGCTGGTCTATGCTATGGCAGAGGCCGGTGCGGACCTTATAGAGCTTGGTATCCCTTTTTCGGATCCGACAGCTGAGGGCCCGGTGATACAGGAGGCGAATATAAGAGCGCTTTCCGGTGGTGTGACGACTGACAGCATTTTTGATATGGTAAGGAGGATCCGTAAGAACTGTGATATTCCTATGGTCTTTATGACCTATGCAAATGTGGTCTTCCACTATGGAACTGAAAAGTTCATAAAGATAGCAGCAGAGATAGGTATGAATGGCCTGATACTTCCTGATGTGCCATATGAGGAAAAGGATGAATTCCAGTCTGTCTGCAGAAAATACGGAATAGATTTTATATCTCTTATTGCTCCTACATCGCATGATCGTATCCGGATGATAGCAAGGGAGGCTGATGGCTTTGTATACTGTGTCTCATCACTTGGTGTGACCGGGACCAGATCAAGGATCACGACAGATATAGGAGCTATGGTCCGGCTGGTAAAGGAGACAAAGGATATCCCGTGTGCAGTCGGTTTCGGAATATCAGACCCACAATCAGCAGGGGACATGGCATCGAAATCAGACGGCGCAATCGTAGGCTCCGCCATAGTAAAGCTATGCGCAAAGTATGGCAAGGACTGTGTTCCCGAAGTAAAGAAATTCGTAGCAGAGATGGCGCAGGCAGTGCATCAGGCAAAGTAATGAAAAGTGGTGTCAGCCTGCCTTAAGCGTTTAAATTGATTTGTCCAAACAATGTCTAAATGTTTACTCATTCTTTCAAGGCTTTCAATGCTTCCTCTACATTAGAGTAGCGTTTTACAGACGGATCACGGGCAATGTGTTCTGCTTCCAGCATTGCTGCCATCGTTTCCTTGTTCGGCTGCTCCAGACGAACATCAAAAGGAAAACCGCCGACACGGAGCGACTGGCGAAGAAACACATTGATAGCGGTAGTAAGGCTGATACCTAATTCACCATACATTGCTTCGCACTTTTTCTTAATGTCGCGGTCCATACGGACACTGAAATTAGTTGTGGTAGCCATGAATGTCAACTCCTTTCCTTGCTATTGCACTTATATTATATGTGATTTGCGTCGCACAGTAAATCTATTAGACGGAAAAATTCATAAAAAAGACAACGATTATTTTTTGGAAGAACAGCTTGTTAACTATCAAGTAAAAATGTACAAAGGGGAGACTGTCCGAAAACT
>DLDA01000025.1 GCA_002480925.1 Lachnospiraceae bacterium UBA7784 | reverse complement strand
AATAGATCGAAGGCTTGATCGAAGGATTATTCTGTATGAAGTTTTGAAGGTACTTGTTTTATATTCCTCGATAGCTCAATGGTAGAGCACTCGGCTGTTAACCGAGTTGTTGTAGGTTCGAGCCCTACTCGGGGAGTTTTTGAAGGAGTTCAGTAAAATAGCTGGACTCCTTATTTTTCGCCTGTTTGCGGTTGTTTTTTATTTGTCCAAAAAGGTAAAATTTTACCCAAAAAGGCAACGTCTTGACACGATTTACTTCACGTTTACTTCACGAAATTCTGATGAAAAATAGTCTGATACCTGCTTTCTGTAATCATTCCTTATCGCGGAAGATGTTGGCTGGATTTTTAGAGGAGTTAAATATTTAACGGCTACCATACATGAGAATTAAGATGTCATTACGTTGCTGACAGTAGTTATCTATACTCAAACAGCCTTCAGGTGTCTTACCTGAAGGCTGTTTCATTTTTTGATATTTGATCTGCAGTTTATTTTCTGGAGATCTTATTTCTTTTTCTTTGCTGTCTTTGCAATAGTGTTGATCACTTTTAAGCTATTGCCATTTCCATTACTTTCTACCGCTGCAACCATAACGATTTTTTCTGAATCCTTGTTTGCAATGACAAGAGCTCGTTCTCTAACTGATCCCTTGTCTGTTGGAACATTGTAGTCAAATATCAATCCCTGATAACCTGCAATCTTCTTTTTCTTCAGGTTTTTAATCTTGCCTTCCTTTTTTGTCTGACTGTTTGCTGAACCCTGAATCAGGCTGGCCATAGTGTCAAGGTCAGTATCAGAAAAATTCATTTCTTCCTTTGACATATCCATTGTCATAGTGCAGAGGTACTGGATCTTTCCGGAGCTTAGATCACTTGAACTATTTGATTTCATGTATAGTTTATAGCCATTGAAATCTAAGTCCTTGATTGGCTCGTAGACGGTCGGTATCTTGAGTACGATCCCTCCGACTGTAACGTTTCTTGTTTTCGTTTTTGCCTCGGCCTTGATTAGTCCAGCTGGTGTCATCACACTGACCAGCAGTAGAAATACTGCAATCATCGAGGCTACGATCTTTCTTTTTGCTTTCATTTGATGTCCTCCATTTCTGAGAAAGATTATAGATACAAAAACAGTTTATACTTTTTTTATAATATTTGCAAGGATATATTAACAAATATCTATTGTCATACAAAATCCTTACTTATAACTGTCGAAAGCATATTAAGTTTTCTTACTTATATATTAAGGGCCTTTTATTTTGATACATTTATTTACTAGTCCGGCCTGCGTAAGATCTGTAATGATCAGATGATTATATACTGTGCCTGACCCTGAATTGCCTGGCTTTACTGTCTTTTCACAGCCCTTATCTGGCTTCCTCTACTTGAACAAGCAGGGTCTTTACGGTATAATGAGATGTACATAAACAGATACAAGCCAGGAGGAATTTTATGTTAGAGTACAGATATGATACACAGCTTTTAATAGATGGAGAGGATCTTGACGAGGATCAGATCAATGATTACTTTGTCGAGCATTTCAGGGGGGACTGTCTCCTTGCTGTCGGAGATGAGGATCTGATCAAGATCCATTATCATACGAATGAACCATGGAAGGTTCTGGAGTATTGTGCATCTCTGGGTGAGATATACGATATAGTTATTGAGGATATGGACCGTCAGGCCAGAGGGCTTAAGGGCTGATTTGACTTCCTGATTAGGTTCTTAAGGAGAGAAGGTGAGTCCCTATGGCAGGGAATAATTTGACAGATTACGACTCGGAACGTAAGAGGCTTTATAGAGAAAGCCTTGATATTAAAGATCTTCATTACTGTAAGATATGTGGAAGGGTTTTCGCTTACAGCGGATTTGGTCCAGATGTCTGTCCTGATTGTATGCATAGGGAGCAGGAGGAGTTTGAAAAGGTCAGGGAATATCTGGAGACCCATGATCATTCAAGTCTTCAGCAGACCTCGCTTGATACTGGGATTCCTGTGAAGAAGCTTTACCGCTGGATCCATGAGGAGAGACTTTATTTCAAGAATGACGGTACCAGCGGACTTTTCTGCGAGATCTGCGGGGCTCCGATAAATACAGGGCGTTATTGCAACCGCTGCAAGGCCAGACTCAAGCTAAAGGGAGTCAAGATCGATTCAGAGCCTGATAAGAAGCTTACGCCCGATGAGAAGATGCGTTTTATAAGGACATTGGACAAACGGTATTAGGTCTATGCGAGAAATTGCTTTCAATATTTTAGGAATATACCTGATCTTTACATTTATCCTGACTGTATACTCCGTGATAAGAATGTATGTGATTAGCAATATTGCCTGTGATAAAAAAAGAGGTCTGAGCCGGATGGAGCTTTTGAAGAAAGAGGGGCGATTCAGGCAGTATCCGGTATACTCGATGGAGGAGATTGCTGAGAGGAAAAAAAGAGGAGCCGTAAGGCTTTCTGTTTTCCCAAATGATTCAGGAAAAAGGACAAGATGTATCATAGTCTGCCCTGGAGGTGGCTATGCACATCTTTGTACTGTAAAGGAAGGCTATCCGGTAGCAGCCAGACTGAATGAGCTTGGATATACTGCATTTGTGCTTGAATACAGAGCCGGGCTTGACTGCTCATCTCATGCTCCCATGCATGATCTTTCAGCAGCTGTCAGATTCATCCAGGCGAGGGCTGAGCAATTTAACGTAGATATGGATGGATATGCTGTTATCGGTTTTTCTGCCGGAGGAAATCTGGCGGGCATCTTTGGTACAAGAGCCTGGGGCTATGAAAAGTATAATGCAAAGAAGCCTGGATGCCTTATACTTGGCTATCCCTGGACAAATGTCAATCACTGGATGCAGCATCCATACTGGAATATATGGGTAGCGCTAATGGGTATATGGCTATCTGAAAGAGGAAATATTTATATGTTTGGCCCGAGAGGTCATTTCAGGAAAAATAAAAGGGAATCTCTCTGCGTTCAGAAATGGATAACTCCTGATTATCCTCCGGTCTATATGTTCGGGGGCGGAAATGATGTGCTGGTACCTACAGCAGCCCATACAGACGTGCTGGCCAAGGCCCTTGAGGAGAACGGAGTTCCGTATAAATATGATAAGTTCTTCGGCCTTCCACACGGAGTAGGAATAGGAAAACATACAAATGCCGAGAACTGGATGCTGAATGCTTTATCGTTCTGGAATTCTTGTGTGGACAAGGGATAGGAAGTCAGTAGTCAGGGATCAGGGTCACCTAACCCTGATCCCTGAATCATGATCTCTAGTCCCTGTCTTCCCATTTCTCTGCCAGCTCGCAGATGATATGGACACAGGTCTCCTCGCCGAGAGTGCCTGAGTCAAGAGCCAGATCATAATTCGAATATGCGCCCCACTGCTGGTCGGTGTAATAGCGGTAGTAGGTGCGACGCTGCTTGTCTTTCTTCTGGATACGCTTCCTTACATCTACATTCGTGATATCGCCGTATCTCTCGAGAACTCTTGTGATTCTGTGCGGCATATCAGCATGGATCAGGATATTAAGACATGGTATCTCAGCGTTCTTCAATATGTAGTCACTGCAGCGTCCTACTATCACACATGGACCCTTTCTGGCTGCATCGAGAATAACCTTTCTCTGAGCAAGGAAGATCTCGTCCTGAGGACTCTGAAAATACATGGCGCTGGCAGCAGAAATATCAAACCACTTGCTGGCTGCGCTGGTCGTCTCTCCCTGTTCTTCGATCAGTTCTCTGGCGTAGCCGCTTTCTTCAGCGGTTTTTGTGACGATCTCTCCGTCAAGGAAAGGAACATTAAGCTTTTTAGCGACCTTTTCTCCAATAGAGTGGCCGCCGCTGCCGAATTCACGGCTGATCGTAATAATTGGATACATAAGTTACCGCCTTTCTAATTTGATCACTAAGTAACTTTGTATATATTGTACAAAAAAACTATGGATAATTCAAGAAAATCTGTAAACTTTATTCGGTTTAATTTGAGTGGCATATATGATGGAATGGATAATACAGTTGATCTGACTGATATAAAGGGGACCAACTGCTTTTGTGATGAAGAAGCCGAGAAGGAGATAGGCCGCAGGATAGATTCTTTTGGCGAGCTTCCTCCTGTCAGATTCATCGATACAGGAAACTATCATTATATGTCTCTTCTTTTGATGAAAAGGATAAGGACTTCCTTTGCACTCCTTCTGCTTGATAATCATCCGGATGCCAAGCTGCCGGATTTTTTTGATATAACCTCATGCGGGGACTGGGTAAGAAAGGCCTGTGAAAGCATTGATAATCTAAAACAGGTGATAATGGCAGGTGTGGATCCGAAGCTTATAGAAGAAGCAGGACCACTTCCTGACAAGATAAGGGTCTGCACCCTTGATCAGGCTGTGGATGCGATAGAGCAGATAAATTCCCGGATGGATATATATATATCACTTGACAAGGATATATTTAATACCGACTATGCCAGAACGGACTGGAGTCAGGGAGACTATACGCCGGACCATATCCTTCCTGTGATCTGTTCAGTCAGAAGCTGCCTTGCCCTTGATATATGTGGTGATCATAAGGACTATAGCTCTAAGGGCGGATCAGGTTTAAGTGAAAGGACAAACAAGACTATTCTTGACCAGATAAAAAAGCGGGGCAAGCCCCGCTTTGTAATATAGCTATCTGATCAGCCCTGCTGCTTTCTGATGTTTGATCTCTTTCTCTGAAGAGGATCGAGGATCTTTTTCCTTATACGAAGGTTTTCAGGAGTGACCTCGAGAAGCTCATCAGTCTCAATGAAGTCAAGTGCCTGTTCGAGTGAGAGTCTCCTAGGTGGAACGAGAGTAAGAGCCTCGTCTGAGGATGATGTACGTGTATTGGTCAGATGCTTTTTCTTGCATACATTGATCTCTATATCCTCAGCACGGTTTGATGCGCCGATGACCATTCCTGAGTAAACCTTCTCACCAGGTCCAATGAAGAGGGTTCCTCTGTCCTGGGCGGCGAAGAGACCGTATGTAACGGATTCTCCAGTCTCAAAGGCAATAAGAGAGCCCTGCTTTCTGTAGGCGATCTCTCCCTTGTAAGGGGCATATCCCTCGAAGACAGTGTTTATGATACCGTTACCCTTGGTATCAGTCATGAAATCGCCTCTGTATCCGATCATTCCACGGGCAGGAATGACGAACTCAAGACGGGTATATCCACCAGTGATAGGACGCATATTCTGCAACTCACCTTTTCTGGCAGAGAGCTTCTCGATTACGACACCCTGGAATTCGTCAGGTACATCGACATAGGCCCTTTCCATAGGCTCAAGTTTCTTGCCGTTCTCATCGGTATGATAAAGGACCTCAGCTTTACTTACAGCGAACTCATAGCCCTCGCGTCGCATCTCCTCGATAAGCACGGACAGATGGAGCTCACCACGGCCAGAAACCTTGAAAGTATCAGGACTGTCCGTATCCTCAACTCTTAATGATACATCTGTGTTCAATTCCTTATAAAGTCTGTCCCTGATATGGCGGCTTGTAACGAACTTACCCTCAGTACCGGCGAATGGGCTGTCATTTACTATGAAGTTCATAGCGATCGTAGGCTCTGAAATCTTCTGGAAAGGTATTGCGACAGGCTCACTGTCGGTTCCGCAAATAGTATCTCCGATATGAAGATCTGCAATACCGGATATGGCTACAATGGAGCCGATGTTGGCCTCGTTCACATCTACCTTCTGGAGTCCCTCGAACTCATAGAGCTTTGTGATACGGACGTTTTCCTTCTTGTCAGGATCATGGTGGTTTACTACAACAGCGTTCTGGTTGAGCACGATCTTGCCGTTAGAAACCTTTCCTATACCTATACGTCCTACATAGTCGTTGTAGTCTATAGTGGAGATCAGGACCTGAGTATTTGCATCAGGATCACCTGTAGGAGCAGGTATGTACTTGAGGATGGCATCGAAGAGAGGAGTCATATCCTTCTTTTCGTCATCAAGATCCTTTATCGCATATCCGTCCTTTGCAGAAGCATAGATGAATGGGGCGTCAAGCTGCTCGTCAGTAGCATCGAGGTCCATAAAGAGCTCGAGAGTTTCGTCAACGACCTCAGCAGGCCGTGCGCCCGGACGGTCGATCTTGTTTATGCAGACGATTACCGGAAGGTTTAAGGCAAGGGCCTTCATCAGCACGAACTTAGTCTGAGGCATAACGCCCTCAAAGGCATCAACGAGCAGAACGACACCATCAACCATCTTGAGGATTCGCTCAACCTCTCCGCCGAAGTCGGCATGTCCCGGAGTGTCGATTATATTGATCTTGACTCCGTTGTACTTTACAGCAGTGTTCTTTGACAGGATCGTGATACCTCTTTCACGCTCTATATCGCCGGAATCCATGACACGCTCCACAACCTCCTGGTTTTCGCGGAAGACGCCGCTCTGTCTTAAGAGCTGGTCTACGAGTGTCGTCTTGCCGTGATCGACATGGGCGATAATGGCGACATTTCTGATATCTTCTCTTGTCTGAATCATATTTACCTCCGAAATCAGATTCTTAACAGGTCAACTATACTATTATATCACGGAAATAAAAACTTGCAATCATATTATTGTAAATTCTATCGCCAATAAAAAATTACAAATATCATTAAAAAAAGGTGGACATTCTTGTGCAATATGCTATAATTTTAGAAGAGGCACTTAAAACTTTTGGTAATTATTCCCAAGACTTCTTCAGGATAAGGGGATCGGGGGATCTGTGAAGATGGCAGGAATAGATGAGAGGTGTTTTTAAATGAGTAGTAAAGAAATGATAGCCATGCTCCTGGCCGGCGGTCAGGGATCCAGGCTTGGGGTTCTGACATCAGACGTGGCCAAGCCGGCAGTAGCGTTTGGTGGAAAGTACAGGATCATTGATTTTCCCCTCAGCAACTGCATCAATTCAGGGATCGACACAGTCGGAGTTCTGACACAGTATCAGCCGCTTGCCTTGAATACTCATATAGGTATCGGTACTCCGTGGGATCTTGACCGTAATAATGGCGGCGTGACAGTTCTCCCTCCATATGAGAGAAGCGATAATTCTGAATGGTATTCGGGTACAGCCAATGCCATCTATCAGAATATGAAGTATATGGAGGCATATAATCCTGAATATGTGCTGATCCTTTCAGGTGATCACATCTATAAGATGGATTATGAGGCAATGCTTGATTTCCATAAGCAGAATCAGGCAGATGTTACTCTTGCAGTGATCCCTGTACCTATGGAGGAGGCATCCCGTTTCGGTGTCGTGATCGCTGATGAGAATAAGAGGATACGTGATTTCCAGGAGAAGCCGGAGCATCCGAAGAGTAATCTTGCTTCGATGGGAATCTATATATTTTCATGGCCTGTTCTGAGGGAGGCTCTGTTATCATTAAAGGATCAGAGCAACTGCGATTTCGGTAAGCACATAATTCCTTACTGCCACAGCAATGGCAAGAGAATATTCGCTTATGAGTTCAATGGCTACTGGAAGGACGTAGGGACACTGGGATCATACTGGCAGGCTAATATGGAGCTTATAGACCTGATCCCTGAGTTTAATCTGTATGAGGAATTCTGGAAGATCTATACCAAGCAGGACAAGATCGAGCCACAGTATATAGGACCAGATGCCACAGTGGGAAAGGCAATAATTGGTGCCGGGGACAACATCAATGGTACGGTTCACGGGTCAGTGCTTTCAGCCGGGGTGGTTGTAGAAGAAGGAGCTGTAGTCAAGGACTCCATAATAATGAAGGATACTGTTATCCGCAAGGGAGCCTATATAGAGAAATCAATCATTGCAGAGAACTGCGTGATCGGTGAGAATGCTAAGATAGGAATAGGCCAGGAGGAAGACAGCAAGCTTAATCCGAAGATATACGGCTTCGGCCTGGCAGTGATCGGAGACAATTCTGTGATCCCTGCTAATGTAACTATTGGAAAGAATACCGCTATAAGAGGCGTGACAGATCAGGAGGATTATCCTGACGGGGTTCTGCCGAGCGGTGGATATCTGATAAAGGCAGGTGATCAGTCATGAAGGCACTAGGAATAATCCTTGCAGGTGGAAATTCCACCAGAATGAAGAGCTTATCCGATAAGAGGGCTATATCAGCTATGCCGGTTGGGTGTAGCTACAGAGCCATTGACTTCGCACTGTCGAATATGACTAATTCCAACATACAGACAGTGGCAGTCCTCTCGCAGTACAATGCCCGTTCATTAAATGAGCATCTGATTTCATCCAAATGGTGGAACTTCGGACGTAAGCAGGGCGGACTCTTCCTTTTTACTCCTACTGTTACCGCTGACAATAGCTGGTGGTACAGAGGCACTGCTGACGCTATGTGGCAGAATATAGACTTCCTCAAGAAGCGCCATGAGCCTTATGTGGTGATCACCAGCGGAGACTGTGTCTGCAAGATAGATCTTTCTCCTATACTTGATTTTCATATACAGAAGCAGGCAGACATCACAGTAGTATGCACAAAGGCACCTGAGTGGGATGATATAAGCAGGTTTGGAACAGTAAAGATAGATCCGGACGGACTTATAAGCGAGTTCGAGGAGAAGCCGATGATCGCTCACTCGAATATCGTTTCAACCGGAACCTATGTCATCCGCCGCAGGAAGCTGATAGAGCTTCTTGAACAGTGCAACGCGGAGGGACGATACAATTTCGTAACCGATATCCTGATCCGCTATACCGGGATGAAGAAGATATATGGCTATATGGTTGACAGCTACTGGAGTAATATAGCATCAGTCAATTCCTATTTCAGGACCAATATGGATTTCCTCAAGCCCGAGGTAAGAGAATTCTTCTTTGGCAGCGAACCGAAGATCTATTCAAAGGCACAGGATCTTCCGCCTGCCAAGTTTAATGACGGAGCATCTGTTCATGATTCACTGATCGGATCGGGAACTATTATAAACAGTGTCGTGGATCATTCGGTGATCTTCAAGAATGTATTCATTGGCAACAATACAGTGATAAAGAATTCCATAGTCCTCAACGGGGCCTACATTGGTGACAATGTCCGCGTTGAGAACTGTATAGTTGAAAGCAATGAGACTCTTCTGTCGGATACCAGCTATGTCGGCGATGATCAGATAAAGATCGTAGTCGAGAATAATACAAGGCTGGGGATTTAACGGATCTTCTGATTGAACTCGTTCATTGCCTGATCGATTTCGCCTGCGAGGATCAGCTCTGCTGCCTTGCAGGCTCTTTTTTTGCCCTCCTCAAAGAAAGGCAGCTCATCCTTTGACAGGGATCCAAGGACAAAGGAAACCATATCATTTCCGTTCTCAAAGATGCCGACACCGAGTCTTATCCTGATGAAACGATCGGTCCCGATATGCTCGATAATATTTTTGAGGCCATTGTGTCCACCTGCAGAGCCCTTCTTGCGGATTCTTATATTGCCAGGTGCAAGGGTCACATCATCTGAAAAAACAATCAGTCCTGTGGCAGGGTCTGTCTTGTAAAAATTGACAAAGTCTCCGATTGACTCTCCACTCAGGTTCATAAAAGTCTGTGGCTTTATAAGAAGTACCTTCTGGCCGTTTATGATTCCAGTCCCGGTCAGGGCCCTTCTTTCTGATTTGTTTATCTCAATGCCGTTTGATGCGGCAAGCATATCGATCGTCTCAAAGCCGGCATTATGCCTGGTATGCTCGTATTTGCTTCCTGGGTTTCCAAGCCCTGCTATCAGATACATTATTTTCCTCCGATCATCTATAGATAATGATTAACAAAGTTTTTATGAAGACTCTTCCTATTCGTGATATAATAATAAACTATGAGTGAAATTAGTACAAGACATAAGGCAGCGATCGGAATAGGACTTGTTATAGCGGATTCCTTCTTTTTCTCACTTATGACTCTGTTCGTCAGACTCACAGGAGATATTCCTACGATGCAGAAATGCTTTTTCAGGAATGCATTTGCAGCTTTAATAGCAGTGGTCGCCCTGTCAAGGACTGAGGAGAAATTTCATATAAGGAAGGGCTCGCTTCCAGGGCTTCTTGCCAGGTCAATAAGCGGAGGACTTGGCATGATACTTAATTTTTATGCAATAGACAGGATAGGCCTCGCCGATGCGAATATCCTGAACAAGATGTCACCGTTTTTTGCAATAATAGCATCGATCTTCATACTGAAGGAGATACCTAAAAGATCGGACTGGATTGCCGTCGTGATAGCCTTTATAGGAGCTGTATTCATAATAAAGCCATCGGCTAATATGGCATCTGTCTATGCTCTGTTCGGACTGATTGGAGGACTTGGCGCAGGAATAGCCTATACCTTCGTCAGGAAGCTGGGACAGCAGGGAGAAAGAGGGCCGGTGATAGTGGCTTTTTTCTCTATATTTACAAGCCTTTTGTGTCTGCCATCCATGATCATAGATTTCCATCCTATGAGCCGGCTTCAGTGGCTTTTCATGATCCTTGCCGGACTGTCAGCAGCAGGCGGACAGTTTACTGTCACAGCAGCCTATAAATATGCACCGGCAAAGAATATTTCAGTATTTGACTACGCTCAGGTTCTCTTCGCATCGATATGGGGAGCAGTCATATTCGATGAGCTGCCTGATCGTTTTTCGGTAATAGGTTATGTAATTGTTATCAGCTGCGCAGTCGGCAGATGGGCGTATCTGATGAGAAGTGAAAGGAGCAGGTAATGAATCCTACAGCACTGTTTAAGATCAGGGGACTTATGGCAAGATTTCAGGCAGATCATCCCAAGGTCGTTTCATATTTTGCTACAGTCTTCGGGACCGAGGGCCTTCCTGAGGGCTCAGTGATAGAGATATCAGTGAAGAAGCCGGGAGAGGATGAGGTCGTCACCAATATGAGGGTTACGGCTAACGATGTCGAGATGATCCAGGCGATGAAGGAATTAAGGTGAGCTGACACAGCAACTATATGGAGACATTCAAGCTACATTCTAAATATAAGCCGACAGGCGATCAGCCTGAGGCTATAAGGGAGCTGGTGGACGGCTTCAGGGATGGAAACCAGTTCGAGACCCTGCTCGGGGTCACAGGATCCGGGAAAACCTTTACAATGGCAAATGTTATAGCAGAGCTTAATAAGCCAACTCTGATAATGAGCCATAACAAGACTCTGGCCGGCCAGCTCTACAGCGAAATGAAGGAATTCTTCCCTGAGAATGCCGTCGAATACTTCGTTTCGTACTATGATTATTACCAGCCTGAGGCCTATGTGCCTTCGTCTGATACCTATATAGCCAAGGATTCAGCAGTAAATGATGAGATAGACAAGCTGCGCCTGTCGGCTACTGCAGCTCTCTCTGAAAGAAGAGATGTGATAATCGTTGCCTCAGTATCCTGTATCTATGGAATCGGCAGCCCGGATGACTATGAGAATATGATGGTCTCTCTCAGGCCCGGACAGGACAAGGACAGGGATGAGGTAATAAAAGAGCTTGTCGATATGCAGTATCTGAGGAATGATATGGATTTCAAAAGAGGAACCTTTCGCGTGAGGGGAGATACGCTTGAGGTGATACCTGCTAACACAACCGACTATGCATACAGGATAGAATGGTTTGGAGATGAGATCGACAGGATAGTAGAGACTGATCCTCTGACGGGAAAGGTTAACTATGAGCTGTCACACTGCGCTATTTTCCCTGCATCACATTATGTGGTTCCCAAGGAGAAGATAGAAAGGGCCTGCGAGACCATCGAACAGGAGCTTAAGGAGAGAGTAAGTTTTTTCAAGGCTAATGACAAGCTGCTCGAGGCTCAGCGGATTGCCGAGCGTACTAATTTTGATATAGAAATGCTCCGTGAGACAGGCTTCTGCTCAGGAATAGAAAACTATTCAAGACACCTTACAGGAGCAGCTCCAGGAGAACCTCCGAAATGTCTTATCGACTATTTTGGAGATGATTTTCTTACCATAATAGATGAGAGCCATATCACTGTTCCCCAGATAGGTGGAATGTACAACGGCGACAAGGCCAGGAAAACAACCCTTGTGGATTACGGTTTCAGACTTCCGTCGGCTCTTGACAACAGACCGCTTAATTTCCATGAATGGGAGTCAAAGATAGACCAGCTGCTCTTTGTTTCTGCGACACCGGGCAGATATGAGCAGGAGCATGAGCTTCTCAGGGCAGAGCAGGTCATAAGACCTACAGGTCTTCTCGATCCGTCTATAGATGTCCGTCCTACCGAGGGACAGATAGATGATCTTTATTCTGAGATTAGTAAGGAAACAGCAGGTCATCACAAGGTCCTTGTCACAACACTGACAAAGCGTATGGCAGAGGATCTGACCAAATATCTTGCGGAGCTGGGAGTCAGGGTAAAGTATCTGCATTCGGATATAGATACTCTTGAAAGGGCCGAGATAATCAGAGATCTGCGTCTCGATGTATTTGATGTGCTTGTCGGCATCAACCTCCTGAGGGAGGGACTTGATATACCTGAGATAACTCTGGTGGCTATCCTTGATGCTGATAAGGAGGGATTTCTTCGTAACGAGACCTCTCTGATCCAGACGATAGGAAGGGCAGCCAGGAATGATCACGGCCATGTGATAATGTATGCAGATACTGTCACGGATTCTATGAAAAGGGCTATCGACGAGACAGAGCGACGCAGGCGTATCCAGAAGGACTACAATGAGAAGCATCATATCACTCCTAAGACTATCAGCAAGGCAGTATCCGATGTGATAGCGGTTTCCAGACAGGTGGCTGTGAATGAAAAGGACATGGACAAGCAGCCTGAGGAGATGTCCGTTTCTGAACTGAAGAAATATATAGACAAGATCCGTAAGGATATGGAAAAGGCAGCGGCAGATCTGAATTTCGAAGCAGCTGCTGAGTATCGTGACCGGATGATAGAGCTTAAAAATATGCTTAGGGACGAGGAGGTCGCTGAGAGTGAAGAAAGCAGCTGATTCGCTGATACCGCGTAAGTACATAAGGATCAGGGGGGCAAGGGTACATAATCTTAAAAATATAGATCTTGACATTCCAAGGGATTCGTTTACTGTATTTACAGGGCTGTCAGGCTCTGGAAAGAGCTCGCTGGCCTTTGATACTATCTTTGCCGAGGGACAGAGGAGATATATGGAGTCTCTGTCGAGCTATGCGAGACAGTTCTTAGGGCAGATGGAAAAGCCTGATGTGGATAAGATCGAGGGACTGCCTCCGGCAATATCCATAGATCAGAAGTCTACCAACCATAATCCTCGTTCAACAGTCGGTACTGTGACTGAGATTTATGATTATCTGAGACTTCTCTATGCCAGGTGCGGGATACCTCATTGTCCCAAATGCGGAAGGCCGATCTACAGACAGACCGTGGATCAGATGTGCGATGCCATAAAGAAGCTTCCTGAGAGGACGAAATTCCAGGTCCTTTCTCCTGTTGTAAGGGGCAGGAAGGGCGCCCAGGAGAAGCTTTTTGAGAGAGCGAGAAAGAGCGGCTATGTCCGTGTGATAGCTGATGGCAATCTTTATGACCTGAACGAGGACATAAAGCTCGACAAGAATAAAAAGCATAATATAGAGATAGTCGTAGACAGACTTTCAATGAAGGAGGGTATAGAGTCAAGACTTACAGGATCTCTTGAGAATGCCCTGAAGCTTTCAGGCGGGCTTGTGATAATAGATGTGATAGGTGGCGAACCGATGAGGTTTTCAGAAAGCTATTCATGCCCCTATGACGGTAGCTCGATCGATGAGATAGAGCCAAGGACCTTTTCCTTCAACAATCCATTTGGTGCCTGCCCTGAATGCTACGGACTCGGATACAGAATGGAATTTGACGAGAGACTTATGATACCTGATCAGAAGCTTTCGTTCAACGAGGGCTGCGTTCAGGTCATAGGCTGGCAGAATTCAAAGGATCCAAAAAGCTATTCCCATGCCCTTCTTGAGGCTCTTTCAAAGGAATACGGTTTTTCTCTGGACACTCCATACAGACAGCTTCCAGCAAATATCAGGGATATGTTCATAAATGGTTTTGACAGGACTGTAAAGGTGCATTATTCGGGCAGATGGTCTACCGGAGTATATGATGTGCAGTTTGAGGGACTTATCGAAAACACAAAGCGCAGATACAGGGAGACAAAATCCGATTCGGCAAAGGCAGGCTATGAGGAGTTCATGAGAATAACTCCATGCCCTGTCTGTCATGGACAGAGACTGAAGCCTGAGGCACTTGCGGTTACTGTGGCTGACAAGAATATCTATGAGATGACAACTATGTCCATAAAGGAGCTGAAGCCCTTTCTGGAAAATATGCAGCTTTCAGACCAGCAAATGAAGATAGGAAGACTTGTTTTAAGGGAGATAAAGGCCAGGGTAGGCTTTCTCTATGATGTGGGACTTGATTATCTGTCTCTTTCGCGGGCTACCGGGACTCTTTCAGGAGGAGAAGCCCAGCGTATAAGGCTTGCGACTCAGATCGGATCAGGACTTGTCGGAGTGGTCTATATTCTCGATGAGCCTTCCATTGGTCTGCATCAGAGAGACAATGACAAGCTGCTGGCTTCCCTAAAGGGCCTTCGGAACCTTGGAAATACCCTTATCGTGGTTGAGCATGACGAGGACACGATGAGAGAGGCGGATTTCCTTGTGGATATAGGGCCGGGAGCAGGTGAGCATGGAGGAGAGGTAGTGGCTGCCGGGACTCCCGAGGAGGTAGAAGCCTGCCCAGATTCCCTTACTGGTCAGTATCTTTCCGGTAAAAAGAAGATCCCAGTGCCGGAGAACAGGAGAAAGCCTTCTGGTTTTCTTACTATAAGGGGAGCAAGGGAGCATAATCTTAAAAATATAGATGTAAGGATCCCTCTTGGGATAATGACCGTGGTTACCGGAGTTTCAGGCTCGGGGAAATCATCTCTTATAAATGAGATATTATATAAGACACTAGCCAGAGATCTGAACCGTGCCAGAACGATCCCTGGAGACAGCGACGGGATAGAGGGAGAAGAAGGGCTTGATAAGATAATCGATATAGATCAGTCTCCTATAGGGCGGACACCAAGGTCAAATCCGGCTACCTATACCGGAGTCTTTGATCTTATCAGGGATCTTTTCGCTTCGACACCTGATGCAAAGGCCAGGGGATACACTAAGGGAAGGTTTTCCTTCAATGTCAAGGGCGGCCGGTGTGAGGCCTGCGGAGGAGACGGTATCAGAAAGATAGAGATGCATTTCCTGCCTGATGTATATGTGCCATGCGAGGTCTGCCATGGTCAGAGGTACAACAGGGAGACGCTTGAGGTGAAGTATAAGGGAAAGTCTATCTATGATATACTTGATATGACCGTTGAGGAGGCGGTTAAGTTTTTTGAAGCTGTTCCATCGATCCACCGCAAGATAAAGACCCTTATGGATGTAGGACTCGGATATATCAGGCTTGGACAGCCATCGACAGAGCTTTCGGGAGGAGAGGCCCAGAGGATAAAGCTGGCCGCTGAGCTTTCGAGACGGAGCACAGGACGGACTATCTATGTCCTTGACGAGCCGACCACGGGGCTTCATTTCGAGGATGTGAGAAAGCTGGTATCGATCCTTAGAGAGCTTTCAGATACAGGTAATTCTGTAGTCGTGATAGAGCATAATCTCGACGTGATAAAGACAGCCGACTATATAATAGATCTTGGCCCTGAGGGCGGAGACGGAGGTGGCAGAGTCATAGCAGAAGGTACTCCGGAGGAGATCTGTAAGGTAAAGAGGAGCTATACAGGGAAGTATCTGAGGAAGGTATTAGGGAATACAGAAAATACTTGAAAAATTCATCCAATGATTTTATAATATTTGATGTATGACTTAAAATAATTTTCGGAAGGAGCACCATAATGGCTGCCACAGATATTGGAATAGATTTAGGAACAGCAAGCATACTGGTTTACCTTAAGGGCAAGGGAGTAGTATTAAAGGAACCATCGGTCGTAGCATTCGATCGTGATACTAATAAGATTAAAGCTATAGGAGAGGAGGCCAGACTCATGCTTGGCCGTACTCCGGGAAATATAGTAGCTGTAAGACCACTCCGTCAGGGTGTCATCTCTGACTATACTGTCACAGAGAAGATGATCAAGTACTTCATCCAGAAGGCACTTGGCAAGAGAAGCTATAGAAAGCCTCGTATCTCTGTCTGCGTACCTTCAGGTGTTACTGAGGTCGAGAAGCGTGCGGTAGAGGATGCTGCATATTCGGCAGGAGCCAGAGAGGTGTTTATCATAGAGGAGCCTATTGCGGCAGCAATCGGTGCCGGAATCGACATAAGCAGACCTTGCGGTAATATGATAGTCGATATCGGAGGAGGTACATCTGATATCGCTGTTATCTCACTTGGCGGATCGGTAGTCTCTACCTCTATAAAGATCGCCGGGGATAATTTCGATGAGGCTCTGGTCAGATACATGAGAAAGAAGCATAATCTTCTGATCGGTGAGAGAACGGCAGAGGATATGAAGATAAATATAGGGACCTGCTATCCTCTTACGACGCCGGAGACAATGGACGTAAGAGGACGTAACCTGGTAACCGGGCTTCCGAAGACTATTGAGGTCTCATCTGAGGAAACCGAGGAAGCCCTTCGCGAGCCGACTGCCCAGATAGTAGAAGCAGTTCATTCGGTGCTTGAGAAGACACCGCCTGAGCTGGCAGCAGATGTTGCAGACAGAGGCATCATCCTGACCGGAGGCGGATCGCTTCTCCGTGGACTCGAGGAGCTGATGGAGGAAAGGACCGGTATCAATACTATGACTGCTGAGGATCCGATGACCTGTGTGGCTATAGGAACAGGTAAGTATGTAGAGTTCATGGCCGGAAACCATGACCTGTCACAAGCATAAGAGATTCATACGGCTAAGGCTGTAATCAGTCGGGGAGAATGATATTTCGAATATGATCCGATAGAAAATGGTAGGACATGATAAAGGCCCGCGACCAAAGTCGCCGGCCTTTTTATTTATGTATAAGGAGGAAGTCAGCTAAATGTACTGTAGGAACTGTGGCAAGGAAATACCGGATAAGGCGAATTTCTGTAAATATTGCGGAACCCCGGTAGATAAAAGAAAGAATAGACAGCCAGTTTCATCTGCAGATCCAGTCGATCAAGGTGGATATGATAGGGCTGTCAATGAAAGGAGCGTAAGCGGATCCTCAAATTCACGCCTTATAGTGGTGACAGTGATCCTTGCTCTTACGGTCCTGATAGCGCTTGTGGTAATATCCTGGCACTTCAGGCTGGGGCCTTTTGCCACAGGAAGAAATGAAATGACAAGTGCATCCAGCCCAAAGGAAAAGACTCTTGATAAGGACGACAAGAAATCTGACGCAGGTAAGGCGTCTTCAGAGGAATCAGATAGATCCAAAATGGAAAGCATTGATAAGGACAGGGATAAGGAGGGAAATGATGCAAAGGACGAGGAGGACGATGAAAGTCCTTACTTTTCGATAGAGTCCTCAACTGTAGAGGATTATTCCAACGTCCTTTCACTGCCTGACTATACATCATATATCAGTGAGGCAGATAGCAGCTTCAGCTTTCTCTATCCAATGGACCTGTATGATGATGTGGATTACAGCGACAGGGCTGGTACCACAACAGATATACTAAGGGATTTCGATCATAAGAATAAGGAGTGTATACGCTTTACTGGCTCGGAGGGGTCAAGGCTTTTATATCAGCTGGCTGTGATCAGAGGAGATGGCTCTACGGACCAGATGGCAAGCGCTCTTGAAAACAGCATGAAGGAAAATACCGCTATCTCATCACCATACACACTCCTTAAAAAGACAAAGGGAGATAAGGCTTATGTGGTAGTGACAGGCGAGAAAAAGGATGGTACTATCAGATATCTGGTATGCACAGGTGATGTTTCAGACGGGAAACTGATGCTTATGGAGCTTGATACTCCGCCAAGTGAGGACGATGCGGATAAGAAGCACAAATCCTATTATACTGAGGTGCTCTATCGTGGGCTTAGCTTCGGATATTCTGATGCATCAATCCGCAGCTATGATGACTATCTTGGCAGGTAATATAAGGAGTCTGGTGTGAGAAAAAGGATAATATCGGTATTTGTATTAGCTTTTGCATGTTCACTTGCTCTTACGGCCTGCGGAGCAAGCGGGGAGGCAATGAAGGAGAAAACGGGGAAAGCTTCAGTAAATGCGGGCGAAAAGGAACAGAGGTCTAAGAAGGCATCTTACAGGGATAGAAGCAGCGTGCAGGAGAAGCCGACAAGGCATAAATTCAAGTTTCGCGATGTATACGGACAGACCTATGAGACCTATACAGATCCGTCCATTCCGGCAAATGAGTATGATGACAGAAACTTTGTCCATAATGGCAGCTTTCTTTCCTATAAGGATGAAGGGCACAGCTCCAGGATGGGCGTGGATGTATCAGGACATCAGGGCAGTATAGACTGGAAAAAGGTAAAGGAAGCCGGGATAGACTTTGCTATAATAAGGATAGCCTACAGAGGCTATGGCCATACAGGAAGCCTTAATGAGGATAGTCTTGCAAGAAAAAATATCAAAGATGCAGAGGCAGCAGGCCTGGATGTGGGTGTTTATGTGTTTTCCCAGGCTATAAATGAGAAAGAGGCAGCAGAGGAGGCCGACTACGCGATCTCGATCCTTGGCGGGAGGGATCTTGACCTGCCGGTATGCTATGATCCTGAGCATATCCTGCTAAAGGATCATAGCAAGGATCCGGCTGCCCGTACATCATCTGTAAGCAGGGAACAGTTCACGAGGAATGCCTCTGCCTTCTGTGACCGTATAAAGAAGGCCGGCTATAAGCCCATGGTCTATGCAAATATGCTCTGGGAAGCCTATTCACTGGATCTGTCAGCGCTAACGGATATACCTGTATGGTATGCCGATTATGAGAAGCTGCCCCAGACACCATATGATTTTGATTTCTGGCAGTATTCTAACGAGGGGGTAGTTCCGGGAATAAGCGGGGCGTGCGATATGGATATACAGATCATAGCAGGCCAATAGGGAAGCCCTCAGGCCATTTCTATAGCATCAAGGAGCTCCTTGGCTGATGAAACTATTTTTTCTGCAGGGAGCTTCTCAAGGAAGGCTCTGGAACGGAAGCCCCAGTCTACGCTTATCACGTCGAGGCCGGAGTTCTTTCCGGTTGCGAGATCTACCTCCGAGTCACCTATATATACACATTCATTAGCGGATAAGCCTAATGCCTGCAGGCATTTATTTACCATGTCAGGAGCGGGCTTTCTTTTTATGCCATCCTTTTCTCCGAGAGCGAAATCAAAGAGCCCGGGGAACTTGTCCTTTACAAGAGTAGCTACTGCGGGATCAGGCTTGTTGGAGACGACAGCCGTCCTGATCCCGCGCTCTCTCAGGGATGACAGGAGCCTGGGGATGCCGGGATATGGGCCGGTCTTTATATCACAGTGAGTATCGTAGTAGGGCCTGTAGATTTGGGAAATGCGATCTATCTCGGCCTCGTTACTGAAGCAGTCATCCGGCTCATCGGGAGTGCCTATCAGGCAGAGTCTGTCCTCCGGGAAACCGTTCTCTACCGAAAGAGCGCGCTTTATTGCAACATAGACGCCACTACCGAAAAAGGCTGCTATATCAGTCCTTGAAAAGTCATGCCTGTGGCCTGCCTGCTCCATTGCATAATCAAGGGCGCTTGTCAGGTCAGAGAGTGTGTCCAGGATTGTTCCATCCATATCAAAAATCGCTGCTTTATATGCCATCAGATGATCCTTTCAAAAACGGCAGACCTTCCTGCCTTCGGTTTCAATAGTATATATTAAATGTATTTATTTGTAAACAAAAGTTTTAAAAAAAGGTGTTAAGAAAACAGAGGCAGCTACCGATACAAAAGGTGAAAAGAAATATTAGAGTAACGGAAAGGAGTGTCCTGTATGAGAATCAGTGCTTATAATGCTATAACACAGGTATATCAGACAAGGCGGCCTTCCGGTTCCAAGGCTTTAAAGAGGGCTAACGGACAAGACGAGGTAGATATCTCTTCTGCAGGAAAGGATTTTCAGACGGTTAAGGAAGCTCTTTCACAGGCTTCTGATGTGAGAAGCGATCTTGTAGCTGCGATGAAGAAGAAGTACAGCGGTGATGTTACGGTGGATCCGGGAGACTTTGCAGATGTTCTGCTGTCAAAGTATAACGGATTATCACTCTGATAGATTTGATTCAAGCCCGACTGGCAACAGGGAGGTTTATGTCAGGCAGAGGATGCGTACGAAGTTCACCCTTGTTCCAGGGACGGGACGGCACACGGACAGCAGAGGCTGTCCTATGATGGGCGGATTGTCTTGCGGATAGCGCAGGATGGTCCGCTCATTGCGTATAGGAGATCAGGATGGCAAGTCTTGCAGGAGAACTGCTTTTGATAATGCAGCAGGAGAAGAAAGGATACGAAGCCTTATATGACCTTTCTCAGAAGAAAAGGAAGGCTATAGGGGGAAGGGATCTCGAGCTTCTCACACAGATCACAGATCAGGAAAATGATATAGCAAGTGATCTGAAGAACCTTCAGAATAAAAGAATAGAGAATCTTAAGGACATGTCAGTTGTCTTAGGCCATGACGACACAGTCCTTACGGTCACGCAGGTGATATCGCTCCTGTCGGGCCAGCCCGATGAGCAGAGGGCTCTTGAAAAGGCGAAGGATGACCTGGTCAGGGCTGCAAAGCGTGAGCATGATATCAACGAGCAGATACAGATTCTTTTGAGCCATGCGATGGAGCTTACGGAGTTTGATATGAATCTTCTTGAGGAGATCAGGAAGGCTCCGCAGACAGCGAATTATAACAGGAAAGCTTATAATACAGGCGATGTCCTTCCAAACGGCGGATTCGATCTGAAGCAGTAAGCACGAAAGGCAGACAGATTTATGGCAAATGGTTTTGGCAGTCTATATATAGGGGCCAGCGGCATAAAGAGCAATCAAAACGCCTTGAATGTCGTGGCTAATAACCTGTCTAATATTAATACAAGTGGATATGTCCGTCAGAGAACCATCTTCTCTGACGCTGATTACAATAAATTCAACAGGGCATCTGTCTCCGACCAGTGGAGCGGGCTTGGAGTAGCGATCGGAGATGTGGTCCACAAGAGAGACCAGTTTCTTGATATGGCATACCGCAAGGAGAGCGGCAGGCGCGAATTCTATGAGGCCCAGTATACGGCATCTACAGAGGTAGAGACTCTTTTCAGCGAGGGTGTCGGAGCACAGTTTTCGGACTCACTGTCAGGACTCAGGGAGGCCTTCAATGAGTTTGCCAAGACTCCCGATGCGGAGGAGGTAGACAACCTTGTAGTCCAGAAATCACAGCTTTTCGTAAGCCGTGCCAAGGGCGTATATGCGGGGATGAGCGATTATCAGGACAATATCAATCAGAAGATTTCTGATGATGTGGACCAGATCAATGCGCTCGGCAAGCAAATATACAAGCTCAATATCAAGATATCCCAGACGGAGGCCGGAGGAGTCGAAAAGGCAAAGGATGCAAGGGATGCCAGGGATCTGGCTCTGGATAAGCTGTCAAAGCTTGCCAATATATCCTATTCCGAGGACCCGGCCGGAGTAGTCAGGGTCAAGCTTGAGGGCATGGATTTCGTGGGAGCAGACAGGGTTTTCGAGCTTGGTATGCTTACTGATAAGAGCACAGGCTTTAAGACCCCCTACTGGCCTAATCTTTCCAACGCCACAAAGGGAGATTACGTAAAGGTATTCAATACAGCTCTTACAGACACGAATGCTGATCAGGATATAGGTGAGCTTAAGGCCATGCTTATAGCAAGAGGCGACAAGAGAGCCACCTACAAGGATGTGATAGGCACCCGTCCAAAGGGGGACGATCCCTATTCATATGAGTATTCTAACGGTGATATCTACAGATACAAGGAAGGATACTATTACGAGACGGATGAGAATGGCGATGTCTCGACCATCCACGGACTCTCAAAGTCACTTATGATGAGTGAGCAGTCGGAGTTCGATCTGATGATGCACGAGATGATGACAGGGGTCAACAACTATCTTTCTCCTATAAAGAGCATGGGAGACTTAAGCGACGTCGAGAAGTCCGGAGACAGTGAGTACACCAGGATAATAAGCCAGTATCTGAAGAGCAATGACGGAAATACCATTACGGCTCTTGACGATGAAGGCAAGCCGCATCAGTTCACGATAGGAAACGATACAAGGGTACTTGATGAGGACAATGCCATTTACGGGTCGGACAAGAAGCTGCCGCCTCGTGAGCTCTACAGCAGGAGATCATTGAGCAGATATTCTACCCTTACTGTAAACTATGATATAGACAAGACGACTGGTAAGCTTACGGTAAATGACAAGGGAGCATATTCCAAGACGCTTTATCTCTATAATGAAGAGGATTCGTCCGATACAGCTACCATGTATACTCTCGGAGAGATAGAGGTAAATCATGACCTGGTAGAGAATCCGCAGTATATTCCTCACAGGCATACAAATGATGATATAGCTCAGGATGTCTCTGAGAAGATCTATGATGTCTGGGAGAAGAATACCTACCAGCTCAACGCAGTTGACAATACTCCTACAAGCTTCGAGAATTTCTATACGAAGATGATGGATGAGCTAAATAACAAGGGCAATACATACAAGACCAATTCGGAATCGATAAAGACTACAGCTGATTCGATAGAGTCTAGCCGGCAGCAGGTCATCGGAGTAAATGCTGATGAGGAGCTGTCAAGCATGATAAAGTATCAGAATGCATACAACGCTTCCAGTCGGTATGTAAATGTGATAACACAGATGATAGATGTGCTGCTTAATTCGATGCAGTGAGGTGAAATATGTCATCAACCTTTTTTGGCCTGCATATAGCCGGTTCAGGGCTTAATGCGGCAAATGCAAATATTAATACCACAGCGAACAATGCCTCGAACGTGAATACAGAAGGGTATTCCAGGCAGGTTGTAAACGTATCGGAGTCCTCGTCGCTTAGGGCCTATACCAGATATGGCAGTGTAAGCACAGGAGTATCAACCGATTCAGTGACAAGGGAGAGGGACCAGTATTACAATCAAAAGTACTGGCAGAATCAGTCTGACTACGGCTATAGCTCGCAGAAGCAGTACTATATGAATCAGATCGAGCAGTATTTTATTGATTCGGCGTCAAACCCGGGCTTTTCGACAGTCTTCGCAAAGATGTTCAATGCTCTCGATTCACTAAAGTCCAACTCGGGTGACATATCGACAAGGACCAGCTTCATAAGTACATCAAAGGAGCTCTGCTCTTATTTCAACCAGACCTCCTCCAATCTGCAGTCCCTTCAGACCGCAGTAAATGATGATATAAAGACCTATGTCGACAAGATCAACTCTATCTCCCAGAAGATCTCGGTCTTAAACAGCAAGATAAATGTAGTTGAGACTGGATACGGACATCCGACCGCCAATGAGCTGCGCGACGAGAGAGAAAAGCTTCTTGATGAGCTTTCGACGATAGTGTCTGTTGACACCAATGAGGTAAAGCTTAAGGATACCCGGTCTGTAGAGGAGCATAAGAAAAATAAAAATGTCGAGGAGGTCTGGAACGGAGCCACCGAGTTTACTGTAAAGGTAAACGGGCAGACTCTTGTAGACGGAGATAAGTACAATGCCATAACTGTTTCTACAAGGGAAAACAGATACAATCAGTCGGATGTAGAGGGACTCTATGATGTGGTATGGAAAAAGGACGGCACGTCCTTCCCGGTCTGGGGAGACAACCAGAGAGGAATCCTTAGAGGACTCTTTGAGATCCGCGATGGAAATGATCTGGAGAATATGAAGGGAACCGCGTCTCTTTTTTATCCGCAGACATATACGCTCGGCAACAATACAACGGCCCAGGCAGATGGTACAGAGGATCCTGCATCAGGAAATATATTCACAAAT
>DLDA01000023.1:5931-76673 GCA_002480925.1 Lachnospiraceae bacterium UBA7784 | reverse complement strand
ATTACATCTACTATGACCTTGATTCCGTACTTGTCAGCCTCGGCGCACATATCCTTGAAGTCCTGCTCGCTTCCCAGCTGATAGTTGCCGATAGTCCAGTCTGTAGGCTGGTACTGCCACCACCAGCATCCATCCGTTCCGTTCGTCTGGTCATTACCCATAAGCTTCATAGTAGGATAAGCATTGACACAGGCATTGGCAGGTGAGGTCTGTACTGTTGAGAAGCCAGCTGCTGCTATGTCCTTCATGTTGGCCTTTATAGTCTTGAATGACCAGCACCAGGCATGGAGAATGGTTCCATCAACTGTGTTCGTTGCAAGATTGTTTTCCCTTGCTTCCGCGTCAGTAGCATGGGTACTTGATGCCGGAGTCGCTGCATATGTCCTTACAGCGTAAAATCCGGTCTGAGGTGAAACGAACGTGAACGCACAGGCTGCCGCTATGATGGCTGACAGCATCCTTCTTTTCTGATTCTTCATTTATATGTCCCTTTCATAAAATAATACCTCTGCTACAGCCAAAACCCCGCTGCAGCAGCCCCGCAGGACTGATTTTTACGCCCTCCTTCTGCAGTACCAGCGCAGACCGGACGTCTCCATATGATTTGTGTCGATTTAAAGACGCCCTTGTTAAATCTTTCTTAAATCATACTTGCACAGGCCATTATAATCAATGACAATTTTCTTAGATTCATGTTTATTTTTTGCGAAAATTCCCGGATGATTTTCGGATGACGGCCAATTAAAGTATTTTAATATTAAATAATATTTCTTTACAAAATGTTTACCAAAGCAAAACTAAGCCGAAGCTTTTTTTAGTAGTAAAATTATGCTATACTTGCAGGTAGTTGTAAATATGTAACCGAGGCCCCTATATGAAGGATTTTGACTTACAGACGCCTGAAATTCAGGACATGGTAAGGCTTATCGAAAAGAACTACGATTCCGACAGAGCCGGCACCAGAAAAAACCTAAAAAAGCTTATGGACATAGCAGTAAGGAATGGCAATACCCTTATATGCGGTTTCTGCCATGCCTATTATGCAAGACTGTACTACGTCAAGGGTGATCTGAAACGCTTCATCTATCACGCGAGATCAGGCATCAGAGTCCTTGAGGCGAATGAGGACCATTCCACTGCCTCCATCTGCTACAACCTGCTCGGTATAGACGCTATGAACCGTGGTGAATATCCTATCTCCCTCGAATATTATGAAGAGGCCCTCAGGTCTACAGATCATGATAATTCAGCCTTCGGTGCTGCTCTTGCAAATATAGGCCATATCTATTACGAGATCGGCGACTTCAAAAAAGCTCTCCACTACTGCAGGCGGGGACAGAAATATCTGCTACAAGCGTCTAATCGCTTTCCGCTTCTTATAGCACTTGCCCAGGAGGCCACCTTCTGCATACGGTCAAAGCAGTTTTCTCATGCCAGAGATGCCATGGCAAGGCTAACTGATCTCGAAACCTCCCTTCGTGATGCATTTCCTGATGAGATCTACACCGATCTGAGCGAGGTCCTTATCTACTACTATGACTCAACCCACCAGGAAAAGAAGCGGGATATGGCTTTTTCTGCATTTGCAGATGCCCTTTCACGCTTTGACGGCTCCTACATAGACTTCTGTGAGAATGTCTGCTGGATAGCAGATACCCTCTTAAATGCTGACCGGCCGGATCTTGTAGGTACTCTTCTTGATATATCAAGGCAGTCCATCATGTCGTCAGGCATTTCCTTCATACAGCTGCAGTTCCTTGAACGTGACATCAGGTACCACAGGCAGATAAACGATCCTGCAGAGATACACAGACTTGAGTCTGACTACTTCGAAATCAGCTGCAGGAGAAACCGTGAAAATATCCAGATCTACCGTACCAATATAAGCATTCACAATGATATGAACCGTCTCCGTCGCGAAAAGGAAAGGATGGAAAGGCAGAACCAGATCCTTATGCACGAGGCCTCCATAGACCCACTGACACAGCTTGCGAACAGAGCCCTTCTGAGCCAGAAGGCCGAATACTTTCTTGCGAAGGCCCAAAAAAACGGAGCATCACTTGGTGTGGAAATGCTTGACATAGATTTCTTTAAGGAGTTAAATGATACCTATGGTCATCAGCAGGGTGATCATTGTCTTCAGCTGCTTGCCGGCATCTTAAGCAGTATCTCCGGAAAGCATATCTTCGCAGCCAGATACGGCGGCGATGAATTCATGGTGATCTACTATGGTATGTCTGATCAGGAGATCCTGGAGAAGGCTGCACATATACGTGATTCGGTCTTACAGATGAAGATAAGGAACGAGCATTCCAAGGGCTCTGACTATCTGTCGGTCTCTCAGGGTATAATGAACTCAGTCCCGACCCCGGGGAACCGTATCTGGGACTTCACCTATGGCGCTGACTATGCTCTCTACCAGATGAAGCAGACCGGGAAGGGAGAGATCCGTCTCTTGCACAGTGTCCCTTGTAACGCTCCAGTAAACGAAATCCAGAAAGGGAAATAAAATGATATATTCAGGAATCTCACACTATGCCGACCAGCGTGACGCCTTTTTCCTTGAAAACGGAAGGCTTCGCATAAGGATATCCGCTGCGCGCGGTGATATGAGCGCAATCTACCTCCATACCCGTGACAAATATATAGATATAAGCAGGCAGGACACCAGAGACTGCCATAAAATGACCTGCTATGCCAGCGACTTCGGCCACGACTACTTCTTTGCAGATATAGACATAGCTATGGCCGGCCAGTTCCGCAAGAATCCTGATATGCTCTGCCTCAGATACTATTTTGAGCTGGTGGATGAGGCCGGTGCAAGGGTCTACTACGGTGACTCACGCTTCTTCTCCAATGAGCCGTCTGATGTGGAGGCCATGTATGACTGCCCTCTTATCTCCCGCCGCGAGCAGACCTTTCATATCCCGCAGTGGGCCAGAAACGCAGTTGTATACCAGATATTTCCGACCCGCTTTGCCACGACGGAAAAGGTCGACGATAAGCTCTGGTACAAAACTCCCATAGGCTATAAGGATGACCTTCGCGGCAACCTCCGCGGGATTACTGAGCATCTGCCATACCTGAAGGAGCTTGGTGTCGACGTGATCTACATGACTCCTATCTTCAGGTCCAATACATCTCATAAGTACGATACGATCGACTACTATTCAGTAGATCCCTCGCTCGGTGACGAGGATGATCTGCATCAGCTTGTAGACAAGGCTCATGAATGCGGGATGAGGGTCATGCTTGACGGCGTATTCAACCATACCTCTCCTGACTTCTTCGCCTTCAAGGACATCAGGGAGCATGGCAGGAAATCCAGATACTATGACTGGTACTTCCTCGACAGCGATGATATATCCTACGGGACGGACAGCGAGAAGCCTTCCTTCCAGAGCTTTGCCTATGTGGGCGGCATGCCAAAGCTTAATCTTGAAAATCCCGATGCTGCCTCATATGTGATCGATGTAGCCTGCCATTATATCAAGGATTTCGACATTGACGGCTGGAGGCTTGACGTCGCAGATGAGATAGGTCACTCCTTCTGGAAAAAATTCCGCCGTGCGGTAAAGTCCATCAAGTCAGACGCCCTTCTTGTCGGTGAGGTATGGCATTTCTCACCGGATTTCCTCCAGGGTGATGAATGGGACTCAGTGATGAACTATGCCTTCTTCAAAAACATAGGCGAGATGGTCTGCTCTGCCTCTCTCTCCCCATCCGGCTTTCTTTCCCAGCAGAGCTTCCTGAACGGCCAGTATCACAGCAGTGTGCTTCCTGTCCTATGGAACCTGATCGACAGCCACGACACCAGCCGCTTCCTCTTCCGTGCAGGCGGCGACAAAAGGAAGCTCTCGCTTGCCGCTGCCTTTCAGATGCTGCTTCCGGGCACTCCATTCATCTACTATGGCGATGAAGTCGCCATGACAGGCGGAGACGATCCCGACAACAGAAGGGGCATGATCTGGGAACAGTCCAGACAGGACCTTGATATGTACCGGTGGTACCAGCGTCTTACCTACTTCAGGCATACTATTCCAGCTCTTACCAGCGGAAGCTACAGTCAGGTAAGCGCGGATGATGACAGAAGCATACTAGAATACCATCTCACATCCGGCGAGATCCTCATCTTCCATACCTCAGGCGATCAGGCCAGTGCCAGAGAATACACGGGCTACAAGGAGCTGCTTTCTGACGGCACTTTTGACGGCACAATCCCAGAATATGGATGCGTGCTGCTAAAGGGTACATTATGACAGAAAGACAAATGGATCAGAACGCTATAGGTGCTTTTATACAGAGCTTAAAGTCTCTTCCTTTGTCACCTCCTATCATGACAGATGTTATCTGGCAGATGGGAAATCCGACGGATCAAGAGATGCCTTTATTAATGACAGGGGCGTAATATATCACTTAAGCTCTGATATGTCCGAGGCTCAATTAAAAAAATGGATAAACGGGTTATGATATTCCCGTTTATCCACCTGTAAGATCAGCCTGCCTTCTTTTTTTCAGATATGGCACTGCCTGTCGTGCTTATGACAGCATATACCAGAACAGAACCGGATAGTCCTAGTATTATATCATCTATATCACAGCTTCCAACCCGAAGAAGCAGCTGCAGAAGCTCGATCACCACCAGGATCACAAGCAGCATGATCGTATATTTCCTGATCGATGGCCTTTTAAAAATATAAGCGAAGTATGCGAGCGGCATGAACATAAGGAAATTACCCAGGATGTTTCTCAGTGCTATCGCAAACGCCAGCTGTCCTGAAGAGACCTTTACGAAATAAGCTGATATATCCCACAATGGGATCAGATTCGTAAAGCGCCTGCAGTAGTCCTTAAATGATACTCCGCTCCATACCAGTCCCCTCCCATTCAAGAACAGGACATAGACCAGAGCAGATGCATAGATCGCAAATAAAATCCCGTTTGCAACTATAAAAATCTTTCGTTTCATCTCTCTCCTGACTTTCTTCTTGATCATTTTTTTCTCCATTTTCTGTGACCTTCAATTACCTCTGGTACGTACCGGCTCTATGATAGCTCACCGCCGTAAAAATGTCACTCGCGCATACAGGGAATCGGTTGCAGAATGGGGGAATTTCTGATACGATCAGCTTATATGAAGTAAAAGTAAAGGAAGGGGTACTGTAAAATAAAAATGTGAAAAAAGACAAGCCACACCTGCGGCCAGGTGGTCAGGTGTGGCTTTTTTATGAAAATAGATTCTTATATGACCCCGGCGAAGGGTTTTCTTACCACTCCCAGATAAAGCCAGTTTATAAGAGTCGTAAAGTCCCAGACCGGAAGGTTCACAGCTCTCTGGACCTCAGCTGCGAACGGTGGCATATCTGAGCATTCCAGAAGAATTGCTCCAACATCTTCATACCCGGATGTAAGGCGCACCGCTGCATCGACCAGCTCATTACAGGCAGCTCTGACATTAAACTGGCCGAAATTCCTTATCACACAGGAAAATTCATCAGTATCTTCCATGCCACTCACTACCAGTCTTTTCCTTATATTTTCCGCTATTCCACAGCTGTCAAGCAGTGCATCAGAAAATGACGAGCGATCGGCAGTAAGCACTCCTATCTTCTCATGGCTCTTTAATAGAGAAGCGATCCATGGGAGCTGGACTAATGATGAGAGAGCGACCGGAACCCCTGTCTCCTCTGATACAATATCCTGATAGTTACCAAAAAAGCCGCAGGCTCCGCTTATAGCCCTGACTCCTTCTGTTTCAAGCCTGTGACAGGCGCTAAGGACGGCATCCTTTACAAAGCTTTCTCTGTTAAAAAGCGCCTCGGCCGTAAGCCCCTTTACAGGCATAAGTCTGACAGGGAAGGGAAATGTATAACCATTTACCACATTTCCCGGAAGCATTGGATACCAGACATCCTCTATATAGATTATTCCTATAGGAAAGCCAGCTATATTCTGTCCTTTTCTCATCTGAGCAGTATAGTTGTAACTATCCGGCATAATATATCCGTATGGTCTCTTTTCCATAGGCGCCTCCTATGAAGCGATGGCTTCCTTTTCTGCAAATCTCGAGTAATCAAGCTTTGAAATGTCAAAATCAGTAGGTTCATTGCAGATAAGCTGTTTTACGAATTTACCCGTGATAGGTGAAAAGCATATTCCATCCCCCTCATGACCGGCTGCTATATAGAAGCCCGGAACAGAATCAACATCGGATACTATTGGCAGATGATCCTTTACAAAAGGCCTGACACCCGAATAGGCGCGAATACATTTGATATCACGTAGCTTTGGATAAAATCTCATTGCCCTTTCGCTGATAGCCTTCATGGTCTCAATCTCGGTCCGTGTATCCATACCGCGGAATAATCTGTTTCCTCCGACGAGAAGATTATGCGCCATAGTATATTCCAGATTAAAGGCTATATTCTGCTTATCAACAAGCGGACTTACTGCCCTTTTGAAATTTATACTGTCAAACTTGCTCATCATATAGCCATATTCCAGTATCTTATGAAAGCAGAGCTGAGGCGTCTGCTCAGAAACCAGATTTGTTCCCTTACGTGGCTCAATAGGGATGTCAATGCCCACAAGCTTTCCTATCTCAGGAGCCCAGACGCCTGCACAGTCAACTATTTTTTTAGTATGAAACCTGCCGTAATTAGTTTCCACGCTCTCAACCGCATTTGTCTCTTTATTCAGATCGATGCTTTTAATATCACAGTAGGTATAACAGTCGAGTCCAGCTTCCTTTGCCTCATGCACAAAAGCAAAGCAGAGCTTATATGGATTTACTGCTACAGAACCACTTTTCGGAGTATAAAGGGCTCCGTACAGATCCTTTGCTATATATGGCTCCATCTCGCACAGCTCCTCAGTCCTCACCATACGCATTGGATAGCCATCTGCATTCTGCTTTGCACAATATTCACTTGCTGCATCGAATTCCGGCTTTGTCTCACAGATGTAAAGGCAGCCCTTGGGATTGTATTCAAAATCATATTTGAATTTCTTCGCCAGAACCCCGAAATAATCTATAGAGGCCTGTCCCATTTTCGTATCTATTCCAGGAAGCTTATCACATATCAGTCCGACTGCATCACAATGGCTTGATGATCCGCTTGCCACGTCCTTTTTTTCAAGAAGAGCTGTCTGAAAGCCCGCCTCCTGAAGATGATATGCCACACTTGAACCTATGGCCCCGGCTCCTATTACTATAACATCATAATACTTTTCCATCTCAGATCACCTCCGCATCTGCAAGCTCTCCAAAGGTAACCGGCCTTACTGGTGGTCTGGCGGAGCTAGTTCCTACCTGATCCGGTCTCTTGGACAGCTCCCGGGCTATTATAGCCATTACAAGCTTCTCGCATGTTCTTCCCTGACAGAGTCCCATGCCAGCTCTTGTTCGCCTCTTTACTCCGACCACGTCCTTGGCTCCGTCCCTTACTGCCTCCCTGATCTCTCCGGCCGTGACTTCCTCGCAACGGCAGACTATCATATCATCATCAATATATTCTTCCATTATACTCACCCTCTTTCTATAGAACGAACCTCATCGGCGTATTCCCTGGGGATCTCTATTGTAACAACAGGGGTATGGTCAAATGAAACCGGATCTGCCACCTTTACTATCTTTCCGCTGCAGACCGCCTCGCCCATGCGATTTACTGCCGTCTTTTCCTCTCCCTCTTTGGGAACCGGTTCATATTCATATGGAAATGAAACCGTTGCCGTATCCTTTGTATAGGTCTTATTCACTACAAATATAGCCAGTCCCGGGCATCTGCTCACACAGACTCCGCAGCCTACACATTTTTCTGCATCAAGCGCTGGAAGCGTAGTTATAGGCTCTCCGATCTTTATCGCTCCGAAATGACAGGCGGCCTCGCATGGATTACAGGGAATCTGCTGGACACATTCTATAACTGCTACAGGTCCCCTTTCGAATCTTTCATCAGAAGGAAGGGTCTGGCATTCCTTTAGTTCATCATAGGTAAGATAACCGCATTCTGCTATAGACATATGACAATTCCTTTCTCAGGCAAATGCCCGCTGATCCTTTACTTCCTCATGGAACAGTCCTATCAGATGATCCTTTTCCTTCTTTCTGCGTTCTCCGAACGGCCCCATTCTAAGTGAATCAAGCCTCTCCCAGATAGCATCACGCCTTTCATCGGCGTCAGAGCCACTGATAAGTCCTAAGGAAACCGCGGCCGAAATACCCGCTATCCTGCCCTCATCAAGAGCGGTGTTGGCCTCTTCCACCCCTGTGGAATCGCCTGCAACAAATACTCCTCTGACACTTGTCTCCATATTCTCATCATGAAGCGGGATATAGCCTCCGAATACACCGTCAAATGTAAGCTCACAGCCAGCAAGCTTTATCAGATCCATGGTCGGTTTAAGGCCTGCTGCAAGAGTGATCACATCACAGTCAATAGTCTCCTCTGTTCCAGGAATCGGCTTGAAATGCTCATCTACCTCTGCGATAACAGCTCCGCTTACTGTTCCGTCCTCTCCGATCACAGCCTCTGTGATCGTATGGCGAAGAAGGATCGGCACACCTGCTCTTCTGATCTTTGCCGCATGAACAGCATATCCCCCGACCTTTGGGGCTGCCTCGACAAGAGCGGCTACATCGCATCCGGCCTGCATGAGCTGATAGGAAACGATAAGTCCTACATTTCCACTTCCAAGCATCACGACTCTTTTACCAGGTCTTACATGATTTACGTTTATCATGGTCTGGGCTGCTCCGGCTCCCATCACTCCCGGTGTGGTCCAGTTCTTAAACCTGATCACATTTTCAGATGCCCCTGTGGCGATCACTATTTCCTCTGGCAGCAGGGTTACAAGCTCACTTGTCCCATCATCCATCTCCCTCTCTATGCTTACCTTTTTCCCAGGAAAAATACCTATTACCGTACTCTTTAGCCAGATAGTAACGCCTGCATCCTTTGCTTCATCAAGAAGCATCCTTCCTATATCTATTCCTCTGCTTCCCGAATGATGGGCACTCGATCCGAAAAACTTATGGATCTGCTTAAACAGCTGCCCGCCCGGCTTCATATTCAGGTCAACGATAATCACATCTGCCCCTAGCCTTGCAGCCTCTATCGATGCTGATAGTCCGGCTGGCCCGGCACCTATCACAAGCACATCTGCTTTTCTTATACTCATGAAGCTGCCTCCTTTCCGCTTCCCAGCCCATCCTGAGTCAGGATCACCATTCCATCCCTGACCGGAGTAATACAGGTGCGCACATTAGCCTTTCCGTCCACTATCATCGAGCAGTCACTACACTGCCCTATTCCACAGAATAGTCCTCTTGGCTCACGTCTTTTTACCGTATATCTGTTGATCCTGATACCTGCAGCAAGGAGGGCTGAAAGGATCGGTTCCCCCTCATAGGCCTCGATTTCTTTTCCATCCACTGAGATAGAGACCTTTTTTCCTGCCGGCTCTACATCAAGTACCACATGCTCGCATATTCGTTCGGACATACAATTCACATCCTTTCATATTAAAAAGCAGGAAAATAATCAGATCACTGCTACGAACTCCATTTCCACCAGACACCCGTCTACCATATCAACGCACTGGGTGCAGCATCTGGCAGGATAGTCTCCCTCAGTGAAATATTCCTTGTAAACTGAATTCATATCAGGGATCATATTGATATCCTTAATATAGATCGTAACCTTTCCAACCATAGAGAAATCCGCTCCCGCTGCAGTAAGAACAGCCTTTGCATTCTCCATAAGAGCCTTTGTCTGCTCCTTGATACCTCCTGCAACCATTTCTCCTGACTTGTCTGTTCCGATCTGGGTTGTAAAAACCAGATTTCCCATCTTTACTCCAAGTGCATATGGTCCATGTTCCTCTCCGCAGAAATCCGATCTAAGCTGTGTTCTAATCATATTATTTTCTCCTTTCTTATCTGTCCGGCTGACCACTGACCTCCTCATTGACGTCTGGCCATTCCGTTTGTTTTCATGCACCGATAATATCCTTTCATCAGGCATAAGTAAAGTTCCTTGTCTTTATATCAGATATAAATTATAATTATATCTGGGTCATGGAATGGAGGTAATATTATGGAACTGCGCGAATGTGAGGTCTTCATAGATCTAAGTGAAACAAGAAATATATCAAAGACTGCCGAGCGGCTGGGATACTCGCAGCCCGGTGTCAGCCATATCTTAAAGACCATGGAGGAGGAATGCGGTTTTATACTGGCTATCAGGCAGAAGTACGGGCTTACACTTACTCCTATGGGACAGCAGCTGCTTCCTGCCATGAAGGGACTTTTGGAGCGGAGAGAAAACCTGAACGAGACTATATCTGCTATCAACGGGCTTGAAGAAGGACAGATAAGCATAGGCACTTACTCCTCTGTTTCCATTCATCTGCTGCCAAATATCCTGAAGCAATTCAGTCGTTTGCATCCAACGATACAGTTTTCGATCCGGGAAGGAGGAGTTGACTCTATCCTTAATGACCTTAAGGAGCACAATGTGGATTTCGCATTTATGAGCGTTCCTGACAGCTTTAAGGGAGACTTCATCCCACTAATGGATGATCCTCTGGTCGCAATATTTCCAAAAGGAAGCGATTATGTAAAAAAGCACAAAAAGCTCCTTGTCACCGATCTCAAGGATATGAATCTGATCATTTCTGCAGCCGGCAACGATTATGACATAAACAAGGCTCTGCGTGATACCGATATCGCAAATTCAGCCAGTTTTTCATTCTTTGATGACCGTTCTATCATCTCCATGGTAGGCTCTGGTCTTGGCGTATCGATCCTTTCAGAGCTGATAATAAGAGGTGAGATAAAGAACTTAGATATCCTGCCTCTATATCCACCGGCAAAGCGAGTTCTTGGCATTGCCTGCCTTGATGCCAGCCTCCTTTCACCAGCCTCAAGGACCTTTATAGATTTCGCCAAAAATTTTTTTTAGAAAAATCCCTACTAAAAATAGTTTTGCTAAAAACGACTGGTTCTGCTAAAATTTTCGCTTGACAAGCCAGGAAAAGAAGAATATTATTGCACACAACAAAAGCAAATCACAAGCTGCAAGAAAGCAAGGGCGCTTATCCGGTCACGGACAAGCGCCTTTTTCGTTAGCAGAGTAAAAAGAAAGGAGGACAGATCATGGCAGAAAAGGTACTTGACATTACAAATGTCTACAAGCGTTTCGGCGACAACAACGTGCTGAATGGAGTAAATATCTCTATATCCCGTGGTGAGGTCGTCGTTATCTTAGGACCAAGCGGTTCCGGAAAGACAACAATGCTTCGTACGATAAATTTTCTGGATCCAGCCGATGCTGGCGAGATCACGATCGATGGCATGACAGTGAAGTGTCAGGAAAAGAACAAGAAAAAGGTCAGAGCTCTCCGTCAGAAAACAGCAATGGTTTTCCAGCAGTATAACCTCTTTCGTAATCGTACAGCTATAGAAAACGTGATGGAGGGTCTCTTAATCGTAAAAAAAATGCCTAAAGGAAAGGCAAAGGACGTTGCCCAGACAGCGCTTGATAAGGTAGGCCTCTTAGACAAGGCAGATTTCTATCCTGCCCAGCTTTCAGGAGGACAACAGCAGAGGGTCTCGATCGCCAGAGCTCTTGTAATGAAGCCTGAGGTAATACTCTTTGACGAGCCTACCTCAGCCCTTGATCCGGAGCTTGTCGGAGAAGTACTTAAATGCATCAGAGATGTAGCAAAGACCGGTATCACTATGGTCATTGTCACACATGAGATAGCCTTTGCAAATGAGGCAGCAAGCAGGGTCATATTTATGGACGGGGGAGTCGTTGTAGAAAACGGAACTCCCGACCAGGTGATAAACCACCCGAAAACAGAAAGAGCAAAAGCCTTTCTGGAGAGGATCAATAATCCTCGGGCAAGTGCATGATTTCTTAGAAAAGGAGGCAAAACTATGAAGAAAAGAATAATCTCGCTTATTCTGACAGGCATCATGTCATTCTCGCTTCTTGCAGGATGCACAAAAACAGCAGGGTCAGGCTCTAAAGGAACTTCGGGCAGCATAGCAGCTGTAAAAAAGCTCTCTGACGGGACATATGAGGTAACCGTTGCGGTGCTTGACGGAATGGCTCCATACACCTACACAGACGAAAAAGGGAAAATGCAGGGCTATGATTACGAATGGATGAAGGCTGTTGACGAAAAGCTTAAGGATTATAAGTTTAAATACGTATCTGTAAGCGCTGATGCTGCTCCGGCTGCTATTCAGGCAGGGACATATGCATTCTCCTGCTCAGCTCATTTCGTTACTCCTGCAAGAAAAAAGAACTTCATACTTGGTATCCCGGACGCCTACTATCCTGTCAATCTGATATCAAGAAAAGAGGATTCCTTCAAGAAATTTGAGGACCTTGACAATAAGAGTCTGGTTCCTAATCCGCCAAATGATGGACTTTCAGTGGTTCTTTCAGATATGCATCAGAAATATCCTGATGTAAAGTATACACAGGATCCTACAAGTGAATATATCCCTTACCTCGACGGTCTGAATGATGTGATCAGCGGAAAATATGACTGCTGGTTCGGCGGTGAGACAATGTACAATGATCTTGTAAAGTCTGATTCATCTCTTGCTTCAAAGACCTTCTGCTCAGATCCTGTCACTACAGCCCCTTGCGTACCTGTATTTAACAAGAGCCTTACAGATTTACGAGAAGCCGTAAATGAGGCTACCGTTGAGCTGTATAAGGACGGCACCTTGAAGAATCTCTCTGACAAGTGGCTTGGCAAGGATTATATTCAGGTCGCTAAGGATACCGGATCACTTTTTGATTATGATGGTTATTCTAAGGACAAGGCAGACTGGTACAACGACTAAGGCCTCCTGACAGGAAAGGAGAAATCTATGCTTAAATCTATTGAAGTAATGAGACAGTACTTCCCCGCTCTTATGTCGGCTCTTCCGGCTACAATGGAGCTGCTTCTCATTTCAGTAATAATCGCTCTTTTCCTTGGTCTTCTCCTGGCCTGGGGGAGGCTGGGAAAAAACAAGGCGGCTAATGTTATTTCCTATGTCATCATCTCATTTATGCGCGGAACACCGATGATGGTCCAGCTGCTTTTAGTCTTTATCCTGATTCCGCTTGTCGCCTATTCCAATGGAATAGACACCTCGTCAATGAATCCTTCCGTCTATGCTATAATTTCCTTCTCAATAAATGAAGCCTGCTTCTTTGCAGAGATCTTCAGATCCGCATATATGTCGATCGACAATGGACAGATAGAGGCTGCAACAAGTCTTGGCATGGGAAGGATGCAGATCTTCAGAAGAGTTATTCTTCCACAGGGAGCTATCGCTGCGCTCCCCAATACATCAAATATGATAATCGAGCTAATGAAGAACACCTCTATCGCCTCGGTCATTGGCGTTTATGATATTCTCGGTAAGGCACAGCAGCTTGGAAAAAACAACTATGGCCGCGGTCAGCTCGAGCTCTATATTGAGGCCGGCATTATTTTCTGGATACTTGGTCTTATCATATTATCCATCACCAATCTCATTCAGTCCCATATAAGCAGGTGTGACAGGAAAGGAGCTTCTATACATGTTTGATCAATCTACATTCTTTCAATCATTTATCCCGATAATAAGGGCAATGCCTACGACGCTGATACTTACTGTAGCCTCGATAGCGCTTGCCCTTACAGGCGGTATCATTCTGTCGCTTCTGCTCACATGCCCGCTAAAGATCATAAGAACCATATTCAAGATCGTCGCCTCTTTTCTAAAGGGTATCCCTATTCTGGTATTCCTCTATGTATTTAATACCTCGATAGATGGAGTAATGGCAAAGCTCTATTCACTCTTTAACCTGACCTACAGCAACAGAAATACCCCGACTCTTCAGTTCGCGATTTTTGCTCTTTCCCTGTCATATACCCCTTATCTGGCAGATATGATAATAAGTGCATATAACGCAGTTCCAAGGGGTCAGTCCGAGGCCTGCACTGCCTTTGGCTTCACAAAAGGACAGGCAATGCTTCACATCATAATACCGCAGATGATAGTGGTCGCCATACCGAACTTCGGAAACCATTTCGTCAATCTCCTCAAGGCCACCTCGCTTACCTGCATGGTAACAATTATGGAGATGATGGGTACCGCAAGAAACTTTGCAACAATGAACCAGAAATTTCTTGAGGCCTATACAGCCTGTGCCCTTATCTACTGGATAGTATTCGAGCTCTTTGAGCAGTTCTTCGGGTTTATAGAGAGACGATCAGGACGATACTTACAGCCCGGCGCTCTTAAAGTCAGGGCACGCACATAAGGAGGTGTAATATGGACCATCGTTTTATAGTCACAATTTCAAGACAGTTCGGAAGCCTCGGCCGTCCGATCGCTATAAAGCTCTCAGAGCTTCTAGGCGTGAATTTCTATGACCGTGACATAGTAGAAATGACCGCCAAAAACCTTGGGATGCCGGTTTCTGAAATAAAGAAGCACGAGGAATCAGTAGGAAGCGGTGAATATCTCAGAATGATGTTTCCTCTTGGTCGTTCCGCAACTGAGACTCAGGATATGATATTCAATGAGCAGACCAGGATCATAAGAGACATAGCAGACCGCGAATCCTGCATAATAGTAGGACGTTGCTCGGACTTCATACTCGGTAATGAGAAGAATGCCATGCATATCTTTATCTATGCCCCATACGAAGACAGGCTGAGAAACAGCATAGATGTACTTAGGATGGGAAAGGATGAGGCCGAGAAGATGATAAAAAAGGTAGACCGGGCAAGGAAGGCTTATCATCTGCATTATGCAGGCTATGCTCCGGAGGATCTTCTCCATCATGATCTGCTTTTGAATTCTAGTCTGCTTGGAATTAACGGGAGTGCCGAATCTCTTTATCAGACGATAAAGATCCGCTTCGGCCTCGATGACAAGGAGGATGCATAAGTATGAGAAATATACTCTATTATAACATTGATGACAATCTTGACTATGAGAACAGGATCCTTTCTGAGAAAGGCATTACTGATCTTAAGCTTATCGAGGTAAAGGATCCGGACCGCAGGACACCTCTTTATGAAATAATAAACAAAAATGACATTGAGGGAATAGTTGTCGAATACGATAAGATAACCGATGAGCTGATGGAGAAATGTCCTTCTCTTAAGATCGTATCTCTTCAGAGCATAGGCTATAATAATGTCGATATCGAGTCTGCCACCAGGCATTCTGTCCTTGTCTGCAATATACCTGGCTTCTGTGCTGACGAGGTCGCTCTTCATACCATAGGCTTCATGCTGGATCTTACCAGAAGCATCACCTTTATGGACCGTACCGTACAGGCAGGCAAATGGGATCCTCTGCTTTCATATCCCATGCACCGCCTTCGTGACAAGGTCTTTGGAATGGTCTTCTTTGGAGAGATACCGAAACGTATAGTACCCATACTGCATGCATTTGGTATGAAAATCATGGTCTATGCACCTACCAAGACAAAGGAATATCTGTCTGAATATGGCTGCAAAAAGGCAGAAAGCTTAGATCAGCTTCTTTCCTCATCTGACTATGTTTCGCTTCATTGTCCTCTGATACCGGGAGTGACAGAGCATATGATAAGCGACAGGGAATTCGATCTGATGAAGCCAGATGCCTTTTTAATAAACACCTCCCGTGGAGCCGTAGTTGATGAGCCAGCCCTTGTCAGAGCCCTCAAGGAGAAAAAGATACTAGCCGCAGCCATCGATGTGATTGAGGACGAAATCAATGAAAAGAGCGATCTATTCGGACTTGAAAACTGTATAATGACACCTCATTCAGCATTTCTATCCGAGGACTCATTTTATGAGGCGAGAGAAAGATGCCTTTCCCATCTGATAGAATGTCTCTCAGAAAAAGGCACAGGAAAGTACAACAGTCTTGTCAATAAGGAATTACTGGAGTAAGGTCTATGAAGGGATCAGTCTATTCAATACTTGTAGAGCTTCTGATATTTACAGCATGCGGAATATTCCTGAGCCGTAAAAGCATTATCTCATCCGATGCATCAAAGGTTCTGTCTGATTTCCTCCTAAAGCTTGTACTGCCATTTTCACTTATAGCATCATCCCAGCAGAGATTTAAGGGAAGCGCCCTTTATGCTTCGCTTGTATCCCTTCTACTGGGATTTATCTATTATCTGCTTTCATTTCTGCTATGCTTTCTGATACTGCCCCTCTTCATAAAGGACAGGGAATCTCTCCCCATCTCCTTCGACCTTGTGCTTTTTGCCAACGTAGGATTCTTAGGCTTTTCAGTGATCCCACTGCTTTTCGGCAATACAGCGACTCTGTATACCATTTTCCACAACTTTGTTTTCCAGCTGCTCTTCTTTACTATAGGCATGGAAAAGGCAGAGGGCAGTGAAAAGTCCGTAAGGGAGATCCTTTCCCCGCAAAAGCTCCTGACAAATAAGATCATAATGATTTCAGCAGCCTCGATGATACTCTACTGCCTGCCTTTCCGTTTCCCTGCAATGATTACAGACAGCATTTCTGCAATAGGGTCAATGATGACTCCGCTTTCACTTATAATAGTCGGCCTGCAGATTGGCTCTATGGATCCTTCTTCTCTGATAAAAGAAAAAGGAGTCATCCCTCTTACTCTGATAAGGATGCTCCTTCTTCCGGCACTTTTCTTTATCGTACTTATCCTTCTGCCATTTGATGTAGCAGTAAAGCGTGTCGCCTTTATTCTCTACTGCATGCCGTCGGCCTCACTTTCGGCGGTTATTGCCGAAAAATACAACAGGAGGCCAGCTCTTGCCTGCTCAGTCGTAGCTCTCTCAACCCTTATCTTCTTTGCTCTGCTTCCCCTTGACCTTGTTGCTTGTGACAGATTTTTTTCTTAGAACTATTACAAGAAGAGCCGCTCCGCCAATTATGATTACTCCTGCTACAGGTACAAGAGGGATCCTGGTCTTATCTCTTTTATAGATAAATGCTGCCGTTTCCTTACCTATCGTTCCGGTCAGCACTCCGTTTTTTACAGTAAATTTACTCTGGCTTACAGTATCTGTATATGTGCCATTCCCAAGCCCCGTCTTTATCTTTATCTCTGCCTTGTCGCTTCCGTTTATCAGGGCGACTCCCTTCTTTCCTCGTGAAACCATCAGAAGATGCAGATCATCATCAGGATTTTCAAGCTTCTGCGGTTGGCCCTTCATGGCATTGCGGAAAAAGTTGGCTCCCTTTACTATTGTGCTCTTGAACTCGTCATTACCCTTTGCTCCAAGAACGTTCTTACCCCAGTAATTTCTTTCCGGTCCGTCAGATCCATCAGGTCTTGAAAAAAACAGGGGCGTGCCGTTCTTCTGAGAGGCAAGGATAGCCCAGCCCAGCTCTATCTGTCTATCAGTAAGCTTTGCGGATTCGTGATCATTACAGTAGGTATCATGGGATTCAACCCAGGTAACTGCTTTTTTTGGGTTTCCTACCTGCATATCAGAAATATTCGACGCCTGAAAGTTGCTTATCATCAGCGCACTTCTAAGTGCTGCGCCATAATCTGAGGCTGTCATGTCTATATATTTCTGATACTCGTCCTGTGGCACATTGGCTCCCTGAAGCACCTCTCCATATATAAACAGGCCTTTTGCATCAAAGCTCGTGCCATTCAGATCGGCCTCTTTGCCTGTCACCAGAGGCCAGAAATTATTCTTCCAGCCATGCTCACTGCTATACTTATCAAGCGGATCCGAGGGAAGGCCTATATGCTTGGCTGTATCGTAACGCATACCGTCGCAGCCATCCTTTACCAGCTGCTTTAAGTAGCTTACAAAATAATCCTGAAAGCCAGGATTTTCTGTATTCACATCAGGAAGTCCTCCCATCTCTCCTGTCGTGCACTCATATCTGTCATCCCAGCGAGTGATATTATTAAATCCGTTCTGATGATAGAGTCCTCCATCGACTCCCTTTCCGCCTCCTGCCGCCTTGATCAGGTCCTTCGAGACATCGCCAAGACGTGGAGTCGTGTGGTTTGGTATCACATCAACTATTATCTTGATCCCGTACTTGTCCGCCTCGGCGCACATATCTTTGAAATCTTTTTCCGTACCCAGCTGATAGTTACCGATTTTCCAGTCAGTCGGCTGATACTGCCACCACCAGGCGCCATCGGTACCGCCGCTTTCATCTTCTCCCATAAGCTTCTTTGTCGGATAAGCGTCAACGCAGGCATTAGCCGGCGATGTCTGGACCGTCGAGAAGCCGGCCTCTGCTATGTCCTTCATATTTTCCTTTATTGTCTTAAAGGACCAGCACCAGGCATGGAGTATAGTTCCATCTGCTGTGTCTGTACACAGACCGTTCTTAAGAGCCTGCTTGTCTGTCGAATGAGTAACAGAGGAAGGCTCTGCCCCATAAGCTGTCCCGCTTACCTGAAGACACGCCGCAGCTATTATCATCACTGCAAGGGCCTTTTTCATTAAATTCTGCATATATTTCCCTTTCATATCCTGATCTGCAGAAACTTCCAATACCATGGCTGGCCGTCTCTGCTAAAGCTCTTACTGGCATTCCGAAAGCTGCAGGGCAAAAGCGTCAGATGGCAAATGTTTTGGAAAGCTTTCAACTAAGAGAAATATAAGTGAAAACGTTTCCATTGTCAAGAACAAAAAAGACCGCACCCACCTGGTGCGGTCTGCTTATCAATGCCTGCCCTTAAGAAGCGGCGATATCCTTTTGTAGATAAGGAAGGTGATCAGGACATCGATCATCCCCTTTGCAAATGTGAACGGTACATTGAAGCAGAGGATCGACTGCTCCACACTCTTCATCGAAGGGATAACAGCCTGATAGGCTGCCAGGATCGTTGCCTTAGGCATGAAGTTGTAATAGACAGGATATACGAAAAAGATATTGCTCGGAAAACTTAGAGCTGCCATAGCTATAGCTCCTGCTACTGAAGCTATCACTGCTCCCCTCTTGGTCCTGTCAACCTTATAGATAAGCCCGGATATGCCTACAAATATAGCACCGAGGATGAAATTCGAGATCTCGCCTACTCCGAAGCTCTGGGAAACAAGCGCATGGAAGAGATTCTTCAGAAGCTCTATCAGTATTCCGCATACCGGCCCCATTGCAAATGATCCGATCAGTGCCGGAAGATCTGAAAAATCGAACTTGATGAAGGACGGAAGGAAGGGAAGCGGTATCTCTAGAAGCTGAAGGATAAATGCGCTTGCTGACAGGACTCCTGTCACTGCCATATAGCGGACACTTCCTCTGCTGCTTCTCTTACCCCTTTTCTCCTCCTGATCTAATGTGAAATCTGCCATAATCTGATCTCCTTTCTATGGCGCCGTCTCTGCCTCATCCTACAGGGACAGTTGGTTATCGGAGATCCTCTTTGCCAGAAGATGAGAGAGCTCCTCCAGGAGCAGGTCTCCCTTCTTGCGAGCCTGAAAAAGCCCTGCAGACAGATACTTGAAAAGTAACTCTACAGGGCCTTCTAGTCATCGTATGGAAAATACCTGACCTTCTTCCATCCAGACTTGTGATATAATGAACCTGGTCTCATATGAGACACCTGTCAATATATCAGATACTGTTGGTACCGGAGTCGCACCGGTTCGGCCACTGCACAGATAAGAAAAGCAATGGGTCGCGGACTATACCGCCAGTGGGGAATCTCACCCCGCCCTGAAGATCTCCTTCATTTAATTTTGGCTATCATTCTATCACTTCTCTTTTCTGTATGCAAGTGTTTTTATGGCCTTTGTTTGACACGTGTGCCGCTCCTTATCAGTCCTTCGCCGGAACTGATCTTTTTCCTACTGTATTTGATAAGGCTGCTAAGTAACTTGAAGGCTTTGCCTGACATCAGGTCTTTCTCGATGGTAATAAACGTACTGCCGCTACAACAATGGTCACTTTCCTTTATGTAAATCATTTTGAGGTAACATACAAAGAAAACGAGCTTGCCGACCTGACCCTTGATGTGGCAGGTGACAAGCTCTCTTTTGATTAAATCGTGGGTTCAATCCACGAGCATAGGCATCCCCCTGATCCCTGACTAATGATCCAGCTCATGAATAAAGAGTCCGCTCCTAAGCTTTGGTTCAAACCAGGTGGACTTAGGCGGCATCAGACGACCGGCGTCGGCCACTGCAAAAAGCTCAGAGATAGATGTCGGGTACATGGCAAAGGCCGCCTTGCAGTCCCTGTCACAGCGGTGCTCCAGCTCTCTTAATCCTCTAATACCTCCTACGAAGTCAATCCGCGAATCCGTCTTCGGATCCTTGATCCCAAATACCGGATCAAGTATCAGATTCTGAAGCAGTGATACATCAAGACCGTCCACTGGATCTGTGCTCCTCAGATTCTGTCTGAAGGCAAAATTATACCAGGTATCATCTAAATACATTGAAAATGAGCCCTTGAACTGCGGCTTTATAGGCGCCCTGCCCTGTCGTTTAAGCTCAGCAACCTCCTTTACCGCACCAAGAACCTCCATAGGAGTGTGTCCGTTCAGATCCTTTAGGACCCTGTTATAGTCAAAAATCTTTAACTCCTCGTCCGGAAACAGTACTGACAGGAAATAATTGAATTCCTCGTCTCCTGTATATCCCGGATGGGCAGCTCTTCTTTTTAGTCCTACCTTGACAGCAGATGCGGCACGATGATGTCCATCCGCTATGTAGATCGAATCAATACCGGCAAAGGCAGACCTTATGGTCTCTATTTCCTCAGGGTCCTTTATGATCCATACCCTGTGGGAAATCCCGTCAAGAGTTGTAAAATCATAAACAGGCTCCTCATGGCTCTTGTGACGGCTTATGATCTCTTCTATTGTATTATTTCTCCTGTATGCCAAAAAGATAGGTCCCGTCTGGGCATTGCAGGCATCCACATGATTTATCCTGTCCTCTTCCTTCTCGGCACGGGTATTCTCATGTTTCTTTATTACTCCGTTTTGATAATCATCGATCGAGGCGCAGGCAACAATACCTGTCTGGGCGCGGCCGTCCATATTTTCCTCATAGATATAATAATATGGAGCATTATCACGTACAAAGGAGCCGTCATCCACCCACTGCCATAGCAGGTCATGAGCCTTCTTGTAGACCCTTGGGTCATACTCGCTCACATCTGTAGGAAAGGAGGTCTCTGCCCTGTCTATTGCGAGAAAGGAGTGAGGGAACTTCCTGACATGGGATGTAGCCTCTGATCTATCGTATACGTCATATGGCAGTGCCGCGATGGTCTGCGCCATGTCCACACGCGGACGGATCGCTGCAAAAGGTCTTACTGTTGCCATCAAAAACTCCTTTCTGTAAAAAACGCAGACAGACCTTATGCCTGTCTGCGTCTAGTCTTTTATAATTAAACTTATTTAACTACTCTCACACGAATCACATCAGGTATTGAGCTGAGCTTGTCAACAACATCTGAAGTAATCTCAGAATCAACGTCTATAAGTGAGTATGCATAGTCTCCACGACTCTTATTGGTCATGTCTGATACATTTATCGCTGCATCGCCTAGAATTGTCGTATACTTGGCTATAAGACCGCTCTTGTTGTGATGAAGGATAGCAAGTCTTCCCTTTGCCTGGCAGACGCCCATAGAGCAGTCAGGGAAGTTGACTGAATGTGTGACGTTTCCATTCTCGAGATAATCCATTATCTCATCAACGGCCATCATAGCACAGTTTTCCTCTGCCTCTGCAGTAGATGCTCCCAAGTGGGAGGTTGCGATAACTCCCGGCTTTCCGGCTGTAACCGGATTAGGAAAATCTGTCACATAATGCTTTATCTTACCTGTCTTGATACCATCAAGAACTGCCTTCTCATCAACCAGAAGATCCCTTGCGAAGTTCAGGATGACTACACCCTTCTTCATCTTGTCCACTGCTTGGGCATCGATCATGCCCTTTGTCGAATCAAGAAGAGGCACATGAACTGTAATGAAATCACAGTCTCTGTATATATCATCGACATTTCCTATATGCTCGACATTTCTGGACAGGTTCCAGGCTGCATTTACCGAGATATAAGGATCATAGCCGTAAACCTCCATTCCCAGATGGGTGGCTGCGTTTGCGACCTGCTGTCCTATAGCTCCGAGTCCGATTACTCCGAGCTTCTTGCCTGCGAGCTCATTCCCTGCGAAATTCTTCTTTGCCTTTTCCATTGACTTGGAAATGTCCGGGTCATCCTTATTCTCCAGGACCCAGTTTACAGAACCGATGATATCGCGGCTTGCAAGAAGCATTCCTGCGAATACCAGCTCCTTAACTGCATTTGCATTTGCTCCAGGTGTATTGAAAACGACGATACCCTGATCTGCGCATTTATCAAGAGGGATATTATTGACGCCTGCTCCTGCTCTTGCTATGCAGCAGAGCTTATCAGAAAACTCCATATCGTGGAGCTTGGCGCTTCTTACTATAAAAGCGTCAGCATCATCGGCCTCATCGGTCTGCTCGTAATTATTTGAAAACTTCACCAGTCCCTTAGGGGAAATGGCGTTAAGTGTGTGATAGCGGAACATAGTACTTTAGTTTCCTTTCTGTTGTAGGTGTGAGGTTTGAGGTGTGAGGTTTGAGGTGCAAGGTTTGAGGTGTGAGGTTTGAGGTGCAAGGTTTGAGGTGTGGAATCTTAAGTCCATATCCTCTGACCTCTGACCTCTCACCTCAAATTCTTCTTCTCAAAATCTCCCATAAACTCCACGAGCTTCTCTACTCCTGCCTTTGGCATTGCGTTATAGATCGAAGCTCTCATGCCGCCTACTGTACGGTGTCCCTTGATATTCTCAAGGCCTGCTGCCTTGGCCTCTGCTACGAACCTGGCATCGAGATCCTTGTCCCCTGTGACAAATGGAACATTCATGACTGATCTGTCCTTCTTCTCGACAGTTCCCTTGAAGAGCTTACTCTGATCAAGGAAATCATAAAGGATAGCAGCCTTCTCGGCATTTCTCTTCTCCATCTCGGCAAGTCCGCCGTTCCTTAAGAGCCACTTGAATACAAGACCGCACATATAGATTGCCCAGCAGTTAGGAGTGTTAAAGAGGGAATCCTTGTCAGCCTGGGTCTTCCACTTGAGCATAGTTGGAGTGCCAGGATAAACATCATCAGTAATCAGGTCTTCTCTTATGATATCGATCACGAGACCTGCAGGTCCTACGTTTTTCTGGACACCGCCGTACATTACAGCGTACTTGCTTACATCCATTGGCTTTGAAAGGAAGCAGCTGGAAACATCAGCGACCAGATCTACGCCCTTTGTATTCGGAAGCTCCCAGTATTCTGTTCCGTAAATAGTGTTGTTCTGGCAGATATAGACATAATCCATATCATCCGTGATAGGAAGATCTGAACAGTCAGGAATATAGGAATATGTCTTGTCCTCTGATGAAGCAAGGGCTACAGCATCACCATAGATCTTCGCTTCCTTCCAGGCCTTTGTAGCCCACTGACCTGTAAGCACATATCCAGCCTTATGATGCTTGTTCATCATGTTCATCGGGATTGCTGCAAACTGCTGATATGCTCCGCCCTGAAGGAAAAGGACCTTATAATTATCAGGGATATTAAGTAATGTCCTGATATCCTTTTCTGCTGACTTGATTATGTCGTCAAACATCTGGGATCGATGCGACATCTCCATTACTGACATACCGCAGCCCTTGTAATCAAGCAGATCGGCCTGTGCCTCCTTCAAAACCTCCTCCGGCAGCACTGCCGGTCCAGCGGAAAAGTTATAAACTCTAGACATTACGTAATCCTCCTGTATGCATAAATATTCGTAAACAATATATCACTTTTGCTTACTATAATCAAGGAAAAGACTTATATACCATACCTTTTTCAGAGATCAGACTGATCAAAGCATTCGGCTATCGGCTTACCCGGTGCGACCATAGGCCATACCTTGTCATCGCTTCCTATTATCGCATCAATGACGACCGGCGTATCCTCATCCATTGCGGTCCTTATAGCGGAATCGAATTCCTTCTGGCTTGTCGCGCGTAATCCCTTTGCTCCCATTGCCTCTGCAAGCTTCACATAATCCACTCCATCATCCAGTATGGTATTGGAATAACGCTTGCCATAGAAGAGGTCCTGCCACTGACGCACCATGCCGAGCACATGATTGTTCATTATCACCTCTACGATAGGAAGCTTGTTCCTTACCGCTGTGGCTATCTCATTCATATTCATTCTGAAGCATCCGTCTCCGGCTATATTTATGACCTTACAGCCTGGATTGCCTACGGCAGCTCCGATTGAGGCACCAAGTCCGTAGCCCATTGTACCTAAGCCTCCGGATGTCAGTAGCTGTCCCGGTCTGTCGTAAAGATAATACTGGGCTGCCCACATCTGATGCTGACCGACTTCGGTCGAGATGATAGCATTGCCCTTTGTTTCCTCGTATATCTTTCTTACTGCATATGGGCCTGTAAGTCCCTGCTTTGGAACCTCCAGCGGGAACTTCCTGCATAGATCAGCCATATGGTCCATCCAGTGATGATGATCCTGTTTGTCAAGCTTAGGTATCAGCTGCCTTAAGGCCTCTCTTACGTCTCCAATGATCTGGGCGTCGGCAATAATATTTTTATTGATCTCAGCCGGATCCACATCGATCTGAAGGACCTTTGCATTCGAGGCAAAGGTCTTTGGATTGCCAAGCACCCTGTCTGAGAAACGTGTACCTATGGCAATAAGGAGGTCACAAGAGGAAACTCCCAGATTTGATGCCTTTGTACCGTGCATTCCCAGCATTCCTGTGTATCTCCTGCCACTTCCGGGATAGGCGCCCTTTCCCATAAGAGAATCACAGACAGGCGCATCTATCAGATCAGCAAACTCCCTTACCTCATCCGCTGCCCGTGAAATAACAGCTCCGCCGCCTACAAAGATATAAGGCTTTGTCGCTTTCTTTATCATTGAGACAGCCTCATCTATATCCGACTCCCTTATGTCAGCCGTCTTTCTCTCTATTACCTCAGGTACTGCTGCCTCATATTCTGTCCTGTTTCCTGTGACATCCTTAGGAATATCTATAAGGACCGGACCAGGCCTTCCGGATTTTGCTATCCTGAAGGCTCTCCTTATCGTAGGAGCCAGGTCCCTTACATCCTTTACAATGAAATTATGCTTGGTCACCGGCATAGTGACCCCGGCTATATCGACCTCCTGGAAGGAATCCTTTCCCAGAAGCGGTACTGCGACATTACAGGTGATCGCAACGATCGGGACTGAATCCATATAGGCTGTAGCTATACCTGTCACAAGGTTGGTAGCTCCCGGCCCTGAGGTAGCCATACATACTCCTACCTTGCCTGTACTCCTCGCATATCCGTCTGCAGCATGCGAGGCTCCCTGCTCATGGCTTGTAAGTATATGGCGGATCCTGTCTTTATTCTTATATAATTCATCATACACATTCAGAATGGCTCCGCCGGGATATCCGAATACCGTATCCACACCCTGCTCTACAAGACATTCTATTACTATCTGTGCACCTGTAAGTTCCATTTATCCTTTCCTCCGGTAAATCTGGTATCCCTATATTTACCGCCTTCTTCTCTATGAATTTCCAAGAGTAGCTTTATCTGGGGAGCTCAAGGATGGCTCCACGGTTACCCGAGGTCACGAGTGCCTGATATCTGCGAAGATAGCCGCTTGTAACCTTTGGCTCACGAGGCTTCCATGCTGCCTTACGGCTGGCAAGCTCATCATCAGCTACCTCCAGCGTGATCGTCATGGAAGGAATATCGATAGTGATCATATCTCCTTCCTCAACAAGCGCAATAGGCCCACCTACTGCCGCCTCTGGTGATACATGTCCTATAGAGGCTCCGCGGCTTGCTCCTGAAAAACGGCCGTCTGTAATAAGTGCAACTGATGAGCCGAGACCCATTCCGGCAATGGCCGATGTAGGATTAAGCATCTCTCTCATTCCAGGGCCGCCCTTAGGTCCCTCGTATCTGATCACGACTACGTCTCCGGCCACTATCTTTCCGCCCTTTATAGCGCTTATAGCATCCTCCTCACAGTCAAATACCCTCGCAGGGCCTGTATGCACCATCATCTCAGGTGCTACTGCAGATCTCTTTACCACAGAGCCGTCCGGTGCGAGATTTCCCTTTAATACGGCAAGTCCGCCATTCTTCATATACGGATTATCGATCGGTCTTATGACTTCAGGATTCCTGTTTACTGCGTTCTTTATATTTTCTCCGATAGTCTTTCCTGTGACTGTCATACAGTCGAGGTTTAAAAGGCCTGCTTCGCCGAGCTCCTTCATAACTGCATATACACCTCCCGCCTCATTCAGATCCTCGATATAGGTCGGACCTGCAGGCGCTAAGTGGCAGAGATTCGGTGTCCTCTCTGAGATAGGGTTAGCAAAGCTGATATCGAAATCAAAGCCGATCTCATGGGCTATTGCCGGAAGATGGAGCATGGTGTTCGTGGAGCATCCTAATGCCATATCTACAGTAAGGGCATTGATTATGGACTCCTTTGTCATGATATCACGCGGACGGATATTCTTCTCAAGCATGTCCATAACAGCATATCCGGCCTGCTTTGCCAGACGAAGCCTTGCAGAGTAGACTGCCGGTATAGTGCCGTTCCCACGAAGTCCCATTCCGATGGCCTCTGTCAGGCAGTTCATGGAATTGGCTGTGTACATTCCTGAGCAGCTGCCGCAGGTAGGGCAGACATTTTCCTCATAGTTTCTGACCTCATCCTCAGTCATCTTCCCTGCTGCATTGGCTCCGACTGCCTCAAACATGGAAGAAAGAGATCTCTTCCTGCCGTTTACATGTCCGGCCAGCATAGGGCCTCCGGAAACAAACACTGTAGGTACATTGATCCTTGCCGCAGCCATCAGAAGTCCCGGAACATTCTTATCACAGTTCGGGATCATCACAAGTGCATCAAACTGATGGGCAAGTGCCATACACTCTGTAGAATCGGCTATCAGATCACGTGTCACAAGGGAATACTTCATTCCTATATGTCCCATGGCTATTCCATCGCAGACAGCTATTGCCGGGAAAACAACAGGTGTTCCGCCTGCCTCAGCGACTCCCATCTTCACTGCCTCTGTGATCTTGTCAATGTTCATATGTCCAGGAACTATCTCATTGTATGAGCTTACGATCCCGACTAATGGCTTTTCCATCTCTTCTCTGGTAAATCCAAGCGCATTCAGAAGACTCCTGGCCGGAGCCTGCTGCATACCGCATTTCATGTTGTCACTACGCATAAGCATTTCCTTTCTATATATAATCTAATTCCTGCTGCTATTATAAAAAGGGACAAAAAATAAGTCCCTGTATATGCTGCATAGGGACTACTATAATGCATTTGTGAAAAAATTTCAAGCCCATACTGAAATTATTTCATCAGCTATATATAAACCGACATCAGGAGCTCTTTGTTTGTGTATTTGATTGTAAAAATGGTATATAGTTAAAAGAAAAAGGAGATTTGTATAATGTCAGATATAAATACAAGGCCAGGCAGAAGACAGGCCATACATCATGGATATTTTATCACTGTTCTTCTTATCACTATAAACATCATCATCTATCTTGCCGAGGAAATGTGCGGAGGAAGCACTGTAAACAGCATTGCGCTGACATTCGGCGCTTCATTTACTCCACTGATAATGCAGGGACAATGGTGGAGGCTTTTCACCTCCATGTTTGTCCATTTCGGCATCAGTCATATTGCAAACAATATGCTATCCCTTTTCATCCTGGGCCGGATAGTAGAGCAATACTACGGGCATCTCCGCTTCCTCATTCTCTATCTGCTTTCCGGCCTTGGAGGGAATGTGCTCACGATGATCCTCGAGCTTGGTTCTGGAAAATACGCCCTGTCAGCCGGCGCAAGCGGTGCAATATTCGGGATCATGGCCGCCTTCGTGATCTTTGCTATAAAGCCTGAGACCAGAAGGATCTTTCCCTTGAAAAACGTTCTGGCCGGCATTTTCTTCTCGATCCTTCCCGGCTTTATAAGCTCTGGCATAAGCCTTAGCGCTCATATCGGAGGCTTCGTGACTGGATTTGTCATAGTGCTCCTGATGGAGCTTTTATGATCATATCCGCTTTACTATCTCGACACCCATCTGGGAGCAGCCGACTGTCTTTACGGCTTCTTCTCCCTCGCGCGGAAGGATGTCTCTGGTCCTTATTCCATCACAAAGGACCTTCTTTACTGCATTCTCTATAGCATCTGCTTCTTTATCGAGATCCAGGCTGTAGCGGAGGAGCATTGCTGCCGAAAGGATCGTGGCTATTGGATTTGCAATATCCTTTCCTGCTATATCAGGCGCTGATCCGCCGCTTGGCTCATAAAGCCCGAACCTGGTCTCGTTAAGTGACGCTGAGGAGAGCATCCCAAGAGAGCCGGTTATCATGGCTGCCTCATCCGAAAGGATGTCTCCGAACATATTTTCTGTGAGGATCACGTCGAACTGTCCCGGATCCCTGACAAGCTGCATTGCGCAGTTATCGACCAGCATATGAGAAAGCTCAACATCCGGATAATCTGCCCAGACCTCCTCGGTTACCTTTCTCCACAGGCGTGATGAATCAAGAACATTGGCCTTGTCGACAGAGGTAACCTTTTTCCTTCTCTTTCTGGCTATCTCAAATGCCTTCTTTGCTATCCTTCTGATCTCATCCTCATTATAGGTAAGGGTGTCAGTAGCCTGGATCACTCCGTTAAGCGACTCGGTATGTCTCTTTCCGAAATACAGACCGCCTGTCAGCTCCCTTACTATTATCATATCAAATCCTGCATCTGCCGTTGCCTCCTTAAGAGGACAGGCCTCCTTCAGCTCCGGATAGAGATATGCCGGACGGAGGTTGGCAAATAATCCGAGCGATTTCCTGAGCCTTAACAGTCCTGCCTCCGGTCTCTTGTCTGGAGGCAGCTTATACCATGGAGATGTGGATGTATTTCCTCCTATGCTTCCCATAAGCACGGCATCCTGTGCCCTTGCAGCTTCTATCGCCTCATCAGTAAGCGGCTGGCCTGTCTTATCGATCGAGCAGCCTCCCATCAGGATATCTGTACGGTCAAATTCATGTCCGTATCTTTCTCCTATCCTTTCAAGAACAGTCCATGCCGCATCTGTGATCTCTGGTCCGATCCCATCACCGGCGATCACTCCGATATTGAATTTCATCAGTTTACCTTCTTTCTTTTTATTTCTTCTAAATACTATAATTTATCCCGGAAAAAATTTCAACAAAAAAGAGACCGGTTTCCCGGTCTCGTCCGATCAGATATCATAGCTGTGAAAGCTTCTGTATCGCATTATCTCTTATAATTGCCTCTGCATGCTCAGAAAGGAATAAAAGCATCCTTTTCTGATTTACTATCTCCTGACAGAACTCCACTATAGAAAACGCCGAACCGGCAAGAGTCTCCTTGGTATCTGTAAGCCTCATCGACAGATAATATCTGCCCTCATACTTATAGAGATCAGACGGCGCATCCATATTGGTGGGAGCAAGCTCCTTGCAGAGTCCGATGCACTTCTCCAGATCGTCCATGACCGCTATCACCGGAAGCATGACCGGCTTATCATCCGGAAGGCTCTCAAGCAGCTCTGTTGCCTCCTTCTGGTCGAGCGTGGAAATATTCTGCCGGCCGTCAAACCTTGGTGCCAGAGTATCCACGACAACTCCATCGTATGGATCCTTCTCGTCATCCTCTGACTTATCCTTATCGACATCTCCGAGGGCGTCCTTACACTTGGCCATCAACTGGGCAAGCGCATTCTCAGGCTTGTCCTTATTGATCGTGATGCTAACTGATCCGTCTGGCAGTCCTGTCAGCGCCACACTCATAGAGCCGCTGTCTGCCTTAAAGTCTACAGTCTCACCTGCTTCGACAAGGATCTCATTCAAGAACTTTCTGGCTCTGACCTGATCATGGATCAGATCTTCCATATTAGATATGCCTCTTGCCTCAAGTTCTTCCCTGGATATCTTACATGTAATGCTGTTTTTTCCATCCTTTTTTATAAGCATGAACGTCCTCCTTTCCTTTCATTATCCTCTCACCTTTATAATATCACAATCTTAACGTTGCAACAAGAAGTACAGGAGATGGGGCTCGAACCCACACATGGTTGCCCATAACAGATTTTGAGTCTGTCGCGTCTGCCATTCCGCCACTCCTGCATAGTTTAAGTGTGAGGTGTGAGGTTAGAGGTTAGAGGTCAGAGGTGTTAGGGTAATGATTAGTATTCCTTCCCCTCGCACCTCGCACCTCTCACCTACAAGCCTCGCACCTCTCACCTCGCACCTACAAGCCTCGTCCCTCGCACCTCGCACCTCTCACCTCTCACCTCTCACCTACAAGCCTCTCCCAGATAGGGAAGCAGTCAAACGTTGCGAAATAATCCCTAGGCTCCTCCGCACGTCTTATCATATCAAAGCTTCCGTCCGGATGAAGCAGGATCTCTGAACTCCAGAGACGGCCATTGTAGTTATATCCCATCGAAAAGCCATGGGCTCCCGTATCGTGGATATAGATCAGGTCTCCGCGGTCTATTTCCGGAAGCATTCGGTCTATTGCGAACTTATCGTTATTCTCGCAGAGGGAGCCTGTTACATCATATTTATGATCACATGGCTCATCCTCTTTGCCCATGACCGTGATGTGATGATATGCCCCGTACATGGCCGGCCTCATCAGGTTGGCTGCACAGGCATCTACTCCTATATAATCCTTATAGGTCTTCTTCTCATGAAGCACCCTTGTGACAAGAGCGCCATAAGGTCCCATCATGAAGCGTCCCATCTCTGTATATATTGAAACATCGCCAAGACCTGCCGGCACAAGGATCTCATCATATACCCTATGGACCTTTTCACCTATGACAGTGATATCATTAGGTGTCTCCTCAGGCTTATAGGCTATGCCGACTCCACCTGAGAGGTTTATGAAGCTTAATGAAATACCTGTCTTCTCCTTGATCTCGACAGCGAGCTCAAACAGAGTCCTGCTCAGTTCTGGATAATAGTCATTTGTCACGGTATTGCTTACAAGGAATGCATGCAGTCCGAACCTCTTCACTCCCAGATCCGCAAGTCTCTTGTATGCCTCAAGTATCTGATCGTGAGTCATTCCGTACTTGGCATCGCCTGGATTATCCATTATTCCATTAGACAGTGTATAGACTCCGCCCGGATTGTATCTGCAGCACATTGTCTCAGGAAGCTTTCCGCCAAGTGCCCGAAGGCAGGCATCTATATGGGTGATATCATCAAGATTTATTATGGCCCCGAGCTCTGCTGCCTTTTTGAACTCTTCATCAGGTGTATCATTTGATGAAAACATTATCTCATCGCCCTTTAGTCCTGTCGCATCGGACAAAATAAGCTCGGTAAGCGATGAACAGTCTGCTCCACATCCGTATTCATGAAGTATATCCATCAGGAAGGGATTTGGATTTGCCTTGACTGCGAAATACTCCCGGTAGCCCTTGTTCCATGCAAAAGCCGCCTTTACCTTTGCTGCGTTTTCTCTGATCCCAGCCTCATCATAGATATGAAAAGGAGTAGGATACTTTGCAGCTATTTCCTCGAGCTTTTCCTTTGTTGTAAATGGTGTCTTCTTCATTCTTTTTCCTTTTTTCTGCCTGCACATGCTCCCTGGTGCGATTCACGCTTCTACGCTTAATTGAGCGGTGCCAATTTGCTCTCTCGCCTATTAAGAGAGTGGGGCAATTCGCAGCCGCTTCTCGGCTGCTCATTCGCGCTTTCGCTCCTCCAATAATTGAGCGGTGCCAATTCGCAGCCGCTCTGCGGCTGCTCATTCGCGCTTTCGCGCTATAAATGGAAAGAACCATCACTGGCTGTGCAAGCAAGCTTGCAGCCAGGATGGCTCTTTCCATTTGCACCGCTCAATTAATACGCGTAAAGCTAGCGACCGGAATCGAACCGGTGACCTCCTCACTACCAATGAGGTGCGCTACCTACTGTGCCACGCCAGCTTATATGCGGCTATTAAATTGCCGACTTGATAAATATACTATATGAAGGGCGGCTTGTCAACCATTTTCTAACAGAAAATAAAAATCCTGTCCTCTGGCATCAGCTCATTCACTTACCATTATCTGTCCCCATGACAGACTTTATATAGCTGACAAACTCCCTGGCCTGTCTGATGTCCGGAACCTTATTGCCAGCCCTATGGACTGCACCGCTTCCGTTGGAGTAGGCTGCCATAGCCAGATCCAGATCTCCATTGAATTCCTTAAGAAGGCCTGATATAAGCTTAGCTCCACCCATAATATTCTGCGTCGGATCATAGCCGTCTGTCACACCCAGGCTCTTTGCTGTCGAAGGCATAAGCTGCATAAGTCCCATTGCTCCACTTGATGATGTGACATGGGTCTTAAACCTGGACTCATGGTAGGCTACTGCCTCAAGGAGCTTTTCGCTGACACAGTATCTGTCAGAGGCTGCCTTGAAGATCGGCTTCAGGGATGAGGGCACATTAAAGCCTGTGTCTGATGAAACATAGTCAGCAGAAGCTGCTGTATCTGAAGCCTGACCAGCAGAAAGCCGGTCATTCTGAAGCGTGCCAGAGGCTGTCTTATCATACACCATGCCCATCTCATGCTTCAGATGATCCTGAAAGGAAGCAACTGACTTACGGTTGTCTCTTACAGAAAGTGCCTGTGATATCGATCCGGCTCCATTTTCCGGTGAAATCTTTCCTATGAATCTGTAATCTCCTGCACTTATCCTGACTATCATTTATTCCTCTATAAGCTGAAATGATCCTTCCACATTGCTGCATCCGCTATGTCTATATATCCATCCCCGGAGGTCTGTTCTATGACAGTACTGTTGCAGGTCTGTATGATTGCAGAACTACCCGTACTTGCTCTTCCGGCGTGGCGAATCATAAGTACCAGTCCGCAGACAATACCGATTGAGAAGCATACCACGACAAGAAGCATCACAAGGGCCCTAAGTGCATTGATAAACCTGACCGCAGGATCGTTCATGTCCTGCTCTATCTCATCGTAGGTGCGTCTGACCTCAGAAGTATCCTCATTAAAGCCTTCCTCAGCAGATATAGTCTGCTCATCCGTAACATCCGGTGAAATCTCTGTTTCTGATCCAGATACCTGTGATGTCTCTGTTTCTGATTCAGACACCTGTGATGTATCTGCTTCTGTCTTGGAAAAAGCCTCTGCCTCCTGTGAATCAGTCTCGCTCCAGGCTGCCGTCTTTGCACCATCAGAAAGGGCATCTGTCTCAGGCGATATCACAGTCTCCCCAGAAACAGTATCTGTCCCAGTCTGCCCGGAAAGTGCCTCCTCCGTGTCATCTGCGGTGTGATCATGTATCTCTGATGCTTCAGCCTCCTTATATCCTTCCGGGCTGGTCTTTGCAGCAGCCTCATCAGAAGCAGCCCTGTGATCAGTATGCACAGGCTCCGGCCTCTCAGGTATGACTGAATTGCCTATAGTGATAACCTTGTAACATCTACTGCATATAGGACCGTCGCCATCTAAGGGAGCTCCGCAGAGAATACAGGTCCTGTCATAGGGCAGGTCATCATGCATCTTTCTGATACGATGCAGATAACGGCTGCCGTACTCGGTTGCAAACAGCGACCTTGGATTAAGCTTCAGGACCGCCCCTATATTATCTTTATCTGAATAATCGATCTTTTCATCCAGGATCGCTATTACCTTGAGATCCCTAAGGATCGCTTCCTTCTCATTCATATAACCCTTCCGCCCCATATTGAATATACAGCTACTCCACTATTTTATCACAACTCGCTTTTCGTGAAAAGCTTATCTTTTCTTTCGATCATCTGGTCGATCCTGTCAATATATGTCCTTATATCCTTTACATTCTCACATCGGCTTATCTGCCAGCCGCCCTCCCCATCAGGCCTTACCTTCTTTGATGCAGCTCCGGCACCTATAGCCACTATATCCTCACGCTCCTCCATTATCAGGACATTGTATATGCCCTCCTTACCCGGAATGGACATACCGACATTTTCAAGATTTGCAGCCATATTCTTCTGTCGGTAGAGATAATAGGCCTTCATGCCAAGCTCCCTGCCGGTGGAAAGCGCCATATCCATAATCTCTGTCGAATTGACGAAATCAAACTCCTCGTACTTATCCCATTCAAGCCTGAGTCTTGCAGCAGTCTTTAAGGCAAGGGAATGGATGGTGAGATTGTCAGGCGAGAGCTTCCTTATTTCAGAAAGGGTATGGGAAATATCATCTGCATTTTCTCCAGGAAGGCCAAGGATGATATCCATATTCACGGATTCAAATCCATATTTTCTCACAAGATGGTAGGCCTTTATCGTATCCGAAACGCTGTGCCTTCTTCCTATCAGCTGAAGGGTTCTGTCGTTCATGGTCTGGGGATTTACAGAGATTCTGGTCACACCATGCTCTCTCATGACAGCAAGCTTGTCCTCTGAAATGGAATCCGGTCTCCCGGCCTCAACTGTTATTTCAGCAAGATGTGAGAGATCTATTCTTTTTTCTATATAGGAAAGGATATCCGAAAGCTCCTCTGCACTCAGGGTCGTCGGCGTGCCTCCGCCGAAATAGATGCAGTCAAGTCTTCTGTCTCTGAAGCGCTCTGCAACGAAATCTATTTCCTTCTTCAGAGAAGCTATATAGGGTCTTACCATGTCCCTGCATGAATCGATTCTGTGGGAGGAAAATGAGCAGTAGAGACATATAGACGGACAGAACAGGATACCTATATAGAGACAGTATCCATTTGTCTGCATAGAAAAGCGTGGATCCATCTCTTTCGTAGCCGGAAAGGCCTTTAGGATCCTTTTTTCGTTTTCTGCGATCTCAATACTTTCGTCTATCTTTTCCTTGGATGTAAGATATTTATCCCGGTAAAGCTTTCTTATCTCATCAGCTGATCTGCCGGCAGAAAGCATCATAAGCGCTTCCTTTGTAGGGCGAATGCCTGTAGTAGAGCCCCAGGGCAATGTCCTTTTTGTATTCCCAGAAACAATACGATAGATTGTGCGCTTTAAGGCGTTCTTCTCGGTCTCGCATACAGCCTCGTCTCCCTGAAATCTGACTCTTGTCGTCTGATCGTCAAATATCAGCTGCAGGGTGGCGGATGGCTTCACAGAAAGCCTTTCCTCCTTCTCCCTTGTGCTCTCACGTCCCAGGAGCTCTCCGTTAAGATATACCAGAAGCCTTGCCTTAGGGAAAAATGATCTGAAAAGAGGCCCTGTCTCGCTGTCAGCAAATCTTCTGTTTTCTTCAAGTACTATAATCTCTCTCAATTCCGTATGTCCTGGGTCAGAGCATTCCACTGTAGGGATTGCCTGCCTTCTCAAATCCTATCGTAGTCCCCCTGTCATGTCCCGGATATACCACCACATCATCAGGCAGCTTAAAAAGCCTGTCATTTAGCGAATGGACAAGCTGAGACGTCGATGATCCCTTGAAATCAGTCCTTCCTGCGCTCGCGCAGAAAAGTGTATCGCCTGAAAAGAGCCATTTCTGCTCAGGAAAATAATATGAGCAGCCACCCGGTGTATGTCCCGGAGTAGGTATGGTTCTGAAGGTAAAGCCGGCAATGGTCCTTTCTTCATCTGCCTCAAGTGTATCTGTTACAAGGCCTGAGAAGTCCTCGCTTTTCTGACCCATATAGGCAGAAAGATTGATCTCAGGGTCTCTAAGAGTCTCAAGCTCATCCTCCATGATATATACAGGAATATCGATGCCCTTTTCAGCAAAAAAGTCTTTAAGATCACCTACCCCGCTCACATGGTCTATATGTCCATGGGTAAGGAGGATGGCTTGTGGTCTGACATTGTTCTTTACAAGCTCCTGACCTATCTTCCTGCCTGAATCTCCAGGGTCAATCACTATACCCAGATCATCATCCGAAACCGGAATATAGCAGTTGGTAGCTATAGGCCCGACAACATAATGCAGCATCCTCATACTATGCCCTTTCTATATCTACTACTGAATCTATCTGCCTTATCTTTACGCTTATATCTGAAAGCTCATCCCTGTTGCGGACAAAAAAGCTTACATCGATAGTAGCCATTCCCTGCTTGCTGGTCTTCGAATGCATGGAACGGATATCTATCTCGGCCTCTGTGAATACCCTGCTTATGTCCACCAGAAGTCCTGTACGGTTGTGGCCATAGATATGGATCTCTGCAAGGAAATTATCCTTTTCTCTCTCATGCGGATCCTCAGGCTGCCATTCAGCCTCTATAAGCCTGCTCCTGTCTGACTCAGGCATATTTATGATATTCACACAGTCTGTCCTGTGGATAGAGACTCCTCTTCCTCTGGTGACAAAGCCCACTATCTCATCGCCAGGCACAGGATTGCAGCACTTTGAAAACCTTACCGACACATCGTAAAGGCCCTTCACTATTATGCCGCTCTTCGACTTCTTGGCCTTAGCGGCCACCTGAGGGTGCTCCTTGTCTACAGGTGCATCCGGATTATTGGCAGCAAGGACATCCTGATCGGTAAGCACCACAGGGTTGTCCTTGCGGTAATTCTCCTCCATCTTGTTGATGACGGCGCCTTCCTTCAGGCTTCCCTGCCCAATGGCAGCCAGAACGGAATTCCAGTCATGGAAACCGTATCTACGAAGAACCTTTTCCTGATACTTAGGCTTATTGATAGTCCCCAGATCTATGCCCTTGGTCCTTGCATTCTCAATCAGAAGCTCCTGACCCTTCTGTATATTCTCATCCTTGGTGATAGAACGGAACCACTGATTGATCTTGTTCTTGGCCTGAGCCGAGGCAACTATTGTAAGCCAGTCCCTGCTAGGTCCCTTTGAATTCTGGGAGGTAATGATCTCGACCCTGTCTCCGTTCCTTATCCGGTAGTCAATTGGCACAAGTTTGCCGTTTGCCTTTGCGCCGATCATTTTGTTCCCGACTGCTGAATGGATGCTGTAGGCAAAATCTATAGGGGTCGATCCGCTCGGAAGATTCTTCACATCTCCAGTCGGGGTAAAGCAGAAGACAGTATCTGAAAAAAGATTCAGATCGTTCTTGAGCAGTGAGACAAACTCCTTGTTGTCGCTCATGTCCCTCTGCCACTCAAGGATCTGCCGTAGCCAGGAAAGCTTGGCCTCCTCCCTGTTGATCGTTGCTCCCTCTCCGCTCTCCTTATATTTCCAGTGAGCTGCTATACCGTATTCAGAGGTACGGTGCATCTCGTACGTCCTTATCTGTATCTCGAAGGGAGTACCGCTTGGTCCGATAAGAGTCGTATGAAGCGACTGGTACATATTGGGCTTAGGCATGGCTATATAGTCCTTGAACCTGCCCGGAATAGGGGTATAATTCTCGTGAATGACTCCAAGCGCAGCGTAGCAGTCCTTCACATCGTTTACTATTATCCTGATAGCAAACAGGTCATAGATCTGGTCAAGAGTCTTATGCTGATTGACCATCTTCTTGTAGATGGAGAAAAAATGCTTGGCCCGGCCCTCAACCGTCGCCGGTATGCCAGCCATCTCCATATGCTTCCTTACTTCCTTTACAAGGCCCTGGACATAGGCGTCACGCTCTGTCTTCTTCTGGGCTATCTGCTCTACCAGGTCATAGTAGGCCTCTGGCTTCAGATACTTTAAGGCCAGGTCGTCAAGCTCGATCTTTATCCTTGAAATTCCAAGTCTCTGGGCCAGAGGGGCATAAATCTCCATAGTCTCCCTGGCCTTTTCCTTCTGCTTCTCAGGCCGCATGTACTTTAGGGTACGCATATTGTGAAGCCTGTCAGCCAGCTTTATTATTATGACCCTGATGTCCTTTGCCATTGCAAGGAACATCTTCCTGAGGTTCTCAGCCTGAACCTCGACCTTATCCGCGTCCAGCGGCACCTGACCCAGCTTGGTGACTCCGTCAACCAGCTCCGCAACCTCCTCGGAAAACTCCTTTGCTATCTGCTCCCTGGTCATCACCGTATCCTCTACAACATCATGCAGAAGTCCGGCTGCGATCGTCTCCTTGTCCATTTCGAGATCGGCAAGGATTATTGCTACGCAGAGCGGGTGGATTATGTATGGCTCACCTGACTTCCTCTTCTGGTCCTTATGAGCCTCACGGGCGACATTGTAGGCCTTTTCTATAATAGAGATATCGCCGTTCGGGTGATAGCGTCTGACCTTTGCTATAAGCTCCTTATACAGCTCGGCAGGATCCTCGAAATCATGAGTGGGCACAACATTTCGGTTGGACTTGGAAATCTTTTCTTCAAGCTGTTCGAAATCTTTTGACGTAACATCTGAGATATCCGGCATCTGGTCCACTCCTTTCCGGTAAAGATCCTTGTATTCTGATAATAGTTTTTCGATCAATTCTTGTTTTCCTATTATATAGTTTTGAGTCCGTAAAATCAACACTCGTAATATAGTCTTAAGTTTCCTTTGTTTGATTTTTTCTTAATATTTTTAATGCATTTGTAACATATTTGTGATATTATATGGTTCATCCGGAGGTTTTTATAAATGCATAAGGTAGGAAAGATAATTCTTCTGGTGCTGTTTTCTATCATAATAGCCGGCGGCATCGGATTTCTGGCATATGAGATCCCGAGACAGGGAGACAGCAGAAAGGCTCTGGATCGCAACAAGGAAAAGACCGACACCAGCGCGTCTGCGCTCGACAAGGAATACACAGATGATCCGTCCACAGGATATATACTGATAGGTGACAGCCGCTTCGTCGGTATGGACTTAGCCTGTGATATAACTGACAATGTGACCAATCATCAGTATGTCGTCGCAAAGGTAGGAGAGGGCTATAACTGGTTCGTAAACTCAGCTCTCTCCCAGGCAGAGGATATAAAAAAGACCCATACCTGGATCTCGAAATGGAAATATGTGATCTGCCTGGGCGTCAACGATCTTTGGGATCTGGATAAATATAAGGATGAATACCTGTCTCTTAAGAATGACTATGATCTGACCCTTGTCTCAGTTGGGCCGACCGGCCCGTCTGCAAAGGTTTCAAATGACGACGTAACTGAATTCAACAATAAGCTCAGGGACTTCTGCGACCGGAATAGCATCAGCTATATTGACTACAATACTGTGATCAGCCGGGAGGGATTTACAACAGCAGACGGTCTTCACTATACAGACGCCGTCTACAAAAGGATCTATTCGATAATCGAAGACGGAATGAAGAATAATAAGGTCAGTCCTTCGACTCGATCAGAATAAGACTTCCAGTCGCAACGGAAAAAGAGGCAATAGAGGATGTGATCTCGTTGCTTATAGTAAGAGTAAAATAAGATTTCCCATCGCCTATTACAGCATTATCAAGCGGGTAATATACCCCTGTAGCTCTTACTCCCTCACATTTCCCGAAGACAGGGAGAAGTGATACATATTTACCATATTGCTCGTTTTTCTTTATAAGAACGGTTTCCCCGGCTCTTATCAGTCTGATCCTGTTTGTCCTATCAACCATATAGCAGTGTCTGTCATGACGGGCAGCGAGGGCAAGAAGGCTCAGGTTTCCAAGCACATGGTCAAGCCTTGAGCCGGTGGCGCCAAGCAGATATATATCCCCCTGGATAGTATTACAAAGCACATAATTAAGTGCAGCCTCGAGATCAGAATCATCCTTTACCGGATTAAGACGCACCACCTTTACCTCATCCTGCTCAAAGGAATCAAGGAGATCCCTTGTGCTTTTCGATACAGAATCAAAATCCCCTATCGCCATAAATGGCTTTATATGAAGAAGGCGACAGTAATCAAGGCCCCTGTCAGCAGCTATTATAGTCGTGTCATCATCCTCGTCAATAAGAGCCTCCGCGACATCCATATCAAGAGAGCCTCCCCCGATTATTACTGTACGCATTATTCAAGTATCTCCCTAAACCTTGTCGTGTTTTCCTCTATATCTCCATCAAACAGACAGCTTCCAGAAACAAGAATATTCGCTCCTGCATCCAGAAGCAGGGCTGCGTTATCGAAATTCACTCCTCCGTCAACCTCTATGTCAAACGATTCCCTGCCACCCTCGGATATGGTTTTAAGCTCCCTGATCTTATCTATAGTATAGGGAATAAGCTTCTGTCCTCCGAAGCCTGGATTTACCATCATCACAAGGACCATATCGACCTGGCCCAGAATACAGCTGACAGCAGAAACCGGTGTAGCCGGATTAAGGGCTACGCCTGCCATTGCTCCGGCGCTTCTTATCCTTTGTATGGTAGCGTCAAGGTGGGTGCAGGCCTCGGCATGTACTGTGATAAGGTCCGCCCCGGCCTCCGCAGCCTGGTCTATATAGCGTATCGGCTCATTTACCATCATATGCACATCGCAGATCTTGTCGGTAAGTCCCCTCACAGCCTTAATCACAGGCATACCAAATGAGATATTCGGGACGAAGGCTCCGTCCATTATATCTATATGGAAATAATCCGCTCCTGCTCTGTCAAGAGCACGCACCTGATCCCCCAGGCAGGTCAGGTCTGCCGAAAGTATTGACGGTGAAAGACAGTTCATTGATAGCTCCTTTTGTTGATCTCCTTTAACTCATTATACATACGCAGATAGCTCTGATATCTCCCCACGCTTATCTCTCCGTTTTCTACTGCCTCCCTGACCCTGCATGATGGCTCAGACACATGGACGCAGCCCCTGAATCTGCATTGTCCGCTGTATCCGTCAAACTCAGGGAAATACTGTGTAAGCTCCGTTTCCTTCAGCCTTGGGAGGTTTACAGAGGAAAACCCCGGAGTATCACAGATATAGGTTCCCTCATCTATATGTACAAGTTCTGTATGCCTTGTGGTCTGCTTTCCTCTCCCTGTATGATCAGAAACGCTGCTGGTCTTTAAGATGTCGCGTCCGGTCAGCGCATTAAGAAGTGTTGACTTCCCGGCTCCCGAGGGTCCGGCAACGGTCGATATATGACCGCGAACCGTATCTCTTACCTCCTCAAGCCCCTTCCTCTCAAGCGCAGAAACAAAGATCATCCTGTAGCCACTGCCCTTATAGTTTTCAATTATCCTTTCCTGGTCCTCTGTGCTGTTCAGATCTGATTTCTGAAGGATAAGGACCGGAATAAGACCGCTATGATCAAGCAGGATGAGATATCTGTCGATCAGATCCGTATTGATATCAGGCCTGTGGACCGATGTCACGAGCAGAGCCATATCACAGTTCGCGACAGGGGGACGTGAAAGACAGCTTTTCCTGTCAAAAACCGAGACTATCTGTCCTTCCTTATCCTTATGGTGCGTGATCTCGAAGGTCACAAGATCTCCAACCAGCGGATGCAGATCCTTCTTCCTGAAAAGTCCTCTGGCCCTGCATGAATAGACTGTATCGCTCTTCTCCTCATATACATAATAGAAGCCTGAGAGAGCCTTTACTATCCTGCCGTTCATTCGCTTTTGAATGTCACAGCATAGGACGAAAGCTGCTCCTCCATACTGCTGTCAGAATAGACAACGACTGTTCCTGTGCTTGTGGTGATACCATTTACAGATACGTCTGTTGCCTGGTTTATGGTCCAGTGTTTAATGGCGTTGCCCTTTGCGTCCTTTAAAACGACGTAGTTGGAATCATAATTATCGGTATCAGAAGGCTCGATCACATCAGAGAACGAATAGGTCGCAGCACCTGTCGATATGACAAGGCTTACCTTAGTTCCCTTTCCTGCCTTGGTACCTGCTCCAGGGCTCTGTGCCATTACCTGTCCCTTGGGATACTTGTCAGAAGGAGACTCGCTTATATCTCCCGCAGCAAAGCCTGCATTTTCCAGAGTGCCAGTAGCTGCCGACTGGCTCTTTCCTATAACAGAAGGTATCTCTAAGGATTCAGCACCCTTGCTTATAGTGATGATGACCGTATCCCCCTTCTTGCCCTTTTCTCCGGCGACCGGAGTCTGTGACATTACATATCCCTTTGCGACGTCGTCGCTGTAGGACTCCTTGGCGCTTACCTCGAAGCCAGCGGCCTCAAGCTCTGACTCGGCCTGAGCCTCGGTCTTTCCTGTAACCTGCGGTATATCTATATCACCCTCGCCTGAGCAGATAGTCACTACTACCGTAGTACCAGGCGATACCTTCTCGCCTGCTGCCGGATCCTGCGACATGATCTGTCCCTTATCAAACTTGTCAGAGGCCTCCTCCTCTCCCTTGCGGATCTCGAGGCCTTTGTCTGTAAGAGCGGCTCTTGCCTCCTCGAATGTCATCTTCTCGAGATCAGGAACAGCAACCGTAGTCGTCTGCTCGGTCGAGGTAGATGTTCTCTTGCCCTTTCCGAACTTGAAGATGTCAAATACAGAGTTTAGCATAAAGAGGATGATAGCCACGATCACTACCGCAGCAGCAATTCCCATTATTGTGATAGCCTTATCCATCTTAGGGTTTATAGGGCCGTCATCACTCTCGTCTTCCTCGTCCTCAGGCTCATAGACCTTCTCGCTGTCTTTATTTACAGGGCGGGTCTGTCTCCTGATCTCATCCTCCTCATCCTTTGTGATGACCCTGGTCTTTTCCATATCCGGCTGATTATCAGGGATCACGACAAAGTCCTCGTCCGGATGCATAAGAGCCTTCTTCAGATCAACAAGCAGGGCAGACACTGACTCATATCTTCTCTCCGGACTCTTCATAGTACATTTCTGTATGATCCTGCTTACTGAAACAGGAAGATCCGGTGAGAGCTTCTCCGGAGGCGTGATAGGCGACTGTATATGCTGGATCGCAACAGCAACCGTAGTATCCCCGTCAAAAGGCACTCTTCCTGTAACCATCTCGTACATTACGATACCAAGAGAATAGATGTCCGATGAATAAGTGACAAATCCATTCCTTGCCTGTTCAGGTGAGATATAGTGGACACTTCCCATCATATCCGCATGAATGGTATTCGATGTCGCAGCCCTTGCTATTCCGAAGTCGGTGACCTTTACCTTGCCGTCCTTTGAAATAATGATATTCTGCGGCTTGATATCCTGATGGACTATGCCCTTGCTGTGAGCGGCCTCGATCCCCTTTGCCACCTGGATGGCGATCGATACGGCCTCATTGTAGCCGAGACGTCCCTTTGAAGAAATATAATTCTTCAGAGTGATACCCTCAACATACTCCATTACTATATAGTAGAGGCCGTCCTCACTTCCGACATCGTATATGTTTACAATGTTTGGGTGCTCTAACAGGGCGGCAGCCTGTGCCTCTGCCCTGAACTTTGAGACAAAGGTGGAATCCTGTGAGAATTCCGCCTTCATCACCTTTATCGCTACCTCTCTGCCAAGAGAATGATCCAGAGCCTTATAGACATCGCTCATTCCCCCGGTTCCTATCTTTTCCAGGATCTCGTATCTGTTTGCTAAAATTGTTCCTGTGCTCAGCATTTCTTCTCCTCACCCGCCCTTGGGTCAATCAATGTGATAGTGATATTGTCCGGTCCACCTGCCGCAAGAGCCATTTCAAGAAGCGCCTTTGCCTGAGATTCCAGATCCGATCCGTTTGAAAGCAGGCTGCTGATCTGCTGGTCGTCGACCATATTTGTAAGTCCGTCAGTGCACATCAATACTCTGTCCAGATCAGCTACAGGGACATCGAAGAAATCTGCATGAACCATTGTCTCAACTCCGACAGCCCTCGTGATCCTGCTTTTATACTTATGATTCTTTGCGGCTTCCTCGCTTATCTCACCGTTTCTTACCATCTCCTGTACGTATGAATGGTCAAGAGTGATCTGGTAGATATTGTTGCCGCGCTGTACATAGAGACGGCTGTCTCCTATATTGGCCACATGGAGATGACCGTCAAGAAAGGTAGCCACCACAAGTGTAGTACCCATGCCCTTCTTTGAGGCATCGCTTCTGGCCTTTTCAAAAAGCTGCCAGTTAGCCTCAGATATTGCATCCCTGATAAGAGAAGCGACCCCATCCTGCTTAAGGAATTCGCCGTCTGTCTTTCTCAGAAGCTCAACTATCTTCTTAACCGTGAACTCACTAGCATAGTCACCTGCAGCTTCTCCGCCCATCCCGTCGGCTACTATAAAGAGGTTTCCAAGAGAGCCTACCGATCTGTCTGAGGCGAAAACAAAATCCTCATTTGCAGGACGCACCATGCCCTTGTCTGTCAGGCAGTAATACTTCATTCTATATACCTTTCCTGTTCAGTCGCCTGCGTCTCAGCTGTCCGCATGCGCCGTCTATATCTCTCCCCATTTCCCTTCTAATAGTAACATTTATTCCGTATTTTGCAAGTAGCGCCGAAAAAGCCTCCGCAGCCTGCCTTGAGGGGCTTTTGAAATCCCTCTCCTTTATCGGGTTCACCGGGATCAGGTTGATATGGGCCCCGATACCGGAAAGCAGCACAGAAAGCTTCCTGGCATCCTCTGGCCTGTCGTTTACTCCGCTTATAAGAGAATACTCAAACGTCACCCGGCGGCCTGTCGTCCTCTGATAATATTTCATTGCAGCCACTGTCTCATTAATATCAAATCTGCGCGCTATCGGCATCAGCTCCATTCTCTTTTCCTGATCAGAGGCATGAAGAGACAGGGCCAGAGTGATTGAAAGCTTCTCCTCCGCCAGCTGCCTTATCTTATCGACCAGACCGCAGGTGCTTACTGTCAGATCCCTCTGGGAAATATTAAGACCGTTCGGATCTGTAAGCATCCTGATAAAGGCCAGAAGATTGTCATAATTATCAAGCGGCTCGCCTGTTCCCATAACAACCACATGGCTTACTCTCTCTTTGCAGTCGCGCTGTATGGCCTCTACCTGGCCCAGCATCTCGCCCGGAGTCAGATTACGGAGCCAGCCGTCTATAGTAGATGCACAGAATCTGCATCCCATCCTGCAGCCCACCTGAGAGGAGATACAAACGCTGCAGCCAAACCTGTATCTCATAAGTACTGATTCGACAAGATTGCCGTCCGAAAGCTCGAACAGGTACTTTTTCGTGCCATCCTCTGCTGATGTCTGTATCTCGACAGGCTTTAGGACCGTGATCATGCACTCATCCGAAAGCCTTTTCCTTAATTCCTTTGACAGGTCTGTCATTTCAGAAAAATCAGTGACAAGGCTGACATGGAGCCATTTATATATCTGTCTGGCGCGGAACTTCTTTTCCCCGATAGAAAGCATATAGTCAGTAAGCTCATCAATATTCAGATCCGATATATTCATTCTTCTGTAGAATCTCTTTTCTTTATAATTATCGCATAAAAGAATCCGTCGTGATACTGATCCGGTATAATGGTCCTCTGTTCTTTCAGAGTAAAGTCCCTCCTTCTTTCAAGAAAGGCACTGACCTGATCCTCGTTTTCTGCCGGATCGAGAGTGCAGGTCGAGTAAATGAGCAGACCGCCTGTCTTCAGATACTCCGCAGCATTATCAAGGATCTCTCTCTGGATCCCGCTCAGGACAGAAAAGTCACTTTCCTTAACCCTCTGTCTTATCTGCGGCTTCCTTCCGCTTACTCCAAGAGCAGAGCAGGGCACATCCGCTATCACTGCGTCGAATTTCCCGCAAAGATCCCTGCAGAGTACCCTTGCATCATTTACCCTTACCTCTACCCTGTCTTCAACATGCATCCTGCTTATATTCTGGTATATCCGTTTTGTCTTATTCTCACTGACATCACAGGACAGCAGGCTGGCCTTATACATAAGGGCAGCCTCTATGGACTTGCCTCCCGGAGAAGCACAGAGGTCTAAGATCCTGCTTTTCTCTCTGAGCTCTGCCCTTAAGACAGGCTCCATAGACGACCGGTCCATTATATAAAAAAGCCCTTGCCTGAAGGCCTTTGTATCCGCAGGGTTTCCTCCCGACTCAAACAAGACTGCAGGCGCATCTTCTCCCGGAAGGGCAGCTGCCCCTACCCCTTCACCTGCAAGCCTTTCTATCAGATCGGATGTATCTATGGCTGAAAACGCGAAGCGCCTTCTTTTCATAGAAAGGCCTGCAAGGATCTGCCGGGCATTCTTATACGATCTGATAAGGTGCCTGACTATCCAGAGCGGATAGGAGTAGGTTATGGAAAGACCTGCAGCATTAAGAATCTGATCACTCACATTTCCCTCTGCCCTCCATCCATTTTCCTGATCAGTATATATAAGCCAGACCGGCTTCCCGTCGATCACGGTCTTTGCCTGCAGAGCGTCCTTATGTCTTATTATATTCCTCAGGATCCCATTTACAAAGCCGCTGTAACGGCCGTCTCCGCCGATCTTTACCAGCTTCACCGATTCATTGCAGGCTGCAGAATCAGGTACCCTGTCCATAAAAAGGATCTGGGCCAGTCCTATCTCAAGCCCGGTACGGACGACGGCTGACAGCTTTCCTATACGGGTCCTCGAATAAGCGCCTATTACCGCATCTATTGTTACAAGCCTTGAAAGAGTGGTGTCAACAAGAGCAGTATAGAAGGCCCTGTCCCTTTCATCCCAGTCAGGATGATCACTAAAGGCTCTCTCCATTCTTTCAGAGGAATTCATGTCATTTTCAAGAAGGGTATAAAACGCCTCTTTCCTAACCGTATCTTCCATGGGGCTACTATATCATAAATCTCCCTATCTGACAAATATGCCAGTTTGACCTTTCCATATAAGAATAGTATAATCGTTTCGGAAAAAGAGAAGAGGAGCGGCTTATGATATATAACCCACTTGCTTTATATATAGAAGTAAACGCAATCAGCGTTATCATGCTTCTTACAATACTTATAAAGAGCATAGGCTCAGAGCTGATAAACCGATGGCAGTATTTTGTCTCTGGCATTGCTCTTATGGTCATAAATATCACGTGTGATACCATCTGGCAGCTTATGGATTCCGGCTGCATACCCGGAAACAGGACTCTCGATTATATCACAAAGAGCATATATTTTTTCTCCCTGACCTTCATAGGCTTAATATGGCTGCTCTTATCCGAGGCGATCAGACGGACCGCCTTCTCTGCATGGAGGCTTAGCATGATCCTGTCCGGAGCTATTGTCTATCTCCATGCCCTCCTTCTGATCACGAATCCATGGACAGGTTTCCTATTTCATGTAGGATCAGATCTCTTCTATGTCAGAGGGAGGCTCTTCATACTTCAGTATATCTTTCCTTTTGTATATCTCGCAGTATGTGCTGTCAGATCAACGCAGAACATATCAAGGGAGAAAAATTATTTTGAGAGGACCACCTTTTTTGCAAACTCGCTCTGTCCTCTGATACCTGTCGCAGCAAGTCTGCTGCAGCTATATTTCAGACGACTGCCTCTCCTTGCTCCGTCTCTTGCCATAACCATATTCCTGCTTTATACATACCTTATCGAGAGCGGCGTCAAGTATGATTCCCTTACCGGTCTTTCAAACCGCAGAGCCCTCTTCCATACGATCTCGCACTGGATGAAAAGTCCATCCGAATCAGGCCTGTTTCTTTTCATGATCGATGTTGATTTCTTCAAGACCATAAACGACAGCTTCGGCCATGTCCAGGGAGATATGGCCTTAAAGAAGGTTGCAGAGATCCTTGAGAGCGGTATAGCCGAATGCGGAAAGAGGGCTCTTGCCGCAAGATACGGCGGAGACGAATTCACTATCATACTTCAGTCCGAATCATCCTCGGAGAACAACCGAATATCCGCCAGGATCCAGCGTCTCATCTCTATGTCAAATAAGTCAGGCAACCATCTCTATCACCTGTCGCTTAGCATTGGCTGTGTCAGATATGATCCTCTTACCACCCACACTGTAAGGGAGCTTGTCAATGCAGCAGACTCTGTCCTCTACCTGGTAAAGAAGCAGCGACACATACAGCGCCTCTGATCCCTGCAAAAAAATAAAGGGTGCGCTCTGCGCACCCCGGATTTCTGATTCAGGCCTTTCCAACTGATCCGAAAAGCTCCATCTTCTCCTTAACCTTTGCCTTGATTGCCTCAGCGCCCGGTGCAAGAAGCTTACGAGGATCGAATCCCTTGCCTTCCTTATCCTTGCCTGCCTCTATGTACTGTCTTGTAGCCTCTGCGAATACAAGCTGGCACTCTGTATTTACATTTACCTTTGATACTCCGAGTGTGATAGCCTTCTTGACCATCTCATCAGGGATTCCTGTGCCGCCGTGAAGTACGAGTGGCATATCGCCTACCTTTGCCTTGATATTCTCAAGGACATCGAAGCGGAGTCCTGGCCATCCTTCCGGATATACACCGTGGATATTTCCGATTCCGGCAGCAAGCATATCAACTCCAAGGCTTGCTACTCTCTCGCACTCCTCTGGATCAGCGCACTCACCCATGCTGACTACTCCGTCCTCTTCTCCGCCGATTCCACCTACCTCAGCCTCGATCGACATTCCGAGATGATGAGCTACTGATACGAGCTCCTTTGTATTATTGACATTAGTCTCGATATCATCATGAGATCCATCATACATGATTGATGTGAATCCTGCATCGATACACTTATAGCAGCCCTCGAATGTACCATGATCAAGATGAAGAGCCACCGGAACTGTGATACCTAAGCTCTCATCCATTGCCTTTACCATTGCGGCAACAGTCTTGAAGCCTGTCATATACTTTCCTGCACCCTCTGATACTCCGAGGATAACAGGGCTCTTAAGCTCCTCAGCTGTGAGAAGGATCGACTTGGTCCACTCAAGATTGTTGATATTGAAATGGCCAACTGCATAATGACCCTTTCTTGCTTCTTTTAACATATCGGCAGCATTTACTAACATTGACTTTTCCTCCGTTTTGTATGCTGATTGTCATTCATCGCTCACATTATAAGCTTTTTTCTGATCTGATTCAACCACTATGTTCATTTTCCGGTGCAGATTTTCTATCTGGACCTTGCTGACGCTTCCTCCGTATTCTCCGTCAAGCGTCCAGGGAATCTCCTCAGCCGTCGTGAAGACTATGCTCCTAGTCTGGAAGGAGCTTACCATATCGGTATCGGCATCCTTGAGGACACCTGTAAGTCCTCCGACTATCTCGTTTAACTCCATGGGATTCTTCGGTGTCTTCACAAGCGTCACCTCGAAAAGGCCGTCATCGAGCTTCTTGTCTCCCGGTATAATGCCCTTGATACCACCTACAGACAGGGTATTGGTGACCATACCGAAGATGAATTCATCATAGAGCACATTTCCGTCGTACTCCACCTGCATCCTGTATGATGGAATGTCCCGAAGCTGCTTGAAGGCAGACAGTATATAGGCTGAATGACCCAGAACATTCTTAAGCTGCTGACTGGTGCTGTAGGCAGTCTGGGTAAAAATACCGAAGGCCGCTACATAAACGAAATAATCATCTCCGAACCTTCCCACGTCAAATGCCCTTGGAATGCCCCAGGATGCTATATTTGCAGCCTGTGTCATATCCTTTGGAATACCAAGGGATGCACCGAAATCATTTGTGCTACCGGCAGGAATATATCCCACAGGCACATCCAGTCCCGACTTCATCACGCCAGTGACTACCTCATCAAGTGTGCCATCCCCGCCGCTTACGACTATTCTGTCATATTCACCCCCGTGAGCAAGAGTCTGCTCCATCGCATCCTTTGGCTTCTGTGTCGGATAGACGCTCACCTCGTAACCGGCTCTGACCATGATCTCAATTATATCGGACAGACTCATTCTGATCATACCGCGTCCTGAATGCGGATTGTAAATAAACAGAAGTTTTTTCCCCATGAAAAATATCCCGTCCCTTTATTTAGTGAGAAAGCCTTCGATGGCTGTCACAGCCTTCTCATCATCCTCACCCTGTGCATCGATCGTAACAACAGAGCCTCTTGTAAGAGCAAGACTCATCATCCCCATTATGCTCTTTGCATTTACCTTCTTGGAATCCATCTCAAGATAGATGCTGCTCTGGTACTGATTGGCAAGCTGCACCAGGTGCGCGATAGGAGTAGCCTCAAGCGACTCCTTCATCTGGATAGTAACGTCCTTTTTCATGAAATATAATCCTCCATTCATTTATTTCTGATACTATCTGCTATCTGTCCTATCTTCCGCAGTCTGTGGTTGATCCCGGACTTACCTACCGGAGGAAGGCACCTCTTCCCCAGCTCATTAAGCGGCATATCAGGAAACTGCAGTCTCAGTTCAGCTGCCTCTCTCAGATTATCATTGAGAAGTGAATAGCTTCCATTCTCCTGAAGGAATCTGATGTCTTCTATCTGCCTCACCGCAGCACTGACTGATTTCCTGATATTGGAGGTCTCACAGTTCACCTGGCGATTGACATTCTCACGCATTTCCTTAAGGATCCTCGTATTTTCAAAGCGCATGAATGCCTTTGATGCTCCGAGTATACCAAGGATCGTTTCTATCTGGTCGCCCTCCTTCAGGTAAACCACCTGATGACCCTTTCTTACGATCATCCTGGGACAGGTGCCTGCTCCCAGAAGAAGTGACATAACCTGATCGGCCTGCGCCTGACTTTTACATACCATCTCGAAATGATATGACTTCTCAGGATTGGAAACCGAACCGGCACACAAAAAGAATCCACGGAGAAAAGACCTCCTGCAGCAGTCCTGCTGTATCACCACAGGCTCTGCTGTCATGAGATCTGCATCATTCTTTTTCAGCACCTCCAGAAGCTTCTTCTGATCAGTTACACTTATGAGACCTTTCCGGTCAACATCCTTTATATTAATCGTTTGTTCTAATAAAGTAAAGTATTTTTCAAAAACAGCTGCATTCTCTGTCTCGACCATTATCCCTTCCGGGCCGCTTTTCGCTATGCAGGCCGAGATCCCAGCTATCTCAGCTATCCGGCAATGCCTTGCCTGTGGGGTAATGGTCAGCAGCTCTTTTTTCACATCAGATGCAAATGACGTAAGCTTCCACCTCTATCCCTTGTCTATGTCCCTGTGCTCAATCCTAAGGCCATAATCGCCCTCATGCTTAAGCAGCATCTTATAGACCTGTCTTGCTATAGTGACCGACCTGTGTCTTCCTCCTGTGCAGCCGAAGCAGATCACGAGCTCGGTCTTGCCCTCGCTGATATACTCAGGTATCAGAAAGCTTATCAGATCATCAAGCTTTTCTACAAATTCATGGGCCTTATCCGAAGACATGACATAATCGACTATCTCCCGGTCATTACCGGTGAGAGGCCGCAGTCTTTCATCATAATAGGGATTCGGCAGGAAGCGGACATCAAAGACCAGATCCGCGTCAGAAGGTATACCGTATTTGAATCCGAATGAGAGGATAGTGATGTTTAAGCTCTTGTAATCCGCTCCCTCTGAAAATATCTCTGTGAGCTCTGTCTTTAGGTCCCTGACCAGAAGGTGGGAAGTATCTATTATATAGTCCGCTCTCCTCTTCAGGAAGGCTATCGCTTCCCTTTCCGCATGGATCGCATCTATTGTCCTCCTGCCCTCTGACAGGGGCGGTGTCCTCCTGTTTTCCTTGAATCTCTTTACCAGGACCTGATCATCGGCCTCAAGGAAAAGGATCTTTATTCTTCTGCCATCGCTGTCCAGCTCATCGAGAATCCCCTCGAGCTTCGATATAGGAGTCCTGCTCCTTATATCTATTCCGACAGCAACCCTCTCGCTGTTGGGGTTTCCTGCCGCCAGATCAGCAAAGCTCCTCAGCAGGGCTATAGGGAGATTGTCCACACAGTTGTAGCCCATATCCTCGAGGATCTTGAACGCTGTATGTTTTCCTGCTCCCGACATTCCTGTTATGATCACAAGTTCCATCAGAATTCTCCTAAAAGCTTTACCTCCGGCTCCAGTTCCACTCCGGTTTCTTCCTTTACCCTCTCCCTTATAGCGCAGATCAGCTGGTAGATATCCCCGGCTGTTGCGCTCCCGTCATTTACTACAAATCCCGAATGCTTTGGAGATACAAGGGCACCTCCCACTCTTGCGTCCTTCATGCCGGCCTGCTGTATAAGCCTCCAGGCTGGTGTCAGATCCGAGATCAGATCACCGTCCCCGGCCTTCCGAAACGTCGATCCGGCGCTTCTGGCTCCTGTAGGCTGGCTTTTTTTTCTTTTATCACAAATAGACTTAATCCTTTCCCTTATCTCGGAAGGATCTCCTGGCCGAAGCGACAGAACAGCTCCTGTGATTATCTCATTCTTCTCTGAAAAGATGCTCTTCCTGTATCCGAAGCCTACCTGACAAGCACTGTAATCCTTTATCTCGCCATCCTCTGTTATGGTTGTGACAGAGGAAACTATCTCGCTCATATCTCCTCCGAAGGCTCCGGCATTCATATAAACGGCTCCGCCAATAGTTCCGGGTATACCTGCTGCGAATTCCAGGCCTGATAAGGCCTGATCCGCTGCCATCATTGCCACCCTGGGCAGGAGCGCTCCCGCCTGGCAGCTTATCATGGCATTATCCTGATCCTTTTTTACCTCTGTACGGTTAATCCTTCTTCCTATACAGAGGACCGCTCCACGGATCCCACTATCTGAAACCAGCAGATTGCTTCCGTTTCCTACCACTGTAACCGGAATTTCATGCCTTCTGAGACAGGCCATTACCGAAGCAAGCTCATCTATGGATACATCTATAAATATATCCGCCCTGCCGCCTACTCCGAATGTCGTATGCCTCTTCATCGGTTCGTCAATATGAAGCGCATCCTTTTCAGTTATTATCTCTCTTAAATCTGTTTCTATTGACCTCATGGCCACCTCAGCATGTATGAAGGAATGCTATATAGCCTCTGTATGCCTCGTACAGATCCACCTTCGAGATAATCTCCCATGGAGAATGCATCGAAAGCACTGCTACTCCGCTGTCTATAACGTCCATATCGTAGTTTCCGAGAATATAGGCTATAGTTCCGCCGCCTCCCTGGTCTACCTTCCCAAGCTCTGCTGTCTGGAAGCTGACATCAGCATCATCAAATGTCTTTCTGATCATAGCCATATACTCTGCTGTCGCATCATTGCTTCCTGACTTTCCTCTTGCTCCTGTGTACTTATTGATCACGAGTCCATGTCCGAAATAGCAGCTGTTCTTCTTTTCGAATACATCCGGATAATTAGGATCAAAGGCTGCGGATACGTCTGAGGAAAGTGCTCTTGAGCGTTCCATGGCTCTCATAACTGAAATCGGTGAATCATCTCCGCTCAGATGAAGGATCTCTGCGACCGTATTCCTGAAGAACTTTGATTCCATTCCTGTAGCACCGACCGATCCAATCTCCTCCTTATCAACAAGCAGGCAGGCATAGGTCCTCTTTCCTGCATCTGTATCTGCTATTGCCCTGTAGGACGGATATGCGCATACCTTGTCATCATGGCCATAGCCCATTATGCAGCTCCTGTCAAAGCCGTAATCCCTGGCCTCTCCTGCCGGAAGCACCACTATCTCCGCAGAAAGGAAATCATCCTCCTCTATATCATATTTATCCTTAAGGATCTCAAGGATGTTCTTCTTTACCTGATCCTTTTCTTCCTTATCATCAGATGCCTTCTCAAGAGGGATGGTCCCGATCATTACATTCAGGTCCTCTCCCTCAACGACCTTGGCGCCTGTTTTCTTCATCTGGGTATCTGCAAGATGGATAAGGAGATCCGATACTCCGAATACCGGGTCAGATGGATCCTCTCCCACATTTACTTCAACGACTGTCCCATCCTTTTTCGCGATGACTCCATGAAGAGCCAGAGGAAGAGTAACCCACTGATACTTCTTGATCCCGCCATAATAATGCGTATCAAGCATTGCCATCTCTGTATCCTCATAAAGAGGTACCTGCTTTAAGTCCATTCTCGGAGAATCTATATGGGCTCCAAGAATATTCATTCCCTCTGAAACCGGCTCCTCTCCTATCACGAAAAGAGCTATATTCTTGCCGCGGTTGGTACGGTAGAGCTTGTCTCCCGGCTTTATGGTGCCGTTCTTAGCTATTATCTCATCAAGATTACGAAAGCCATCCTTCTCTGCCTGCTTAGCAAAAAATGATGTGCACTCACGCTCGGTCTTGCTGCAGCTTAAAAATTTCCTGTAGTCCTCACCGAAATCCATTACCTTTTTTCTATCCTTCTCCTCTTTGTACTTAAGCCATGCGTTCTTTTTGTCCATAATATTCCTTTCCATAAAAAAGTTTCCTCAGAGCGCTGCCGATTCGCAGTCGCTCCGCGCCTGCTCATCCGCGCGTTCGCGCTATTGCATCCGCGCATTCGCGCTTTCGCACTTCCAATAAATGAGCGGTGCCGATTCGCAGTCGCTCCGCGCCTGCTCATCCGCGCATTCGCGCTATTGATACAGTCTCTGCCCTCCTCTCTGCACGCAAGCGTGCATCGGAGGCCAGAGACTGTATCAGCACCGCTCATTTATTACGCGAGATGTTTTCGTTGACGCGGCGGTAGAGCTCGGCGGCCGCATTATAGCCCATCTTCTTCTGGCGGTGGTTTACCGCGGCTGTCTCACAGATGATCGCGAGATTTCTTCCGGGGCGGATAGGGAGGGAGTGGCAGACAACCTTCTGACCCAGAATTTCTGTGTACTCATCGTCAAGGCCCAGCCTGTCGTACTCGGTATTGCTGTGCCAGTCCTCTAGCTTTATCACCAGATCTATGGTCTGGGTATCCTTCACACACTCTACACCATAGAGGCTCTTTACATCTATGATGCCGATACCGCGTAGCTCTATCAGATATTTGGTGACTGCCGGTGAGCTTCCTATAAGCGTATCGTCATTTACACGCCTGATCGCGACCACATCATCCGCTACAAGACGGTGTCCTCTTCGGACCAGCTCAAGAGCTGCCTCTGACTTACCTATCCCGCTTTCCCCTGTGATCAGAAGTCCCTCGCCATATACATCGACAAGCACCCCATGTATGGTCGCCATAGGCGCCAGCTCATATCCCAGAAGCTGTATAAGAGAGGCCTCAAACTGCGATGTCGCCCGTTCTGTACCAAGTACAGGTGTCCCAGCCTTTGTGGCCTCCTCTATGAATGAAGCCTCAGGCTTCAGACCACGGCAGATGATCACAGCCGGTATATTATATGAAAAAAGCTTCTTATAATTCTCATGCCTTTCCTTCTCATCCTTCTGACTGTGCAGATAGGCATACTCGACCATTCCAATGAGCTGGATCCTGTTGGAATCGAAATGCTCATAGAATCCTGTCAGCTGAAGAGCCGGTCTGTTGATATCCCTTACCTTGATGAAACATTTGGAAAGGTCTATGCTTTCGGTAAAATTATTAAGAGAGAGCTTGTCTGCTATCTCCTGTATGCTTGCGCCTTCTTCCTGCAATGCCATGTCATTTCCTTTCTCAAATAAAAAACAGGGGCATGGACTTTTCTAGTCCTCGTCCCTATATTCTAAGAGTGAGTTCAGCTTTTGTCAAATTAAAAAAAAGCTGTTCTTCTGGCCAGCTATTGTCACTAATATAATTCATCCCTTATTCCTCGTCAATGATCATAAGGACAAAAAACAGGACTCCCGGCAGAACCGGGAATCCTGTTGTTAAACGTTATCAGAATCATATGGATAAGAAACCAGCCCTCATCGGCTATTCCTTTACTCCACCGAGCGTGATCCCTGCTATTATGAAGCGGGAGAGGAAGATGTAGACTATGATGATAGGTACTATTGCAAGAAGTATCATCATATAGATCTTTCCCATATCGAATGTCATATAATCAGCGCCCCGCAGGGTCGCTATAAGAATCGGGAGAGTCATCTTATCCTTGCTCTGGATCACAAGGGCAGGTACGAAGTAATTGTTCCAGGCGCCAACAAAGGTGAATATAGCCTGGACTGCTATTGCAGGCTTCATTATAGGTATCACTATCCGGTTGAAGGTATTGAACTCACCCGAGCCGTCTATACGTGCTGCCTCCACGAGTGCCACCGGCAGAGACGACTGCATGTAGGAATACATGAAATAGAATACCGCCGGTGAGGCGATAGAAGGAAGGATGAGAGGAAGGAGACTGTCGTACATTCCCATCCTGGTAATCAGCCTTAGGAAACCAAGTGCGGTGACCTGAGTAGGCATGACCATTATCGCCATTATGAAGGTGAAGGCCGGCTTGCGGAGCCTGAAATCATATACATAGAGTCCGTAAGCCGTCAGCGCTGAGAAATAGGTACATATCCCTGCACAGCAGGCAGATACTATAAGGCTGTTAAGTACGCCTCTTACGACAGGGATCGTACCATCATTTATCACATTTGTCAGGTTCCTTATGAAATTTCCACCTGGCAGAAAGGCGAAGCCCTTCTGAAGCTGCACATGAGACCTTGTCGCATTGATGATCAGTATATAGAAGAAGAACAGACACATAAAGCATAGTATCACAAGTACTATATGCGCTATAAGAGTAATAACTTTCTCTGAAGCAGTTTTCATGCCGCGTCTCCTTTCCTGGTCATTTTTCTCATTTTCTTTTCTCTTTTTCTGGCGGCCTTCGCCTCTGTTTCATCGGTGTTTATCATCCGATAGACAATGAAACAGAGGATACCGCTCAGGATAAAGAGGTATATCGAAATAGCTCCCGCCATTCCGTAGTTCTTGGACTTCAGATAATTGTTCAGAAGCATAATAAGTGTCATAGACGTGCGGTCAGGTGTGCCTATACCATTGGTAAGGATCTGAGGCACATCAAACATCTGAAGTCCACCGATCATAGATGTTATCAGGGTATATGTAAGGATCGGCCGGATCAGAGGCAGGGTAATCCTGAAGAATATCTGCCTGTGATTGCATCCGTCGATCTTTGCCGCCTCAAACAGCTCCGGATTCACTCCGTTTATAGCCGCCATCAGCATTATTGTCGTATTTCCAAACCACATCAGGAAGTTCATAAGAGCTATAAGCCCCCTGGTCCCTGTCACAGAGGACAGGAACTTTATAGGATGACCGGCATGTACGACACCGATCTGATGCAGAAAGGAATTGACAGGACCCGAATCTGAAAACAAGGTAAAGAACAGCATTGCAAAAGCGCTGGCCATTATCAGGTTGGGGAGATAGATTATCACCTCGTAAGCCTTACGTCCTTTCAGATTCAGATGCTGATCGGTAAACCATGAGGCCAGAAGAAGCGCTATCACAATCTGCGGGATAAATCCCAGTATCCAGAGAATAAAGGTATTCGCTGTATACTTCAGCATATGAGCCTTTAATACAGCCCCATAGTTACCCAGGCCGATGAAGTTCGGTCCCACTATCTTAAGTCCGGAGAAATAATACTCATAGAAGCTGTTCTTTATCGTATCGAAGAGCGGTATCAGTGAAAATACCAGGAATGAGATAAAGAAGGGCGCTATAAATATGTATCCGTATCTTGAATAATTTTTCTTTTTTCGGGTCTTTTTCATAGCTTATTCCTTATTCAGGCCACTCTACCTTCTTAAGATCTGAATATCTCTCAAAGATAGCAGTCTCAAAATTCTTCTTTGCCTTTTCGAAGGACACCTTTCCATTGAAGTAGTCACCGAATGCATTCTGGAAGCACTCGCCGCAGCCCTGGTCATAGGCAGTGATCTTGTCCATCTTGATGTTTTCTGCATTAGGAGCGAAATACTTGTAAGGATTCTCTCCTCCAAGGAAATCAGACGCTCCCTTTGAATCATCAGAAGCATATTCCTTCATTCCTGAAACAGTATTTGTGTAATCAAGAGTCTTGTCAGTGATCTTTAACAGGGTATCCTTATCAGCTGTAAGCTTGAGCATTACATCCTTTATAAGCTTCTGGTTGTCGCTTCCCTGGCATCCCAGGATAAAGGATCCGCCCCAGTTATAAGCCTGAGGTCCGTCACATACTGCCCAGTCGCCCTTTCCGGCGTCTCCGGTATTTGGCTGGATAGTGAAATTGATACCCCATGCCGGGAAGAACCATCCGAATACCTTGGAGTCAGCTCCCTGATCCTTGTTCCAGTCGTCTGTCCACTGGCCTGAAACCTTATGGTTGTATCCCTCGTCTGTGAACTTCTTTGACTGCTCGACCCACTTCATCAGGTTAGGATCAACTGTTACTGTATCGCCATTGACCCATGGCTTTGAAACGTTGTTTCCGAATACACGGTAGGTATCTGCTCCCATTGATGAAAGCATATAGTAGCCCTTGCTCTTAAGCTCTCCGGCTGACTTCTCAAAGCTGTCCCAGTCCTTAACCTTCTCCTGGATCTTTTCCGGATCATCCGTGCCGAAGGCATCCTTTGCTATACCTCTTCTGTAAACGAAGAGTCCCGGGCATGCCTGCCAGCTTACTGCACGAAGATTGCCATCTGCATCAGTAGCTGCATCCTTTGTATACTGATACTGATCAGCAAGGTCCTTGTCAGGGTCTATTCCCAGATCCTTTACCGGGATTGCCACATCAGCATCCTTGTCTATGTACTTGTTCAGATAGTCGGTCTCTGCGAGGAAGATATCTATCTTCTCATCGTCCGGAGCCGTTGCCTGCTTCTGCAGAGCCTCATCAAGCTTCTGCTGGTAGACTCCATCCTGGTTCGGATTGATCGTCCACTTTACAATCGTTCCATCCTTAAGAGTAGTTTTCGTCTTGTCCTTTGAGACCTCCTTTACATCAGGATAGAACTCATTGAATCTGCTCTCGAACTCATCATTCCAGCTCCAGACATTGAGGACCTTTCCCTGCTTCTCTGATGTTTCCTTGTTCCCTGCGCCAGTCCCCTTCCCTGAAGAAGCTCCGCAGCCTGCAAACATTGTAACTGTCATGGCAGAAATAAGCGCCAGACCTAAGATTCTTCTCTTCATTACTTTTTCCTCCTTTGAAAATACATCTGATGAAGATAAGATAATTATATTCATACTGACTCATGCTTTATACAAAATGGCTCGCAAAAATATCAGATTCATGTCATAGCAGCTTATTAAACCTGATATTTTCAAAGATTGACGAAATCGATTTTTATAGTCCTTGCAAAACACGCAGAATATGTTAACATGAACTCATGAGTGAAAAATTTATTGATTTCGAGATAAAAAAAGATGACGATGACGAGAAGCACAGGGCCTATTCCGAGGAAATGGCCTTCTGCAATGCCGTTGCAAGCGGAGACATAGATACCATCCGTAAGAATTGCCAGGCCAGACGTTTTTCCAATAAGAAAGGTGTCGGCATACTCTCAAAAGACCCGGTCCAAAACCTCAAGTACCACTTCGTGATCACGGCTGCCATGCTGACCCGTGTATGCTTAAAGCAGGGAGTGATCGAGGAGCAGTGCTTCAGGCTAAGCGATTTCTATATACAGAAGCTCGATCTCCTGTTTACTGAGGATGCTGTATGTGATCTGCATGACGAAATGGTAATGGAATTTACCAGAATGATGAGGCTTACTCACGACCCTGCCAACCTGTCAAAGCCTATAGCGTCTGCTATCAATTATATCTATATCCATGGCAACGAGCCCCTGTCTGTAGATATAATATCCCAGGCCGTCGGTGTCTCCCCAAGCTACCTTTCCCGTCTCTTCAAGAAGGAGATGGGTGTCTGCATCAGCGAATATATAAGACAGAAAAAAATAGAGACTGCGGTAAATCTCTTACGCTACAGTCCCTATAGTATGGTTGATATTGCCAACCGGCTTTCGTTTTCCTCTCAGAGCCATTTCATCCAGACCTTCAAGAGGGTGATCGGAATCACCCCTCTTAAATATCGTGAGAAGTATGGAAAGAGCGAATGGAAGGTCGGCGACTCCCCTGACTGGCTCTGACCAGCTATGATATGGTCAGAACTATCCTGTTTTCTCCGGTCTTTAGCATTGACTCAGGAATATAAGAGTCCTCTGTTCTGATATCATTTACTGTCATTTCCTTACATCCGCTTTCCTTATGTCCCGGGTTTAATACCTCTATATGAAGCCTGTGTCCTCTGAAGTCCTTTTCTATCTCGAGCTTATCCCATTCCTTCGGGATAGATGGACTGATACAGATCCCGTTCATATCAGGCCTGATCCCAAGTATTCCCTCTACTGCTCCCACCATCATAGTGGATGCAGTTCCTGTAAGCCAGTGCACATGACTTTCCCCGAAATGAGGAGAAGCCTTTCCCTCTGTAAACTGTCCATAGCAGTATGGCTCCATCCTCCTGATCTCTGCCTTGTCATTCCAGGCGGCAGGATTATTTTCCATGAAATACATGAAAGCCTTATCTCCATTCCCTCTGAGAGCCTCAGCCAGGAACAGCCATCCCTGAGTCTGTGAGAATATACCTGCATTCTCCTTTGTTCCCTGATTATAGATCACCCCGAAGGCTCCGTCAAAAGCATGAGCATGATATGGCGGATCCATAAGCATGGCTCCATACTCTGTATTAAGCGTCATGTAAACATTTTCCATAGCCTTATCAGCATAAACACCTGATGCCAGTCCACTAATAACCGACCAGGTCTGGGGATTAAGCCAGAGTGAGGCCTCAGGATCGCCTGCTGCTCCTATCCTTTTGCCATCCTCCGTGATCCCCCGGATGAAGCGGTCACCATCCCATAACTTTTCATTTATAAGCTTCTCAAGTCCTGCCCTCATGATTTCAAGCTCTTCGGCATACCTATATTCTCCCTTATTCTCTGCAAAGGTCTTCTGGATCCTTATCGCATAGTAATACTGAAAGGCCACAAAGGCTGATTCGCCCTTTTCCCCAAGTCTCAGACAGTCATTCCAGTCTGCATAGAGTCCGGCCGGAAGCTGATCCTCTCCCAGATGGGCCGCGGAGAAGGCCAGTGCTCTTTTCAGATGCTCGAATACAGACCCCTGATCCTTATCTGCAAATGGGATCACCTTATCGAGAAAGGCATGATCCCCTGTCTCTGCTATATATTTGTATACAGTAGGGAAAAGCCATAGTGCATCATCAGCTCTGTATGCAGGATGACCGGTTTCCTTTACATAGGACTCGTCGTCTGGAGTATCCTCGTATCCCGGCCTGTGAGTAAACTTCACCAGAGGAAGGCCCGCTCCATTGGCTGCCTGAGCGCTCAGCATGAATTCAAGCTTTGTCTTTGCCATGGCAGGATTCAGATGGATTATTCCCTGGATATCCTGTACCGTATCCCTGTATCCATATCCGTTCCTGAGTCCACAGTATACGAATGAGGCTGCTCTGGACCAGATGAAGGTCATATAGCAGTTATAGGCATTCCAGATATTTACCATCTCATCGAACTCAGGAGACGGAGTCTTTACCGAAAATGCCTGTAGCCTGTCATCCCAGAGCCTTCTTATGGCCCCGATCTCCTTTTCACATACCTCTTTGGTGTCCCTCTTGTAGTGGTCAACTATTTCCCCGGCCTGCTGATCGTGCTGCATTCCCAGGACAAAGGCTATGGTCCTTTCCTCTCCGACAGCAAGCTCTATCACGGTAGAAAGAGCCCCGCAGCTTATTCCATTTACCCCGTCTGTATTTCCAAGGCTTCCTCTCTCCACGCCAACCGGATTACCGTAGCTGTGATATCTTCCAAGAAAGGCATCCCTGTCACCGCAATAAGTCGAGACATCTGCGCCGGCAAGTCCGAAGAACCGCTCGGTCACTCCCTTACCGTCTATCTGCTCTCCCTCCTCTGAGACAGCATCCAGATTTCCATGGATCCTCTGCATTATCCTGTCATCATGGAAGACCGTGCTTGTTATGAATCTCGAATACTGCAGATTCACCTGATCCTGCTCATAGTCGCTGTGGCAGGTAAACTCAGCAAAGCCTGTCAGAGTAAGTTCTCTTGGCCTGTCTGAATCATTTCTTACCGTAAGGGCCCATACCTCATATAAGGCTCCCTCCGGCACATAATACATAGCCTTGCCGTGAATACCGTTGCAGTCGCTTTCCATTATAGTATAACCAAGCCCGTGTCTTGTTATGCAGCGGTACTGGTCCAGGGGCTTTCCTACCGGCTGCCAGGAAGCTGACCAGTAGTCTGATGTCTTATTATCCCTTATATAGATATATCTTCCCGGCCTGTCCTGCCCGTCAAAGACATAGCGGAGTATCCTGCCCTTTGCTCCCGACCTCTCAAAGCTGTAGCCTCCGGCATTATTTGAGATGATTGCACCGTATTCAGGTGATCCCAGATAATTGGCCCAGGCCTCCGGTGTGTCCGGACTGTCTATCACATATTCTTTTTTTTCGTTGTCGAAATATCCGTATCTCATCGATCTTTCCTTCCAAGCGTTACTCTGTATCTGTTTGCGTCTCTTGTAATATCTGTCACCCTGTATTCGCCGTAGTCTAACATTTCCTTATTCACATAGGTGACCTCTACCTGCTGGCCTGCAAAGCAGAGACTGATAGAAGCAATTCCATCCTTATCGAACTGTTCCCTTACAAGCTTTGGATCCATTACCAGTCTACCCTGCTCTCCTCTGACTCCGAACGACTCGCATATTATCGTCATCAGATACCAGCTGGCTGCCCCTGTAAGATACTGATATTTGCCACGGCCCTCATTATCAAAGTATTCCGGTATACCCGGATACTGTCTTGCGTGTGAAAAATCTGATGAGGCGTCATATAAGGCCTTGAGAGCCTTATAGCCCTCTCTTACAAAGCCTCTTTTGTAGAGAGCGTTTGCATACATTACTGCCATATGGGAAAAAACTGCTCCGTTCTCCTTTTCTCCATAAGCAAAGCCAAACATCCTCCCCAGGTCTGACTTTATCTCGCCGAAATCGGTATTAAGCCTGTAGCCTCCACAGCTGCCGTCGAACAGATATCTGTCAGCCGATTCGCATATACTCTCTACCTGGCCATCCGTTGCGACTCCACTTGCTATTGTAAAGACCTGACCGGTCAGCATCATTCTGACCTGTCCACCGATCTCTCCCTCTACCTGTCTGCCGGAATTATCATAATAGCTGTTATACCAGCCGAGATTGAGCCACTCCTGCCTTCTGATCGTCTCTGTAAGAGCATCGGCCTTTTTTATCAGATCATCGGCTATTTCTTTTGGATCAAATTCTGTCCTGGTCCAATCAGATGAGGCATCATAATACTTCTCCAGCACACCTTCCCTCTTTTCTCCTGAGAGAAGAATGCCTGTTGCCTTAGCAAGGCTTATACTCTTTTCTGTAAGACCCGAAAGAAGCTCTGATAGTCCTCTCAGATTTCCTGCATAGGCAGCGGTAAAGGCTACGCTCTCTCCCTTTTCAGATGCCATATCAAGCGCATCGTTCCAGTCCGCTCCGCGAAGTCTCATGATCTGATGATCACCTACGTCAAAATATGCGCAAAGATGCTCTATAAGCAAATGCTCAAGCAGGCTTCCTCTTTTCTGGAGCTTATCAGGATCATATCCGCTATCAAGGGCATATCCCCTTTTTATCTGGGCATCCGCAAAATACGGTGCCTCATCAAAAAGGACGCTTCTATCCCCTGTCTGGTCAATATAGAATCTTACTGTAATAAATGGCCACATGGCATGGTCCATCCAGACTCTTGAAATACCGTTTCTGTCGGCTAAAAACTCTCCGGGAGCCTCTCCTATGATGGTCGCATTGGTCCCGTCTGTCCTTACTCCTCCTATATTATTTATTATCTGCTCCCTTACTCCTCCCGGATTCATTATAAGAAGCGAGAGGCAGTCCTGCCAGAGGTCCCTCCAGCCTCTTCCCCCTCTGCCATAATCATGGTAGGGCAGAAATGAGCAGCCATATATCCGTCTCAATATCGGCTGGAATGCCACCCATTTCATGAATCTGTCAAAATCGCCATTCCCGGTATGGAACGATACGTTCACCTGTCTTTCCCAGTATTCCCCTGGATTTTCAGGCTCATTTGTCTCACCATCCCCCACCCCTGCCTGGATGATATATCTCCTGCTTTCTCCCGGAGCAAGTCTTACCGGCCAAAATCTGATAGCTCCGGCGACCTCCTTGCCGGCAAAGCTCTGTCCTGGTCCGAACGGACTTAGATCCTTATATATGGCTGCCGGATGAGTATAGGTTCCTCCTTCTCCGAGGAAGCTCTCCTCTGTCGGATAGAATCCTTTTATCCTTGCTCCCTCTCCCTTCACAAAATATGAGGTATGATTGATCCTGTGTCCCCTCTCATCAAAGGACATTGTCGGACTGACTACTATCCCGTCATCTCTCGTCTCTATCCTGTGGAGCATGGAGGTCACATTCCTGTGATCCCTTATATTGTCAGCACTTCTGCCATAGATTGGATAAACAGAAACTCCCTCTATGGTCTGTGCCTGATCCGATCTGTTAGTTATCCTTACCTCCATCACTTCTGTGTTTTCATCCTTTTTTACATATGAGGTGATCTCAGAGGACAGACCATATTTATCAGATGTCCTTTCAAGTCTCTGCCACATGAAGCCGGCTGTGATCCGGCTCTTATCCTGTCTGTCTGTAAATCTGTCGTTTTCTGCCTCGGCAGAAGAGCCGCATGCCGACCAGGCCCCCTTTTCTGTTATACACCAGAAGTTCCTGGTTTTTCTGTTATCTGACAGTCCATTCACACATACAGGCTCAAGCAGGAAATGCTCCTGATCTGTCTTGGCGTCTCCTCCCAGATCAGGCGAAAAGCAGCTTTTAAGCCCTTTCTCGCCTGCCGACGGCAGATAGAGCAGGCTCGTCTCCTCCGGAGCATCCATTGTAAATGTACCGTTATCATCAATGAATCTAATATTACCCATAGCACATATCTCCTTTGTACCTGGTATTTTCTTATATTCATTGAAAAAAATATATCAAACCGCTTTATATTTTATCGGATTCATGTACAGAGTTTCCTGACCTGTGCAGGAAATTATAGACCTGGTCTGCTACCGCCTCGTTCATAGTCTCTGTAGACGCCAGATCCTCGACAGAAGCCTCACGGATCGCCTCAGCCGTCACATACTTCTTCATAAGCGCCCGCCGTCTTGTCGGTCCGATGCCTGGTATGTCATCAAGGAAGCTCTTCACCTGATTCTTGCCTCGGAGTGACCTGTGGTATTCTATCGCAAAGCGGTGGGCCTCGTCCTGCAGCCTGGTGATAAGCTTGAAGGCCTCAGATGAGCGGTCTATAGGCAGCTCCACATTGTTATAGAACAGCCCTCTTGTCCTGTGATGGTCATCCTTTACCATTCCACATACCGGTATATCAAGCCCCAGCTCATCCATTACCTCCAGAGCAATATTTACCTGTCCTCGTCCGCCGTCCATCATTATCACATCCGGGAATCTGGTGAAGCTCCCCGTCTCCACGGTCTTCCCGCTCTCCCTTTCTAAAAGTCCATGGGTGAAGCGTCTTGTAAGGACCTCCTTCATCGATGCATAGTCATTAGGTCCCTCGACTGTCTTTATCCGAAACTTTCGATAGTCATTCCTAAGTGGCTTGCCGTGATCGAAGACTACCATTGAACCAACTGACTGATAACCCATTGTATTTGAAATATCATAGGCCTCCATACGCTCAATCCCAGGAAGTCCCAGGATATCGGACAGTTCCTTCATAGCTCCTATGGTTCTGCCCTCCTCTCTCCTTATCCTCTCCCTGTCCTTTGTCAGTATCATAGAGGCATTCTTCCATGCCAGCTCAACAAGCTTCTCCTTTTTCCCTCTCTTTGGAGTCACTATATGGACAGCGCCCCCTTTCTTTTCCGTCAGAAATTCTTCAAGCGTCCCCTGGTCGAAAAGCTCCTCCTGAACGAATATCTCCTTAGGCACAAACGGAGTCCCTGAATAGAACTGCTGTATAAAGGTGCTTATCAGCTCGCCCTTATCATCATCCTCACGCAGGTTCAGGAAGAAATGGTCTCTTCCTATCATCCTGCCTCCTCTGATAAAGAATACGACTGCACAGGCATCCTCTCTGTCCCTTGCAATGGCAAGGATATCCCTGTCCTCTCCATCTGTATCTGTGATCTTCTGCTTCTGGACACACATCCTTACCGCTTCGATCTCATCCCTGAATCCGGCTGCCTTTTCAAACTCCATCTCAGAAGCTGCTGCCTTCATCTTCTCTGTCAGCTGGTCGACTACCGGCTGATAATCACCCTCGAGAAACCTGATGGCTGCCCTTACATTTTCCATATATTCCTGCTCGGATACATAGCCCTGACATACGCCTGGACACTGCCTGATATGGTAGTTGAGGCAGGCCCTTTCCTTCCTTATATCCCTCGGGAATACCCTCTTGCAGGTTCTCAGATGAAACAGTCTGTTTGTAAGCTCTATAGTCTCCCTGACATCTCCGGCCGATGTGAATGGTCCGAAATACCTGGATCTGTCCCTTTGGACCTTCCTGGAGAAAAGCACTCTCGGAAAATGCTCTCCCAGTGTGACTCTTATATAGGGATAGGTCTTGTCATCACGGAGCATGGTATTATACTTGGGCCTGTGCTCCTTGATCAGATTGTTTTCTAGAACCAGGGCCTCAAGCTCAGAGTCCGTTACTATATACTCGAAATGATCGATATGATCGACCATCTGACGCTTCTTTATCCCTTCGTCATGGGAGGGCTGGAAATACTGATGCACTCTTTTGGTCAGGCTTTTGGCCTTGCCTATATAGATTATTGCATCAGTATTATCATGCATTATATATACACCCGGAGAATCCGGGATCTTTTTTAATTCTTCAGATATATCAAACATTTCAAAAATTAAATACAGGCGTCTCCTGACCGGAAACGCCCGTATACCTTTCATAAGCTATGATCATTCATCGAAGATATCATCACCTGTGACCTCAGGGCCCTTTGTGCCTGATGTCTTATCCGGATTATCCTTCTGGCTTGTCTTTGACGACTCATAGGAATCCATTTCCTTCTGAAGCCTTTCTGCGACCTCCTGATCCTTCTTTACCTTTTCATCATCACTATCAGAAGAAGGCTCGGCCTCGATTCCTGTGATTCGGCGGAACATATCCATGAATTCCTTGCCGGTGATAGTCTCCTTCTTATAGAGATACTCTGATATCTGATCAAGTGCACTTCTATATCTGCTTAAAAGCTCAACTGCTCTCTTATAGGCTCTGTCGATTATGGCATGGACCTCGTTATCGACTTCGGCTGCTGTAGCCTCACCACAGGTCATCTGGGCTCCTCCATCGAGATACTGGCTCTCAACCGTCGCAAGTCCCATCATTCCGAACCTGTCACTCATTCCGAATCTGGTGACCATGTTTCTGGCTATGCTTGTTGCCTTTTCTATATCATTGGCAGCTCCGCTCGTGATCGAATGGAACACTATATCCTCAGCCGCACGGCCTCCCATGAAGGTAGCTATATCCTCCTCAAGCTCCTCCTTTGACTGGAGGAACTTCTCCTCCTCCGGGGTCTGAAGGGTATATCCGAGTGCTCCCATGGTACGCGGGACTATAGTGATCTTCTGTACCGGATCTGTATTCTTCTGCAGAGCAGATACCAGTGCATGACCCACCTCGTGATAGGAGACTATATGTCTTTCCTTATCACTCATAGGACGATCCTTCTTCTCCTTGCCTCCTACGGCTACTCTCTCGAAGGCCTCGAAAAGATCAGGCTGGGATACGAACTCCCTGCCATTCTCTACTGCAAGGATCGCTGCTTCATTTATGATATTGGCGAGATCAGAGCCTACCAGTCCTGCTGATGCAAGCGCAATAGCCTCAAGATCACAGGTCGAATCCATCCTTACATCCTTGGCGTGCACCCTGAGTGTCTCAAGACGTCCCTTCATATCCGGTCTGTCTACTATGATACGTCTATCGAATCTTCCAGGACGCAGAAGGGCCTTATCGAGGACCTCCGGCCTGTTAGTCGCTGCAAGGATCAGAAGTCCCTTTGATGTGTCAAATCCGTCCATCTCCGCAAGCAGCTGGTTTAATGTCTGCTCACGTTCATCATTGCCTCCTCCGTATCTCGAATCACGCGACTTCCCGATCGCATCGATTTCATCGATGAAGATGATACAAGGGGCCTGTCTCTTGGCCTCGTTGAACAGATCCCTTACTCGGCTTGCTCCTACTCCGACGAACATCTCAACGAAGTCTGAACCGGCCAGCGAGAAAAAAGGCACTCCAGCCTCTCCTGCTACTGCCTTGGCAAGCAGGGTCTTTCCTGTTCCAGGAGGACCTACAAGCAGGGCTCCCTTCGGCAGCTTGGCTCCGATCCTTGTATATTTGTCAGGGTTCTTCAGGAAATCGACGACCTCCTGAAGGGACTCCTTTGCCTCATCCTGTCCTGCGACATCGGCAAAGGTAACTCCTGTTGCCTTCTGCACGTATACCTTGGCATTACTCTTTCCAACGCCTCCGAGCATGCCGCCGGCGCTTCCCATCCGTCTCATTACTACTGCAAAAATGATCCAGATGATGATAAGCGGTACGATAAATGAAATGATATTGTAGAGAAGCGCAGATGTCGAGGATGAATCCTCGCGGTTTATCGTCACATCATTCTGCTTCAGTAACGGCAAAAGGTCATCGTCGTCCAGATAGCCTGTGTAATAATTGACCTCAAGCTTCTGTCCTGTGCTCTGCTGATAGAGCTCCTGCTGGGTCTTATCCTCCGTATTCGCGTAGAAATCAGAATCAGCTCTGACCTTGAAGTTGATCTTTGATCCATCAAAGGTAACTGACTTAAGCTCATTCTTCTGGGCCAGCTTAAAGAACTTGTCGTAGCTTACCTTCTGACTTGCGCTGCTTCCGATTCCCTTGTAAAGAAGTGTCACTATAAACAGCGCTATCAGTGAAAATAACACAAACGCTATTATCGGGTTGAACTTAGGATTCTGATTCCCGTCCGGGCCTCCATTTCCGCCATTTGGATCTCCGTTCCCTCCGTTATTATTGCTATAAAAATTATTGTCGTCCAATAGATCACCTGCTTTCTGTTATTGCTGCCCTCTTCTACCTTAAATAACAGTCACCCTGTTATTATAAAGAAATTATTGAATAAAAGCAAGGAAAGGGCCGGCCATTCATAAAACTTTCACAGTCATTTGTTATTCAAGGCTAATGTTTCCTGCTTTAGTGCCGAAATTGTTTGTATAATAAGAAATGGCAATAAAAGGACAGACACAGGAAAGGGGCCTGTAGCTTGATAGAAAGGAGCAGTCAGATGTACTGGAAAGAATATTACGATAAGTTTTATGACTGGTCGGAAAACATAGAAATAATGAAGCTTTCAGACCTCGAAGCACTCGGCCCCGCAGATCAGGTAACTGAGATAATCGCTATGATCAGCACTCACCGCCCGGATATCTCCGAGAGGATAGCCCGCATGGCTCTTGCCCAGAAGATCAGCTTTTCCGGAGATGATTTAGCAAGGATGTCTGGCTTTGTAAATGAAGAGCTTGTATACCAGCTCCTCATGCAGTCGGCCGGATCATTCAGTGAAAAAGACTTTGCTGCTCTTGAAAAAGTTATCGATCCTGATATACTTAGGACCCTGCGTGGTTTAGACTCCCAGGATGAAACTTCTAAGGATCCAGCCGGAGTATTTTCCGCAACTCCTTACGCTTTTAACAGTCATGAGCATGATCAACTTTCTGCTAGCAATAATAAGCCAAGAAAACGCTCCTCAGAACTCATTAAAGTGGAAGAAAAGGACAAGAAGACTTTCTACGATCTTTTTTCAGAATGCATGAAGGGCAACCCCAATAACGAGAAAATGAGCTACGATACAAGCAGATACAACGCATTTCTAGATAGGCTTTTGCTTGCGATCGGTAATATCGGAATCATAGAGTCTGTGATGAAGGCAGGGGTCAGGGTATAGATGTTAGGTTCCATAACCTAGCCCCTAGCCCCTTTTCTATAGCAAAAAAAATCCGCCGGGTTAATCCGACGGACTTTTTATTTTATGAATAATTTCAATTACTCGATGACAGAAGCAACACGGCCTGATCCTACTGTACGTCCACCCTCACGGATAGCGAATGTAAGACCCTGCTCCATAGCGATAGGATGGATGAGCTCGATTGTCATCTCTACGTTATCACCAGGCATGCACATCTCTGTTCCTTCTGGAAGAGTGATGACACCAGTTACGTCTGTTGTTCTGAAGTAGAACTGAGGACGATAATCATTGAAGAAAGGTGTATGACGACCACCCTCGTCCTTTGTAAGAACGTATACCTGAGCTGTAAACTTCTTGTGGCAGGTAACTGTTCCAGGAGCAGCTACTACCTGTCCACGCTCGATCTGGTCACGGTCGATACCACGGAGAAGAGCTCCGATATTGTCACCAGCCTCTGCGTAATCAAGAGTCTTACGGAACATCTCGATTCCAGTTACTGTTGAAGTCTCAACATCCTCACGGATTCCAAGGATCTCAACAGGATCATTAAGCTTAAGAGTACCACGCTCTACACGGCCTGTAGCAACGGTTCCACGTCCTGTGATAGTGAATACATCCTCGACAGGCATAAGGAAAGGCTTATCTGTATCACGCTCTGGATCAGGGATATAAGAATCAACAGTATCCATAAGCTCCATGATGCAGTCTCCCCAGTTCTTGTCCGGGTTATCAGGATCAAGAGGATCTCCGTTAGCAAGCTTAGCAGGAGCCTTATCGTCCTGAAGTGCCTGATAAGCAGAACCCTTGATGATAGGGCATCCCTCGAAGCCATACTCCTCGAGCTGCTCAGTAACTTCCATCTCAACGAGCTCAAGAAGCTCAGGGTCATCGATCATATCGCACTTGTTAAGGAATACTACGATATAAGGAACGCCGACCTGACGAGCAAGAAGGATATGCTCCTTAGTCTGAGCCATAACACCGTCTGTAGCTGCAACAACGAGGATGGAACCATCCATCTGAGCTGCTCCAGTGATCATGTTCTTAACGTAGTC
>DLDA01000023.1:0-5762 GCA_002480925.1 Lachnospiraceae bacterium UBA7784 | reverse complement strand
CAAAATGCTCTTTTGCCATTGTTTATTCCTCCTATGGAAAATTTGTACGCTATGTTTTATTATAGCAAGTTTTATTTGGGTTTGCAAGTGGAAGGTGCGAGGTCTGAGGTGCGAGGTCTGAGGATCTCTCACTTCTGACCTCTTATCTCTAACCTCTAACCTTTACTTCTTATCGTTTAACAGCTTCTCCTGTACGTTCTTTGGAACCGGATCATAGTGATCGAAGAACATGGAGTAATTTCCACGTCCCTGAGTCATTGAACGAAGAGCTGTTGAATATCCGAACATCTCTGCAAGAGGAACGAAAGCCTTTACCATCTTTCCGTTTCCGCCTACATCGTCCATTCCCTCGACACGGCCACGTCTGGAGTTTACATCTCCGATAACGTCACCCATGTACTCCTCAGGCATTGTGACCTCAACCTTCATGATAGGCTCGAGGATAACAGGTGAAGACTTCTTCATGGCTTCCTTGAAGCACATGCTTCCTGCGATATGGAAGGCCATCTCTGAGGAATCGACCTCATGATATGAACCGTCGTATACAGTAGCCTTTACTCCGACAACAGGATATCCTGCAAGTATACCAGCCTTCTCTGCCTCAGCAACACCGTCTCCGATAGCCGGAATATATTCCTTTGGAATAGCTCCGCCGACAACGGCGTTCTCGAATACGAGATTCTCCTCTGTGTTGGCATCGAGTGGCTCGAACTTGATCTTACAATGTCCGTACTGTCCACGACCACCGGACTGCTTTGCATACTTGTATTCCTGATCGACAGGCTTTGTGAAGGTCTCCTTGTAAGCAACCTGAGGCTCACCTACGTTTGCCTCTACGTTGAACTCTCTCTGGAGACGGTCAACGATGATCTCGAGATGGAGCTCACCCATTCCAGCTATGATTGTCTGACCTGTCTCTTCGTTTGTATGCGCTCTGAATGTAGGATCCTCCTCAGCAAGCTTTGAAAGAGCATCTCCCAGCTTCTGCTGACCTTCCTTTGTCTTCGGCTCGATAGCGAGCTCGATAACAGGATCAGGGAATTCCATGGACTCAAGGATAACCGGATGCTGCTCATCGCAGATAGTATCACCTGTTCCTGTCTCCTTTAATCCTACTGCTGCTGCGATATCTCCTGAAAAGACCTCGTCGATCTCCTTTCTCTTATCAGCATGCATCTGAAGAAGACGTCCTACACGCTCCTTCTTATCCTTTGTTGCATTGAGTACGTAAGAGCCTGCCTTACATGTTCCTGAATAAACACGGATGAATGCAAGCTTTCCTACGAACGGATCTGTCATGATCTTGAATGCAAGAGCTGAGAACGGCTCACTGTCAGATGACTTTCTTGTCACCTCGTTGCCGTCTAAGTCTGTTCCGGTGATATCCGGTACATCTACAGGTGAAGGCATGTACTCGATGACACCGTCAAGGAGCTTCTGGATTCCCTTGTTCTGATGTGCAGAACCGCAGAATACAGGCACAGCATCATTGGCGATAGTAGCACGACGAAGAACCTTCTTCATCTCATCGACGGAAGGCTCTGTACCCTCAAGGTACTTCTCCATCAGGTCATCATCAAGATCACAGATCTGCTCTACGAGCTTGGTGTGCCACTCGGCTGCCTCATCCTTCATATCATCGGGAATCTCACCGATGGTGATGTCTGTTCCTGTGGCATCATTGTAGATGTATGATTCCATCTCGAAAAGATCGATGATTCCCTTGAAGTAGTCCTCTTTTCCGATAGGAAGTTCTACTACTACAGGGTTCTTTCCGAGCTTTGTATGGATCTCTGATACTGTGTTAAAGAAATCAGCACCAAGGATATCCATCTTGTTTACGAAAGCCATACGAGGAACGTTATAGGTGTCAGCCTGACGCCATACGTTCTCTGACTGAGGCTCAACGCCTCCCTTTGCGTCGAATACTCCGACTGATCCGTCGAGTACTCGAAGAGAACGCTCAACCTCTACTGTGAAGTCTACGTGTCCCGGAGTATCGATGATATTGATACGATGCTCAAGGGCGCCCTTCTTCGGCTTTGCGTGATCCTCCTCTGTCCAGTGACAGGTCGTCGCCGCAGAGGTAATGGTGATTCCTCTTTCTCTCTCCTGGTCCATCCAGTCCATTGTGGATGTTCCCTCGTAGGTCTCACCGATTTTGTAATTTACACCGGTATAATACAGGATACGCTCTGTAAGAGTGGTCTTTCCTGCATCGATATGAGCCATGATACCGATGTTCCTGGTCCTTTCCAGTGGGTATTCTCTTGTAGCCATTTTTTCTCCTAATAAAATACAAGCCAGTCTAATAAGGAAGTTCTCTTCGCTAAATTCGAGCTTCGCCTACGCTTGCTTTCATTAACAAGGAAGCTGTCTTCGTTAAGCTCGAACTTCGTCTTCGACTCGTTCTCGCTAACAATGAAGTTCTGCTCGCTAAGCTCAAGCTGCGCCTACGGCTTGCTCTCGCTAATCTCACAGAACGACCTCGCATAGGATTCAGACTTCGCTATCGCTCGTCTTCATCTCTATGCTTTCGGTCAGAATCTGTAATGAGCGAATGCCTTATTAGCATCTGCCATTCTATGCATCTCTTCCTTACGTTTCACTGCTGCGCCTGTATTGTTAGCAGCATCCATGATCTCGCCTGCAAGACGATCTACCATGGTCTTCTCGCTTCTCTTACGTGAGAAAAATGTAAGCCATCTGAGTCCTAATGTCTGTCTTCTGTCAGGACGGACCTCGATAGGTACCTGATAGGTAGCTCCACCGACACGTCTTGCCTTAACCTCGAGGACAGGCATTACATTATTCATGGCTTCTTCAAAAACCTCGAGAGCCGGTTTTCCGGACTTCTCTGCAACCTTATCGAATGCTCCGTATACGATCTTCTGGGCTATGCCCTTCTTGCCGTCGAGCATTACATTGTTGATGAGCTTGGTAACTACCTTTGAGTTGTAGATAGGATCCGCAAGCACATCTCTCTTAATTGTATGTCCTTTACGTGGCACGTCTGCTTCCCTCCTTAACCATTGGGATAATAACAAATCTTTTGGTCAATTCATCGGTACTCACATATGAAAATATGTGTAAGTGCTATATATCTCTGAGATAAATGCTAACACTAACTTTCAGATGTAAAATACTTCCGAGTGTCTGCTCTGTTCTGGTGTGTCCGGGCCTGCCGGACTTATGCCTTACTTCTTAGGGCGCTTTGCACCATACTTTGAACGAGCCTGCTTTCTGTCAGCAACACCGGCAGTATCAAGAGTTCCACGGATGATATGGTATCTGGTACCCGGAAGGTCCTTGACACGTCCGCCACGAACTAATACAACAGAGTGCTCCTGAAGGTTGTGTCCCTCACCAGGAATATAGGATGTAACCTCGATTCCGTTTGAAAGACGAACTCTGGCAATCTTTCTCATTGCTGAGTTAGGCTTCTTAGGAGTGGCAGTCTTTACGGCTGTGCACACACCACGCTTCTGCGGTGAAGCTGTGTCTGTAGGACGCTTCTTCAGAGAATTGAAGCCGTGCTGAAGTGCAGGGGCTGTTGACTTCTTGAACGATGTCTGTCTGCCCTTTCTCACTAACTGGTTAAATGTTGGCATTTATTTCACCTCCTGTAAAAAATTTTGCGAATTACGCAAGCTTTCATATCATAGCACGTTGTGGTAGGGATGTCAAGAGGCTGAAAGTTTCGAGATGAGAGCGAGCGTAAGCGTAGCTCGAATCCGAAACGAAGCCGTTCTTTGAGATTAATGAGAGCGAGCCATAGGCGAAGCTCGAATTTAGCGAAAAGAACTTCCTTGGAACAAGGTCCGAGGTCCGAGGTGTGAGGTCTGAGGTGCGAGGTTCGAGGAGTGAGGTTTTAGTAGAAATAACAGGTATTAACTATACCCTAATCCCTATACCCTAATTTTTCTAACCTCTCACCTCTAACCTCCTGTCAAGGAAGCTGTCTTCGTTAAGCTCGAACTTCGTCTTCGACTCGTTCTCGCTAATCTCAGACAGCGGCCTCGCTTGTGGCTTGAGCTGCGCCTACGGCTTGCTCTCGCCTACAATGAAGTTCTGCTCGCTAAGCTCAAGCTGCGCCTATGGCTTGCTTTCGCTAATCTCACAGAACGGCCTCGCACAGGACTCGAACTTCGCTTACGCTCGTTCTTGTCTCTGTGCTTTCGGCCTCACTCATCCCCGCCTGCCTGCTGCTCCTCCTCTGACGGGAATGTTGCGTCCCGCTCGATGGCATCCTCCTCGGCTGCTGCCTGCTTCATGGCCTGCTCCTTTGTAAGAAGGCCTTCCTTTTCCTCTATCTCCTTTATTACATCAAGATAGATCTGATACTTATTCTTCGGTATATCAAGGGCTGCCATTGCCGCCTCATCTGTAAGGTCAAGGTTATTTGTCATCCTTATTATATCCCGCGCCTTGGTAGCTCTGGCTGCACGAAGCTTCTTTGCCCTGTTCTTTCTGGCCTGCTCCTCGCGCTTGGCTATCTCCTCAGGATCCTCCTGGGTCATCTGCTCATATATAGGAGCTATATCATTTATATCCCCGAAGCATTTCAGATGGCCGTGATCTAATATCATGGCCTTGTTGCATATGCGGCGAACCTGTTCCAACGAGTGTGAGACGAAAAGCACTGTGACGTTTCCGTCAAACATGCTCATTATCTTGTCTTCTGATTTCCTGCGGAACTTCTTGTCTCCGACTGAGAGCACCTCGTCAAGGATCAGTATATCAGGATTTACTGCCGTGCAGATCGCAAATCCCAGACGACTCTTCATACCTGATGAGTAGTTCTTGACAGGAACCTCTATGAAGTCTCTGAGCTCTGCAAAGTCTATTATCTCATCAAACTTCGATTCTATGAATTCCTTTTTATATCCAAGAATTGAGCCGTAGAGGTAAATATTTTCTCTTGCCGAATACTGGGGCTCAAAACCGGCTCCGAGCTCGAGCAGGGGCGCAAGCTTTCCCTTTCTCCTGACAGTCCCTGTGGTCGGATGGTATACTCCGGCGATCGCTTTTAAAATAGTGGACTTCCCGGCACCGTTAAGCCCAAGTATTCCCAGCCTGTCTCCGGGATACAGTGAGAAGCTCACATCGGAAAGAGCCCAGAACTCGTCCTTTTTCATCTTCTGATGATGAGCGAAAAGGTTGATAAAATAGTCTTTTAATGTGTCGTGCATTTCCTGGCTCAGATTGAATTTCATCCCCAGATGAGACACCTCTAGTGTAGGTTCCATAGGTTTTCCTCTATCAAAGATGTAAAATAAACTCGTCCTGCTTCTTTTTCATTGCTACAAATCCAATCACAAAGCATACCAGCCCGAAAAGCATCGGATATCCGTACTCCCAGAAAGGATTGCTGTAGTGCATCAGGCCTCCTCTGAACAGGTCTATTATGCAGTAAAGAGGATTCAGATGCAGAAGCCACATCAGATGATGCTCTGCTATGCGCTCTACCGGATAGAAAATCGCCGACAGGTACATGATTATCATCAGAAGCACATTCCACAGATACTCTATATCGCGGAAGAAAACATCGAGTACCGACAGGATCATGCCTACACCGACTGTTATGATAAGAAGCATCACTATTGCCGGGATAAGCTTCCACATCCTAAGTGACGGCCCAAGGTGAGAAACTATCATTACCGGTATCAGTACTATTAGCGAAATCAGGTAGATCACGAAATTATAAAGTACATTTGAAAGCGGATAAAGGTATTTCGGCACATAGACCTTCTTAATCATAC
>DLDA01000034.1:47150-55682 GCA_002480925.1 Lachnospiraceae bacterium UBA7784 | reverse complement strand
AAGGAGGGATTTGAACCCTCGCGCCGCTGTTAACGACCTGCACCCTTTCCAGGGGTGTCCCTTCGGCCAGCTTGGGTACTTCTCCAAAATGGTGATCAACAGATATGGCTTAAAAAGCCTCCGCCGATCTGCATACTTAGCTGTCCTACCTTATTATTATCAGTTGTATCCGCTCTTGTATCTGGCCATCAGAACCAACTGTGAACCATGATCCGAGCAAAATACTGACCTGCCGCCATAGGCGACAGGTCACCTGAAGCGGAGAGGGTGGGATTCGAACCCACGCGCCCTTTCGGACAAACGGTTTTCAAGACCGCCTCGTTATGACCGCTTCGATACCTCTCCTTACCGCTCTTACGCGCGGAACGTGTTATATATTATCATCTTCGTCCGCCCATGTCAAGCAGTTTTTTAAAAAAATCACTGCAAAAGCTGAAGAGCCAGATTTGGCAGCTCATTTGCCTGTGACAGAGCAGATGTTCCAGCCTGCTGCAGCACATTGTCCTTGGTGAATTCCACCATCTCCGTGGCTATATCTGTATCGCGCAGCTTGGAAATGGCTGTGTTCATATTTTCACTGGCATTATCAAGGCTTGATATAGTGCTGTCAAGTCTGTTTGAAAGTGCACCGATCCTGGCTCTGTTCTCATTCACCTTTGAAATAGCAGAATCAAGGCGGGCAATGGCGACAGATGCGCCACCTGTCTTTGTTACGTCAAGATCATCTATATAAAGACTCTTCGTGTCCATCGCATCTATTCTGGCGCGTACCTGCTGTCTGGTATTTGCACCCACCTGCAGATCCATAGGGCCGATATCGGTCACTTCTATCCTTGCTGTGCCTACCTTGGTACTGATAGATGTGGTCTTTTCCTCTTCCTTATCTACCACAAAGCTGATCTCAAAGCCATTATTGTCTGATACTGTGATCCTTCTGCCATCAGTTGCTGCAGTTGCAGTAGCATCAAATCCGCTCCCAAGGGTTACTATTGAGTCCTTGCCCTTTGCCGGATTTTTTGTATTGTCAGCCAGTCCGAAATATTTTGCCGCATTGACAGAAGCCGTATTCTTTGCGTCAGTCTCTACTACAACGCTTGCATCCTTTCCCCAGGCAGTTCCTAATACCTGTTCATGCTTGTCATTGTAGGCTCCCGACTTCAGACTAATTTTCTTCTTTGTAGCATCATTCTGATCTATGTTCACATCAGCAGAAACATTGCCATATTCACACTGCTTCCTAAGCTCCTCGATGGCCTCCTCCTGAGTCATACCAGCCTTCAGGGTGACTTCTCTTCCATTTACCTTGAAGGTCCCTGCCGCATCAGCCGGCACACTGCCTTTGCTCACCTCGGCAGTTCCGGAAAGCTCAGCACGCCTAGCAGCAGTATACTGCACCTCATAGGTCCCTGCCGGAACCGAATCCGAGACCGAAAGTCTCGATACGTCATCTGCATAGGCCTTTCGGTCGAGAGTTCCATCAAGAAGGTTCTTGGTATTGAACTCGGTGGATGATGAAATTCGGTCGATCTCACTTCTTAAGCTTGTCATCTCAAGCTGGATCGCCTCCCTGTCGGAATCAGTATTTGTATCATTAGCTGCCTGGACTGAAAGCTCTCTCATCCTCTGAAGGATGCTTGTAGTCTCTCCGATCGCCCCATCAGCAGTGTTCAGAAGAGATACTCCGTCAGCCGTATTCTGACTGGCCCTGTCAAGCCCCCTGATCTGGGCACGCATCTTGTTGGAGATAGCCATTCCTGACGGATTATCCTTTGCGTGATTGAGCTTGTATCCGGAGGAAAGCCTCTCCATGGATGCAGCCAGCGATGTTTCGTTACGCAGCAGATGCTTGTTTGCTATCACTGCGGAGATATTATTATTTATTCTCATAAAATATCCTCATCAAATAGTCTAAATCAGATTTACAACTTATATATCGGGCTCTTATCCGAAAAGTTTATATATGAGGCTTTGCTTTTATAGGCCCTGTCATAAAGCTGACTCTGTTTTTAGCAAAAAAGGTTGTGCCTGCGTGATAAAAGAGTTAAAATATCATTTGAATAATTATGCGTAAGAAACAGGAGATCAGATGAAGTATATAAATACTATTAAAGCTGGAGAACAGGTCCGGGAGACCTACATGGTAAAGGAAGTAAAGCAGGCCGTCACAAAGAACGACAAGGAGTACTGGAACGTTATGCTTCAGGACAAGACAGGCTCTGTAAATGCAAAGGTCTGGGACCCTACCTCCCCGGGAATAGAGGAATTTTCGAATCTCGATTATATAAACATAGTTGCCGATTCCCAGGAATACAAGGGGCAGCTGCAGCTTATCATAAGGCAGGCCACAAAGGTCGATGCTTCAAGCGTGTCCTCCTCGGACTACCTTCCTTGCTCTGAATATGATATAGATCAGATGTTTGATGAGCTTATGAACCTTATCAATTCGGTAAAGACTGACTATCTGCATGAGCTTCTGATGTCCTTCTTTGGTGATGAAGAATTCAGCAAGCACTTCTGCTTCTGCTCAGCCGCCAAATCCGTTCATCACAACTTCGTCGGTGGTCTTCTCGAACACACACTTTCTGTAACAAGAGTCTGCAACTTCTTTGCCAGGCATTACGCCTTTCTTGACAGAGATCTCCTGGTGACAGCCGCGATCTGTCATGATATAGGAAAGGTATATGAGCTTTCTCCTTTCCCTGAGAATGATTACACAGATGACGGCAATCTCCTGGGCCACATTGTAATGGGTACTATGATGATACGGGATCATATAAAGGAAATCCCTCATTTCCCTGCTGTGAAAGCCAAGGAGCTTGAGCACTGTATACTTGCCCACCACGGCGAGCTGGAATTCGGCTCTCCGAAAAAGCCTGCCATATGCGAGGCTATGGCACTTTCATTTGCTGACAATGTAGACGCCAAAATGCAGACCATGAAGCAGGCCATCTACGACTCTCCAAGCACCTCCCTTGCATGGAAAGGATATAATAAGTTCCTTGAGTCTAATCTGAGAGCGACATCGGAGGAAGTCTAAGGTGCGAGGTCTGAGGTGCGAGGTCGTTCTGTGAGATTGGTGAGACCGAGCTGATAAGCGAAGGTCGAACCTAGCGAAGAGAACTTCCTTAGCAAAATAGGTCAGAGGTGCGAGGTCTGAGGTGCGAGGGGTTAGGGGCGAGTTGATCTGATACTAACAAGGCTCTGATCCTGTATGTTTTACCTTCATTCTGATACTTGTAAATCTCTTATACCCTAACTCCTATCCTCTCCCTGACCACACAGACCCCCACAAACGTACCAATTCCGATCAATATCTCTAATGGATAGATAAGCAGCGCTTTCTCTGGCACCAGATAAGCAAGCACCATGACTGCTCCGGCCGGCGGCACCATTGGTCCGGCATTATAGAAGACGACGAGAAATATCATCGTAGAGATAAGCACTGCCAGGAGTGTGAAGCAGGCTGGCAGGCCAGCAAAGAGAAGACGCAGCCTGGCGCCTGACGCAGATGATAGGAGCATCAGCATTATCACCCTTATCGGATGAAGACGGATTACCCTGTTGTTGTGGGCTGACAGTTCTGTAAAGGCGACAAGGAGAGGCGGAGCCGCGATGAATCTAAGCCCTGTGCCAAGAGCTATTGCAATCATAATAGAAGCCATTATGATCCGAAAGACCGTAAGAGAAGGTTTTATCGACCTCTCCATCGGTATATATTCCTCATTGTCCTTTATGCCACCTTTCTCAAGAAGCTTTCTTATCCCTATTATTGTCAGAGAAAAGATCACAAGTGAAATAAGATACCATATGGATCTGGTCTGAAGCAGAACCGGGAGCACCAGAGCTGAAATCATAGGAACAAATGACGTCCCGGAAAGCGACTGTATCAGAAGAGCCGCTATATATCCTGTTATCATCTGTGCCATTACCGGCAGGGGAAGAAATCTGACTATTCCCATGCCAATGACTCCTCCGACTAGAAGAAGGGCAAACATCCTCCTGCCATTCGTCATCCATGACCTGTGCGGAGTCAGAAACATTCCGGCAGCAATAGCTCCGACCTCCGGAAAGATCACCTCCCTTTCATCAGACATTATCGACAGAAGCACCATCATAAGCACTACTGCAAGATAGCAGATGATCGAAATGGTTCTCTTTTCTGTATCACTCATCTTATCCTCCTGAATCCAGAATAAATATACATATAATCTATCATATTTTCTCACTATCCATAAGGTCTGATTTACTTGAATGCAGCTTTTTATTATGTTATAATTTTTTGGACACAAAGACAACACATTTTTTCGGCAGAGGAGGAAACCAAATGGCATTTTGCGGAAATTGTGGAAAGAAGCTCCCGGATGGAGCAAAGGTTTGTCCGTTCTGCGGCGCTCATGTAGAGGATGATATGACTGCAAACCAGTCAAATGCAGAGGTTGGCCTTGGAGAAGAAAACAGCAGTGACCAGGCAAAGCAGCCTGTAGGTCCAATGGATGTCTCACAGGACCAGCAGTCTAACGGCAATGCTTCTTCTGATCAGCAGGTCAACAGTGGCTTTGGCCAAGAGAATCAGCAGCTTGGCAACGGTTATAGACAGCAGAATCAGCAGTTTAACAACGGTTATGGACAGCAGAATCAGCAGTTGAACAGCGGTTATAGTCAGCAGAATCAGCAGTTCAACAGCGCTTATGGTCAGGGACCATACCAGCAGGGCCCTTCAAAGGCAAGTCAGACCCTCAATTACATGGGAGCGAATATGAACCGCCTCGTTCCTAAGTCAAAGAGTGAGGGACTTGAGGTTGCATGCTTTGTAATGGCTATCCTTTCAATTAAGTTCTCACTGGGTCTTATAGGACAGGCATCAAACATAGCAGGACTTGTTCTAGGCTGCATAGCTATGGTCCTCCTTCTTGTAAATAAAGAGAATACCTCCAACAAAACAGTACAGACCCTGGGACTTATACTTTCTATCTCAGGCATCGTTCTATCTGTAGTTGGAATAATACTTGTAGCTGCACATGTTCCGGAGCTGCTTGTTGCACAGTATCTGATGAAAAAAGCATCGTCTCTCGAAGAACTGTTCAGCAACTTCGATTACTGATATGGAGGGTAAAATATGAGTGATAAGACTCCAAAACCTTCCCGTCTGCCGAAGGGTGTTATAATAGCTATCATAATAATAGCGTCTATTGCTGCTCTTTGTATTGGTTTACTTATCGCTTCAAGGCTTGGGCTGATAAATACGCCATTCGTTAACAAGACAAGAACATCAAGGGATAGGGCTGAAAAGAATAATGCAGAGGCCAGAGGAGACGCTACCGTGATCGACCAGCCCGTGGAAAAGCTTACTGACTACTCTTCTCTCGCCGGGGATATCAAGGAGAGCAAGAGCTCTACCACAGTGGATTCAGGCAAAACAGATTCTGATTATGATGAAGATGAAGATAATTATGAGTACGATGAAGACTCGTACACAGATGAGGATGATGATTCAGAAGCGGATGAGGATTCAGATAAAGACTATATCCTCGCTGACAGCTCAGACAAATCTATATCCAAAAGCGATATAAAGTCTCTTAGTAACTATGATCTCCGCATTGCCATCAATGAGATCTACGCAAGGCATGGATACACCTTTAAGGCCGCTGATCTGAATGATTACTTTAATAATAAGGACTGGTACGAGCCTGACTCCTCTCTTACTGATATGAATGATGTAAAGATTTCCAAGATCGAGAAAAAGAATCTCGATAAGATGTCGGCAGAACGCTCTAAGAGGAAGAAGGATGGCGACTGGCCATACTGATCGGAGGAAGCGATGAAATATTGTAGAAACTGCGGGGCTCCAGTGGCTCCGGAAAATAAATTCTGTAAAAAATGCGGCGCTCCGGTCAACAGATCAGTGACAGGAAGCCAGGGCACTGATAATAAGGGGCAGAATCAGGTAGATGGCCTCCCTTATCAGGCAGGTCAGAATAGTGGCCAGTCCTCGGCACAGACAAGACAGTACGGCACTCAGGCTTCAGGACAGGGAAGTCAGAATGCTGGCCAGGCTTTTGCACAAGCACCTCAGAATGTCTCTTTTGCCACAGCAGCGGCTAAGCCTGTAAACAAGAAGCTTATAATAGCCGTAGTTGCCGCTGTGTGCGCGGTAGTAGTCCTGATCCTTGGGATCCATTTCTACCGTCATACCTATATTATCAGTGATTTCGTCAAGGTAAAATGCGAGGGATATGACAAATATGGATCCGCCTGGGCCTATATCGACCAGGATAAACTAAGCAGAAAGCTTTCAAAGCTGTACGGGCTGTCTGATAAGGATCTTGAAGATTATTCAGACCTTGCAAGTCTGGGTGGAGACTTCAAAAAAGCCATGCTCATCGAATCATTTGTAGACAGCATAGAGCCCGAGGTAAAGACCAAGGCTCAGGGAAAGCTTGCAAACTCTGATGAAGTTGTTGTAAAAGTCAAATACAGCAAGGCTTATGCCAAAAAGCTGGGGCTTCACATATTTGGATTAAAAAAGGCAGTAACTGTTAATGGATTTCGTGAAGTAGAAGTTATCGATCCTTTCAAGGATGTAAGCATAAGCTACGCCGGTGCTCTTCCATATCTAACCCCTGTGATCGATACAGATGACAGCGACTTTAACAACTATGATTTTTCTGTAAGCAGTGATCAGGGTGTAACTGATTCCGATGGCAGGCTCTACCTTACAAAGAAGGATCAGGAATTTACCGTTACATTTGAGGGCGACACAAGTCCTTCACACGGACATGTCTATTCTCCTGCCAAAAAGACCTTTAAGGTCGGAAAGACAGATACTCTTGTAACAGATCCTACAGAGCTTACAGCCACTGACAGAAAGCAGCTTGCAGGACATGCCAGTAAATACCTGCGCGACCAGTCGGACGATATCAAAAGCCTTAAGTTTATCGGATGCGTGACGGCAGTCGCTAATTCGGCAGACGATATCAACGACTATCCTGAAGAATGTATAGTGCTTTTTAAGGCTAAGTATGATGACTGGTTCGCTGATGATCTGACAGGCTATACATACGTCGAGTTCCCTAATGTAGCAAAACAGTCAGATGGCTCCCTCTGGTATAACTCAGGTCAGGATGATTCAAGGCTGCAAAGTCCATATGATTACTATTCCAGCACTGACAATCTTTTAAACGATCTGATTACTGCGGGCTACGAGATAAAGGCCGACAGTTCGATCAGTTCCTGACAAAAGGACCGGCTTTTAACAGCCGGTCTTTTACTTTGTAATTTTTATCCAATCCAAAAAAACTTCTTTCATAATCGCCCAAAAGGTGTATAATTATAAAAGCTATAAATTTACTAGGAGGTAAAAGAAATGAGACCAGAAGACATTGACTGGAGTAACCTGGATTTCAACTACAGACAGACAGATTACAGCTATGTTTCCATGTACAAGGATGGTAAATGGGATGACGGAGAGCTGACAAAGGATCACACAGTCACTATGAGTGAGTGTGCCTGCGTGCTCCAGTATTCACAGTCCTGCTTCGAGGGACTGAAGGCTTATCATACTAAGGACGGCAGGATCGTATGCTTCCGTCCGGATGCAAATGCTGCCAGGATGCATGATTCCTGCGAGCGTCTTGAGATGCCCGCCTTCCCTGTCGACAGATGGGTCGAGGCCGTTGAGAAGGTTGTAAAGGCTAATGAGGCCTGGGTCCCTCCTTTTGGAAGCGGTGCTACTCTTTATATCCGCCCATATATGTTCGGATACAATTCTGTAATAGGCGTTAAGCCAGCTGACGAGTACATGTTCCGTATTCTTGTAACTCCTGTTGGTCCATACTTCAAGGGTGGGCTGAAGCCGGTTGAGGTTATGATCCCTGATTTCGACAGAGCAGCTCCTCACGGCACCGGCGGTATCAAGGCAGGACTTAACTATGCTATGTCATTACATCCTATCATGGAGGCTCACAGGAAGGGATTCAATGAGAATATGTATCTCGATCCCGCCACCAGAACAAAGATCGAGGAGACAGGCGGAGCCAATATCATCTTCATAAAGGACAAGGGAAAGACTCTCGTGACTCCAAAGTCAGATTCTATCCTGCCTTCCATTACCAGAAGGTCTCTATGCTATATCGCTGAAAATCTGCTTGGCATGAAGGTAGAGCAGCGTGAGATCCTTCTCTCTGAGGTCGAGGACGGCGAGTTCGATGAGATGGGCCTTTGCGGTACAGCCGCTGTTATCTCTCCTGTCGGACGTATCAACGACCATGGAAAGATCACCAATATAAAGAGCGGAATGGACGAGATAGGGCCTACACTGGCCAAGCTTCGCAGCACTCTTACTGGTATCCAGGAGGGCGAGATAGCTGATCCGGATAACTGGGTGCATGAGATTAAGTGAGGTTAAGTGAGGTGAGAGGTGAGAGGTGTGAGGTTTGAGGAAACAGAACCCAAAAGCTAGGGGTTAGTAAACAATTATAGTTTTTGAATGAACAGTTCATATGGCGGTTGCTGTATGGACTGTTTTTTAATGCA
>DLDA01000034.1:35238-47038 GCA_002480925.1 Lachnospiraceae bacterium UBA7784 | reverse complement strand
TAATGCACTGTTAATATGGCGGTTGCCATATGCGCTATTTCTAATGTACTGTTAATATGGCGGTTGCCATATGCGCTATTTCTAATGTACTGTTCAAATGACAATAATCGTATGTGTATTTTCTATTTCGCCAAGTCAACACCTAAGCCTGCAAGTACCTCTCACCTCCCACCTCACACCTCTCACCTCTCACCTCATACCTCTCACCTCTCACCTCATACCTCTACTCAAAAAAAGACATCCCAGTCTGAATGCAAGCATTCATCTGGAACGTCTTTTTTACAAGCGCATGGCTCATTGCTACGCGCATTATCTCTTTGAGAACTGTGGTGCACGACGTGCCTTCTTTAAGCCGTACTTCTTTCTTTCCTTCATACGTGGGTCACGTGTAAGGAATCCGGCCTTCTTAAGTGCAGGACGATACTCCTCATCGGCCTCAAGAAGAGCTCTTGAGATTCCGTGACGGATAGCTCCAGCCTGACCTGTGTATCCACCGCCCTTGACGTTTACTAATACATCAAACTTATCAGTTGTGCCGGTAAGCTCAAGCGGCTGACGAACGACAACCTTTAATGTCTCAAGACCGAAATACTTGTCGATATCCTCTTTATTGATAGTGATCTTTCCTGTGCCCGGAACGAGGTATACTCTTGCTACAGAAGACTTCCTTCTGCCTGTCCCGTAATATCTGTTACCATTTGCCATTTTCTAATCCTCCACGCATTAAAACTCAAGTGCTTCAGGCTTCTGAGCTGCATGCTTGTGGTCAGGGCCTGCATATACGAAAAGCTTCTTGTACATCTGACGGCCAAGAGGTCCCTTCGGGAGCATTCCCTTAACAGCGATCTCGATGACACGGTCCGGATGTTTCTCAAGCATCTCCTTGAGACTAGCACTCTTTAATCCGCCTACATAATCAGAATGACGGTAATAAATCTTCTGCTCAAGCTTCTTTCCGCTGACCTTGATCTTGTCAGCGTTAACAACGATAACATAATCGCCGCAATCCTCGTGAGGGGTAAAGATCGGCTTGTTCTTGCCGCGTAAAACCTTTGCGACTTCTGATGCGAGACGACCAAGTGTCTGTCCCTCGGCATCTACAACATACCATTTGCGGCAAACCTTATCAGGGTTTGGCATATAAGTGGTGTTCATTGATATATCCTCCAAATTAACCTGTCTTCCTGACCCGCGAATGTACCGACACGGACCGGGATATATTGATGAAATGATGTTCGGGGCTATTGAACCATCATTTTCACATCAGCCTTAATAGTGTACTACTCTTCTTCATCGCTGTCAAGCTGTTTCACTACAAATGATACAGGATCTGACTGACCTGATGAATTCTCCAGATAAACCTTCAGATGAGTTCCCTTCTTTCTGAGCTTCTTCGGCAGAGTCAGCTTATATACAAAGCCATCAGCAGTCTTTTCCTCCGGCCTTGCCTTAACAAAGGTCTTGCCGCTCTTCAGGACCGCAGTACAGCTCCTGTTTCCAACAGCTATGATAACAGACGTATCAGTCGTTATTCTTTCATTTGAAACCACAGGCCTATCAGGTATAGCCTCAGAAACAGTCTCTGTCTCTATGTCCTTAAGGCCTCCGCTTGCATTCCTTGCGATCAGATATACCTTATCCTTGTAAGAAAGCGGCGTCTCAAGCTTATATTCAAAGGATCCGTCCTCACCCAGACTTACGGCCTTCTTCTCACCATTTATCAGAAGAACCGCACGTACATCAGGGCCTCCCTCATATATCGATCCGGAGATAACTGTATCCTGATCATTTATAGTGGAAATCTCGCCGTTTCCTGCGTACTTATCATAGTAATCTTTAAGTGACTTCATGGTAGTCTCTCTTGCAAGACTGTTTCTTGTCACTCCGTCTCTTAAATCAGAAGCAGTTACGCTTACCTTGGTCCCGACAGCCTCGCTGTCAGCTTCTATAACGAACTTACCATCGCTTCCAGCTGTTCCTGTATAGGTCTTTCCGCTTCCTGTCCGGACTGTTATCGTATAGCTATCAGAGGTCGGCTTCGGTATGCTTCCAGAGATCAGGGCATCCTCTGCTATAACAGTGCTTACCTTAGGCTGGTTAGGAGCGACCTCATTTACGGTCCTTGAAGTAAGGGTTGACAGCCTCCCTATCCAGTCCACACCATAGATCTTATAATTCTCTCCTGTCATAGGAACAGGGATCTTTATAGAAAACGTATCCCCTGTTCTTGTCATGGTAACAGACTTCTTTGTAAGGCTGTCCTTGCAAAGGCTGCTTTCCTTATACTGTGACTGGGCGTCCTTAGGCACATAGACCTTGCTGCCGCACTGAACCAGGATAGAGCAGAGCGGATCATCATGAAATACTCCGCTTATAGTCGTATCAGTATTATTTATCTGATTTACGACAGAAGGCGCATTGGCTCCTGTCCGCTGTACTGTTCCGGTCACGACGCTGCTCCTGCGTCCCTGTATATCTGTCTGATAGATCTGATAGCTGTCTCCTGCATTACCAGGCCTTTCCAGATTGAAAGTAAACCTTCCGTCCTGATCTGCCTTTGTATCCACATCCATTCCAGACATCTTGAGATTTACGACTGCGAACGGAGAAGCGTTTCCAGTTATGACCTTCTTTCTGTTCGAGATCTGTACGACAGTAGGAGCCACTGAAACTGTACCGTCTATATTATTTATACGTACGTAGCAGACATTCACATTACCCAGAGTATCCTCGGCAAACACAGTATAGGTACCATTCTGCGTAACAGTAAAGCTATCGCCTGAGACCTCCGTCGCATAGCTTCTCACATCATCATTAGCCTTGTAGGTCCCTCCTGTATATGAGATCCTGCTGACTCCTGAGATATCATTTGCAAGCACCTTTACTGTCACAGGATCTCCTGTGACCTGAGTTTCCAGAGGCGAGGCCGTGACGAATGGTCCGCTCTTGTCAGCAAGCTCATCAGGTGTCCCCAGAGCTGCCTTGTAAAAGGTAAATCCATTTGCTGCAGCTATCTCTCCCTGATACCAGGCCCGGGACTTTGCTACCTCTGATGCATCTGCTGATGACTTTATTATATAGTCGCTTCCCTGAGGGAAGGCAATCTTCCAGTTACCGTCCGTTAACATTGCAAGCCTTCCGTCCACTGTCTGTGTCTTCATATAGGTCTCGAGCATGGAGCTTATATGGGCGGTCTTGCTTACTATGCACTGCTTTTCTGCCACCTTTGAAAAGGTCGGGTCAAACGTTGATGAGATATTTTTAGAAACAAGGATAAATATCTGGTCGTCCGATACAGGTACCCCATTTCTTGTGAGACTTATGATCCTGTTGGAATCTGATATCTTTTCTCCGTCCTCATTATATCTTGCAGGCTTTGAAGGATCCACGACATATTCGATACCGTCATATACCCGAAAGCCGTTCCAGTTGTTCTGATGGTCCGGAGTAAGAACAGGCTTTAAGCCCTGGTCAACAAGTTTCTTCGTCTCAGCGTCCCACTTGGCCGATGCTGCAGATGCAGGATCCTGATAGAATCTCGCGACCTGATACTCAAGAGATTCCTTCAGCTGGGCTCCTGTCATATAATAGACCTTGGCTCTCTGCTGATTGAAAGCCTCGAGATTCAAAAGGTCCTTTACCTGGACAGTCCCGTCTATCTTCAGATAATCAGACGAATTTTTCCCTCCGAGCTGGTACTGGGTGGAGGCTATTACCGGTGCGTTCTTATATCTGTCATCAAGATTTTTTACTGCACGGATACCATATTCGATCTTGGCAGAGTTTGCGAGATGGATCAGAGGATTATCCTCTATCATTCCAAAATAATTATCTGCATTCTGATCTGTAGAAGTCACTGTTCTGTCATAGATCTTCTGATAGATCTCATCATACTTCTTGTTGATAGAAACTATATCAGGATCCTCGGGATCAGAATCCTTGATTTTTCTGATCTTTGCGGTCTGATACTTAATGTATGGCTTGCCGGCTGCACTGAAGCCGAGCTTGATATCGGCTATTCCGAGTGAGGATGCATGATCCTTCTCCTCGATAAGTGCCTTGCCATGCATAAGCCCGTCCCCATCGGTATAAGAATAGTCATAATATGGCTCTGCCTTGGCTGAATCATAAGGGAAATCCATATGAGTATGCCCGGCACAGACTGCATCCACCTCAGGAATTGCTGTAACCGCATATCCAACATTGTCATCAAGCTTCTTTGCTTTTTCTGACCCTATGCCTGAATGGATCAGAGCAATGACTAAGTCAGCTCCATCACTCTTAAGGGCCTTGGCCTCCGATCTTACCGATTCGACAATGTCCCTTGTCTCTATTATCCCCTGCCATGAAACAGCTGTAGCAAGAGATGTCACCTCGGTTGCATCCGAATCAGACTCAGAGCTCATTCCATCCTTTTTCCTGGTTAGTGACGGAACGACTGCACCCACGAACCCGATCCTGATAGTCTTCTTTTTCCCACTGGTGGTCGTGATGTTTTTCTTTACTATCATCCCGCTTTTGTAAAGGTTCTTTTTGGTTTTGGCGTCAACGACATTAGAGAGTACGACCTTGCTCTTCATACCTGTATCAGAAATGGCCTTCTTTATGTAATCGACTCCGTAGTCAAAATCATGATTACCAAGTGTGATGGCATCATAGCCAAGAGCCTTCATCTCCTCGTACATATACTGGGCTCCGCTGTCTGATCCCTTCATCAGACTCTCGGCTCCTATACCGTATAGATTATCTCCACAGTCTACTGTGACAGAGGTTCCGTACTTTATCTTTCTCTTTTCCTTTACAATCCCTGCTATCTGAGCCAGACTGCCTTCTCCGTCCGAGGCTGAATCATAATTCAGCTTTACACTCTGTCCATGCATGTCTGTTGTTGCAAAGATCCTGACTGTCGCTGTTCCGTATCCTTTCTTTGATGCTGCATAGGCATCAGCTGGTCCCAGGCATCCTCCGATGCCTGTTGCAAGCATAGCCACCGCAAGCATAAAAGCCTTTGTGCGGGCGAACTTCAAAATATCACTCCTTTACTTTAATATTATCTGATCGATAAACCTGTCAGTTGACTTACCGTCTGTATATGTAAAATTCTTCTTCACAAACCTATCAAGCGCCTGATAATCATAGTTCTCAGTATCAGAAAGCGCGTGCAGAAGAGCCGGGAAGGTCTTTACTATGACAGATGGCGACGGAACCGTCTCCTCATATGGCTCATAGAAATCACGGCTGTTCTCATACATTCTCTGATCAAAGGCAAAGAAATACATAGGCCTTCTAAGCAGTGAAAACTCATACATTACTGAGGAATAATCGGTTATCATCACATCAGTAATGAAGAGAATGTCATTTACCTCCCTGTATTCAGACATATCGATTATATATTCCCTGTATTCCTCAGGAATATCAATCGATTCCTTCACAAATGGATGCATCTTGACAAGAAGGAGCTCATTTCTCTCTTTGAGGAAAGCTCCCCATTTCTTCCAGTCAACTCTTTCCATAGGGAAATGAGCATCCACCGCATTATTTCCACGGAATGTAGGCGCATAGAGATATACCCTGTCCCTGCGCTTTATAATAGGGTATTCCTGACGGAGCTTTTCTACCATGCTTTTCTTATACTCTTCATCGAAGAAAATATCTGTCCTTGGAATCCCTATAGGAAGGAAAACCTTCTCAGGAAGTCCGAAGGCCTCGGCATGGTGTCTGCCGGAATGCTCTGAGCTTACAGGCATATGGGTATAGCACTTATGCACCCTGGTGTTTGTCTTTGGAGCGCCCGGCTTGCCCTCCCTTTCAAATCCGAGAGACTTGAATGCGCCGCAGGCATGCCAGACCTGGACGAATTTCACATCGCAAGGATAGTCGAACTTATAGACGAAAGGAAGGAAATCGTCGATCATTATTATGTCACTCATAGCAAGCTGCTTTGTGAACTTGAATGATCCTATGGTCCCGTAGCGCTCGTTTATATTTGATTTGAAATTGAACAGGATATTATAATCATTAAGGAGATTCCTCTCCTTCATCCTATTGTAGATATACTCCTCATTTCCACTCAGAGAGCTTCTGGAGCCTGATGCAAAAAGAATAGTCGGCTTCCTGCCTGCTGCCCGCAGCTTTTTCCTCTTCTCCTCATATCTGTTGAATTTCTTTATCAGAATGCTCTCCTTAAATGGATTGAATGCCTTTCTGGTATTGGCCTTCCACTCCCTGAAGCGCTGCTTCATGTTGTAGATGATACCCATATCCTCAAGCTGGGGCTGGTAGCGCACTCTGAAATACAGAGTATCCTCATCGAGATCCATCATCGAAAACATCTCGAAGATCTCTCTGCCATGCTTTGCAGTATTCCTTGAAAAGGTAAACTGGAAGGGCTTTTTATCTGTATCGCCACTGTCGATATCCTGCTGAGCCGGAATATACTTAAGCCTTCCGTCTTTCTCGCAGTTCCTCAGGGCAGGGGCCAGATATGAATAATACTTCTCTCCATGATTTTTAAGACGCAGGTAGTAATCTCCTGTCTCTATAGGATAAGAGTTGTTTGCTCCCAGAATATGATAGACTATATGAAACCTTCTTAGCTTGCGGTCGAAGTCCAGATGTGAGGGCTTAAGCTTACCGTGATAGGAGTCCTTTATATATATGCTGGCCTTTGACAGTTCACCTACATCTTCTGTGATATGGCCGCTTACATGCAGAAGCACTCTGGCAAAATGCACCTCATCTACTATTATACCGCTGTGTTCTTCCATCATTTGTCTCTCTCTATTCTTTCGCGCATTATCCCCTCAGCTATCATCAGATCGCCATCGCTTGTCAGCTTGATATTCTCCACATCTCCCGGAATAGTATGTATTTCTATACCCTTGGTAAGACAGATCTGGGCTGTTCCTGTGATCGTCTCCTTTTCCTCGTCGCTTAGGGAGTCAAGAGAATCCCTTAACACTGTAAGCTGGAAGGAATCAGGCGCCTGCCCATGAAAAAGCTTGCTTCTTGCAGGCATTGAATCCACCTTGGTGCCATCCTCTATCCATAGCATTGTATCTGTTGCCGGAATAGCTGCGACTACTGCCGGATACTGGTCTAAGGCATCCATTGAATCCTTCATGATCTTATCTGTCACGAAAGGACGTACAGCATCATGGATAAGGATCTTGTCAGAATCGTTTATACCATGAGTCTTATCAATGTAGTCTATGACATTCCTTATAGTGTCAAGCCTTTCCTTTCCTCCATCGATGACCTTTACATAGCTCCTGTTCAGATCCCTGTCCCTTATCATGGTCTTTAAGTACTCGTTCCACTCAGGATGGATGGCTATGATTATCTCATCGAAAAGAGCTGACTTCATGATCCTTTCGAGAGTCCAGATGATTATGGGCTTTCCGGCGATCTCTAAGAACTGCTTGGGAATATGGGCTGATTTCATCCGGTTTCCTACTCCACCGGCAAGGATAGCTGCATATCTCATCACAGATCCTCCTCCTTCCAGCCGATTGCAAGTCTCTTCTGTCTTATGACCTCGCTTACTGCTGTCTCTCCCTTATGGAAAAGTGATGATGACCCGGCCACAAATACATCGGCTCCTCTTTCATAAAGCTTTCTGGCATTCTCTATTGTGATATTGCCGTCCACCTCGATTATAAGGTCATCCTTTCCTATGGAATGAAAATATTCCCTCATCTCCTTGACCTTATCCATTGTAGAAGGTACAAGCTTCTTTCCTGCAAATCCCGGATGAACCGTCATAGCCAGAACTCCGTCAAGATCATCGAGATAAGGATCTAACACCCTGTAATCAGTCTCAGGGTTTATAGCTACAAGAGCGGTAGCCGAGAGTCTCTTAAGGTACTGCAGACACTCTGCTATATGAGTGTTGTTTTCATAATGAAAAGCGACCTGATCTCCCTCCCTGATATCGAACCAGCTCATCTTCTCAAGCGGATCCATGGTCAGGAAATGGAAATCGAATGGTATGTCGGTTATCCTCCGAAGACTCTTGGCATAATCAGTACCAAGCGCGAAGTTAGGAACGAACTGCCCGTCCATAACATCTATATGAAGGAACTCAAGCTTTGCCTCCTTGAATTCGGTCAGATAGTAAAAAATCTTGTCAAGTCCTGCACACATCATAGATGCAGATATCTTTCCCGGCTGACGGGCCGGAATCGCAGAGCTCTTTGAATCAGCCATTATATGCCTCACTTTCCTTCTCGTGCATTACAAACATTACTCTTGACTTCTGTATGCTGTGGTCCCTGAAGAAATCAAATGCCTCATCGCACTGGGACAGGCTGTACTTTCTTGTGATAAGCTTTTCAAAAGGGATCTTTTTGTCCTTCATAATTCCCGCAACCTCATGCCAGTCATTTGCCTTATCCGAATAGGATGAGTTCCAGGTACCCTTTACTGTCAGCTGCTTGCGAAGTATCCTCCAGTATACATCCCTCGGAAGATCCATATCACCGGCTGGATTACCTACGGTAACTAAGGTCCCGCCTGCTGCAACCGACTCTATGGCATCGATAAGGCACTTATTGGAGCCTACCGCCTCGAAGACGACATCCATTCCATTGCCATCGGTCGCTGCTGCCACCTGATCTGCTGTATTATTGGTGTCTATTGTTGAAAAACCAAGAGAAGCCGCAAACTCTGCCGACTCCTTTCTTCTAGCTCCTATATAGACCTCTGCGCCCTTGGTCTGGGCAAAGAAGCCGATCAGAAGTCCTATGGTACCGGAGCCTATGACAAGGACCTTGTCGCCCTTCTTCACCCCGCCGACCTCTGCTGCGTGATGTCCTACTGCAGAAGGCTCTGACAGTGCAGCAACACAGTAATCGACCGAATCATCGAGAATATTTAAGTTCCAGGCCTTTATGCATCTGTATTCACCCATGCCTCCGTCATTTCTCGAGCCATAGTATTTGTAATTGGAACAGGTCGCATAATCGCCCTTTTTACAGGACGGGCACTCAAAGCAAGGCAGCATAGGAAATACGCTTGCCTTTTTACCGATCAGGCTCTTATCGACTCCCTCACCTACTGCCTCCACCTGTCCCGCGAACTCATGTCCCGGAACTATAGGCATCACATGGGCGCCATCCTTAAAGATCCTGGCTTCATCCGACGAGCATATACCGCAGGCCATGACCTTTAAAAGGACCTCTCCCTCTCCCGGAGTCGGAGCAGGAACCTCCTCACATCGGATATCACCTGGTTTATGAAGATTAAGTACTTTCATTTTATCTTTCCTTTACTTATGCTTTACAAAAATATCTGATTATTATAAATGATAAGCTAAGCCTTGTAAACACCAATTCTTACGCTTCAAATACTATTTTTCTTAAGACGATGCCTGATCTTCCTGAGGCTTTCAAACAAGCTTTTCTTCTCTGCTTCCTCAAGAGACCTGTGAAGTCCGCTTATTATGCGGTTTTTCTCATTTATCCTGTCCTTAAGCTCCTTAATCGTAGCTTCCTCGCGAAAAAAATATTCCCCCTCACGACGAAGTCTTTCCTTGTGCGAGGCCGTAGAAAACGGAGTCACGGCTCCATAAAGCTTCAATCCTTCAAGCCTTTTATCAAGAGGAGCCTCCTTTATATGGATATCCTTATCATAGATAGTCGAAAGTCCATTCTTATGGAGGAAATCAAGATAGTGGATGAAATTCTCTTCCTGATATTTCTCGAATTCATGAAAATCCTTTCCCTCGATCAGATCAGCAAGTCTGGAATCCGCATGAACCTCACTTATATCCACATGAGCCAGGTGATGATATGTGACAAGCTCCTTCATCCTGATGTCCTTTACTATTGCAAGTGACGGCGTCCCGGCAAGCACAGGAGCTATACTTCCATGGATCCGCGGTCCCACAGCGAAATCCGCCTCTGAAGCAAAATCAAGCCAGGTCGGAACGTTAAGGAAAAACTTCGCCCTTCCATCCTTAAACAGCTCTGCATCCAGATCTCCAGGATAGAGTATGGACTTATCCCTGCTGTACGGAGCTCCTATATATATTTCCTTCAGCTCTCTGACAAGCTGCGGGATAAAGGTAAAGTCCGGATACTCCTCGGAAACACCGATAAGGAATTTCTGGATCTCATCTCCTATATATTCTCCCGGAGAACTGTATCTCGTGTCCGTGATGATTATCCTTGACTCCGGTTTCAGATCAGCCTCTTTTTTAAGAGTAAGATCAGGGCCAAAGGTATACATAGACGGACATCCAATAACTGTAACCGAATCCTCTGGGAAGCCTAGTTTTTCGGTAAGATACCTGTAGGTCGACTCACCTCTTACCCCGACGATTGCAGAGTGCTTAAGGACCTCCGAAACAAGTTCCCTTACAGCATCATCCTGCGGCAGAGGATCCATTATATTGCCCTGACTGCCTGATGATACTCCGACTCCGACTATCACTACCGGTATGGTAAGCTTCTTTATGAAGGATGTCAGTCGCTTCATAGATCTTATGAAGTCGCTTCTGAATGCATCTGCAAACGGAATGATATAGGCCTCATACTCACTGTTTATTCTTTCAGCATCTCTATCAGTGTATTTCCCGAATTCACCATAATAATGATCAGCCTCGATCTCTACATCCTGACCTGTCATAAGTGCTCTCAAGACACTGTTCGCATAGATCAGATTCCCTACATTTCCGCCTATAGCATTATCAAATATGGTTTTTGTGGCGTAGAGGTTTTCAAGGACTGTGGTCCCTGCCCTCATTAGGATCTTCTTCCTTGTCAACTTTCGTCCTCCTTGAATTTCAGCTCATAAAGCACATGCCGCTCACGTTTCTCCTCAGGCGGCAACTGCATATAATCCCCCGGATAAAGGGCATGGAAATAATTGTCATAGTCCTTTGTCACCGGAAAATATAAATTCTCGAATTTCATCCTTTCAGTATCGCAGTATTTTTCCCTCTCATACATCTCTCCGAAAAAATGCTTCCTTCCGGCAGGAAATGAAACATATTTCGAATGATCATCATGGCACATGGAGTAAAAATGCTGTACTCTCCTGTACCACCACCATGGGGTAAGCGAAGGAAGCGCTCCTATCGCGGCCTTTATCCTTATAAGTCTCTGTCCCCTTTTATTTCCTTCTGCCAGATGCAGAAAGGCTTTCTTTTCCTTATGCATCCTGATGCAGGAGAGAATAAGCGAGCCTCCGTCACAGAGTATCCCCTGAATACGGCGCTTAAGCGGATTATCGAAAACATTCTCAAGGATCCAGAGGTCGACCTTGATACCGCACTTGCCGTCCTCCTGCCAGAGGTACTCCCTAAACGTCGTACCCTTAAGCTGGACCTGGGCAAAGGAGCTGTAGTAGCCCGGTGTCCTAAGCGGTGCCTCGACATAGTACTTCTCAGGGTACTTCTCCTCTATCAGATCGCAGAGTCTGTCTATATCCTTCCTTGATACATTAAGATCCAGATCATCATCCCAGGGTATGAAGCCCTGATGCCTTACTGCCCCAAGTGCTGATCCTCCGCCTAACATATATGGAATGTCATTCTCCTCACAGAGCTCTGCTATGTCCTTTGCGATCGAATAAACGACCCCCTGGACCTTCTTTATCTCCGCGGGTGTCAGCTGATGGAGTCCCAATGCCCGGGACAGATCCTGTCTGAACAGATCCGTAGTCTCAAGAGCCATATCATTTCCTTCCTTTATGTCCGTTGTGACATATTCCTTATTATGATATCACAATTATGGCATAAAAAAAAGACCTCCTGAAATCAGGAGGTCTTATAAGGAAGTTCTGCTCGCTAAGCTCA
>DLDA01000034.1:35013-35195 GCA_002480925.1 Lachnospiraceae bacterium UBA7784 | reverse complement strand
AAGCTCGAACTTCGTCTTCGACTTGCTCTCGCCTACAAGCTTTCGGCCTCGAGCTTCGCCTGTTTGCTAAGGAAGTTCTCTTCGCTAGGTTCGACCTTCGCTTATAAGGAAGTTCTTTTCGCTAAGCTCGCACGGCGTCTTCGACTTGTGCTCGCTAATCTCAAAGAACGGCTTCGTTTCGG
>DLDA01000034.1:0-35003 GCA_002480925.1 Lachnospiraceae bacterium UBA7784 | reverse complement strand
TCATCTCGAAACTTTCAGCCTCAGAGAACGACCTCGCTTCGGATTCGAGCTGCGCCTTTGGCTTGCTCTCATCTCGAAGCTTTCGGTCATGCATCCTTTCTCAGGGCTTCCTCCTCTACCTGTGAGGAACGGTATGCTGCAAGCTCAGGATGCTGTCTGCACTCGTCTGTCACATCATCCTCTGTCTGGAAGGCTGCAAGCTCAGGATGAGCCACATGCTCCTCTGAGTAATTCTCGTATGACTTTTTCTTATGGGTCTCTGACTTCCATACCTCTTCGGCTACCGGAGCCCATTCTCTTGCATAGTCGTCACACTTCTCGCAGAGATGCTCAACACTCTCCGGAGACTCAAGGTTTGTCTGCTGGGCACCTGTATCATGCACCATCTTGCGCAGAAGGGTAGGGTTCTCCAGCATAGGGCATGGACGAAGCTGGTTCCTGTTGAAAGGCTGTCCCTTATGATACTCCATGAAGAGAGGGCTCTGCAGGATCTCAAGTATAGACTTGTCGTTTATATTAGAATCCGAGAAATGGATGAACACGCATGGCTCAGCATCACCGTTTGAATTGATATGGAAGTAGTTCCTTCCTCCGGCAATACATCCGCCTACGTACTCTCCGTCGTTCTGGAAATCCATAGGGAAGAATGAGAAATCGCACTTGTTACTTCTGACATAGCGGATACGGTCAATTATGTATTTCCTCTGCTCTACCGTAGGCATAAGCTCTGGTACAGCATTGTTTCCTACTGGCATGAAGTGGAAATAGAAACCGAATCTGGCTCCCTTCTCCTCAAGGAGATGGAAGAAATCATCGCTGGTTACTGCCTCTATATTCTTTCTTGTATAGCAGACAGAGGTCCCAAATACGATACCATGCTCACGAAGTATATCCATAGCCTTCATTACGGCCGCATAATGTCCCTCTCCACGACGAAGGTCATTGGTATCAGGAGTGCCCTCAAGTGAAAGCATGAAGGTGATATTGCCAAGCTGTCTTACCTTCTCGGCAAGCTCATCTGTGATCAGGGTAGAATTGGAATACAGTCCGAAGAAGCAGTCATTGTGCTTCTCTGCCAGACGGAAAATATCCTTCATACGAACGGTAGGTTCTCCGCCTGTCATCATATACAGATATGCTCCGAGCTCCTTACCCTGAGTGACGATCTTATCCATCTGCTCGAATGTAAGATTCGCCTTGTGGCCATAGGTACCTGACCAGCATCCTACGCAATGCATGTTGCAGGCCATGGTAGGATCGAAAAGAATCAGCCACGGGATATTGCAGTGATACTTCTGCCTGTTGGCCCTGATCATCTTGGTGCCACGGAAGAAGGCCTCGTAGCCGAGATTCAAAAGCATGGTCTTGGCATAATGAGGATCAGTCTCATCAATTACCCTGTTGATGAACTTCATCCATCTGTTTTCAGGATCTGTGACCTTCTCCTTTACAGCGGCCAGAGTATCCTTATTCGCATCCTTCCAGAAGGTTCCTGCCGCATCAACGAGCTTGGCATATGTAGCTCCTCTGTCAGCATAATCCTTTTTCTTGATATGCTTTAAAAATCCGTCTATAGCTGTCTCGAAAGCCTTTCTCTCTGCAGCATGGGAAAGCTCCTTAAGTCCCATTGGTAATTCCTCCTGTCCTTATTAATGTTTTATATCTTAAAATACATGGATTTTATTAATTTCGTTAAAGATTCTAATATCATGCCCATCTTTTGTCCATAAACAAAAAGGTGGTTTTGTCAGTCTGATGGACAAAACCACTCTTTTGTAGGTCACTTTCCGGCATCGCGATTGTGCATCTTTACCTTATTTGCATACATATGCTCGTCAGCTTCTCTTAAGATATCATCTATATTGTCGTCAGGCGAGGTACGGAGCGCGCAGCCTAAGGCAACGCTTATACTTTCCTTTTCGAAGTTCTGCCTGAGCGCCCGCATCACCTGATCAGCCTGCAGTATATTATTAAGCTCTATAACGACCACGAACTCATCACCGCCAAGGCGGAATACCCTGTCATTGCCGGCATAGGAGGCCATGATATTTGCAGCTGATCTGATCAGCTCATCTCCGCTGTCATGCCCCTCATTATCATTTATCTCCTTCAGATGATTGAGGTCGGCATAGACAAATATCAGAGGCCTGTTCCTGTCTATTCCAGCTACCGCTGTCTTTAAGGCTCTCCTGTTCATCACATTGGTAAGGAAATCCCTCTGTCCGAGCTCATCCAGATAGCTCATAGCATTCCTCGATCTGATCAGCACCGAGACAAATCTTGACAGGCTTAAAAGGATGCTTTCGGATGTACCTATGATCGACGGATCAGGATTATCTATTCCTATAAAGCCTATCATCTTGCCCTTCATCTTGAGCGGTACCTCAATGAGCGAATGTATATCCTGCGGCTTCAGCCATTCATACAAAGGAGTTCCGCGATATTCCTCGGCATCCTCGATAACGAATGTACTGTTCATATCAAATGCGTCGTAGAATGGCGATGCATCTGCAATAGGCACATGATTCAGATTGTCCTTTTGTCTGCTGACTCCCTCGGCCACCCATTCATAGGTGTTGACCAGATAGTCATCAAACTGTTCGAAGATATAGGCTCTGTCAGCTCTTAACTCCTGACCCACTCCGAAAAGGATACGGTCAAGTGCCTTGTCAGAGCTTTCCTCCTCGAAGGCCTGACTTATCAGATCATTTACCCTGATACGCCTGTGAAGGACATTGTTTACCATCTCAGCCTGTCTCATATTGTCAGTCAGAGAGAAGGCGAATGATGCCTTTACCTTACTGTCACCGTAGACAAGGATCGTATCCCTCATCAGATAGTCCTGTCCGCTGACCTGATTATGATAGCTGCGGCTTACAAATCTGCCGACGTCCAGCATTGGGTTTGAGCAGTGATCACAGATATGGTCATAATGGTGGATCACCTGATAGCACTTGAGTCCTTTGTATTCAAAATTGTCCGGAAGACCCAGATCTCTCTTCAGAGCCTTGTTCATATACAAAAGCTCATAGGTGTTCAAATCTGCAAAGTATATCCTCTCGTCTACACCTTCCATCTGATCGGAAGTGACTACGATCCTGTCCGCACCTGCTGTAGTCTCCATTGCAGACTCACCGGCCCTCCTCCTTTCGAGCACCGACAGATACTCCTCAGGTCGATATCCTTCGGTGGAATCGACCATAGAATATGTCATCTGAAGCTCTGCAGGCAGATCTGCTATAAGCTTTGTATCCGAAAGCCTTGAGTAGAGCGCGAAGACCTTCTTTCTTACCTCAGCCGGCTCCTCCTTGGAGATCACGATGAATCTGGATGCATCCACCCTTCCGCATACATAGGATCTGGAGAAGGTTGTCCTCAGCTGCTCAGAGAGGAAGCGGTAGTATTTCTGCTTATAGTTTTCCGAATCCTTATGTCTGTCCCAGCTGTTGTCCACTATATCGATAAGAGCTGCTGAAAACCTTTCCTTATGGCGTCTGTAGTTGTCATAGAAATTCACAAGGGACAGTAGGATGCCTCGCGAATTCATAAGCGAAGTGACCTGATCCGAGAAGATCTCTGTCCCGTCTCCCATATCGGTACTGTCATTTATCTGATGAAAATATCCGACAAGACCCACTATCCGGTCCGCCCTATAGACCGGGAACTTGCTTGCAGAGATCAGCCTGACCTCACCATTTACCACTGTGTGTCCTATTGAATCGATTATACGCTTGCCATGCCTTATGACAGCAAGCTCATCATCTCTGTACGGCTCATCATCCACGTGCCAGCCGATCTCGTCATCTGTCTTGCCCAGAATATCATCGGCATTTGCAATACCGTAATAGTCGAGGAATGACTGGCTCACCCCCCTGAAACGGCGGTTATCATCCTTCCAGAAAAACTTGATCCTTGAATTCTCAGTAATACTTTTCCAGGTCGCTATCTCATCAAAGATCTCCGGCTTATGGCTTCCTGACAGCTTAAATGTATCATCAATCCGGTTGATAACCCCGACAGGGTCGACAGAATCATTTAGAATAGATTTCCTCTGCATCACCAGATATTCTCCGGAGTCTCCGCCGCGAAGGCCGAGAACATCGAACTCGTCCCAGCGAAAGGTGCCGTCATATTTCCTGACCTTAAAGCATTCTCCGGTATGATTGTCGCCCACCCTTTTAAGAGTCTTTTTGATATTTACAGGCGAGAAAAATTCTATGAACCTGTCCCTGTCACTCTTGTCGACTATAGTGTCTGCCAGCTCGTTAAACCTCTGTCTGATCTTGAAATATATATCTCCGGCCTTCTCATCCGACGAATCTGTCTCTACTACCTCGACCGTATCTTCCTTGGGATTCACCAGATATACCCTGGAATATATCTGTGTTGTCTCCCTTAAAAGATCGTTGAAGTGCCGCTTCTCCTTCTGAGTGATATCATAAGTGATATTATACATAGAGAGAAGATGCATGTAATGATCGTTTACCCCGGCCAGTGTCCTGATATGGAGCCTGTAGTACTGACCGCTGTAGACGAGATTGAATACCTCGTCCTTTTCGCTTCTCTTTGCAGTATCGAGCAGGGCAGCCATCCTGTCACTTAGCCTCTTATCAAACGAGAATACATCTCTGCTGTCCTCAGGCAGTCCCATAGACCTGGCTATCTCGGCGATCGGCTGTCTGGACCTGTCATTAAAATAAGCTATGCTTAAATTGCCTTTTTTCTCCTCGAGCAGGATGACAGGCTCCTCACTTAAGAAATCAACGCTTCCTGCCACATCATAGAGATATGCCTCATCAGCTGTCTCTGCCTCCAGACCGAAATCAGCACAGTGCTGCAGCAGGACATCGTAAGGCATCGGTGCCCCGTAGAAATATCCCTGGATCTTCTCACAGCCAATCTTCTTTAAGAAGTCCACCTGCTCCCTGGTCTCGGCTCCCTCTGTAAGAGTATGGATCTGAAGCGACTTGGCCATACGGACTATCGAGGCCACTATATTCCTCCCGCGCTCATTGAATCCGCGAAGAAAGGCCATGTCGATCTTTATCTCATCGAAGCTGTAGTCCTTTAGCACATTGAGAGTAGAATAGCCGCTTCCGAAATCATCCATCCAGATATCATAGCCCTGATCATGGAAAAGCCCGAACATGGAATGCAGCTTGTCAGGATCTGATATCAGTGTACTCTCTGTGATCTCGACCTTCAGAAGCCGCCTGTTGATCCCGTACTTCTTCACACAATTCTCTGTCACCTGATATGGATCTGACTCAGCAAAGTCCACCCTGCTCAGGTTAAAGGAAACAGGTACTATGCTTTCACCCTTGTCGCTCCTGTCACGGATCATCCTTGCGACCTGATCTATCACAAACAGATCCAGCTTCTGGATCTGCCTTGTCTTTTCAAGTACAGGAATAAAGACCCCGGGAGAAATGACCCCACGGACCGGCTCTATCCATCTGGTCAGTGCCTCTACGCTTGACAGCTTCCCCGTAAGGGCTCTTACTACAGGCTGATAGTAAACCTGTATCCAGCCGTTTTCTATAGCCTGATCTATATTCTCTGCAATATACTGGTCAAGTCCTTTTTTATCATTATCTCTCATAAATAAAACCTTTTATAAATCATTCCCCGCCTTTACAACTGTTTTTATAATAAATAAGGAAATCTTAAAAGTCAATCCCGGTCTCCTTTTCCTTCTTAAAACATTCCCCGGCCCTTTTTTCGTCTCCTGTAAGCTGGTAATAAAGTCCCAGATTATGGTAGGCCTTGAATGAGCCAGTCCCACGCACTGTCATTGTCCTCTTATCCTCCCCTATCTCTATGCATCTCTTATAGCAGCCCTCTATCATAGGTACATAGGACATGTATCTTCTGGTATCAAAAAGTGCGAGCTTCATATAGAAAACCCCGCAGAAAAACCAGTAGTCGCTATTGTCCTTATAGTATCCTTTCACCGCCTCTGTCACAGAAAGCGCCCTTGTCATGGACTCCTCCGTATTCAGATCCATAAGCGCATACAGATATCTTATCACGCCGTCTCTTACATAATCAGTCTCAAAGGCCGAAGGAATACCGGCTATCATCTGATAGAAGCTGCCCAGATATCTGACTGCCTGCGCCTTATCCTTCTCACTCTTATATGCCGCTCCCGCCTGATAGTAGAGATAGGGATCAGACGGATCCTCCCTTATAGCTTTTAACAGATAGGGCAGATCACGTCTGCCCTTGTCTGTATCGAGATACCCGTCATGATCCGCCTCAAACGGAGTATATATCCTTATCCCGTCAAAAACCGGCTGCTCATGTATGATACCGCTGTATCTTACTCCTCGCGGAAGAAGCCTTGTTATCCTGGTCCTTGATATGTCGACGTTGCCCTCCTCATTGCGAAAGCTGTCATATCTTGTCAGATACCCTGCCCATCTGCCGGCATATTTTTTCTCTGCCTGCTCGATAAAAAGCCTTATATCCTCCTCCGGCTTTCTCAGATATTCATCAGCATCAAGCACCAGAGAATAATCCGCCCCCCCAATCCTCAGATCTCTGAAGTGAAAAATTCCTGGCCGCAGAAAAATCATCTACCCAGTCAAAGTGGTAGAGGCTGGTATTCTCAAATGATGATACAATGTCGCAGGTGTCATCTACTGAGCCTGTATCCACAACTATTATCCTGTCAAAAAAAGGTCCGGCAGCCAGAAGACACCTCTTAATCCTGTCTGCCTCATTCCTTACGATCATAGCCGCATTTATCTTCATCTGTGATCATCCTTATTTAGAGTCTTTACCTCACTACTATACCATAAAAAGATATAAATTTCTTACACAGTTTATTCGAAATATGTTCATATTTCTTTTTTTATGTTAAAATATGGCTATGGCCTACGGAATTTACAAGACAAAGCGCAGGGACGGCTCACCGAGCTACCGTGTCAGCTTCTATCACGAAAAAAAGCACATATCCATAGGAAGCTACAGGTCTCTAAGCGAAGCAGAGGCCTCTCTTGACGAGGCTCTGAGATTCTATGATGACCCCTCTGTCACCATCTGGAATTTCGCCAGCCGTCTCCATCATATTTCCGCAGACAAGGCAGTATCGATCATCAATCACAGGGACAGGGGAGTCTATTTCAAGACCCCGATCTACCTGATGAACGGATATTTCCTGTATTTCCTTCAAGGAATGGGAATATATAAATTTGATAATGACGATCTCTTCTACTATTCCACTCACCGGATCCTTGTGCATGACGGCCATCTCTATGTAAATGATTACGGCAGTCAGTATTCGCTTTTTCAGCGATATGGTATCAGAAGCTACGCAGTCGCCGGCACCGACTATGATTTTGCCAACGGCGACCCATATGATCTGCGCTATGAAAATATAATAGTAAAAAACCCCTACACCGGGGTAAGAGCTGTAGAGGGGCTTAGGCTTGCAGGCTTCGAGGCCAGGATCCATATACGCGGATACTATTCCCTTGGGACCTTCAAGACTCCTGAGGAGGCTGCTCTTGCATACAATAAAGCCGTGGACCTGTTATGGTCACACGGCTTCCAGAAAAATTATACAAAAAATTATATAACTGAATTCTCGTCTGAGCAATATCAGACCATGTATAATAAAATAACTCTTCCCGATAATTTCATGCGTTTTCTCAACGGCTGATCTTTACCTGATGAGCATACCACTTCCCGCTCTTCTTTCCGTGGATGGAAACGGTGAACTCCTTTCCGAGCTGCTTTACAGGTATATAAAAGGCATAGACTTTGCTCTTCTTTCCATCAGAGTCCTTTACCGTCACCGTCTTCCTCTTGCAGTATTTTGCTCCTGACTTTTTTGCTCCGGAAACAGAGCCGACATAGAGCTTATCGATCCCGGTCGAAGCAAGTGGAACGAAGGCAGTCATCTTACCGTTCTTAACGGTAAGCTTAGCCTTTTTATAGGCTGTATTCATATAAAACATACTAGGAAGATCCGTAGTGAAATCCACCTTATAGATGCCATCCTTAAGCGCCTTCTTAGCTGCAAGCACCTGTGAGCTTAATACAGAGATGGATGAGCCTGTAGCTGCATTTACAGAAAATCCCTTTTCTGCTGCAAGGGCTGCATCCAGATGATCCTTATATATGCTCTCTATCTCTGGGATCCTTCCGAGTCCGGCTATCTGTGTGCTTATATTCTTCTTACCAAATGCATTAGCGAACTGACTCTTCCATGAATCCTTATCAGATCCTGCCATATCGTTGTTGGCATGATCTCCGGCTACTACCATAAGAGGACGAAGTACCACCTTACTATAGCCTGCTGCCTTTACCTTCTTTATGACTTCCTTGCAGGCTGTATCAGCCGGCTTACCCTCGACTGTACCGATAAAGACATTCTTATATCCAAGCTCCTTCATCTGAGTCTGCATCTGATCATAGGTGATATTTGCCTGATGAGAGGTTCCGTGGCCCATGAATACAAAGGCTGTGCCTGCTTTTGCACTCTCGTCAAGTGAAGCAAACCCCGCTGTCCTTACAGCATCAGCTGTAACGGCCTTTGCTACCTTCTCCTTGTCTGCATTTACTGAGGACGAATCGGTCCCGACCTCTCCGAGAAGAGGCTCAGAAAAGATTATATGGTCAAACTTATCAGCATAGGTCTCTACCTCTGCCTTAAGCTCATCATACTCCTTTCCATGCATCAGATGCGTAGGCTGGATCACGAGATTTTTCACTCCATTGGAAACTGCCCTGGAAAGTGCCTTATCTACATTATCGATCTTCTCATTATCCCTTGCATTTATATGATTTATGATTATCTGTGAGGTAAATGCACGGCGAATTGACCATCCCCTGGATGAATATGCGTCTGAAAGAGCTCTTTCGACTCCTCCTATATCCTTCTCGCGGCTGTCATTAAATGAAGTGCCAAATGATACGACAAGTATCTCGTTTTTACCGATATGGTTCCAGTTCAGAGGATTATCACAGGCTGCGTCTCCTGTATCCCTTCCGAAATAGTCATAATCATCTACCAGCTTTTTCTGCGCCTTTGTAAGCTTGTCCCATTCAAGCCTTGCCTTTCTGCAGTCAGAATCGGTTGTCTTCGTCTCATTCTGGACATAGATCCTGTCTATAAGAGCCTGAACCCTGTCTGCTGCCTTCCTGTCAGAGGCTGCTTTTTTCTGCTTTGCTGAAAGCTTCGTTTTCTTCCCTGTCTTTACTGTTTTCTTTACCGTCTGACCATATACAGGAGCACCAGCCGTAAAGGCTGTCGTAAAGGTCATTGAAACGGCGGCAAGAAGAGTGAGAATTCTCTTTCTCATTGCTGTGTTTCTCCTTTCGCAAATAAACATACATCGTGTTATAGCTTTGCTTATACAGCAGGCAGGTCTCCTGGCTCAAAGAATTACACAGAAAAAGCCGCCTTCCCGGACCAGTTCCAGTGGCATACGGCCTTTATTCTTATTACAGTGACGGGATCGCGCGGGACTTTCACCCGACTTCCCTTTTCACCGGAGAATCCTGTCAGCAGAATGGGATATCCGCATCAAAGACCTCCGGCACCTGCTGCTTAAGGCGGAGATATTATAACACAGCAGCCTCTCCCGGGCAACATCTATTTCATCCTAGTATAGTTCCTTCCTCGATCGGATGTCCGTTCAGGAAGTCTGATACTGACATCCTTTTCTTTCCCTCCAGCTGGATCTCATGCAGGGCAAGCGCTCCGTTCTGACAGCGGACAGCAATGCTTCCCTCTCCATCCTGATCCGTATCTATCACTTCTCCTACAGCTGCATTTCCCTTTCCGGAAAGATCCTCCTCAGATATATATGATGCTCTGTATACCTTAAGGCTTTTGCCAGCGAGATAGGTATAGGTCCCCGGCCATGGATAGAGGCCTCTGACATGTCTTTCAAGCGTAGCAGCCGGAACCGTAAAGTCCAGTTTTCCCATGTCCTTTCTTATCATGCCGACATGAGAGGCCTTTTTCTCATCCTGAGGTCTGGGTATTATTATACCTTGTGCGAGTCCGGCAAGCGTCTCTACAAGCAGATCTGCTCCTATATGGGAGAGCTTGTCAAACAGGCTTCCGCCTGTCTCATCGGGCGCTATGTCAACCCTTGCCTGCAGAAGTATATCCCCGTCATCAAGTCCAGGCCCCATCTGCATAGTAGTGACTCCAGTATATTCATCTCCGTTAAGAATGGCCCATTGTATAGGAGCAGCCCCTCTGTACTTAGGCAGTAGGGAGGCATGGACATTGACACAGCCATACCTTGGATGATCAAGGATTTCCCTTGGAAGGATCTGACCGAATGCAGCCACAACGCATACATCAGCCGGTATCGTTGTGATCATCTCTATAGCCTCGGGATTCCTGATCCTCTCTGGCTGGTAAACAGGGATATTCTGATGAAGTGCCCATTCCTTTACCGGAGAACAGGCTACCTTTTTCCCTCTGCCCTTAGGCTTGTCAGGCTGGGTAACTACCAGCCTCACATTATGTCCTGCCTCTTTTATGGCTTCCAGCACGGGAACTGCGAAATCAGGAGTTCCCATAAAGATCACGTTCATTCGTTTTCTTCCTCTTCAGGTTCATCATCATAGCTGTGGAGACCGTCCTCCACAAGCTCTGTATACATCTTTCCATCGAGATGATCGAGCTCATGACAGACTGCCCTTGCAAAAAGTCCCTCTGCATCTATCTCGTATTCCTTCATATCCTTGTCAAGAGCCTTTGCCCTTACATGCATAGGACGCGTAACAATGCCGTACTTTCCAGGAACCGAAAGACAGCCCTCCTGTCCTGTCTGTTCTCCATCCTTCTCGATTATTTCTGGATTCACCAGAACGTACGGGCCATCTCCAACATCAATAACCACTATGCGTCTTAGCACTCCGACCTGAGGAGCAGCAAGTCCCACTCCGTTGGCATCGTACATCGTCTCAAGCATATCATCCACAAGCTCCTTAAGTCTCGGAGTCATCTCCTTCACTGGCTTGCAAACCTTCTCAAGCACCGGATCTCCATCTATCCTAATCTCTCTAAGCGCCATCAATATCATCCTTTCCTAGGTAAAATCATACCATATATCAGCGCCCTTTGGCGCCCTATTAAAAAGTACAGCCCGATCAGCTGTCTTTCTGGCCTGACACAGCCGGCTGATCGAGGCATCCTTTAGCAAAAGCTCGTAACGGTACTGATCCTTTATCCTCGTAATTGACGAGGGGGCGGGTCCCGAGATAAAGATTCCTTTATCAGAAGCAAGAATCTCCGCCTTCAGATAATCTCCCATCTGCCTGCACCTGTCCTCATCATATGAGGTTATAAGGACCGAAAGCATATGACCGAACGGAGGATAATCCATCATGGATCTGAAGGCAGCCTCCTTCTCATAGAAGGCCGTGTAGTCTCCTCGTGATGCCGCCTCTATCGCATAGTTGTCCGGCTGATATGTCTGTATGATAGCCTCTCCCGGGTTCTCTCCCCTGCCGCTCCTGCCACACGCCTGAAGCAGCAGATCATAGGTCCTTTCACTGGCCCTGTAGTCCGCAACATTGAGTGATAGGTCAGCAGCCAGAATCCCCATCAGCGTAACGCCCGGGAAATCATGCCCCTTTACTATCATCTGGGTACCTATCAGCACATCAGCCTTCCTGTCCTTAAATGCCTTAAGGATATGGCTGTAGCTGTCCCTGCTTTTTGTTGTATCAGCATCCATCCTGAGTGTCCTGACTCCGGGGAAACTCCTTATGATCTCACTTTCTATCCTTTCGGTGCCAGCCCTCATGGTCCCGATAAGCCTTGAATGACAGGAGGGACATTCCCCCCTGAAAGGGATCCTGTTACCACAGTAATGGCAGTAGAGATATCCGTCTTTATGAAGCGACATCGGGACATCGCAATGAGAGCATTTTATCACTTGACCGCATTCTCTGCAAGATACGGTTCCGGCCACTCCTCTCCTGTTGATAAAGAGCATGGTCTGCTCGTGGCGCGAAAGCCTTTCCTTTATCCCATCAAAAAGAGCCTGACTGAGCATGGATCTGTTGCCGTTTTTCAGCTCCTGTCTCATGTCCACTATACTTACCCTTGGCATGCTGGCAGAATTGGCCCTCTTCTCAAGTGAGAGAAGCTTATAATCGCCCTTTTTTGCATGATAATAGGAAGCGACAGAAGGGCTTGCAGATCCTAAGACTACAGAGGCATTTTCTATCCTTCCTCTTTCCACAGCCACATCGACTCCGTGATATTTGGGAGGATTCTCGCTGTTGTAGCTTGTCTCATGCTCCTCATCGACTATGATCAGACCAAGCTTCCCGAACGGAGTAAAAAGAGCGCTTCTCGGCCCTATCATAACAGAAATCTCCCCACGTCTGGCCCGGATGAACTGATCCCTTCTCATCGCCGGCGTCATCCTTGAATTAATGGCTGAGACCTTCTCTCCAAAGCAGCTGTAAAACCTCATGATATTCTGCAAGGTAAGTGCTATCTCAGGTATCAGAACTATGGCCTGCTTTCCCTCTGATATGACCTTTTCTATCATCCTGATATAGCAGATCGTCTTTCCGCTGCCTGTCACTCCCTTAAGAAGATAGACAAGGCTTTTTCCCTTATCCCTGTCAGCCGAAAATGTATCGATCACTCTTTTCTGCTCAGGATTAAGCTCTATCACAGGTTCTTTCTCCGGGAGATCAAGTCCCTCAAAGGGATTCTTAAGCGGCTTTTCCTTCCTGCCCTTTGCCTTTGCAGCCTGAGGGAAAACCGTTGACAGGGCCTGCCCCAGTGTACCACCATATCTTTCGTGCACAAATCCCGCAAGAGCAAAAAGAGCTCCGTCTGAGCCTGGATCAAATGGCTTTGCTGATATGATATCCTTTATTGAAGACTGGTCGATACCTGTCTTATCGTCTACCGATATGACGAAGCCTCTAAGCTTCCTTGAGGCAAATGGCACCCTTACCTCACAGCCCGGAACTACTGCCCCGATAAGCTCATCCGGGATCCTGTAGGTAAAGGGCCGGTCAAGCTTCGTCACTCCGATCTTCAGATAAACCTGTGCATACATCAGCCCTTAAGTTCCTCTAGCACCTCTTTTATCAGGACTCTCTCATCCATAGGATGCTTTACTCCCTTTATCTCCTGATAGTCTTCATGGCCCTTTCCAGCAAGGATTATCACATCGCCCTTCTGCCCGTTTTCTATGGCATATCTGATGGCTTCCTTCCTGTCAGGGATCTCTATATATTTGCCGTCTGTCTTTTTTATACCTGTCTCTATATCCTTTATTATGTCAAGAGGCTTTTCAAAGCGCGGATTGTCTGACGTTATGATCGTGAAATCACTAAGTCTCCCTGAGACCTCCCCCATCTCATATCTCCTGAGCTTTGAACGGTTTCCGCCACAGCCGAATACAGTCACTATCCTTCCCGGATCATATTCATGTATAGTCGAAAGCAGGCTTTCAAGCGCCATTGCATTATGGGCATAGTCTATCATCAGTGCGAAATCATCTGATACATGGATCATTTCGATCCTTCCCTTTACTCTTGCTGCTTTCAAGGCCTTCTGCATTGCAGACGCCTCCACGCCAAAGAAATGGCAGACCGCGATGGCACAAAGGGAATTATAGACCGAAAACCTTCCGGGTACATCTATAGTCACAGGGAAATTTTCCCTGCCGCTAACCCTGTAGTCTACTCCCAGATAGCCTGGCCTGTGGACAAGCCTTATATCCTCTGCCTTAAAATCAGCGTCATTTTCGATAGCATAGGTATTTACCGTGCAGGTATGTCCCTTTAATATTTCCTCAAGTTCCTTATCATCTGCATTGAAGATCCCGTGTCTGCACTGCCTGAAAAGCAGGCTTTTGCAATACAGATATTCTGCGAAATCCTTATGCTCGGCAGGCCCTATGTGGTCCGGAGATATATTTGTAAAGATACCTATCTCAAAGGTCATCCCGCTTACCCTGTGAAGCTTCAGTGCCTGTGAGCTTACTTCCATTACAGCGATCTCTATTCCCTTATCTACCATCTGGGACAGATACTCCTGTACTATATAGCTCTCAGGTGTAGTGTTAAGGGATGGTATATGCTTATCTCCGATAATGGCCTCAATGGTCCCGATAAGTCCAACCTTCCTGCCGGCATTCTCGAGAATGGACTTTATCATATAGGTGGTCGTGGTCTTACCCTTGGTCCCGGTGATACCGATCACCTTTATCTTGTCTGCCGGATGAGAAAACCAGGCTGCTGAAAGCCTTGCAAGAGCCTCTCTTGAATCATCAGCAAGAATGAGAGAAACTCCCTCAGGCAGATCGACCTCCTTTTCTGCCACCACTGCAACAGCGCCGTTTTCGACGGCCTGAGGTATATATGCAGTCCCATCGGCCTTGGCTCCAGGCATGGCTACAAAAAGGCTTCCCGCTACTGACTTTCTTGAATCATATACAAGTGAAGTAATATCTGCCTGAAGAGGTCCCCTGCTTACTGTATAACCTGCGTCCTCTATCAGCGCGCTTAGTTTCTTTGTCATAATAGCTTCCTCCAATCCTGTCAATTATACTCTATTTCTCCAAATGAAAAAAGATGAAAAAGAGACTGATCCTCTTTTTCATCTGAGAGTAAATTCATTCTTGTGGAAAGAAATAAGTCCGTCCTTCTGCATCCTTGACAGCTCGGCGCTCATAGCGCTCCTCTCGACCGACAGGTAATCAGCGAGCTGCTGTCTGTCAAACGGGATCATGAAATGCCTGCTTCCCTGCATCCTGGCCTCGTCCGACAGATAAGCCAGAAGCTTCTCTCTTGTCGTCCGCTTGCTCATATGACTTATCTTCCTGTTCATATAGCGGTTTCGTCTGGTCGCTATCATATAGAGATTCTGGATCAGCTGATTATGAAAGGAGCAGGATTTCTGACAGGTGGTAAGTATCCTTGTCATATTCATGAACAGGACCTTTGAATCCTTAAGAGCCTTGATATCATTCGGCAGCGGCTCCGAATCATCGGAGGCATAGGCCTCTCCAAATATCTCTCCCGGGCCTATAAGGTTGATCACAGCGTCATTGCCCCAGTAATCGGTATTCAGTACCTCCAGCTGTCCCTCCATCACGATACCGATCTCCCTTATCTCATCGCCTGCCGAAAAAACATAGCTGTTCCTGCTGTATGTCCTGATCCTTCCCTGTATACAGTCCATAAGGGATTCTATCTCGGCATTGCTTATTCTTTTAAAAATACGGGCTTTACTTAGCTCGTTTAATTCCTTTTCATTCATAAAACACTACTAACAGCATGGAAAATAACAGAAGCAACATGGAAGCCAGGTGAGACAGAAATCGGCAGGATCAAAATTATCATATCCGTATCGTTTTGTCTGTCTCTGATACCAGCCGGAATCAAAGCCTCCCCGGCCATTGCGGTCATTATCGTATCCGCCCTGTCCGAAGGGATCATTGTATCTGCCGTAGTCAAAATCCTGATCACCGAAGCCACGATCCGGGCCTTCATTCCACTGCTGGCCGTCGCCGTAGACATAACCGTCGCTCCCATCCTGCCTTCTTCTCATTATTTCGTCATAGGCTCTCTGGATCTGCTCGAACTTAGCAGTTGTATCAGCCTTATTGGGGTTGTCCATATTGGCGTCAGGATGATACTTCCTGGCCAAAAGCCTGTAGGCCTTCTTGATCTGGTCGTCTGTAGCATCATACGGTACGCCTAGCACCTTGTACGGATCCAAAACCTTCCTCCCTCTTTTTTTCTTCAAGCTTCTTTCTGTATCTGTATCTGTGTGCCCTGAATGACGTCCATACACCTGAATAAAGAATATTTCGCAGTATGGGGGCATCCTCTACAATCGGCAGCTTCTCAAAGGATCTGGCGGTCTCAGACATCATCGATGTAAGCGACATCTCAATATAATCGCAGAAGCCCTTGGGATCGCTTTTCTTCTTCTGGATCAGCGGATTATAGTTCCCGGTCTTCTCATCCTTCTCGATATCCAGATAGGCATCGAGCACATAGACGAACTTCCCAAGATAAAATCCCATATTCCTTAAAATATTCTGCCACTCGTCCTCCCTCATGGCAAAGATCTCGGCAAGCATCTGCCCGGTCTTGCCTGCGGCAATATCGATATTCTCCTCATGGCGGATCTCAGCCTGGGTGATCAGCTCGATATTCTTCTCTACTGCCTCACACTGTCTTGGATATCTGGCTCTGATATCATCCATATATCTGCCGAGATAATCCGCAAGCGCTTTCTTCTTCAGATCATGCAGGTCCCTGTAATCATCCAGCAGATTATAGTATCCGAGAAGGATATTCATCGATGCTGCATAATCTGCTATCTGATTCCTTAATATCCTGTGCTTCCTGAAAGGGTGCACGCTGCACTTCTCCATCGATACTGTATTCTCCGGCTCATAAAGGCCAGAATGAAGCAGATATAGAAAGGTGCAGTCATAGCTTAATACAGCAGAACCCCTAAGACCGGCTATACGCTGTATCTCCTTGCAAAGACCGCAGTAGTATGATCTATACTCTCCCTTTTCCTTGTCAGACATCTGTTGTCTGTCTGCAATCACATATCCGAACATAGTATCACATCCCTGGAGCAGAGTATTACACGTTACAACATAACCATCATTTCCACTAATATAATACTATTCCTCTGTAATTGCCATTAAACTTTTCTTAAAAACTCCTTGAGTAATATTTCGTATCCTTTACTTGCCAGAATATGCCTCATCGCAGTACTTGCAGCGGTAGATCTCGTGCTCCTGATCTGCAAGCACAAATACCTGGTCAATGCCCTGCTCTATGCTTGTTATGCAGCGCGGGTTCTTGCACCTTATCACATTTACTACCTGCTTTGGAAGGGAGAGCTTTTCCTTCTTTATGATACGGTCATCCTTTATCACATCAACCGTTATGTTATGATCTATATAGCCTAGTATATCGAGGTCTATAGAGCCTAGCGGGCATTCGATCTTTATTATGTCCTTATGGCCCATTTTCTGGCTTCTTGCATTCATTATCATGGCTATTGTCGCTTCTCCCAGCTCGTCAAGCTTCAGATAGTCATATATCTTCATGCTCATTCCGGCCTTGATATGATCTAGTACATAGCCCTCATGGATTCCGCTGATATTAAGCATTTTTTCCTCCGATCCTTATCTGTTGTCCGGCTGTGGTATACTCGGGTCCACATGGATCCCGAGCAGGGTAAGTATAAGCGCCATCCTGATAAATACTGCCTTCTTCGCCTGAGTGAAATACATGGCACGCGGATCATCATCTACATCCACAGCTATTTCATTTACCCTTGGAAGAGGATGGAGGACTATCATCGAATCCTTAGCCAGCTTCATCTTCTCCCTGGTAAGTATATATCTGTCCTTTAATCTGACATAATCCTCCTCGTTGAAGAATCTTTCCTTCTGGACCCTTGTCATATAAAGGACGTCAAGAGAAGGCATGGCGTCATCAAGGCTCTCGACCTCCTCGAAGGCAGCCCCGGATCTGACGAGCACGTCCTCTCTGATATAGGACGGGATCCTAAGCTCCTCAGGAGAGATGAGCACGAAGCGGACTCCACTATATCTTACCAGTGCGCTTATAAGTGAATGCACTGTACGTCCGAACTTCAGATCGCCACAGAGTCCTATTGTAAAATGATCCAGTCTTCCTATAAGTGAATGGATAGTTGAGAGATCTGCAAGCGTCTGTGTAGGGTGATTATGACCGCCGTCGCCGGCATTTATCACCGGGATCTCTGACTTCTGGGCGGCAACGAACGGGGCGCCCTCCTTGGGATGTCGCATAGCACAGATATCAGCATATGCTGAAATGACTCTTATAGTATCCGAGACGCTCTCGCCCTTTGCTGCAGATGAAGAATCTGCAGACGCGAAGCCTAAGGTAGCCCCGCCCAGACGCAGCATTGCCGATTCAAACGAAAGTCTTGTCCTGGTGCTTGGCTCATAGAAGCAGGTCGCAAGCCTTTTCCCGGCACAGGCCTTCTCATACTTGGCCGGATCAGCCTCTATATCCGCTGCAAGTCCTATCAGCTCATCTATCTCCTCAACCGAGAAATCGAGCGGGCTCATACAATGACGCATTATTTCCTCCATTCTCCGTAGAAAGGATCAGATCCCTTCATGACAATTTTTCCACGCAAAAGTATACCACATCCATAAAGGATGTGGTACCTGTATCATAATATGTTCACAAATCTGAGGAAGGCCTCGTGCCCTTCTTTTGTCAGCTTGAACACTCCTGCATCCTCTAAAACCTCACGGAATACCTGTCCGATCTCCTCCTTCAGGATACCGTCTATATTTTCACGGGTAAAGCCCTGCGGATATTTAGGAGCAAACTCTCTTACCCAGTCGGCATGCTTTTTTAGATCCTCTATAGAGCTTATATCCTTATGGTCTACAAGCGCATCTGCAAGCTCAACGAAGATCTCCTTCTGAAGCCTTGAAGGAAGGACTGCAAGTCCCATCACCTCGATAAGTCCTATATTCTCTTTCTTGATATGATGGAGCTTCTCATGCGGATGAAATACTCCAAGCGGATGCTCCTCTGTGGTGATATTATTCCTAAGCGCAAGATCGAGCTCATATATATCCCCATGCTTCCTGGCTATAGGAGTGATGGTATTATGAGGCTCTCCGTCTGTATTAGCAAAGATAAAGGCAGACTCGTCCGTATAGCCTCTCCAGCTCTTAAGGATATGGTCTGCCAGATCTATGACACGCTTCCTGTCCCTTCCCTGAAGTCTGATCACTGACAGAGGCCACTTTATGATACCGCTTGTCACATCCTCATATCCATTCACGGTAAACATATCTGTAAACTCTGCCTTTTCCATCGCAAACGTATAATGTCCTCCCTGGAAATGATCATGGGTGAGGATCGACCCTCCGACTATAGGAAGATCTGCATTTGATCCGAGGAAATAATGAGGAAACTGTGAAATGAAATCAAACAGCTTCTCAAATGCCGCCCTGTCTATCTTCATAGGGGTATGCTGCCCGTTGAAGACAATGCAGTGCTCATTGAAATATACATAGGGCGAATACTGGAAGCCCCACTTGCTGCCGTTTATAGTAAGAGGTATGATCCTGTGGTTCTCTCTGGCGGGATGATCAAGTCTACCGGCATATCCCTCGTTTTCCATACAGAGCTGGCATTTCGGATATGATGCATTCTTATTGTTTCTGGCTGCTGCTATTGCCTTTGGATCCTTTTCAGGCTTTGAGAGATTTATCGTGATATCAAGGTCCCCATAAGGAGTGGAGGTCTTCCACTTCATATCCCTTGCGACACGATAGGTTCTGATATAATTGGTCTTTCTTGAAAAATCATAGAACCAGTCTGTAGCATCCAAAGCTGACCTGCTGTACTTATCCCAGAATATCCTCGTAACCTCCGATGGTCTTGGAATAAGAGTGTTCATAAGAGCAGTATCAAACAGATCCCCCTCTGTAGTGCCCTCGCCTATTATCCCGCGGCTCCTTGCATCATCAAGAAGACCACCAAGTATGGTCTCGAGATCATCATCAAATGTCTCTACCGAATCATCGTAGCTGTCAACATGCATTTCCCTTAGCAGGAGGTTCGTGGTATAGATCCTCTCGCACTCAGGCGTAAGTCCGGATGAGATACCATAGTTTACTAGTTCCTTAATATACCTGTCTGGCATTTTATAACCTCACTTTCTATCCCATCCACATTTTAGCCAAAATGACTATGAACCGCAATACATTTATACAGATTTAACCTTTGCCTCTCTTAGCTCCCTCGCGCTCTCCCTTACTGCGTCGGTGATCACGTCTCCTCCTATCATCCTTGACAGCTCGTCTATGATCTCATCCTCTCTTAGCTCCCTGATACTTGATACCGTCGAATCGTCCGATGCCGACTTCTCTATCAGGAAATGCCTGTCTGAAAGAGCTGCTATCTGAGGAAGATGGGTGATCAGGATGACCTGGCGCCCCTTTGAGACCTTATCAAGCTCACGTGCCACCGCCGAGGCTGTACGTCCGCTTATACCTGTATCTATCTCATCAAATATCATAGTGCCTGTATCGTATGAGGATGCAAGTACGGTCTTTATCGCAAGCATTATTCTTGACATTTCTCCTCCTGAGGCCACCTGTGACAGCGGCTTCACCGGCTCGCCAGGATTTGTCGATATAAGGAACTCTGCGTCATTGAATCCTGTCTGTGAGTATCCCTTTCTTTTAAGCGATACCGAAAAGTCAGCCTTTAAGAAGTTAAGATTATTTAACGATTTCTTCACCTGAGAAGACAGCTCAAGAGCTCCTTTTTTTCGGATCTCCTCTGCCTTTATGCACAGACTCTCAAGTCTCTCCTTTGTGTCTGCGATCCTTTTTTCAAGGGACTTCATATATGCCTCATGATCCAGAAGCTGCTCTAGTCTTCTGTCGGCGTCCTCCTTTGTCTTCCTGATATCGTCTATGGTCCTGCCGTACTTGGCCTTCAGATCATTTATCAGGTCCAGTCTCTCGCTTACCTGCCTGAATTCCTCCGGCTCGAATGTTAGATCGTCCGCTGCCTTTCTTATATCATGGGAGAATCCATCCAGAATATCATATGCGTCATCAAGAGTCGATGAAAGCGAGGAGAGTGAGCTGTCGCCGTCAGCTATCTCTGATAAGACCCTCTGTGACTGTCCTATAAGTGAAAGCACATCAGCCTGTTCAAAAAGAAGGCCATCTATCTGGGAAAGACCCTTGGCAGTCTTTTCTGCGCCCGACATCCTGCGGTAGCTATCCTCTGTCTCCTGATCCTCTCCGTCCTCTAAGCCTGCCTCTTCTATCTCATTCGAGACATGGGTCAGATATGAGATATCCCTCTTTCTCTCGGACTCATCCATGTCTGCTTCCTTTGCCTCCCTGCAGAGAGCAGAATACTCCCTGTATACAGGGGCGAGCTGATCGAGCAGAGGATCAAGCTCATTTTTCACAAATGAATCCAGGATTGCCAGATGCTTTCTTGGATCAGAAAGAGACTGATGCTCTCTCTGCCCGTATATATCTATAAGTTCCCTCCCTGCCTCTGCAAGCCTTGCAGCCGGTACTGTCTCCCCATTTATCCTGGCGACACTCTTTGCCCCCTTTATCCTTCTCGACAGGATAAGCTGACTGTCATAGACCATAAAGCCCTGGTCAGTAAGTCTCTTCTCCTCGGCGGGACTAAGCGTAAACACTGCCTCGACATAGGCATCCCTTTCGTTGTCCCTTACCATACCCCTGTTTATCTTTCCACCAAGAGACAGATTAAGAGCTCCAAGTATTATCGACTTTCCTGCCCCGGTCTCTCCGGTCATTACATTAAGTCCTTCTGTAAACTCAATTTCCTCATGATCTATAAGAGCCAGATTCTCTACCCGTAAATTCTCCAGCATCTGCATACCTCCCTTGACATTTTATCTGTCTATTATCCTGCGGAGCTTATCCATCAGACTAACTGTATCCGAAACGCTCCTTACTGCACACATTACCGTATCATCCCCTGCGATACATCCGACTATCTCATTATATTCCATCGAATCAAGAGCAGCTGCCACCGCCATAGCCATTCCGGATATGGTCTTTATCACAAGAATGTTCATCGCATTGTCCATCGACAGAAAGCCCTCTCTTAGCACCTTCCTGTACTTCTCATTCAGATCGCCATCGCTTTCCTTATAGGCAACATAGCGGAGTCTTCCGTTTGTCTCGATCTTTGTGAGCTTCATCTCCCTTATATCCCTCGAAACAGTGGCCTGAGTCACGTCACAGCCGCTTTCTCGAAGCTTTTCCAAAAGCTCCTCCTGTGTCGAGATCTCATACTTTATAATGAGCTCTAGTATTTTCTTCTGTCTGGTATTCTTCATTCTTTCTCCAATTAACCGGCAGGCGGCCTATATCAGTATGGCAGCTTGCTCCTGATCCTGTCAAGGAAATTGATCCTTGAGAGCCTGACAAATTTAACAGTCTTTCCTGATCTTTTTACCTGAACCATGTCTCCGTCCTTAAGCATGATAGAAGTCGTGCCGTCAAAGGCGGCTGCAGCGTTTAGCTCATCCTGATTCCTCCTGGTCACCCTTGCACTGATCATGGCTGTATCATCAAGGACTATGCTTCTCATCCCTACCACATGGGCATTCAGAGGCGTCATCAGGATTAGCGAGGTTTTGGGATCTACTATGGGGCCTCCTGTGGAAAGATTGTAGGCTGTAGATCCAGTCGGTGTGGCAAAGATGATACCATCTCCATTAAACGAGGTCAGCCGCTCTCCGTTTACATCTACAGACAGATGGACGACCTGAAGCCCGTTATGACTGGTGATCACTATATCATTTACAGCCACTATGCTGCCGCTTTTAGGCGAGCCGTCCTCTGAGACGACCCTTCCCTCGAGAAGCATCCTCTCCTCTACATCGTAGTCTCCTTCGATAAGTCTCTTAAGAGCCTCCCTGTAGGAGGTCTGATCCAGATCACAGAGATACCCAAGATGTCCCTTATTGATACCGATAAGCGGGACCTGGGCCTCAACTGTCCTTACAGCAGCCCTTATCATAGTTCCGTCTCCGCCGACAGTGATTATGCATTCACAGCCATCAAAAACCTCTACAGGCCTGCTGGCGTCCTCCTTTCTTAAGACTGCGCTCTGCCCCTTTGCGCCATTATCATTTAGAAAGGTGATTATCTCTCTGATGAATGACTCCATCCTGGGACTGTCTTCTTTAGTGAGTATCAGAAAGTTCTTCATTTCTTATCAAGCTCCTTATGAGCCTCTCTTACCACGTCATCTATCATTTCCCGGGTATCATTCTCCCTGTCATCGCTTTTAGCAATATACATCAGATATTCTATATTGCCGTTCGGGCCCTTAATCGGAGAGAAGGTCAGCCCCCGTACAGAAAAGCCGGTCTTTTTCGTAAAATAAAAAACATTCTCTATCACCTGTCTGTGTACGGCTGGATCCCTCACCACTCCGCGCTTACCTACATTCTCCCTGCCTGCCTCGAACTGGGGCTTTATAAGGCAGACCATTCCGGCCCCGTCCCTTAGCATTGGATATACAGCAGGAAGCACCTTTGAAAGAGAAATAAAGGATACATCACATGAGGCAAAATCAAGAAGCTCTCCTATATCAGACGGCTTCATATATCTGACATTGGTCCTTTCCATCACGACAACCCTCTCGTCCTGTCTCAGTGAATAAGCGAACTGTCCGTAGCCCACATCAACAGAATAGACCTTAGAGGCGCCGTTACGCAGCATGCAGTCGGTAAAGCCCCCTGTCGAGGCTCCTATGTCCATGCAGACTGCTCCAGTAAGATCTATAGGAAAGGTCTTTATGGCCTTTTCAAGCTTAAGCCCTCCGCGGCTTACATAGATAAGCTTCCTGCCATGGATCTCGATCCTCGCATCCTCTGGAAAGGTAGTCCCGGCCTTATCCTCCTTCTGTTCGTCTACATAGACCTTGCCCTCCATTATGTATGCCTTGGCACGTTCTCTTGACGGAGCAAGTCCTCTCTCGACTAAAAGGACATCCAGTCTTTTCTTCATCTAGAGCCTCCACGTATCTTCTGATCCTCTATCCGCTTGATGATGGCGGCTGCAACAGAGCTGGCATCAAGCCCAGTCTCACGTTTCAGTTCCTCACAACTGCCATGAGGAACGAACTCATCGGGAATGGAGATATTCAGGAAGTCGCCCCTGTAGCCTGACTGGGCAAGCACTGACAGGACCTTTTCTCCAAAGCCACCGAATCTGACATTCTCCTCCATAGAAACGATCAGATCATATCCGTCACATTCACGGATAAGAAAATCCTTATCAAGCGGCGCTGCAAATCTGGCGTTTACCACGCTGACAGGAATTCCGGCTTCATTTAGTATGACCTCTGCCTCTATAGCGGTCCCTACCATGCTTCCGATTGCAAACAGCAATACCCGGTCGCTGCTCTTTTTCTTTATGATCTCTGCCCTTGCATACTCTATCGGCTCACCATCTCCGAACAGACTCTCTTCTGAGAGGTCAGCCGCCTCACCTCTCGGATATCTGATCGCTACAGGAGAATTCATCTCCCTGATGGCAAATGTAAGCATCCTCTTAAGCTCCCTGCCATCCTTGGGAGCCATTACTGTAACTCCGGGGATCATAGTCAGATATGACAGGTCGAAAATGCCCTGATGGGTTATCCCGTCGCGTCCTACTATACCTGCCCTGTCTACAGCAAACACACAGTGGTAGCCGCCTATCGCCACATCATGTATCAGCTGGTCAAAGCCCCTCTGAAGGAAGGAGGAATATACCGCAAAAACAGGCAGCATTCCGCCTGCTGCAAGTCCTGCAGTAAAGGTGGTCCCATAGCCCTCAGCTATCCCTACATCGAAATATCTGTCCGGGAAATCCCTTCTGAACCTGCGAAGTCCTGTCCCGATCCCCATTGCAGCTGTAACAGCGACTATTCTTTTATCCCTCTCTGCCTCGCCTACAAGTGTTCTTGAGAATATATCCGTGTAGTCAGGCTTCTCCTTTTTCTGGAGCGGCTTTCCCGTTGCCAGATCAAAGGGACCTATACCATGGAAAAGAGAGGGATTCTTCTCTGCGGGCAGATATCCCTTCCCCTTTCTCGTGACAGCATGAACTATCACCGGCCCCTCGACAGTCAGTGCCTGCCTTATGAGACGGATCATGGATCCTATGTCATGACCGTCGACCGGGCCTAAGTACATTATACCCATGTTCTCAAAGATCATGCCGGGGATAAGGAGCTGCTTGATCCCGTTCTTGGTCCTTCTTATCCTTTTTATGGCCTGCTCGCCGCCAGGTATCTTTCTTAAGCTCTCCTCTATATCATTCTTTAGTCCCTTGTAGCCTGATGAGGTTCTAAGGGAGCTTAGATGTGTGCTCATGCCTCCGACATTTTCAGAGATAGACATATGGTTGTCATTCAGGATAATGGTCAGATTGCTTTTTAGGCGGGAGACGTTATTCAATGCCTCATATGCGAGTCCTCCCGTAAGGGCTCCGTCTCCTATCACGGCTACGACATTCTCCCTGCCTCCCTTCAGCTGTCTTGCCTGAGCAAGCCCTGAGGCGACTGCTATAGAGGTCGAGCTGTGTCCTGAAATAAAGGGATCGCAGCTGCTTTCATCCGGATTCATAAATCCGGATATACCGCCATACTGCCTTAAGGAGGCAAATTGGTCCCGTCGTCCTGTAAGTATCTTGTGGGTATAGCTCTGATGTCCTACATCCCAGATCAGCTTGTCAGATGGGAAATCAAGCACCCTGTGAAGAGCGATCGTAAGCTCAACGTCTCCTAGATTGCTCGCTACATGTCCCCCGGTAACAGACAGGGTCTTTAAAAGAAAGGCCCTTATCTCCTTGGCAAGAACAGGAAGCTCATCAGGAGAAAGCTTTTTGATATCGTTTGGTTCGTTTATCTTCTCTAATAGCATCAGTGATTTCTTTCTGTAAGAGCGTCAAACAGATCCAGTACAAAGATCCTTTCTTCCTCATCCTTTACATTTTCGAGATTTGAAATATGGGTCTTTGCCTCCTCGGTATAGTCCCTTATGAAGGCCTCGCTTTCCTCTATTCCATGGATCGATACAAAGGTACTCTTGCCGTTCCTTTTATCCTGCCCGGTCTCCTTGCCTATGATACTTTCATCTCCCTCTATATCCAGGATATCATCTCTTATCTGGAAGGCGAATCCTATGTCCTTTCCTGCACTGGCGATAAGGGAAATATCCTTTCCAACGCCGGATCCTCCAAGCACTGCTCCTGCCAGCATAGAAGCCTCAAGCAGGGCCGAGGTCTTGTTCAGGTATATATAATGGATCTCTTCTCCTGTCACATCCCGTCCCAGCTTGTCCGTCTCGACATCAAGACTCTGCCCTCCGGCCATCCCATCGACTCCGGCATATTTACTGATAAAGCTTGTCGCATATACCTCTCCAAAGCACTCGTCGAGCAGGGGTCCGTCTTCAGCGAAAAGAGTCCTCTTTGTCTCGTCAGACATTATTGTAAAGGCCTCATTCAAAAGAGCATCTCCTGCAAGTATAGCCATTGCCTCTCCGAATCTGGCATGTGTAGTAGGCTTTCCACGGCGGAGCATATCATTATCCATTGCCGGCAGATCATCATGTACCAGAGAATAGGTATGGATCATCTCTATCGCAGCCATGAAAGGATGGAGTCTCTTCTCATCCGCTCCGTACATACGGCCGAAGGACTGCAGCAGTACAGGGCGCAGTCTCTTTCCGCCTGCCCTTATGCTGTAGTTCATCGCTTCTATCAGAGTCCTGTCATATCCCTTTTCCTCACGGAGAAACCCCTCTATGATCTGATCCGCTTCTTTTCTTCTGTCATCAAATGTCTTCATTGCTCATCACCCAAAAAATCCGATACCGTTCCATCTGCCTCGAGCTTTTCTACTCTCTGCCTGACGCTGGCTATAGCCTGATTGCATTCCTTTATCCTTCTGATACCCTCCTCATAGAGGCTGAAGGAATCCTCAAGGCTTACCGTGGGATCAGACATCTGAGCAGCTATCCTGTCGAGCTCCTCCAGGTTTTCCTCTATTGTGACACTTTTATTCTTCTTTGCCGGCAATGTCCTTCTCCTTTATCTTATCAACTCTGGACTCGATCATACCATCTGAAAGAGTGAGTCTTATCTGGTCATCCCTTTTCACCTGACTGACACTTGTGATCCTTCCCTTATCCCCCTCTACATAGGCATATCCATCTGAAAGCTTCTTTAGCGGAGAGGAATACTCTATTTTCTGTGCTGCAAGGCGCAGGGTGTTTGTCCGGTTTTCAAGCTTTTTCCCCATAGCCTGAGGAAGCGAGGCCGCTGCAAGGGACAGAGCGCCTGTGACTGAGCCAAGCTTTAGACCAAGGGCATTCTTAAGGAAAGGGCCGTATCCGGACATAGCGGTCTCCCTGTCCTTAAGCTTGTCAGAAATACTGTATTCGATCGTCTTCCTAAGCCGTATAAGCTCCTTTTCCATTCTGGCAAGAAAAAGATCTGGTGCGCCCTTATCCACCTGCTCCTTTACTCTTCTCAGATGGAGCTCTGCCTCCATGATCCTGTGGTTGATCCTGCCCTTAAGCTCATCTCTCCGGCGGTAAAGATCCTCACAGAAGCTTCTATAATCAAAGATCTGCATTGCTGCAGCCGTAGGAGTAGCCACACGAAGATCGGCAACGTAGTCGGATATCGACATATCCGGCTCATGTCCTACCGCAGAGATCACAGGTGTCTCGCAGTCATAAATAGCCTGAGCTACCTCTATTGATGAAAAGGCCATCAGGTCCTCGGGGCTTCCTCCTCCTCTTCCGCAGATGATCACATCCATTCCGAGCCTGTCTATTATATAAAGGGCCTCTGCGATAGACCGAGCTGCCTCATCTCCCTGTACAAGTGCAGGTACCAGATATATCTCCACATGAGGATTCCTTAGCTGAATATTCCTGATTATATCATGGACAGCCTCACCTGTCGGAGAGGTAACTATACCTACCCGGGTGATATATGCCGGTATAGGCTTCTTATGGTCTGCCTCGAAATATCCCCTGGCTCTAAGCTCATTAAACAGAGCCCTCTTTGCCTCCTCAAGCTTACCGGCTCCGGCATTTTCTATCCTTGTGGCAATCAGCTGGTACTGACTCCTCGCCCCATAGACGGCAATCCTTCCTGTGACCCGGATATTGTCACCGTTTTTCATTTCGTAGGTAAGGCCGCCTCTTTCCACCGTGCTCTTCCACATTGCACAGGAAAGCTTGGCCTTCTGATAATCAGGAGCCGGATCGTCAGGGTCTATAAGTGTGAAGTATATATGTGAAAAACGGGAATATCCCTTCGGTCCGAGAGAGACATTCCCTTCAACTACTATCTGAGGAGCAAACGCAGGGTCATCCTCAATAAGTCCTGATATATAATTATTCAGCTTTGCTACTGTCCAGACCCGGTTCACTCTCTGCGACTCTCCTTAAAACTCCGTTCACGAAGCCTCCCGACTTCTCGGTGCCGTACTTCTTCGCAAGCTCTACCGCTTCGTTGATCGATACCTTGACCGGTATCCTGTCGTCGAACCTTATCTCATATACTGCAAGACGGAGCACCGTCAGATCCACCTTTGAAAGCCTGCTGGTCTTCCAGCCCTCCATGCAGCTGTTCAAGATATCATCTATCTGATCTATATGCTCCCTTATGGCCATAACCTTATCATTTATCAGCTTAAGATCAGATGGCTTTATCCCGTTCCCCAGCTCCGGCTCTATATAGGGTCTTGCATCCGAATCCCAGTCCAGCCTCTCAAGCTCATCGGATGATTTCAAAACATCATCGAACTGATCATCCGGATAGAACTGGGCCATGAAGAGCCTCTTGAAGCTCTCCTCTCGTCTCCTGCTCTGGTTCATACCCTTGCACCCGCGTCAGCGACCTCTATCGACGCAATCCTCACATCTACCTCTCTGACACTTATTCCTGTCATGGTCTCGACATTTGTCTTTACCTTGTCCTGGATCTCGCGGCAGACATTCGGCACTTCATATCCATATCTGAGTACTATAGCCAGTCTGACTGTGACTGAGCCGTCCTCCTCTCTGATTATATGGATACCCTTTGAAAGCTTATTCGCTCCGGCCTTGGTGATATTACTCCTTGTGAGCCCGTTTCCGATATAAGCCAGTCCCTCAACGTCGCTTGCTGCAAGTCCTGCGATAGTTGCCATGACCTCATCGGTCACGGTAACTCCCTTTTCTACCGTGAATGTATTCTCTGCCATAAATATGACCTCCTTGCGATTACATAGTTATACTGATTATATCAGAAACATAAGCCTCTTGCCAATACTATTTTCAGCTGATCCTGTCGTTCTGAAATCTGGAAAGATGCTCATAAGGCAGGATCAGACGTCCTCTGAACAGTCCGCAGCTATCATTGATAAGGATATTGCTTGCTGCAGTAAACATATTAACATCGACCTTTGTCAGATCGAGCTTCCTTATCGAATCAAGCCTCTCATATGCCTCATCATATTCTCTCTTCATCCCCTGAGGTATGACTCTCCTGTTCTCCCTCAGATGCTGTCCCTCCTCGTACGAGAAATGATCTGCCTGACCTATCTCCGCATAGTCGTCCATCCTTTTGGTACGTAGCTGTATCTCAAAGACACTTCCAGACAGCTTGTCAAGGAAGGAAATATGCAGCGACTGATATCCCTTTGTACTCCTGTACTCGACATAATCCTTATAGTATTCCCTGGCCTGATCCGAGATCGTCGAAGAAGGATGCTCTCTGGCAAAGCGGTTTTTCTGAGGCACGAAATCCTGAGTCTTTAAGAAAACCGGCAGCTCCTCCGCTATCTGATAGAGGATCCTGATACTCTCCTCTTCCTCATCCTCTCCCGGCTTCAGATGACATCTGGGGATAGATATGATTATCCTGTAGGCTATCAGATCCCTGACCGAGACTGCACTGGCGGCCGCCTCGCTATCCTCTGTAAGCCTGCCATCCCTCTGATAAGCGTCTCCGTAGCAGGTCAGAAGCTTTCTGTTGAATTTTTCCTCTGCCCTTATCAGTGACTTTATCCTTCCCTTGAAGGAAAATGCAAGATAAGGGTACCTGCCCACCATATACATATAGAATTCCCTGATCCTCTGTGACTGGGATGTAAGGAAATCATTATGTATCAGAAGGCTCTCAAGATCCGCAAGATATCTGCCGTGGGCGCGATCGACCTCACTGCCGGTCCTGCCCGCCTCTGCCAGCAGATCCGAGGCATAGGCATCTATGATCTTCAAGACCGTATCCCCCTTATACAGATAGTCATTCAGCTTAATCATCTGTTTTCTCCCTGAATCTGTAACAGCGGCCCGCCGCCGTTAGTTATTTTCTGTTCGTCATATCTGCATATTTATGCAGTAAATGTATTGTAGCATTTTTCGAAAAAATTGTAAATTTATACTTGACTTAATTGGGCAAATACCGTAAAATCTATTTGTTCGTTTGAAACGGACATGCCCAGTTAGCTCAGTTGGTAGAGCAGAGGACTGAAAATCCTCGTGTCTCTGGTTCGATTCCGGAACTGGGCATATGCAGGTGTAGTTCAATGGTAGAACACCAGCCTTCCAAGCTGGATACGTGAGTTCGATTCTCATCACCTGCTTTTTTATTTTACGCAGGCGTCGTATAACGGCTATTATATCAGCTTCCCAAGCTGAGGACGCGGGTCCGACTCCCGTCGCTTGCTTATTACTTATCGCAATCGCCGTCCCTATTGTCTGTGGGGCGGCTATATTTATATAATCATGGAGGGATAACTAAATGAAAGCAAAAAAGAAAATCATCTGTTGCATTCTGGGTATGGTCCTGGCTCTATCGATCATCCGCTCAGGAGCCCTGGATGCGAATGCATCGACCTGGCATGAGAAGCGGCTTAAGGGTCTTACCCGGTCTGTTTATTATACCAATGTCAACTTCCTTCTGAACATACTAAAGAATGGCAAGGGCAGTAGTATTAGCACAGCATGCAGCTATGATATCCCTTCCTCACAGCAAGTAACGGGCTCCGCTTCATCAATAAAAAAGCGTGCAAACGCCTGCGGCAAAAGAGTCATTAAATACATCAGACAGAATCATCCCGAGCTTCTGTCCTGGAGCAATCTTGCAGCCGCGCCTACATATGACTACACATATGTAGGGAGCAGATATACCCTGAGAAGGATAACGATCTACTGGGTAGTAAGCCCTGCCTATATGTACGGCAACAATTCCTATGCAATAAACGGCAGCTCACTTACTGCTATCCGGCAAGCCCTCGCTAACGCTGACTCTGTCCTGAATTACTATGCCCACCTGCCTGACGCGCAAAAGATAAAGGCCTATGCCGACTGGATCTCCGAAAACGTCGTCTATGATCATGCGGCCTATAACGACAGAAGCTCATATCTGCGTGACTACAGGCCCTACGATATGATAAGCGTATTTGATAATGATCCGGATACAAACGTTGTCTGCCAGGGATATACCAGAGCCTTCCAGTATCTCATGGATCATTCGGTCTTTTCAGACAAGACGATCAAGTCAAAGATAGTTTCGAGCAGCGACCATACCTGGAATCTTGTGACGATAAAAAAGAAGAACTACTTTGTAGATGTGACCTGGTATGACAAGACCGGAGGATCAGATGGAAGTGGCAAAAATGTAGACGAGTTCCTGCTCGGTTCACAAAAGACCCTTGACCAGTTGAAATCCGGAACATTCAGACAGATCGTAGATGGTATCCCATGGAAATATCCGGCCTCAAATGATCACTCATACTCAAAGGCCACAAGGGAATTCTTTACTTCCAGTGAGCTTACCGTATCAAAAGAGCCCTATGATATATACTCCGACCATTCAAAGGGAAGCGGATATTATTACAACTGGAAGCAATACAGGTGATTCAGGCAAAAGCCGAGGGAGACTTTTAACAGTAAATATAACCAGCCCGGCTGATGCCGGGCTGGTTTTTCAGCGGTTTTTAAATCTGGCGAAAAAGCCCTTTTTGGGTGCAGGGTCCTGTTCCTCTGCATCCAAAAGCCTGTATCCTGTGCTGTCAAGAGCTGACCTAAGATCGTGCTTTAAGATCTGAAAGGGCATATCCTCTTCAAGTATAAAAGACACATGACCTGATGAATGATCCGCCTTAAGCTTCTTAGCTCCGGGAAATCTGCTTCTTATGGCATCCTTCACATGAGCCTCACACATTGCGCACATCATGCCATCTATTGTAAGAACAATCTTTTTCATGGATCAGCCTCTGGAGGCGGCCTTCTGCTTTGCCTTAAGGTTACGGACCGCCTCCTTTATTTCCTTTCTTTCAGTTCGTGACAGATGTCCGGTATTCACATATCCGCATCTGCCCCTGCATACCTCGTCTCCGCAGGCATATCCGCAGGTTCTTCTCCCGTTTTTTTTATCGCGGATCACGGAAGAAAGCGCAAGAACCATTGCAGCTCCAAGTATTATAAGAACTATTATATCCGCCATAGCTATAGCCTCCTTTTTTGTCAAAGTCATTCAGGCACTTTCGCAGTCCTCTCTTCCTGTATATACTTCCTGTCAGGATCTGGCCTCACCAGAAGATAGATATAGATCCCAAGCACTATGAAGGCCCCGATAGTCCAGCCTGTGAAAGGTACTCCATTGAAGAGTCCAATTATCTGATATACCATATAGGTCACACACCAGGCTGATATATTCTGGAATGCTATTGCCTTCCAGAATTTCCTGCGATCGCCCATTTCCTTTGCCATTGTGGAAATAGCTGCAAGACACGGGCTGTCGAAGATATTGAATACAAGAAAGGCGATCGCTCCCATCGTGGCCCCGGTATGAGCACTTCCATAGCCGAAGAACTCACTGAAGGCATCACGAAGTGCATTGAAATGATAGCCGCTCTGAGTCACTGCGTCTGTCACGTCCGCTCCGAGCTTTGACACGATAGAAAGTGTTCCGACAAGCTGCTCCTTTGCAACAAATCCTGAAAGAGTAGCCCCAACCGCCTGCCAGTGGCCGAAGCCAAGCGGATAGAATACAGGAGCCAGGAATCCACCTATAGCTGCAAGGATGGAATTTGCTGTATTGTCAACCAGTCCAAAGGCTCCGCCCTCTATTCCGAACGATGAGAGGAACCACATCACTGCGCAGCAGAAGAAGAGTATCGTTCCTGCCTTCTTTATAAAGGCCCACAGTCTCTCCCACATATGAAGCAGGAGGTTCCTTATAGTAGGAAGATGATAGGCCGGAAGCTCCATTACGAAAGGTACAGGCTCACCCGCGAACTCCTTTGTCTTCTTCAGGATAATACAGTATATTATCACAATTCCGATCCCGGTGAAATAGCAGACGGGCGCAAACCACCATTTATCAGCTCCAAGTACATATCCGCCTATAGCTGCAATGACCGGAAGCTTGGCTCCGCACGGTATCATGGTAGTGGTCATCATGGTCATGCGACGGTCCTTCTCACTCTCTATAGTACGAGTCGACATTATGCCCGGAACCCCGCATCCTGATGAGATGAGGAAAGGAATAAATGACTTTCCCGAAAGTCCGAACCTTCTGAATATCCTGTCCATTATAAATGCCACTCTCGACATATATCCGCAGTCCTCAAGGAAACCAAGCAGAAGAAAGATGATGGCCATCTGAGGCACAAAGCCCAGAGGGGTTGCTATACCATTTATTATTCCGTCTACAACAAGGGACTCTACCCATGCGGATGCTCCTATGTGGTGCAGAAGCGGACGCATGAATCCATCCTCTATCCAGGCTCCGAACAGTGTATCGTTTGTCCAGTCCGTAAGCGGTCCGCCTGCAAGCGATACGCCTACATAATAGACGAGAAACATGATGCCGACAAAGACAGGAAGGGCCAGCCATCTGTTGGTCACTATCCTATCGATCCTGTCAGAGGCGGAAAGTGCTCCCTTTTCATGACCCTTCTTCACGCATTTACTGATCAGCCCGGTGATATAATTATATCTCTGATTCGTGATTATCGATTCGGCATCATCATCCATCTCCTTCTCGCAGTCCCTTATGTGGCCCTCGATCTCGTCCATTACTGCTGCAGGGACCGCAAAGTCCTTTAAGGCCTTCTCATCTCTTTCGAAGGTCTTTATAGCATACCATCTCTCCTGATCCTTCGGAACATATCTGCCCAGGGACTCTTCTATATGGGCGATCGCATGCTCTACAGAGCCTGTGAAGACGTGAGGCAGCTCACCGGATTTCTTTGTCATGGCAGCCTTTAGAGCAAGTCGTGCGGCCTCTGTGATATTTTCTCCCCTGAGGGCGGATATCTCTACGATCTGACATCCAAGGGCATCGGCAAGCTTTTTTGTATCGATATTATCCCCGTTTTTACGGACGACATCCATCATGTTTATCGCCATTACAACAGGAATGCCGACCTCGATAAGCTGGGTGGTCAGATAGAGGTTTCTCTCTATATTGCTTCCATCTATAATGTTTAAAATGGCGTCGGGTCTGTCTTTTACAAGATAGTCCCTTGCGACGACCTCCTCAAGGGTATAAGGACTAAGTGAATAGATACCAGGCAGATCCTGAATTATCACATCCTTATTTTCCTTAAGACGTCCTTCCTTTTTCTCTACAGTAACGCCCGGCCAGTTACCCACATACTGATTGGCACCTGTAAGCGCATTAAAGAGGGTTGTTTTACCGCAGTTCGGATTTCCCGCAAGCGCGATCCTTATCTCCATCGTTTCCTCCTGATCATCCTTTATTCCATCTCAAGTATATCCGCATCATCCTTTCGAAGCGACAGCTCGAATCCCCGAACAGTTACCTCTACAGGATCCCCCAGCGGAGCTATACGACGGACATATATTTCTGTGCCCTTTGTGATCCCCATATCCATGATCCTGCGCTTAAGAGCCCCGGCTCCGTGGATCGATCTAACTCTGGCAGTCTCCCCTACCCTTACATCACGCAGCGTCCTCACTTGAATACCTCCATTTCTACCGCTTTTTTGTCTCTGACATAACCACAAAAACCTTTGCAGCCATCTGATCGGTAATGGCCAGTCGTGAACCCTTTAGATTTACGATCATATTTCCGTTTCCTGACTGGTTGATTATATTCACCCTGCTTCCAATGACAAAGCCCAGATCGCAGAGGTGCTGCTTCATCTGATCGGAGCCAGAGATCTTTGATACCATAACTTCCTCTCCAGTTCGTGCAAAAGATAATGGCAACATAGCTTTCCCTTCTTTCTATTTGTTAGTCATGCCTTGCATCAGTTATATTAGCATAGACTAACATCATTGTCAAGAAAAATAAGTCTTCCCTAACAAAATGGTGGGTTTGCTTTTAAGAGTTGGATGTTGTATCATTATAAGGATACGATAAAGGAGGAATTTTTTATGAAAATCCCGTCTTTAACACTTGACG